>RAYB01000109.1 GCA_003669055.1 bacterium 1XD21-70
GAGACTATGAAGAAAAGTCTGTAAATACAGATCTTCTATGATAATGATGGGCGAAAAGCTTAAAAATGAGCTTTTCGCCCTTGCTTTATATATATCAGTTATAGATGGGCATGTCAAGCACGGATGACCGATATCATCCGTGCTTGAGGATAACTTTATGTTTATTCCGGCAGACGTCCTTCATACATGATGCTTAACTCCCCATACGCCTGCGCCCAGTTGCGCAGTGGCATAGTCCATTTTTTTGTGGCCTCAAAGGTTGCCAGATACAGGGCTTTCAACAGGGCTGTATCACTGGGGAATACGCTTCTCTGACGGTTCAGTTTCCGGTAAGTGGAATTTAGTGATTCAATCGCATTGGTTGTGTATATCACTTTCCTGACAGTTACGGAAAATTTGAAAATCGGAGAAATGGCATCCCAGTTGTCTTTCCACCGTTTCATGGAATTCGGATATTTTGGCGTCCATTTCGCTGCCACGCGTTCCAGTGCGTCCAGCGCTTTTTTCTCATCTGCGGCCTGATAGATCGTTTTTAGGTCTGCGGCAAAGGCTTTCCTGTCTTTATCTGGAACATACTTCAGGGTGTTTCTTACCTGATGAACAATACATCTTTGATATTCTGCCTTAGGGAATGCTGCAGCAATTGCTTCTTTGATACCGGTAAGTCCATCTGCACAGATGATCAGGATATCTTTTACGCCACGATTTTTTAACTCATTTAAAACAGAAAGCCAATACTTCGAACTTTCATTTTCTCCAATGCTGATGGTAAGAACTTCTTTCTTCCCTTCTGCATTAATCCCAAGAATTACATACGCTGCAAGCTTCCGAATCACTCCATTACCACGAACTGAATAGTGAATTGCATCAATATACAGGATTGGATAAGCTTCGTCCAAAGGACGGTTCTGCCAGTCTTCAATCTGTGGAAGGATCTTGTCTGTAACATCTGATATAAAACCTTCTGACGTTTCAAAGCCATAAATATCTTCGATGGTTTCTGAAATCTGCCGGGTTGTCATACCTTTCGCATACATAGAAATAATCTTCTGGTCAATATCTGAAATGTCTTTCTGCCGTTTCTTCACTACCCGAGGTTCAAAGGTTGATTTTCTGTCTTGTGGAACTTCAATTTCCATAGAACCATAACGACTGTTTACTTTTTTACGTTTATAACCATTGCGATAATCATCGCTGTCAGAACGTTCTGATTTTTCATATCCTAAATGGTCATCCATTTCCGCTTCCATCATCTCTTTGATGGTTCCTCCAAGAAGATCTTTCAGAGCATCCTGGATGTCTTCCGCTGACTGGATACCGTATTCCTCTAGGAGCTGGTGAATGATGTTGCGCTTTCCTTCGGTCATTTGCACTCTGTGTACTGGTTTCTTTTCTCTTGCCATAGTAAAAGGCCTCCTTATGATAATTTATTTTATCATAGAAGACCTTTCATAACATCATTTACAGAAAAAGTTTCACATTCCC
>RAYB01000110.1 GCA_003669055.1 bacterium 1XD21-70
CTGTTGACAAACTAAACAAAAATGACCTTTTGTATGGTATAATTAAGATATCAATTGAGGAGGGCATTTTTATGATGGGAAAACAGAACGGACAAATTCAAATGGCAATTCTGGATATCGATTCTATGATTCCAGAAGATCATCTTTTGAGACAAATTAAAGACCATGTAAACTTTGGTTTCATATACGAAAAAGCAGCCCCCTATTATTCCAATGTTGGAAGAAAATCGATTGATCCGGTTATTCTGATAAAAATGCTTCTGATCGGTTATCTCTATGGGATTAAATCAGAACGGAGACTCGAAGAGGAAGTATCACTTAATCTTGCTTACCGCTGGTTTTGCGAGATTGATCTCATGCATAGAGTGCCGGATCATTCCACTTTTAGCCAGAATAGAAAACGACGTTTTAAAGATGCCGGTATATTTCGGGAAATTTTTAATGAAATTGTGCTAAAGTGTGTACAGCTTGGAATTGTATCGGGAGAAACGGGTGTTGCTGATGGTTCCTTTCTTCCTTCTAATGTATCCTGGGCGAGCCGTTACGAGACAGTCGAGGCAATCCAGCGTTCCACTATAAAATATATGGAGGAACTGGAAACGGGACTTTCTTCTATGCCGGGTTATAAAAAACCAGAAAATGTAGAAACAGAGAAAGAATCTCTGAAGAGCAGCACCGATCCGGAGTGTGGTTATATCCATCAGGCACGGAAAAAGGGGCTGGGGTATTTAACTGAAATGACCGTAGATACCAGTCATGGAATTATCACAGGGGTTGACTGTTATCCTGCTAATCAGCGGGAAAGTGACATTATCCTGACTCATCTGAAGGGACAGCCTTGCGAATACCAGGAGATTGGCTTAGATGGAGGATATGATATAGGAGCCGTGCACAGAGGGCTGGAGTTATTAGGAATCAATGGATATACAGCCATACGGGAATACCAGAATAATGCAATAAAAAAAGGCTTCCGCTATGATGCGGAAAAAGACCATTTTGTATGTATGCAGGGAGAATATTTGGAATTCCAGAAACTGATCTATAAGAGAGCAACGCAGAACTATTACCGTTTATATAGCCGTTCAAAAAAACAATGTAAAACATGCCCGATGTATGCGACATGTGCCACAGGCCTGGGAACAGTCAGGATTAATGCCAGTGCTTATTATCCAGCTTTTTACCGAAATAACCGGAAAGTAGGAACCAGCGGTTATCTGAGGATCATGCGGCTGAGGAAAATATGGGCAGAAGGAACATTTGCCGTTTTAAAACGAGAACATAAACTGAATAAGATACAGAAAAGAGGCCTTGAGAAAGCAACGGAAGAATGCCTCTTATCGGCAACTGCATTAAATCTTAAAAGGCTGGTAAAAGCGGTGTAAAAACCGGATTTACCAGCCCTTCTATTCTATTACAGAAAAAAATATGCCAAAATAAACATGGGAAAAGGAGATTGTCAACAGGTCCAA
>RAYB01000111.1 GCA_003669055.1 bacterium 1XD21-70
CCATTGTCACTTTTGCCAATCCTCTGTACTGTGTATATCTCATTCCATGTTTTTCTTTTCCGTCTGCAAAGACCCGTTCGATGGTTTCTTTCCGTTTCTGATAGATTTCTTTCATCCCTGTCTGATGACGGATCTCCTCCACCTCTTCCATGTACCCCTCCCATACATGGCGGCTTACCACCTTTACATGGTCTTTGCTTCCTGTACATTGGTTTTGGTACGGACAATCCTTACACTTTTTTCCTTCGCTTTTGTATTCTCGGTATCCATCACGGTTTGTTGTGCTGTATTTTAGTATCTGGTTATTTGGGCATAAATAACAGTCAAAGTATTCATCATATACATAATCGCTTTTTCGAAAATACCCTTTCTTTGTCATTGGGCGTTTATAGGGCATAACCGGAACCTTTCCATCCTCGATTAGCCTTCTTGCGATTGCTGGTATCTTATAGCCTGCATCCATTACATAGTATTTGGGATATTTTACCCGTCCGCTTACTCTCCGGTACAGTTCCCAGAAGGATACACTGTCGTGGGCATTCCCCGCTGTCACTTCAAAATCTATGACATAATTATTTTTGTCACAACAGGTATTGGCTGCATAAGCGAACACCTGCTTGTGTTCCCCTTTATGGAACCAGCCACTGTCAGGATCGGTAGCGCTGACCTTTTTGTTTATGGTCTGTGGCGTGGGCCCTTTTTCTTTCAATGGCTTTTTTCCATGCTCCAGCCTGTCCTTCTCTATTTCCTCCAGCAGCTCCTTTTCGTAACACCGGGCTTCTTTTTCCATGGTTTCATTCTGGTATTTATGAGGGTTTGCACTGGCTTTGATGTGGGTGCCATCGATAAAAAGGCTTTCCGTATCCAGGAAACCACAGGCATCCACCCCCATTAGAATCCGGGAGAATATCTTTTGAAAAAGATCCGTATCCTTAAATCGTCTGGTATAGTTCTTTCCAAAAGTAGAGAAATGAGGGATATCCTCATACAGGCCGTATCCCAGATACCAGCGGTAAGCAAGATTCACTTCAATCTCTTTGATGGTTTTGCGCATAGAAGGGATGCCAAACACGTATTGGAGGATAACGATTTTCATTAATACAACCGGATCAATGCTTTCCCTGCCATAAGGTTTGTAGAGATCTTTGACCTCGTCATAAATAAAGCTTAAATCAATGGCTTCTTCCAGCTTGCGAACCAGATGGCCGGAAGGGACGAGGTCATCCAGGCTTGCAATCTGCACCTGAGAACGTTCTGAATAATCTTTTTTCCCCATCATAAGAAAAAACCTCACTTTCGTATAGCACTATTATACTACATCGAAAACCTGAGTTAAAGAAAAAAAGACAACCGCCTCCTATTAGGAGGCTA
>RAYB01000112.1 GCA_003669055.1 bacterium 1XD21-70
CATAGAACGAGTGGTATAATCTATCCAGAAAGTCAGGAGGAGAGATCATGGCACAGACATACAGTATCGAATTCAAAGAAGAAGCATGTAAGAGGGTACAGTCCGGTTTACCCGCAGCTCAGGTTGCAAGGGAGCTTGGGGTCAACGTAAATACCCTGTATTCATGGATGTCCCGCTTTAAGGAGCATCCTGCAGAACCATTTGTGGGCAGTGGAAACCTCCATCAGGAGGACGCCGAACTGCGCGCTCTGAAAAAGCGCATAAAGGATCTGGAAGAGGAAAATGAATTCCTAAAAAAAGCAAGCGCCTTCTTTGCCAAGAACCTGAAGTGATCCGTTACCTTTACATGGAGCAGAACCGCTCTGGATACCGGATTGCGAAGATGGCGCAGTGGCTTCAGGTTTCAAAAAGCGGTTATTATGCATGGCGGAAACGTTCCAAAAGTCTGCGCTGTATGGAGAATGAATCCCTTCTGAAAGAGATCATACGGATCCACGGGGCATCACGAAACACCTATGGCGGCAGAAAGATAACCCATGAAATAAACCGGAGAGCAGAAAAGCCGGTCAACCACAAGCGTATAGAACGCATCATGCGTGAAAACGGCATACGGTCAAAAAGCCATAAAAAATATAAAGCAACAACGAATTCAAGGCATGACCTTCCGGTGGCAGAAAATATCCTGAACAGGGATTTTGACGCTGACAGGCCCGGTCAGAAAATGGTAAGTGACATTACCTATATCCCAACGGATGAAGGCTGGCTGTATCTTGCCGGAGTGATGGATCTGTGCGGGGATAAGATAGTCGGCATATCCATGGACGGACGCATGACGAAAGATCTGGTGATATCAGCGCTTAAGGATGCCATCTGCCATACAAAGGCCACAGAGGGTTGTATCCTGCACTCTGACAGGGGAAGCCAGTACTGCTCTCTGGATTATCAGGCACTGGCAAAAGAACACGGATTTATCAGCAGCATGAGCCGGAAAGGGAACTGCTGGGACAACGCCCCGATGGAAAGCTTCTGGGGGAAGTTAAAGCAGGAATGGCTAAGCGGACAACATTTCCGGACAAGGGAGGAAGCCAAAGCCGCAGTGTTCGAGTATATATGGATATTTTATAACCGGAAGCGTATCCACGAAGCAAACGGCTATCTGACACCGGAGGAATACTACAGGCAGCATCAAACAGATCCGAAAGCAGCATAGCTGTTTTTGAATAAATAACCACACAGCCATGGCAGTGGCAGAAAAGACTTTTCTGCCAGTCTGAATGGAAGAAAAAGCCAGAAAAACTAAGAACCGGATAGAATCCTTTCGTTTTAGATGTCTATGCTGCTGGGGACGGCTCA
>RAYB01000113.1 GCA_003669055.1 bacterium 1XD21-70
TTCGGTATTCTTTTCTTCCCGGCCTTTCACATGTACCACACACCACATAAACCATCAACTCCATTCCAAAGGGAAGGATACACCCAAATGCACCGCAGGGCATCTGGCTTTTCCTTCACAGCCTTACAAAAAATGTTCGCTTAACGGCCAGTTAAGCGAACATTCTCTGCAGCACCATGCAGGCACCGGATACTTCCACCTTTCAATTTACAGGGGAAACTTAAGAAAATCTTTTATATTTCCTGGGAAAAATGGCAATTGGACGCAGTTGACACCCATTAGAAATGATGATATAATCGGAACCGTTACAGAAATGAATTTTTTCGTAAAAAAAGTGTCGCTTAACTGGCCGTTAAGCGACACTTTTTGCCATGTTCTTTCCTATGCCTATATCCCTTACTTCCTTCCCAATCAGCCATGCTGCACTGACATAGGCGCATTGGGGGGCGTTTTTCCCACGTTTCTGTCCAACCGCCATTTCATCAATACCATCTTTGAGGTATTGACCGGAACCTTAATGAGTTATTCTAGTTTTGGATTGGTGGTGCTGATCCAGACAGCGATCCGATGTATATCTATCTGACTTTGGCAGACAATCTTGATAGCAAAATCGACATCCGGGATGGCGGAGTATCCGAGTACATTTCTGAATATGGAAACTCTAAACCAACATATCTTGCCGAAGATGATGTAAGAACCATTGAATAACCTTATATTCCCCCATATTTCTCTTCTATAATCTCCCCTATCCTTTCCGTTTCTCTGAGTGTCCTTCCCGTAGTCTTAACTACAACACCATACCCTTTATCTGTCCAGGGCAAAACAATTTCAATCAAACCATTTTCACGTATCCTTCTAATGAATTTACGCTCACGCGAATTAAACGGCAGAGAATTAACCACCTTTACCACATAAGGACATCTAATTAAACGTTTTGAAAAATTCTTCAATTCATCTATTCCATGGTCATCTCTTAACACAATCTCTTTATCTTCAGCCCGCAAATTGCATTCTATCAATTCAGGTTCCTGGTCTGACTGTATCTGCGGGATATGTATATCAACATGTTGTTTTGTACAAATATTCCTGGCAGTGTCCCTACCGCCATCTTTCATAATATGGATGAAAGGCTCATTCCAGTCCAGATCATAAATACTTAATGTTGCTGAATTTAATACAATAGCCAACGGAAATCCTATACATGAGGGATAGTGTCAATAGTTTTTCGCAAATTTAATTCCTGCCGTTCAGTAGCTGGCAGTTAACCGGCTATGATATCAGAC
>RAYB01000114.1 GCA_003669055.1 bacterium 1XD21-70
GCATTGAGGCATGGGTTACAGAAAACAATCCCAAATATGCCAACCGTATCATCAAACAGCTTAAAGCCTTCAAAAAAGCAAAAGGGATGGACGATTCCTTTGACCCTTATAAAGCCGCCTACGGCTCCATGCCTTCCCATGCCGCCGCCAATTCAGCCATTCAGCAGATGTACATTAACGGGCATTTCTGTTATGCTTATAAATTCGGTATTATTACCAACGGACTCGGCATTGTCCGGGATATTTCCTTTTATAACAAGGACTTTCTTGAGGCTCATCCTGACATCATTGTTGGAAAAAAATCTGATTCCCCGGATGAAGATAAGAGTCTTGCCGATTCCAAGGCATTGATTCCCACTTTAAAGGATTTCTTTCGCAAGCATCCGCTTATCAATCCGAAAACTTTTCTGGGAGACGCCGCATTTGATTCCAGTGAAATCTACAAATACCTGTTACAGGAAGCTTCCTTTGAGCAGGCTTACATTCCCCTCAACGGCAGAATCTCCCTTCCGGAATCAGACTGCCCGCTGAATAAGGACGGCGTCCCCTGTTGTCCTAAAGACCCGTCTCTTCCAATGAAACGCGAAGGAAGCAAATCCCATCTCCGCTGCGGGCTGCCAACCATGAAGTTTGTATGCCCAAAAATGAAATGGGAATACGATAAAACAACCGGTAAAAGCAAACGTGTCTGCCACTGTGAAAATCCCTGTACTGAATCCCCCTGCGGCAGGATGTTTTATATTTATCCCGAGAAAAACCTGCGCGCCTATCCTGGTACGGTCCGCGGTACGGCCGAATGGGATTCCACCTACAAAATCAGAGTGAATGTTGAGAAATCCATCAACCACTTCAAAGACAGTTTTTGTGTTGCCGGCCGTAAAACCCAAAATGAGAAGACGCTTCATGCCGACCTGCTTCTCGCTGGGATTACCCAGCTTATCACTGTAATGGTGGCTGACAAACTGCGCAAGCATCAATATATCCGCAGTCTAAAACCTCTGATTGCATAACCTTACATACCGCATATCATTTCAAGGGCAGATATCCTTATCTGCTTTGTTTTCATGTCTTAAAACTCTCGTTATCCACATCCACCTCCTGTAAGTCCGGCTCAACCGGGCCTTTGCCCTATTGGAATCAAGATTTTGAACTTGTTTCGCAATTACCTA
>RAYB01000115.1 GCA_003669055.1 bacterium 1XD21-70
CTCATTGCAGAATAAAAGGATTTCTCATATCCATTCTGAAGGCTGTCGTTGAAAATATAACCTTTTTCTGCTATACTATCATCTTAGAAAGAGTCTGCATTTTCTTTACTATAAATTTAATTTACGGAGGCATAGTATGGGGCAGGTGCTATATAAGTATACAACATTAGAATCATTGGCTTTAATATTAAAAAGTAAAAAAATAAGACTTAATCCTTTAACAGCAATGGATGATCTTCAAGAAGCAGAAACGGATGATGAAATAGAGTATGGAAAATATGTATTTATCTCATCTTGGATGGATCAGCCGTTAGAAAGCATAGCAATGTGGAAACTTTATTCCAATATGAATAGTGGAGTAAGAATAGGATTGCAAAGGTATCCATTTATAAAGTATATGGTTACAAAACAGGATATGAAGAAACTATTTCCTAATGCTGCAGTAAATGGAACACAGATCGATTTGATTGCACCAATCGAAGAATGTTTTAATGACAATTATTTTATTATAAATTGCGCATATGAACAATCTTTAGAAAAGGTTGAATATAAAGATGATCCAAAGTATTTGTCGCCAAAGATGTTTACGATAGGAAATAAGAAAATTGAGTTGGCATCGGCTAAATTAGGAAAATATAAAAATACCTATTGGGAATTCCAAAATGAAGAAAGATATATTTTGAGATTTCTGCCAATTGATGTAAAACAGATGCTTGAGCCAACTGTAAATGCAGCGGATATTGTTTATAAATCTTTTATTAACACAAAGGATTTTTTGCCATATTATGATTTGAGAATAAGTGATGAGGCATATTATACAATGGAATTAACTCTTTCACCACAGTTTTCTAGTGGGAATAGGATTATTTTGGAAAGCTTATGCGAGAAATATAATCCCAATATGAGGATTTTGGAAAGTGCATTGAGGAATCGGGTGAGGTTATAATCTCATTAAGAGAGTGTATGAAAGTTTGGACCTGTTGACAATCTCCTTTTCCCATGTTTATTTTGGCATATTTTTTTCTGTAATAGAATAGAAGGGCTGGTA
>RAYB01000116.1 GCA_003669055.1 bacterium 1XD21-70
GAACCGTGCTTGGAGGCATGTACACTTTTCTGGGAATAATCTCCAGAATCATTCACGCCTGGATCTACTCCGGCAAATGCCGTGATTGCCCCTTTGTGAGTGAAACGTGTCACATCTCCGATTTCAGCCATGAGCTGAGGGCCCAGAGACGGCCCTACGCCTTTCATCGCCATAACAGCCGGATATTCCGGGAGCTTAGAGGCAGTTTCATTCATAAGCGAGCGCAGCTGTTCAACAGTCTGTGACGCGGCGTTCAACTGCCCTACGGCCTGCTTGATGATGCGCTTGGTAAAGCTGTCCTTTGGAAGTACGGGGATGAGCCCCTTGGCCTTTCCGTAGATTTCTTCAGCTTTCGACTTGCTGAAGTTGTACTTCTTACGGCTGTACCACTTCTGATAGTGGTTAATAAAAGCAGTCAGGGACAATTTACGAACACAATCGACATGCCAGTAAGTGTCAATGAAGTCCACCCATTTCTGGCTGCCGTCCTCGCGGGCAGGGCTGTCGAAATAGGCATTGGCGCCTGGATAGGCCTGGTCGGTGAGGCCGATCAGATTGTTTTTCATGGCGGTTTTGTGTTTCATGTAGAAATCAAACTGGCGGTTCATGGTTTTAAGTTGGGAACGTAATTCATCCATAAGACTATACTGTTTCAGATTTGCCCAGCTGTCAAGAGTATAGCGGGCGATTTTTACGGAATCTGCCTTATCGGTCTTGACTTTGCGGAGAGGATTGTCCTGTCCCTGGAAGTTACGGATGATCTGGGGATTCACAGCGCTTACAAAAAAGCCCGCCTGGGAAAGTTCACGTGCCACCGGTTCATAGTAGCGGCCAGTACATTCCATGACAATGCGAGTTTCACCGTCAAGCTCCCGGATCCGCTTTATCAGAGATTGGAAATCTGCGGACAGATGAGGAACATCAAAGGGCTTTCCAACAGCCTTCCCACCAGGACGGAGGATTGCTGCCGTGCTTTTTCGTTTGGAAACATCAATACCTACTGCGTTCATGTCCATAAAAATGCCACTCCTAAA
>RAYB01000117.1 GCA_003669055.1 bacterium 1XD21-70
CAGTGACCGTTTTCACCTGCTGAAGGGGCTTACGGACGCGGCAAAGAAATTTTTGTCACGTCTTCTGGCGGCAAATTTCATTCTCCCAACGGAAACATCCCATTATGATGGAAAACCTACGGGGGATTACTGGGATAAACCTGCCAAAGAAGACGCGCCTGCCGCTGAGCACAACGCAAATGTTAAAAAGAAAATGAAGACAGTAGAACAAGTACGGGAATTAGGGAAGCAGGGATTAAACAAAAGTGAGATTGCAAGGATTGCCGGAATAAACAGGGCGACAGTCGCAAAATACCTGAAAGATGATTTTAACCCTTCCAGTGCTTATTACAATACGACGATCCGCAGTAAAATAAAGCCCTATTCTCAGGAGATAAGAAATATGCTCAGTGAGGGGAAAACTTTCAAGCAGATCAGCGCGGTGATTCGGGAAAAGGGATATGAAGGCGCGGATGGAACAATCCGTATGTTTGCTACAAGGGAACGGAGGCTCATGAAGGAAGCTGCCAAACAGGGAGGAACTGGAGAAAAGATCGAACGGAAGTGGCTGGTCAGCCTTTTGTACCACCCTGTTGATGAGGTTAGTTCCCTCAGCCAGGATCAACTGGACAGGGTCATAGAAGAATATCCCATCATAGGGCGTGTTTATGATGCTGTGACAGGATTCAAAGGGGCACTGTTTGGTAAAAAAGAGGCCGGGCTTGATCAATGGTCAGAAGAAACCGAAGCTCTTGAGATAGATGAACTGGAAAGTTTTATAAACGGAATCAAAAGGGATATTACCGCAGTAAAAAATGCCATTCGTCTTGATTACAATAATGGGCTGGCAGAAGGAAGTGTGAACAAGCTGAAAGTTGTCAAAAGGATCATGTATGGCCGCAACAGTTTTGAGTTGCTGAAAGGGAAACTGTTGCGGCTTGAATTAAAACGCAAAATCAACTAACTTTGGAAAGATTCGA
>RAYB01000118.1 GCA_003669055.1 bacterium 1XD21-70
GCCAAGAAAAACCGAGAATGGAGGCGGGAATATATGACGTTGCTGATGCGTGACCAGGAGAATATTGAGAAGGGAAGGATAGCAGGGCTTGAGCAGGGAAGAATAGAGGGGCTTGAGCAGGGGCTTGAGCAGGGGGAAAACCGATATGCCCTGCTGACCCAGAAGCTGCTGCAGGAGAAACGGTATGATGCCATTGGGCGGATTGGGGTAGATAAGGGATACCGGCAGGAACTGTACAGGAAGTATCATATTCTGTAAATGGAGATGGTATTCTCTCACTATCAATACCTAAACGATATACAAAAGGATGGACATGATAGGGAACCCCAGAAATCTTGATTTTGCAAGGTTTCTGGGGTTTTTGCTGTGTGGCAGCCTGGTGGGTTGGCTAAGTTTTTTGCCATGTACTGCAACTTTACTGCCCCAGCCTGGCAATGCAGATCATAGAGGCCGGGGAACCCAAAGGGCCGTTCTGTTTTTTTGGCGGCCTGTTCTTAGCCATAGACAGTACCCAGACCAAGGTGTTCTGCGAAGATTCCTGGGACAGGGAGGGATGCTTTCTGTGGCTGCGCTGTGAGAGGTGCGCGGATGCAAGGGGATATGTGCATTTTGATTAGGGGATGCCATGGGGGTTATGGACATGGCTTGCAAGGGGAAGAAATCCCCCTTGTAATCCAGGCAGCTTTTTATTATAATGAAAACAGGAACAACAAAAGGAGAAAAGATGGGGAATAAAAAGACAGAGTGGGAGGAACTGGGGCTTTCCAATGATTTCCTGTTTGGGAAGGTCATGGGCAACCCGGAACTATGCAGGGAGACTTTGGGGATCATCCTGGGGATTGCCATCCAAAAAATCGAATACCCGGAACGGCAAAAGACCGTGGATGAGGACAAGGACGCCAGGAGCGTGAGGCTTGACCTTTATGTGAAGGATGGCAAGGGGTCTGTCTACAACGTG
>RAYB01000013.1 GCA_003669055.1 bacterium 1XD21-70
CAGTGAGGAGTTGTTTTATTTTGTGACAAAGAGAATCCCGTATTTATGCGGGTTCTGGCGTTTCGCAAACGCCTATATCTAAAAGAGAACCCGAAAGGAGTGAATGAGATGTGTAAAATTATGGAAGATATGAGAAGTGAATCTTTAAAAGAGGTTGCTCTTCGTATGCTGGCAGCTGGAAAATATGCCCTGGAAGAAATTGCGAGTATTTCTGGACTTTCTCTTGATGAAGTGAAAAAACTGGAAACGGAGCGAGCAATATAGATAAACCATAGGCCGGGAGTTCAACAACAAATTCCCGGCCTTAATTCTGTGGGCAGGGTGAAGAATTAATCCTAAATTTTCTTTAACAAAAATGCCAGCTTCATACAAATCATTTTTCGATAACTGATCTAATATGTTAATGACAGACAGTTTAGTATCTTTAAATCTATTGCCGAAAATAACACTGCCTTCATAAAATCCATCTTCTCGTTGCGTTTCCAAGACTAAATTCTATAGATGCATTATTGGGGCGGCCAAAATATTCCGTCATTGGCATTTGGTAAAATACAGATGAGGCACATGATATTAATGTACTTTTTCCTGAACCATTTTCTCCTGTTATTGCATATATTCCTGATTCAAGCGGAAAAGAAAATGTCAGATCTTTAACGCATTTAATATTTTTTGATTCTCATGCTCAAATCCATAAACGAATCTCCTTAAATAAGATTTATTGAGTTAATCTATGTAACACAATTATTTTAGCATATATAAAATCTTTTTAGCCATATTTTGTTATCTTCTGATTTACAAAATGTAAATTTTCTATAAATTTGATTAAAAACCCTTTACAAAACGTCACCGGCTTTTCGTTATAATCATTATAATAACCGCAAAGAAACATAATAAGGAGAAAATCTAATGATATAGTGAGAAATCGATTGCACAGGCTGCCGGAATATGGTAAAATACAAGCAGCTGATTTCTGGGAGGAATATGTATGGCAATTTGTTATGACCGATTATGGAAGCTTCTGATCGACAAAAAAATGAACCGCACAGAATTGAAAGAAGCATCCGGAATAAGTTTTAATGTGCTGGCAAGGCTGGGAAAGAATGAGCCCGTTTCTTTTGAATCGATTGAAAAGATATGTGCCGCTTTAAACTGCAATATAGAAGACATTATGGAAATACAGAAAGGCAGCTTTGCACAACATAGCCCAAAAGCATATTCCACAATTGAGTTGTTTGCGGGGGCTGGCGGACTTGCCCTGGGGATTGAAAAAGCCGGCTTTCACACGTTAGGGCTCATTGAGTTTGATAAGGATGCCGCCGACAGTTTAAAGATTAACCGCCCAAACTGGCGGGTTATCAATGATGATATTGCAAATATTTCCTGCCTTGACCTGGAAGAATATTTCCATATAAAAAAAGGGGATTTGGATTTGTTATCCGGCGGCGCGCCTTGCCAGGCATTTTCTTATGCCGGGAAACGCTTAGGGTTAGAGGACGCGAGGGGAACCCTGTTTTACCACTATGCCACTTTCCTGCAAAAACTGCAGCCCAAAATGTTTCTGTTTGAGAATGTGCGCGGTTTGCTGACGCATGACAAAGGAAGGACTTACCAAACCATCACCCATATCTTTGAACAAGCCGGATATACCATCCAAAAAGAAATATTAAACGCATGGGATTTCGGAGTGCCGCAGAAAAGAGAACGCTTAATCACTATCGGCATCAGAAAAGACCTGATCGGCAAAGTTACCTATCAGTTCCCCAAAAAGCATAGCTATAAGCCCGTTTTGCGGGATGTATTGACCGATTGCCCGGACGGGCCGGGAGTTCCTTACGGAGAAAATAAACGTAAAATATTTGAACTGGTGCCGCCGGGAGGCTACTGGAGGGATATCGACCCAAAGATCGCAAAGGAATATATGAAAAGCTGCTGGGATATGGGGGGAGGCAGAACCGGCATACTGAGGAGGATGAGCATGGACGAGCCCTCCCTGACGGTTCTTACATCCCCGTCCCAAAAGCAGACGGAAAGATGCCACCCCTTAGAGGCAAGGCCTTTTAATGTACGTGAAAATGCAAGGTGCCAGACCTTCCCGGATGAATGGCAGTTCTGCGGGAACGTGCAGTCTCAATATAAGCAGGTAGGCAATGCTGTCCCTGTAAACCTGGCATATGAGATAGCCCTGGAATTATATCAATCATTGGAGGGGTTAAAACAATGAAGTGGGATCTGAATTTTATATCCGAGGAGGATTTTAAAAACCATGTCCGTGCAACGATCATGAAATACGGCGAAAAGCTGGAGTCCTACGATTTGAAAAGGTTCAACAGCAACCTGATTGACCCGGTCAAGCTGCTTTTTGACAAATTCGTGTACCAGACAAGCTGGGAGGAGATTGTAAGCAATGAAATTTTCCGCCAGAGGGACAAGTCCAACAACAACGATATCGGTTATTTCCACCAGAATATATTTTCTTTTTTTAACGGATGTGAGGTACCACAGGCCGGATGGGATGTGATATATAGAAACCCGGACGGAATACACATGCCGGACGGGGATATTGTCCACACCTTGTATGTGGAGATGAAAAACAAGCATAATACCATGAACTCGGCTTCTGCCGCAAAAACATACATAAAAATGCAGGGGCAGATCCTGGAAGATGATGACTGTGCCTGCCTTTTGGTGGAAGCGATTGCCAAGAAATCACAAAATATAAAATGGACGACGAAAGTTGACAAGAAAAATGTCCAGCACAGGTTCATACGCCGTGTCAGCATGGATCAGTTTTATGCAATCCTCACCGGAGAGGAAAATGCTTTTTATAAGATGTGCATGGCACTCCCTGGCATCATCCATTCGGTTGTCAATGAAAAAGGCAGTGTCCCCGTTCCCCATGACACCGTGACACAAGAATTGAAAAATGCCGCTGCGCTGTACATGGACCAGACAGAAGATTTGGCGACCGCAATGGCCGTCTATATGCTTGGGTTCCATACCTATATGGGGTTTGCGGATAAACTCAAACCGCAATTTGGCAGCAGCAATGACATGTTAAAACAGATTTATGAGTATGCCAAAAGATCCCAATGACCAGCGCTAAGGGAAGAACCGGCCATGCCAGGCAGCATATGCAGTTTTACGCAACCGTTCAAAACCCATCCGAACCGTTGCCGTTTTAAGGATATCCCCGGATCCCCGCCCCATAAGCGGCGCAAGGGGCTTTTCGGCATATCCCATTATAAAGAAGGAGGTATTCAGTATGAATCAATGCTATGGGTGCAGCACCTGCAAAAGTGCAGACAAGCCGTTGGAGGGGTATATCGCATCACTCCCCATGGAAACATCCCACCACCGCGTAGAAAGCCAGAGCACAAAATGTGCCTTCGGGCTTCAAGGCGTCTGCTGCCGTCTTTGCGCAAACGGCCCCTGCCGCATCACCCCGGAATCCCCCCGCGGAATCTGCGGTGCCAATGCGGACACCATCGTTACCCGGAACCTGCTGCGGGCAGTGGCCTCCGGCTCCGGATGTTACATCCATGTTGTCGAGAACACGGCACTTAATGTAAAAAATGTGGCTAAAACCAAGGGTGAAATCAAAGGGATTAACACCTTAAACCGCCTGGCCGCCCTCTTTGGCATTGAAAAAGAGGACATCCATGAGCGCGCCGAAGCCGTAGCCGATGCCGTCCTGCAGGATTTGTACCTGCCGGAATATGAAAAAATGGCACTGACCGAAAAGCTGTCCTATGCCCCCCGCTACGAAAAGTGGAAAGAACTGGGGATCCTGCCGGGCGGCGCCAAATCCGAAGTGTTCCATGGCGTGGTAAAATGCTCCACCAACCTAAACTCCGATCCGGTCAATATGCTTCTCGACTGCCTGAAGCTGGGCATCTCCACCGGCATCCACGGCCTGGTGCTGACCAACCTGCTCAACGACATCGTGCTGGGAGAACCCCAGATCCGTTTTGCCCCTGTCGGCCTGCGGGTCATTGACCCCGATTATATCAATATCATGATCACCGGCCACCAGCACTCCATGTTCACCTTCCTCCAAGACCGCCTAACGAACGAGGATATCAAAGAAAAAGCCAGGAAAGCCGGGGCAAAAGGCTTTAAACTGGTAGGCTGTACCTGTGTCGGCCAGGATCTGCAGCTGCGCGGCGCCCATTACACCGAGATTTTTGACGGGCATGCCGGCAACAATTACACCAGCGAAGCGATCCTCGCCACGGGCGGCATCGATGCGGTAATATCAGAATTCAACTGCACCCTCCCCGGCATCGAACCAATCTGCGACCAGCTGCAGGTCAAACAGATCTGCATCGACAATGTGGCCAAAAAGGCCAACGCCGAATTAAAGGAATTTGACTTTGCAAACCGCCCGGCAGTGACCGATGAAATCATCGATGAAATCGTTGCTGCCTATAAGGCCCGCCGTCCCCAGATCACCATGAACCTGCTGCCTGAACATGGCAACAAAAACACCCTGACCGGCGTCAGCGAAGTTTCTTTGAAGCAATTCCTGGGCGGAAACTGGCAGCCCCTGATCGATTTGATTGTATCCGGCGATATCAAAGGCGTGGCCGGGGTCGTAGGCTGTTCCAACCTGACTGCCGGCGGCCACGACGTGCTGACCGTTGACCTGGTACGGGAACTGATCGCCAAGGATATCATTGTCCTGACTGCCGGGTGCTCCTCCGGCGGCATCGAAAACTGTGGCCTGATGACCCCGGAAGCAGCACAGTTTGCCGGGCCGAAGCTTCGTGCTGTCTGCGAAAAACTGGGCATTCCGCCCGTGCTGAATTTTGGCCCCTGCCTGGCGATCGGCCGCCTGGAAATCGTGGCTACCGAACTGGCAGAGGCGCTGCATGTAGATCTGCCCCAGCTCCCCTTAGTGCTCTCCGCCGCACAATGGCTGGAGGAACAGGCACTGGCAGACGGCTGCTACGGCCTCGCCCTGGGGTTGCCCCTGCACCTAGGCCTGCCGCCCTTTGTCACCGGAAGCAAGGTTGCCGTCCAGGTCCTTACCAAAGACATGAAGGAACTAACCGGCGGACAGGTGATTATCAACGGCGACGCAAAGGAATCTGCCGATATCCTAGAGGGCATTATACTGGAAAAACGTCAGGGACTGAAGATATAGAAAGGGGGTGGCGAATATGAAACGCATCCTGGTAGAATACGAGAAATGTGATGGCTGTAAAAACTGCTCCGCCGCCTGTATGCAGGCGCACCGGGAGACTCCCGGCACCATCTATGACCTGGATCTGACCGACCCGGCCAACGAATCCCGGAACTTTATCCTCAAAGACGCCGCAGGGCACTACAAGCCTCTTTTCTGCCGCCACTGCGACGAACCGGAATGTGTCAAGTCCTGCATGAGCGGTGCACTGCACAAGGATCCTGAAAGCGGGCATGTGCTCTATGACGAGACCCGGTGCGGCTCCTGCTTTATGTGTGTAATGAACTGCCCCTTTGGTGTTTTAAAACCAGATACCGTGACCCAGAGCAAGGTCATCAAATGTGATTTCTGTGCCAACACAGGAGGAGAGCCTTCCTGTGTCAAGTCCTGCCCTAAAAAGGCTATCCATGTAGAGGAGGTGTAAAGGGATGAAATATGTAATTATCGGTGCCGGTGTCGCAGGGATAGAAGCCGCCAAGGCCATCCGCAGCCAGGATAGCACTGGGGAAATCCTGATGATTTCCCAAGATACCCATGTCCACTCCCGCTGCATGCTGCATAAATTTATCGCCGGGGAGCGGGATGAAAAAGGCTTGGACTTCACGGAAAAAGACTTTTTTGAAAAATACCGGATCCACTGGCAAAAAGGCGTCCAGGTCCAGAAAGTCTGCCCCGATGACAAACATCTTTTGCTGGATAACGGCGAAACCGTCCCCTATGGCCAGCTGCTCCTTGCCGGTGGAGCCAACAGCTTCATCCCTCCGGTCGGTGAACTGCAAAAGGCCTCCAATGTTTACGGGCTGCGCAACCTCTCCGATGCCCAGGCGATCGTGGACGAGGCTAAGGACGCCGAACATGTTCTGGTGATCGGCTCTGGGCTGGTCGGCCTGGACGCGGCCTACGGACTGCTCGAACGGGGGAAAAAGCTTACGGTTGTGGAGATGGCTGACCGTATCCTGCCGGTGCAGCTCGACGCCCACGCCACCGGGGCTTACCAGGCCGCCTTTGAAAAAGCCGGTGTCCGCTTTGTCCTGGGAAGAAAAGCCTCCGAAGCCGTATGTGAAGCGGACGGCAAAATCCATAAAGTAGTTTTGGACAACGGTACCGAATTACCCTGCGACCTCATCATCGTCGCCGCCGGTGTCCGCCCTGCACTCGCCTGTTTAGACGGCAGCGGCATCGCCTGCGGGCGGGGCGTCACGGTAGATCCCTTTATGAGGACTTCTGTTCCCGGCATTTTTGCTGCCGGTGACATCACCGGGCTCTCCGGAATCTGGCCCAATGCCGCCGACCAGGGACGCATTGCAGGCAAAAACATGTGCGGCCAAAAAGCTGAATACACCGACACCTACGCTGTCAAAAATACCATCAATTTCTTTGGCCTGGTGACCCTCTGCGTGGGGAGGATCTTGGCCGAAGAAGGCGACGATGTCCGCGTCCGTGAAGACCGCAGGGTCTATCAGCGGGTTCTCCTAAAGGACGGAAAGGTTCAGGGCGTGCTGCTCCAGGGCAATATCGCCGGTGCCGGTACCTGGCAATACCTAATCAAGAACCAAATCGATGTCAGCGGCATCAAAAAAGATATTTTTTCCCTCAATTATGCTGATTTTTACCATGTGGGAGAACGCGGGAAGTATGAGTGGAATATTTAATAGGTTTTAAAAAGCAGGCTTGATGCTCCGGCCGCTTGGCAACAAAAAAATCACTTGCCTGAAAAAGGAAACACAGGCAAGTGATTTTCTATTTATCCTTGTCATAGGTTCGGCATGCAGACAGCCTCGATAGACGCCTCCAGGCGCCTCACCATCTCATCGACATCCTGCTTTTTGATGATTAACGGCGGCACAAAACGGATGATATTCTTTCCGGCGCTGATCAGTACCAGCTTCTCTTTCAGCAGTGCATGGCTGACCAGCGGCGCCACCGCGTCCGTAAACTCCAGCCCCTGGATCAGCCCTTTTCCCCGGTGTGCCTGCACACAGCCATGCCTGCCTGCCACCTCCTCCAAGCGATCCCACAGATATCCTCCCACCTCGCGCACATGCTCTACGATTTTTTTCTCTTCATATATGTCCAGCACCTTTGCAGCGGCTGCGCACACAAAAGGGTTCCCTCCGTAAGTCGTCCCATGGTCTCCCGGCACTATCGCCGAAGCTGCCTTCCCTTGTGCCAGGAACGCCCCTACCGGGACTCCGTTGCCAAGCGCCTTGGCCACAGACATCGCATCCGGCTTCACGCCGTACCCCTGCCAGGCAAACATATGGCCGCTCCTTGCCATGCCGCACTGGATCTCATCCAGCAGCAAAAGCGCATGATGCTCATCACACAATGCCCGCACCCCTGCCAGGAATTCCCCGGTGGCCGGATAGATGCCGCCCTCGCCCTGGATCGTCTCCATAATCACGGCACATGTTTTCTCGCTCCACACCGCCTTCACGCTGTCAAGGTCGTTGAATACGGCAAAACGCACCCCGGGGACCAACGGCGCAAACGGCTCCTGGTAATGGCTGTTCCCTGTCACGGAAAGCGCCCCCAGCGTCCTGCCATGGAAGGAATGCCTCATGGCAATTACTTCATAATCCGGCGCCATCCCCCGGTCAAACGCATAGCGCTTGGCTATCTTTAAAAGCCCTTCCACGGCCTCCGCACCACTGTTGGTGAAAAACACCTTTTCCATGCCGGATACCTTCAGAAGCTTTTCCCCCGCCTCAATAGAAGGGACATTGTAAAACAAATTTGACGTGTGGCAAAGCTTATCCACCTGCTCCTTCATCGCTGCCTTCAGTTCTTTGCAGCTATACCCCAGCCCCATGACGGCAATCCCTGCCCCAAAATCGAGATACTCCTGCCCGTCCGTGTCATACAAACACACTCCCTCCCCACGGCCAAAAACCACCGGGAAGCGGTTATACACCTTATAAAAAGCCTCCTCCGCCCGGTCGATATATTGTTGTTTTTCCATTTTCCTATCCTCTCTTTCCTGCAGCCCCGGCTGCTTAAACCCCCATGCCTTTACAGCCTGTCCCGGCTCCGCTCAGTATCCCTTTTGTTCACTGCCCGGGATGGTAGTACCGTTCATCCCCGTCCCGCAGAATCGCCGTCCCAATGCCCTTGTTGGTAAAAATCTCCAGCAGCAGGCAATGGGAAATCCGCCCGTCCAGGATATGGACCCGGTTCACCCCATTCTCGATCGCATCAATACAGTTCTGCAGCTTGGGCAGCATCCCGCCGCCCAGGCTCCCGCTATCCACAAACACCTGCGCTTCATCCACAGTAATCTCCGAAATCAGGGAACTTTTATCCCCAAAGTCACGGTAAACCCCTTCCACATCCGTCAAAAACGCCAGTTTTTCCGCCTTCACCGCCCGCGCAATCGCACAGGCAGCATCATCTGCATTGATATTATAACTCGAGAAGCCCTCATCAAAGCCGATCGGGCAGATAATCGGCAAAAAGTCCTTCTCCAAAAGATCATAAATGACCTTAGGGTTCACCTCCGTGATCTCACCTACAAAACCGATATCCTCTCCGCCTGAATATTTCTTCCTGCACTTTAACATCATGCCGTCCTTGCCGCTGATCCCCACTGCCTTGACCCCCAGTTCATTGACCAGCTGCACCAGGCTTTTGTTCACCTTGTTGAGCACCATCTCGGCAATCTCCATCGTCGGCTCATCCGTCACCCGCAGCCCATTCACAAAATGCGGCTCCATGCCTACCTTATTCACCCACTTACTGATCTCCTTGCCGCCGCCATGGACGATGATCGGCTTAAAGCCCACCAGCTTCAAAAGCACCACATCCTGGATCACATGGTGCTTCAATTCCTCATCCACCATCGCACTGCCGCCATACTTCACCACGATAATCTTCCGGTTAAACCGCTGAATATAAGGAAGCGCCTCTATCAGCACCTCCGCCTTCTGCATAATACTCTGATCCATTTCCATAATAATCCTCCTCATCATCCGTTCTGCCCGCCATCAGCCCCAGGCAGGGGATCGGCACCCCCGCCTCTACGACCGGTAATCCGCATTAATCTTCACATAATCAAAAGTCAGGTCACACCCCCAAGCCGTGGCTGTGGCATCCCCCATCTTCACATCTGCAACCGCCGTTACCTCCGGCTCTGACAGGATCCTCGTCGCTTCCTCCTCACTGTAAGGGAGCGCCACCCCGTTCTCGATGATCTGCAGCCTGCCTGCCGCGCTTTCAAAGAACAGATCCACCCGTTCCGGGTCAAACTGCGCCCCCGAATACCCCATGGCACAGAGGATCCTCCCCCAGTTGGCATCATGCCCGAAAACCGCCGCCTTCGTGAGGTTGGAGGTGATGACTGACTTTGCGAGAGTCACTGCCTGCCCCTTGCTCTCTGCTCCCACCACTTTCACCTCAAACAATGCCGTGCAGCCTTCGCCATCCCCTGCCATCTTCTTCGCCAATGTCTCATTCACCGCATTCAGCGCCTGGCAAAAGGTCTTATAATCCTCATCTTTTGTTGTAATCTCCGGGTTTCCTGCCATGCCATTGGCCAGCAGCAGCACCGTATCATTGGTCGAGGTATCCCCATCGACCGAAATCATATTGTAGGTATCCTTAATGTCCCCGCTCAGGGCTTCCTGCAAAAGTTCCTTTGAGATCGCCAGGTCTGTGGTCACAAACGACAGCATCGTGCACATATTCGGGTGGATCATCCCTGAACCCTTGCACATGCCGCCCACCGTAACTGTCTTCCCTCCGACTTCGATCTGCACGGCGGCCTCTTTCTTTTTCGTGTCCGTGGTCATGATTGCCTGTGCTGCTGCCGTGCCGCTCTCTGGCCCGCCGTCCAGCTGCAAAGCCATCCTCTCCACCCCTGCCTTGATCCGTTCTATGGGCAGCTGCATCCCGATCACCCCTGTAGAGGCTACCAGGACTGCCTCCTCCGGCACTTTTAGCGCCGCTGACGCTGCCTGCGCCGTCTCCTTGCAGTATCCGTACCCCTCTGCCCCTGTACAGGCATTGGCAATCCCTGCATTGACCACCACCGCCTGGGCAAACGGCGACTCCTTCACAACCATCTGATCCCACTTTACCGGCGCCGCCTTCACCACATTTGTCGTAAAAGCCCCTGCTGCCCGGCATGGCTTTTCGCTGAAAATCAGCGCCATGTCCTGCCGCCCTTGGTATTTGATCCCCGCAGCCGCTGAGGCTGCACAAAATCCCTTTGCCGCGGTCACACCGCCCTCAATCCTTTTCATGTCTCTCTCCTTTTATTCTTTATCCCCTCGCCCCGAAGAGGGTTTCCCGCCCCGTATGCACTTATTTCACAAAGTCTGTCACATTCGCCTCGTTCAGCGTATAATCATAATAATTGATATCTTCCCGCTTCGTCCAGCCTACTCCCTGCCAGAACGCATTGCCTACCTCATTGCTCTTGAACGCGATCAGGCTTACTTTACTGATCCCTTCCTTCATCAATGCACGCATGCAGTACTGTGCCATCCGGTGCCCCACGCCATGCTTACGGTAATCCTTTGCCACACATACATGGTAAAAGCAGCCCCGCCGCCCATCATGCCCGCAGAGGATCGCCCCCACAATCCGCCCGTTCTGCTCCGCCACCACGCTGGTCGTGGGATTGCGTTTCAGGAAACGTTCCACGCCCTCCCGCGAATCGTCAATTGACCGGATTCCAAATCCCTGGATCCTTGTCCACAGTGCATATACTTTATCATAATCATCCATTGCCATCTCACGGATGATAATGCTCATAGTCCCGCCCATTGTTCAGTCTGCCCCTTCTTCCCCGTCACGGGAACACTGCAATCTGTTTCAGGCCCGTATTCTCCAAAAGGCCGAACATCAGGTTCATGTTCTGGATCGCCTGCCCGGCTGCACCCTTTACCATATTGTCAATCGCCCCCATCATCACCAGGCGGTTGGTCCGTGTATCAACCTGAAATGCAATATCCACAAAATTGCTGCCTTCCACCCAGCGGGTCTGCGGCACCATCCCCGGGCTCATCACCCGCACAAAATACTCCTCCCCATAATAACGGTCATAAACTTCTTTCACTTCCTCCGCCGTCACCGGCTTCGTTAAAGCTGCGTAAGCCGTCACTAAGATCCCCCGGTTCATCGGCACCAGATGCGGGGTAAAGCTGATTACCACCGGCTTTCCTGCCGCATAAGAAAGCTGCTCCTCAATCTCCGGCGTATGCCGGTGGCTGGCCACCCCATACGGCTTCATGCTTTCATTGACCTCACAGTACAAACTCGGCACCTTGGCACTCCTGCCTGCCCCCGAGGTACCTGATTTGGCATCGATTATGATGGTGCCCACATCAACCAGCCCCTCCTTGACCATCGGGTAAAGCGTCAGGAAGGAACAGGTCGGATAACAGCCCGGATTGGCAATCAGCCTCGCCCCTTTGATCTTCTCCCTGTTTACCTCCGGCAGCCCGTAAACCGCCTCCGCGATAAACTGCGGCGTAGGATGCCGGAGTTTATACCACTGCTGGTACACCTCCACGTCCTTGATCCTGAAATCTGCACTTAGGTCGATGATTTTCGCCTTTGATAAAATATCCTCCGTCACCTGCGACGCACAAAACCCCTGCGGCGTAGCCGTAAAAATCACATCTGCCAGTTCGGCCAGCTTTGCCATATCGTCATCCTTACAGGGCTCATCCTGCAAAATATGAGACATATTTCTATAAATGGAAGCAAAATCTTCCCCCACATAACTGCGGGAGCCATACCACACAATCTCCACATCTTCGCGCTGCAGCAAAAGCCGCACCAATTCTGCACCTGCATAACCCGTCGCTCCGATAATTCCTGCCTTAATCATAATGTTCTTCCTCTCCTGGATCTTTTGTTTGTCCCCTGGACAGCTGATGCTATCCATTATAGTAATTTTCTTCTGATAAGAAAAGACCTTTTTCCAAAAATATTCCGTCCCCGCGCCCTCCCTTTCCCTCTGTCTCCCTATTTTTCCCTCTGTTCCGCCCAGGGCTTCATAATTATACATTATATGCGCATATTATGCAATCACTTTTTCCGTTTTTTTCACTCCCCTTTGTTTTTTCTGCCCGCATATTTCCCCTGTCCGCTTTCTCACTCTGCTTTCAAATCCCTGTTTTCCAGATATATCTCACGCTTTTTCGCTATTTTCCACAATCTCCCCTCCATTTTCCCTCCAAATCCATCCTTTTGCACAATCTTCAAAACATTCTTGGTTTCCTCTTGCATTTTCTTCAAAATTATTGTATATTTATGAACGTCATTTGATTTAACATCCAATTTGGAATCCGCAGCTGCCAACTATTCTATGCTGCTGCCAAAATAATCCGGGGTACACACCAATATTAACAAAAGGAAAAGGAGACCATCATGAAAGAAAAAGTTGTTCTGGCATATTCCGGCGGCCTTGACACT
Organism: bacterium 1XD21-70; assembly: GCA_003669055.1. Taxonomy (GTDB): domain Bacteria; phylum Bacillota; class Clostridia; order Lachnospirales; family Lachnospiraceae; genus Brotaphodocola. The sequence goes on from RAYB01000013.1 coordinate 12,608, forward strand.
ACCGCCATCATCCCGTGGCTCAAAGAGCATTTTGACTATGAAGTAATCTGCTGCTGCATCGACTGCGGCCAAGGAAACGAACTGGACGGCCTGGAAGAGCGCGCCAAATTATCCGGTGCCTCCAAACTATATATTGAAGACCTGGTAGACGATTTCTGCGACCATTACATCATTCCGTGTGTACAGGCAAATGCCGTATATGAAAATAAATATCTGCTGGGCACCTCCATGGCCCGTCCCGCTATTGCCAAGAGGCTGGTCGAAATCGCCCGCAAGGAAGGTGCCACTGCCATCTGCCACGGTGCAACCGGCAAAGGCAACGACCAGATCCGTTTTGAACTTGGCATCAAAGCCCTTGCCCCGGACTTAAAGATTATTGCCCCCTGGCGCATGACCGATGTGTGGACCATGCAGTCAAGGGAAGACGAGATCGAATACTGCCGCCAGCACGGCATTGACCTGCCATTCTCCGCCGACAGCAGCTATAGCCGCGACCGCAACTTATGGCACATCAGCCATGAAGGCCTGGAACTGGAAGATCCGGCCAGCGAGCCGAATTATGGCCACCTGCTTGTCCTGGGCGTGACCCCGGAGAAGGCGCCGGATGAGGGCGAATATGTGACCATGGCTTTTGAAAAGGGTGTTCCTGTCAGCGTCAACGGAGAATCCATGAAAGTTTCCGACATCATCCGCAAGCTGAACGAACTGGGCGGCAAGCATGGGATCGGCATCGTCGATATCGTGGAGAACCGCGTGGTCGGCATGAAGTCCCGCGGTGTCTATGAGACCCCTGGCGGCACGATCCTCATGGAAGCCCACCAGCAGCTGGAAGAACTGGTACTAGACCGTGCCACCATGGAAGCCAAGAAAGACATGGGCAACAAGATGGCTCAGATTGTCTATGAGGGCAAATGGTTTACCCCCCTGCGGGAAGCCGTGCAGGCTTTTGTGGAATCTACCCAGCAGTATGTGACCGGCGAAGTCAAATTTAAATTGTACAAGGGCAATATCATCAAGGCAGGAACTTCCTCCCCGTATTCCTTGTACAGCGAGTCCTTGGCTTCCTTTACGACAGGCGACCTTTATGACCACCATGATGCGGATGGCTTTATTACTTTGTTTGGCCTGCCGCTGAAGGTGCGGGCTATGAAGATGGCCGAGGCCGGGCAGAAGTAAAGAAATTGGCATAAGGCCATAGAAAGTTCTGGGGTACACCAGAAAAAAGGGCGGGAGCGGCTCTTCTTGCGGCAACAGTGCGGGGTCTGCCTGGACTGTTGGCACGAGAAGAGCCGCTCCCGCTCCCTTTTCCCCGGCTATGGTGTTTTCTGTGGCTGGGTGGAGATGGAGTTAGGTGCTTTTTTTGCGGTGAAGTTTTTCCACTGGGATTTGTGCTAGCAAAATCCCGATGAATACCAGGAGGCAGCCGGTTAGTTCTTTGAGGGACAGGCTTTGCCCTAGCAGAACCCAACCGGCCAGTACGGAAAATACGGATTCCAGGCTCATCAGCAGGGATGCGATGGTCGGCGTGACGTCTTTTTGGGCTACTACCTGCAGGGTGTATGCCACGCCGCAGGACATTACACCGGCATAGAGGATCGGCAGCCATGCCGCTGCCAGGGCTTCCCAGGCGGGCTTTTCAAATACCAGTGTCAGCAGGGCTGAGCATAGGCCTGCGGTAAAGAACTGTACGCAGGAAATCAGCACGCCGTCGGCCTTGGGAGAAAAGTAATCGATCACCAGGATATGCAGGGAGAACCCGATCGAGCACAGGAATACCAGGAAATCACCTTTTCCTATAGAAAAACCTTCCTTGATGCAGAGCAGGTACATCCCTGCCGCGGCGATGGCTACGCTCACCCACACGTTCAGGCCTACCTTTTTTCTCATAAAGAGCCCTAGGATCGGTACTAATATAATGTAGAGGGCAGTGATAAAACCGGCCTTCCCTACCGTGGTATAAGCAATGCCAAACTGCTGTAAGGAACTGGACAGGCAGAGAACGGTTCCGCAGCACAAGCCTCCCACGATCCCTGTCCGGCGGCGGCGTTTTTTTTCTTTTGGCGGCATTTTTTCCCCTTGCCCCTGGTTTCCCCGGCGCAGCAAAAAAATGCAGGGGATCAGTACCACGCCGCCTATCAGGAACCGGCTGGCGTTAAATGTAAATCCCCCTACATAGTTCATCCCTTCGCTCTGAGCCACAAATGCTATGCCCCAGATCAAGGCTGTCAGTACCAGCATCATGCTGCTGAGCAGTGAGCGTTTCTTCGTTTGTTCCATATCCCTATCTCCCTCCTGGCTGTCCGTCTTTTTTGCAGCTTCCCTTCTCGGGCGGCCGCATCTTTTGCCGGATCCTGCTTAATCCTTCACATACTTCTTAAACCCTGAACTAAATATCTCCTGCCCGTCCGCACAGACCCAGAATGCTTCTGTGTCCTCTGACGACTCCACCAGCGCCAGGCCTTCCTCCAGCGGCATATTGAATACTGCCGTGGAAAGCGCGTCTGCCTCTGCCCCGTCCGGGCTTAAAATGCTCACGGACAAAAACTCATGCCGCGGCATCAGGGTCTCCTGGTCAATAATATGGTGGTAACGCACCCCGTCCACCTCATAATACCTCTGGTAAGTCCCACTGGTCACCAGTGCCGAATCCTGCAGGTTTAACGCATGGAGGTACGCCATCCCCCCTGAATTGACGGGATTCTGGATCCCTACCCGCCAAGGGCTGCCGTCCCCTTTCGTCCCAATGGCCTGCACATTCCCCCCTATGCTGACCAATGCCGACACCACCCCTGCCTCCCGCAGCTTCTCGCAGATCCTGTTGGCCGCATATCCCTTGGCCACCGCGCCCACATCCAGGCTCATCGACGAATCCTCCAGGTATACCGTGGACTTTGCATGGTCAATCCGGACTTTTTCCATGTCCATATGCCCCGCTGCCCGCTGCAGTTCCTGCATCCCCGGGACTTGTGCCCGTTTTGGATCGTTGATTCCGCGCTCCCTGTACTCATGCCAGATCGAAAGCACACTCCCCATGGCTACATTCACCCGCCCGCCGGTCTTTCCATATTCCTCCTTCGCAAATTCCAGCAGCCCTAAGATCTCCTTATCCACCTGCACGGGCGTAATCCCCGCATTGTCATTGATTGTCTTGATATTGTTTAAGCCGCTGTAATTCTGGTAAATATCAAACATCTGATGGTATGCCTCCAGCTCAGATGCAAAGATTTCCTCATATTCGCCAAACTGCCCCTCATCTTCTGCGTAGACCGTTAAGCTGGTAAAAGTGTCAAAATAATCAAAATACTGGGTATCAAACTTCATCTGTTCCGACCGCGCACATCCGCACAAAAGCATAGCGGCAATCACCAAAACAGCCAATTTCCTCATAGATCAATCCTTTCACGCCTCACCACAAGCCCCAAAACACCCACTATCATACCATAAAAAGCCCCTTATGCAAAGCACTACTTCCTATATTCCTATTCAAGGGGGACATAGGCCTTTACAGCAGCCCAGGCCAAAGCTAAGCCCACAAGAGGCACAGAGCCTGGCCAGACCCTGTGCCTCTTGTGGGCTTACCCCTGCCCTGTCCTGCCTGCTAAGGGGCTTACCCCTGGCAGCTTCCCCCTCGGCGGACAAGGCCTATCCAATCACGCCTCCGAAAAACCGGCGCTCTCCAAAAACCGAGCAAATGCCTTCCGTCCCTTTGGCGTACATTTATAAACTCCTGCATCCTCCAGCACACGGGCGAACACTTTCCCGACCTCATCCTGAAGGATCTTCCCGATATTGTCCTTTGTAACCTTTTCATATGCCGGCAGGAACTCGTCCACCCAGTCACCGTGCTTTTCCAGGATCTCGTTGCTGCGGACATCCTTGCCTTCCACGATATACTCGCCCAGCAGCGCCAGTTCGTCCTTCAGCCTTGACGGCAGCACGGCCAACCCCATCACCTCAATCAGGCCGATATTCTCCTTTTTAATATGGTGCAGTTCCTGGTGCGGATGGTACACTCCCAGCGGGAATTCTTCTGTAGTGATATTGTTTCTCAATACCAGGTCCAGTTCATACATATCCCCGTTCTTGCGTGCAATCGGCGTAATAGTGTTATGGGGCTCCCCATCCGTCTCGGCAAACACAAATGCCTCTTCGTCCGTGTATCCTCTCCATGCACCCAGCACCTTATCGCCCAAGTCAATCAGGCGCTCCGGTTCCTTCCCGCGCAGGCGCAGCACCGACATCGGCCAGTACACAATCCCTGCCTCCACATCCTCATAACCAGGCATAACAAAGTGCTTCTCTATCCCTGCCTTCGCCATGGCAAAGGTATAATGGCCTCCCTGGAAATGGTCATGGCTCAAAATCGACCCGCCCACAATCGGAAGGTCGGCATTTGACCCCAGGAAATAGTGGGGGAACTGTTTCACAAAATCAAACAGCTTCACAAACGCTGCTTTCTCGATCTTCATCGGGGTATGCTGCCCGTTAAACACGATACAGTGCTCATTATAATATACATAAGGTGAGTACTGGAACCCCCACTGGCTGTCATTGATCGTGACCCGGATCACCCTGTGGTTGTTTCTGGCAGGATGGTTCAGGCGCCCTGCATAGCCCTCATTCTCCATGCACAAAAGGCACTTGGGATAGCCGCCCTGCTTGGCAAGCTTCGCCGCTGCAATCGCCTTCGGATCCTTCTCTGGCTTTGAGAGGTTGATGGTGATGTCCAAATCCCCGTAGGGGGTCTTCGCCACCCATTTCTGGTCTTTGCACACACGGTACCTGCGGATATAATCCGAATCTTGGCTCAGCTTATAGAAATAATCGGTGGCTGCCCGCGCCCCTTCCTTTTCATAGATCGCATGGAACCGGGCCGATACCTCCGAAGGCCGCGGCATCAGGCAATCCATCAGCTTTGTGTCAAACAGGTCCCGGTACCCGATGCTGTCCTCGGTGATCTTCTTCTCGCAGGCATAGTCCAGAAGTTCTTTCAGTGTCTCTTCCAGGTCCACATCCGCATATTCTTGTTCCGGCTCCTCATACTCGTCCATATGTAACGCCTCCAGGATCCGGTTTGCCACATAGATCCGGTCTGCCTCTTCACACAGCCCGGTCTCCACCCCATACTGTACCAGCTTTTTAATCCCGTCGTATACCATCCGTAACTCCCTCCCGCTCTGATGTTTTCGTTTCTATCAGTATAATACTTTTTCCACAAAATTACCATGGCATAATGTGAATACATTGCGGGATTTTTTATTTATTTGACCGCATGGCCAATCCGTTCTACAATCCATCCTCCTAACATCCCGATCACTGCCCCGGTCAGCACGCCTGCTGCCAGCAGCGCCGGAAAATAGGCAAGCACCCCTGTCGTTTGGAGCACATATGCCGCCACCGCCAGCTGCCCTATATTATGGAAAATCCCTCCCAGGATACTGACACCAACGCAGCTGAAAAAACCGCTTTTCTTTGCGCCTGCCATGGCTGCCATGCTCAGGATCCCGCCGGCCAGGCTGTATAGCATGCTGAATGTATTGCCAAAGGTAAAGCCTGCCAGCACGATCCTCACCAGCGCCACCAAAGCCGTTCCCAGCATCCCCACCGTGTATAAGCCCACCACGCTTACTAAGTTCGCCAGGCCCAGCTTCGCCCCCGGTACCGGCATCGGCACCGGGATCATCGCCTCCACATAGCTGAACACAAATGCCAGTGCAATCAGCATGCCATATAACGCGGTTTTTCTGCCCGCACTTTGTCCTCTGCCCTTCACAGGCCTTCCTTTTGGCTGCTCCATCTTTATTTTTCCTGGGACTTCCACTTAAAGTTCGGGATCACGTCGCTCCATCTCTCAATGCCGATAATCTGCTTGGCAAACTCCGTCGTCTCCAGGGTGGCTTTACGGTTATCGATATTCTTGTACACGGACCAGGATTTCTTCCTCATGGTCGGCACAATGTCATTCGGTTGGTTCATGTCGCACTTCCACAGCCCGAAGGTCTGGGAAGCCGCCGCCTCCGAGGGCGCATCCACCTGACGGCTCATGATAAAGGCATCAATATAGGGATTGCTGTCTGCCAGGTAATACGCATAGGCAATCGCCGCTGCCTGCAGGTCATTGTTCTCCCCCCGGGTTGCACTGGTAGAGGTAAATCCCTGCTCCGACAGGATGATATGCCTCACCTTCCCGTCCCTCCCCCGGAGCGCAGCATTTTGCATATAATCGGTCAGCACATTCAGGTTCTTTAAGTTTACCACCGGCGAACCCGCGTCATTTTTGATCAGCCCGGTCTGGTCATCGTCCCAGAATTCCGGTTCGGTCAGCGGGATCGAATAGGGATGGTACGCCAGACCCCAATCCATCGGGCCGCCGGCTCCCGTCATGTCTGCAAATTTGTCGATGATATCCTTGGCATTGTACTTGGTGCTTCCGTTTGCCTCATGGTTCCAGTTATAATCGGTGGAGAAAAACAGCCGGTCATTCTGGTTGGTGCTGCGGATAGCCGTATAGAACACCCGGAATGCCCGCTCATATTCCTTGACATACTGGTCAACCCCCATCGGCCCCACATAGTTCCACTGCTGGTTATTGATCTCATTGCCGATAATCCAGTTCGATACCTTGCCGTAAGGGGATGCCAGGCTGCTGTAGCGTTCTGCCAGGAAAGAAGCAATCGCCTTGATGGTCTCATAGCCCTCCTTGGTAGAGGCATTGAAGCCATAATAGAACACCTGGTTGGCTGGCTGCTTCGTCACCCCCGGGTAAACCAGCTGCGGCGTGCTGTCATTCCACCCGTTCAGGATCACCGCCGTCACCGTCATGCTTTTCTCCGACATCCTGCGGATCGTATAATCCAGGTTCTCCAGCACCTCACGGCTGAAGCTGTAGGTCTTCCCGTCATAGGTATAATCAATCCCCTGCCCCAGGATATGGTGGAACGGTATATTGACAATCACATGGTTCACGCCCAGTTCAAAGGCATCCGCCACCATGCTGTCCGTATTCTGGATCAGCAGCCCCTTCTTATTTTGTGCTGTCCGGTAAGGGTCTGTATGTTTTGCCAGCACCTCCGGGTTCGTCACATAGGCCGTATTGCTGACCTGGGTATACTTTTCGCCGTCATACACAGCCACCACAAAACGCGAATAGAGCCGGTTCTGTTCCGTCCCCAGGTTCAGGGATATATCAAACGACAGGGCGTCCCCTTTTGTGATCCATCCGCAGTAATCGGTTCTGCCGTCCAGGGTATCCTGGTATGGCTGCAGTTCAAACAGGTACAGATAATTATCATAATATGCCGGATCCGACCATGTCCCTTCCATCTGCCCGCGGATGGCAATCCGGCTGCCTCCTTCAATCGCACAGCTTAAAATATGCGCAAACTCTGTCGGAGCCGGCTTGGCAGGCTGTGTCTCCTGCACTGCAGTTCCCTCCGGGTTTGCCAATGAATTTATCTCATTCATCCCTGTCAAAAACGCCGCCAGCGCCAGAATTGCCATCATTCGTCCGGTTGGATATTTTCTCATGGATCTTTCTGCCTCCTTTTTCTGTCCCGGTGCATCTGCAAACGTCCGTATGCCTGGTTGCAGGAATGCCCCTCTAATCTCCAAAACCTCCTTGTAATTATATCCAAATATTTTCCAAATACAAGTCTTTACACCCTTACGTTCTCTTACATTTTCCTTAATCGCAGCCAGGCAGGGCGGCATCCCCTTTGCCAGGGCAGGCACCAAAAACCTGCTTCCCCTGCCAAAAACGGGGTCAGGCAGGGAGCCCGTCTGCCCCTGCCTGATCCCGTTTATCTTTAACCCAAATATTTTTTCAATGCCTCAACCTTATCCAGCCGCTCCCAGGGCAGATCCAGGTCGGTTCTCCCGAAATGCCCATAGGCGGCCGTCTGCTTGTAAATCGGCCTTCTCAGATCCAGCATCTTGATGATCCCCGCCGGGCGCAGGTCAAAATTCTCGCGGATGACCTCCACCAGCTTCTCGTTGCTCAGTTTCCCCGTCCCAAAGGTATCCACCATGACCGAAGTCGGGTACGCTACCCCGATGGCATAGGAAAGCTGGATCTCACATTTGTCCGCCAGCCCGGCAGCCACCAAGTTCTTTGCCGCATAACGGGCCGCATAGGCGGCAGAACGGTCTACCTTGGTGCAGTCCTTTCCGGAAAATGCACCGCCGCCATGGCGGGCATAGCCGCCGTATGTATCTACAATGATCTTCCTGCCGGTCAGACCGCTGTCGCCATGCGGGCCGCCGATTACGAACCGCCCGGTCGGATTGACATAAAACTTCGTGTTCTCATCAACCAGTTCCGGCGGAATCACCTCGTCAAAGATGTATTTCTTCACATCTTTATGGATCTGCTCCTGCTCTACATTTGCGTCATGCTGGGTGGAAAGCACCACCGCCTCCAGCCGCAGAGGCTTGCCGTTCTCATCGTACTCCACCGTCACCTGGCTCTTGCCGTCTGGGCGCAGATAGGAAAGCGTGCCGTTCTTCCTCACCTCGGTCAGGCGGCGTGCCAGTTTGTGCGCTAAGGCAATCGGGTACGGCATATACTCTTCGGTCTCGTTGCTGGCAAAACCGAACATCATCCCCTGGTCCCCGGCGCCGATAGCCGCCAGTTCACTGTCGCTCATACGGTTTTCCTTTGCCTCCAGCGCTTTGTCCACGCCCATGGCGATATCGCCGGACTGCTCATCCAGCGCCACAATCACGCCGCAGGTATTGCAGTCAAAGCCGTAGGAAGCATTGTCATACCCAATCTCCCTTACTGTATCGCGCACGATCTTCTGGATGTCCACATAACCCCTGGTAGTAATCTCGCCCATCACAAGCACCAGGCCGGTAGTCGTACAAGTCTCACAGGCCACGCGGCTCATGGGATCCTGCGCCATCAGCGCATCCAGCACCGCATCCGAAATTGCATCGCACATCTTATCCGGATGGCCTTCTGTCACAGACTCTGATGTAAATAATAATTTTTCCACTGAATTTTCCTCCTTTGAAGTGATATGCTCCTCACGGATTCCCGTCAGCCCGGAAACCCGGACAAAAGAAAAGCCCGAAGCAATCATACTGCGGACTTGATATTCTTCGCACATCAAATCCTCTTATTGCTCGATTTCTCGCTCAGGTTGGCACCTTCCCAACGCGTGTCCGTTCGGGGTTGCCGTGACTTCACAGATCCTTTGTATCTCCATCACTCTGAATAAGGGATTACGCACTTTTCAATTGTTGTTGTTTGTTACAGGTTTATAGTAGCAGATTCCGGCCTGGGTGTCAAGATAAGAATCCCGGATTCCCTGCAAATGTGTAGGATTACAAACCATGTGTTACAACTGAATATTTAAAAAGCAGGGATACTGCCTTTGTGTTATCGTTTGGCCGCCACAGCAAAACCGGGGATAGGTCACGGATCCTAAAAAGCCTTATCCGGCAGCCTCATCATCTCCTCATCTTCCCCGGAGTCCCCTGCCGCCGCAATCTCTGGCAGGGCAATCCCCAGCCACTTACAGATCATCTCCACCCCCTTCGCCTTTGTCGCCTCCGCAGACACCAGCTGCAGGCAGCGCCCCTCCAAAATCCAGCGGACCTTCTTTTGGCACCCTGGTTCCAGGGCATTTTTCATCCGTTCTGCCTCTTGGGGCGTCCACGGCCTCCTCTCCGGGCGGATAAATGTCAGCTTATAAAGCATTTCCCCATGCCGGTAGGACAAAATCCGGAAGCCAAGTTCCCTCTGCAGTGCTTCCAAACAGGCAAGGCCGCCGCATTCCAGCCTGTAATAATACTCGTTTTCCCTTCCCCCACACTCCACATGAACATGTGCTCCCCCGGCAAAAACCCCGCCGCAAAAAAGCTGCGCAGCCGTGCGGCAGCATCTCCTGGCCTCCTTTTCCGGCAGCGTCGTCGCCCAGAAAAGAAGTGCCCCCTCCTTCACAAGCGCCTCCAGTGCCTGCCGCATCTCTCCCCCCGGCAAAAGCCCGCTTCCTCCCGGCAGCATCCGCGCCTGCCCGCCCCCTATATCCTCCGGCACCAGCGTCCCCACAATATCCAAAAACACAGCCTTCGGCCGCCTTGGAATACGGAAAACCGGATACGGGCCAAACATCACCGCATTCATCCTATCTGCCCTGCCCCCATATGCCAGATAGCAAAAGCATTGCTTCCTCCCGCATATCAGTGGTGTTCCCCTGTCCGCGCTTTGTTCCTCCCAGGATCCCCCCTGCCCTCCCACCGCCTTGCCTTGCACTGCGGCTTGGGGATGATACCAGTTTTCTGCCGTCACCCGGCTGATGTTACAGAGCCTCATCCTTCCGTCACTCTCGACAAAAACCCTCCCACGGCATTGCCTTTCATCTGCCGACGGCAGCGCCAATTCCCTCCAAAAATACGGATCCAGTTCCAGGAATGCCTCCCTTTCCTCTTTGGTATACTCCCTTTTCAGGCCGTCCATCCGGTTTACCCACAGATAAATATCCTCCGGCAGCAATCCCTTAAGCCTTTGTATCAGGCCGATATTCCCCGGAACCCCCACTGCCCCCACGCAGAGCACGATCCCAGCCTCCCTCACCTGGCGGCATTTCCCTGCAAAACGCTCCGGCGAAACCATCTCGGGGTGAAACGTTGCCCACAAACGCAGCTTCTCCACCCTCCCCCCGGCTTTCCCAAACCGTTCCAATGACTCCCCCAGCGGAAAACTTAAGTTTGTCTGTGCCCCAACCGCATCCATCTGCCCCAACCGGCTTAACGCCGCCAGCCCCTCCCAATACCAGGGATGGATCAGCGCCTCCCCATACGGCACCACCATCAGCGCCCGGAAATCTCCCGGAGCCTTCCCCGCTGCAATGCTCTCCGTGAAACGAAACCACGCCTCCTGATCCCGTTCCAACTCCCTCTTGGAACTTTGGTGCTTGGAAAACGGGCAATAGCCGCAGTGGTAATTACAGCTTTTCAGGCTCCCCCGGTACAAAACCGCCCCTTGGTTCATACACAGCCTCCCATTCCTTCATCTTCCTTTGGATCTTTGCAGAAGCCAGCATCGGCCCCAGATAGTCAGAAAGCCCCATTCCCTCCTCCGTCAAAGCCAAAAACTCCTGGCTTCCTTCCGGTTTTTGTCCATCCCCCGGCCGCATCCCGCCTGCTGTTTGGCTATCCTCTTCCGTCCGCAGCCATCCCTCCCCTATCCACTTCTCCAATACCGGAAAATCACTGCACACCGGGGCGCCGAACAGCTCCTCATACCTTCCCAGGGCAATTCCCGGCCGGATCAGCAAATGGCGGATCACATACCGCCGCTTCTGCTCCTCCTCCGACAGCAATATCCCATGCTGTACAGCCGAAAAATCCTCTGTCGCCTCAAACCGCCGCAGCTGTTTTAGGCATCCCTCCTGCGTCACGGCATAGGGGGTGCAAAAATGCAGCCTCCCCACATAGCTTCTTCCGCCGCACCCTAACGCCAGCGAAGTCCCGAAGCCGCACTCGGCAAACCTCCTTCTGATTCCTGTCCCCTTCTTCCCTGTGTCCCGCTGCCCTTCCTCCCGGCACCCTGGCGCCCGATGCCCGTTTTCCTTTCTCTGCTCCCGCACAAACCGCCGCATCGAATCCTGCCGGAAGCCCTCTGACCGCAGATACCCCGACATCTCCTGGTACTGCCGGTATGCATAATCCGGATCCGGCACCACCCCTTCCCGAACCAAAGCGGCGCCATGCTTCACATAAAGGGGATACAAAAAGATCTCATCCACCCCAAAACCAATGGCCTCCCGCAGCGATTCCTGCAAGGAATCCACGGTCTGCCCCGGGATGCCGTAAATAAAATCCACATTGACACAGCCAAAGCCCACGGACATCAGCAATTCCAGCGCTTCCCTCGCCCGCGACGCCCGGTGCCCCCGCCTCAAAGCCCTCAGTTCCTCATCAATAAAACTCTGGATCCCCATACTGACCCGAAAAACCCCTGCCCCCTTCAAAAATTCCAGTTTCCTCCGCTCTGTCTGGTTCGGTGCCGTCTCAATCCCAATCTCCGCACCATCCTCCAGCACAAAACAATCCCTCACCACCCCAAACATCCGTTCCAGCTGCCCCATGGGCAGCAAAAGCGGCGTGCCGCCCCCGATAGTGAATTCCGAAAATTCTGTCCTATAAGGCTTTAGGATTTCCTGGTACTGCCGTCCCTGACGCTCTACTGCATCCAGATACCGCCCCATGGCATCCGGATCCTGGCCGGTGACCGAAAACAGATTGCAGTACCCACATTTTCCCTGGCAAAAAGGCACATGGATATATAGACCATGCCCTTTTCCCTCCAGCTGCCCTGCATAATCGCGCAAAGAAATCCCCTCCAGCGGACGGTAGGCCGTCTTGTGGGGATAGCTATACATATACTGCACATAAGGATCCATACCAAAAACCTCGCTAAATGAAAAAATGCTTATAGGGAACCGTATTCACTGCCGGATGGTCGATCCCATGGAACTGGCAGCCGTCCTCCCCATAACAAGTCCCATGGTCTGAGCAGCAGACCACAAAACCGCCGCCCCGCACCTGCTTCCATCCGTCAAGCAGCCGCCCCAGCTGCCCGTCCACATACCGCAGCGCCGCCCGGTGGCTTTCCAGGCTGTCATTCTCTGCCCCGTCCAGATAGAAGTAATTCGGATAATGGATGGCATCCACATTCAGATAAAGAAAAATCCGCCTCCCCGGCTCTGCACCGGCAATCCGTTTCAGAATAAAATCCACTTGGTTTGCTGTGCTCTCCTTCACCGGACAGGCAAAAGACGGATTCCAGTAACTCTTCTGAAAATATCCCGGGAACACCTTGCCCAGGTCTGTGCGCTTATCAAAAAAGGACACGCCTCCCACGCACCAAGTATCATACCCTTCCTTTTCCAGCCCCTCCATAATGGTGCTGCCCGAAAATGCAAACGCACCCTCCGGCGGCTTCCTCCCCATGCCGATCTGCCGGGGAAAAAACAGCATCTCCCGGTCCGCCAGGCTCTTCGCCCCGGACGGGCAGGGCAAAAACCCTGCAAACATCGCATGGTGGGAAGGATAAGTAAAATTCCCCGGCGCCTGCCGCCTCTCCCAGGATCCATACCGGTTCAGCACCGGCGTATTTCCCGCTTTCTCCTCCTGTATGGCCGCATCATACCGCAGCGTATCCAAGCAAAGAAACAAGATATCCTGCTCCCCCACCACTTGGCCCATATCCACCGAAGAAGTTCTATGCCCCTTGGCGGAAAAAAACAGCCGGAACGGAACTTCCCCTGCTATCCCCTGCCCATTTTGCCCCATCTCTCTCCCTCCTGGCATTCCCTGCCTGCCTTTTTAAATCAGCCGCTCCTCTAGCCGGCTTTTCTTCCGGCCAGCTGCCCTTTTGGCTGGCTTTTCTTCCGGCTGCCATCTTCCCGGCCCCTTAAATGAAAGGCCAGGATATCTCCTCCTGGCCTTGGCCGGCTATTTCTTTTTCTTCTTTTTGATAGCCGAAATGATCACGATTGCTGCCACCACGAAAAACGCAATATCCAACACTATTTTTATGGTTTCATAATCCATGGCTGATTCCCCTCCCTTTTTATTTTTAGCAACAGGCTACCGTTGCTTTTCGTCCATTTTATATCAGAATTCACTGATTTTCAAGTAAAAATCCGGTCTCATCACCCTAATATTCCGGCACGGTATTTTCATAAGATATCCCTTCCGGGCAAAGGGGCACACGCCGCTGCCATCATCTCTGCCTGCCTCCGGTAAATCACATTCTCCCCATAGATATCCTGGTAAATCAGATCCCCTTGGGCGTTCATCTCAATAATCCTTGGTTTGAGGCTGCCCCTTTCCAGCAGAATATCAATCCCTGCGCTCCTAAGCCCCGGAAAGCATCCCACCGCACGGCGGCACAGGCTTTTCATTTCCTCCGCCACCGCCTGTGATAGGCCCAGTTCTTTTAATTCCAGCGGATGGTTATTCAAATGCAGGTTCGTGATCGGCCCCTTGGACAGCCTGGCCAGGCAAAAATCCATCTGCCCGTCCTGCACCACTGCCCTCAGGTCATAAGAATACCCCTGGTATTCTGCCTTGGCATACCACCGTTCCACAATGCATCCCAGCTTTAAAAGCCTTTCCACCAGGGAAAGCACCTGGCTGGAATCTGTGACCCGGCGCAGCTGTTTTGTGTTGACCAGCCCTCCCGGTGCTTTCCTGTCACCCTCTCCCGGTGCCTCCCATGCACACGTATACAGTACCATCTGCCCCGATCTCGGCTGCCACCGAAACGCTGCCACGCCTGCTGCCCCTGAGCCCCAGGCCGGCTTGAGGAACACCTGGGTAACACGCCGCGCCTGCATGGCCTCCAGCAGCTGCCTTACATCCCCAGCCTCCCCCAGTTCCTCTGTCACTGCAACGCCCCCGGCCACCAGCCTTGCCTTACAGGCCGGTTTGTCCATCAGCATCCCAATTGCCCCCGGCTCATTGAGAAATTCCACCCCCTGCGCCGCTTTCATCCGCTCCAGTTCTGCCAACTGCTCCCGGTATCCTCCAACCAGTTCCCAAAGCTGCCCCAGCGCGCAGCTGTCCCACACCGGCGGGTCAATCTTTAAGAAAACCTCTCCCTGGGGAAAATCCTCCCTCCACCTGCGCCAATCCAAAAACAGGACATGCAGCCCGGCTTCCCGTGCTGCACGCCCCAGGTAATGAGTCCGTTTGGTACCCGGATTCCCCAAAAGTACTGCCTGCTTCATTCCGTCAGCATGGCGTACATATAAACCTCGCCGCGGTAATTGTCCGGCTTGTTTTTCTCAGAGGCATCCACCTCAACCGAAAGTGCCTCCAGTTTTTTCACCATCTCATCCGACATGAAATGGTAATGGACATCCAGCTTCTCAATGTTGCCGTATTGGGGAAGCTTATTCAGCAGCAGTTCCCCTCCCTTATCCGACAACGTCCCACAGGACAAATCAAGCGTCTGGATCTGCCCCATGAACTTGCTCTCCAGCACAACCGCTGTCAGTTCATCCTGGATCTCACTGTCCGCAATCCCCAGGTACTCCAGCTGCGGAAGCTGTACCTTCTCCAAAAAGCCCCGGATCGTATCCGCATTCCCGTCAAAGCCATAATTATCGCTCCCCATATAAAGCAGCAGCTTTTTCAGTTTTGGAAGCCTGGCTTTCTCAATCTCCTCAATCACCCCGGTCGGCAGCCCCCCGCAGATAATCGTCAGCGCCTCCAAATTCTCATGGCAGACCTCCCCCAGTGCAAGATCCGTACTTCCCTTAATGGTCAGTTCCCTCAGATTCGGCAATGCCGCCCACAGCTTGCCATAGTTCCCCTGGATAATCCAGGAAACCTCACACTCCTCAAAATCCATGTCGCCGATGAACAGCTTCTCAATATGTGCAAACTGGCCGGCACTCTCAACAATCCCGTCTATGATCGGCTGGCAGCCCTCCTCATATGCACTTCCCCAGTTCCCGACCACCAGTTCTGTCAGGCTGGGAAAATCCGGATCCGCCAGGATATCCCCCACCATCGTGGACGGCCCTTTCCCAGCCTCATACTCGTCATAATCATAAGAATATGTTTTCATTACCATGCTTTTAATCCCCTCTTCCTGTTCCCTCAAAATATACGCTTATATCTTTGAATACCCATATGCGTTCACCAGGGCATCCAATTTCTGGCCTTGCCTGCACAGCGGGCACTCCCGGTAGTCATAGTCCAGATAATCCGGCAGGTCCTTCTTCCCGAATACCGCATGCACCGGCACACCGCCGACTTCATGCACGGCACTGAAAACCGCAGAAACCCCCTGGATCTTGCCGCCGTAATACTGGACACTTTCAATTGCCTTCATCACAGAAAACCCTGTGGTCACTGTGGCCATCAGGATAATCACATGCTTATCCTTAATCATCGGTGCTGTGTTGTCCCGGAAAATGATCTGGCTGTTGTTATTAAACTCCGGCCGGACTATGTAGATTGTCTTATGCATATTTTTGGAAAGCACTCCGCTCCTGGTCAGTTCTTCCGATAAAAACGCCCCTATCACCTCTGTGCCTTCCATGCAAACAATCGTGTCAACCACCAAGCCATACAAGTAAGTACCCATCATCCCCTTCGCCACATCCTGTGCCTCGCTGGCCCTGGTCTTTAAGGTCGTCATATCCAGATAATAATTGATATGAGAATGATTGGTCGCAAAATGCCCCGGTGTCACCTTTAAAGCTGCGTTCGTCCCTGCTGTATGGATCTTCGTATACCTGGTCTCCATAATAATCCCCCTTTCAGCTGCTTTACCTCTCAATATATTTTTAATTATACCGAAAACAGGCCAGATATACAAGCAAATTTGAAGGCATCAATGAAATATGTTTCTCATACAGGTTCTACGGTATATCATCATAATACCGGCCTTCTCTATGGTTGCCTGTGTTTTTTTGCAGTACCTCCCCTCCCTCTCCAGACCGCTTTCAGACTAATAACCCTTGTCAGGCATTTCGGGGCATCCTGCAAGGCCCGGCAAAACACGTTCCCACGTATCCTGCCAGGCCTTATCCTGCCCTACAGCTTTGCCTTATAAAACGTCCTTTTTTCAGCTGGAATATCCATTGCCGCCATTGCCTGTTCGGCACTCCACTTCATATTAGCCATCAGATTTTTAATCGCCTCCAGAAGTGTCTCCTGCCCCTCTTTCCGTCCTTCTTCCCGTCCTTCTTTCCGTCCTTCTTCCCGTCCTTCTTTCCGTCCCTCTTCCCGTCCCTCTTCCCGTCCTTCTGCTCTCCCTTCTTCCAACCCCTTTTCTCTCCCTTCAGTCCTCCCTTCCTCCAACCCTTCCTTTCTCGCTCTGTCTTTCTCCTCGGCAATTTCTTCTTTCATCAGGTTCCTTAGCGCATCACACATCTCCGATCCCCTCCTACTACAATATATTATGGTTAATATCCCTTACAGCCAGTAAGGAATTACCCATCTTGTTGCTTAAGCTGTTAGAATGTAGAGAGCAATCGGTATATCGGATTCCTCCTTGGACTTCGCGTCCGTAAATAAGTCTGATAACCAGCTCCTCATTCGCAGCATTCGTTTTATGCAGGTTGAACCACCTTTAAGGTGCGTCCGCGTCACACCACAGTAGATTGAATAGGCAATGAGTAAAACTGGTGCCTACCATTGCATACCAAAGATAGGAGTGACACAATTATGAATATGAACGCAGTCGGTATTGATATTTCCAAACGAAAAAGCATGGTGTCCATCCTCCGCCCTGGCGGGGAAGTCGTGGCTAAACCTTTTGAAATCTCTCATCTGTCCGGTGATGTCCAGTCACTGATTGATCGGATTCACGCTCTTGATGGAGAATCCCGTATCGTTATGGAATGTACCGGTCGATACCATGAACCCATTGCCCGTGAGCTTGTGGCAGCCGGGCTCTTTGTAAGCGCCATTAATCCCCAGCTGATACACGACTACCAGGATGGAGACAGCTCCCTCCGTAAAGTGAAGTCGGACAAAGCTGATTCCCTCAAAATTGCACGATACACTCTTGACAGATGGGAAAAACTAAAACAATATGGTCTTATGGATGAAATACGCAATCAATTAAAGACCATGAACCGACAGTTTGATTTCTACATGAAGCATAAGACTGCCATGAAAAACAACCTGATCGCTCTCCTTGACCAGTCATATCCAGGAGCGAACACCTACTTTGACAGCCCCGCCCGTGAAGATGGCAGCCAGAAATGGGTCGACTTCACTGCTACATACTGGCATGTGGACTGTGTCCGTAAGATGTCCCTGAATGCCTTTGTTGAGCATTATCAGAAATGGTGCCGCCGCAAGAAGTACAACTTCAGCAGAGCAAAAGCTGAAGAAATCCATGGAACAGCCAAGGAACTGGTTCCTGTACTTCCAAAAGATGGCTTTACCAAACAAATCCTCAAGCGGGCAACTGAACAATTATATGCTGTTTCCAAGACCGTTGAACAGCTCCGCACCCTCATGAACGAAACAGCCGCCACACTGCCAGAATATTCCGTCGTCATGGCCATGAAAGGCGTTGGACCGTCTCTCGGTCCTCAATTGATGGCTGAAATTGGAGATGTTGCACGTTTTACCCATAGGAATGCGATTACAGCATTTGCCGGTGTCGATCCTGGCGTCAATGAATCAGGCGATTACTCCCAGAAAAGCGTCCATGCATCGAAACATGGTTCTCCCGTGCTTCGTAAGACCTTGTTCCAGATCATGGATGTCCTGATTAAGACAAAGCCTCAGGACGACCCCGTGTACTTATTCATGGATAAGAAACGAGCGCAAGGGAAACCTTACTATGTCTACATGACTGCCGGGGCCAATAAGTTTCTCCGCATTTACTACGGTAGAGTTAAAGAATATTTGGCTTCACTTCCGCAATAACAGAGTTACATAATCATACCATTCACAAAACCAGCGTTCTACGGTGGTCTGGTTGTTGTACGCATCTTTCCTACATAAAACTTTTTCAAAAAATATTCAATTTTCTATTGACTTTTTATTTGCAGGCTTATTTTATCATATAATACCTGGTTTGCTGCAATGCTTACCTGCAAGACTGCCTCCACATTATTCCTGTCACCTGGCTCTGTCAGTTTTACTGCCTCTTTTACAAACTTCCTGGCATCCGCTTCCCTCACATGGGTGGATAACAGACGCAGGCTTTTGTGCTTCCCGCCTTTCAAGAGGCTGCTTACAACTACTTGTGTATCAAAAAGCTTCTGCCCTTCAATATAATAAATGCCATCGTATTTCTTTTTCACACGAAACCCGGCCTGCTGCAATGCCTCAAACAATTTCCTCGGGTAGCTTTCACGGAAAATAGATACCGTCACTTCCTTTGCCGGTATCTGATCCACCCTATCTGCCAGCCCCTTATATAAGCATGCATAACCAACCGCCTTATAATAGTCATCAATGGAAAGCCCGTCTCCGGGGCCTTTATACTCAATGACATTATATTTTTTAAAAATATGCCCGATCTCATTCTGAACCGGAGTCTTAAAATGCTTTCGGATCACCAGCAGATCCATCCTCAGCGGCTCTTTCCCTAAAACATGCTCCCGCTCAAACCCAAGCCGCCCTTTGTCTGCCATCAGTTCGATCTCCATGGCTCCGTAAAACCCGGGATGCCAGGCAATCTCCATGTGTCCAAGGTTATTCCCCAAATCTTCCCCTCCTGCTTTTTTTATTTGGTTTGTGAATTTAAAAGCAGGATTTCATATAGAAAGATAAGAACTCTCACAGACACAGCACCGCTGCAGAACCGGCCTTGGCTCGTTTACGAGCCTGGCCGCAGAAATCATTGCTTTGAAAATATTATATCATGAAGAGACCGATGCCACAAGCGGTTTTTACCATGTATTAGCATTTGCTATCATCCCCGTCCTTATGCCCCTTTCCCACATTCCATGTCTCCCCCACGATATAGATCGGCCGGTCCTTCAGTTCGCTAAAAAGGATCGCCATGTACTCCCCGATAATCCCCACAATCAGAAAAAGCACGGCAAACATAAAGCAGTTCAGTATCACAATTGTCGCATATCCGCTAGGCGCCCCCTGTCGGGTGCACAAGGTATAGAGCATCACGGCCAGCCCCATCAGCCCGGCCAGCCCACCGGCATAAATCCCCAGCTTTAACGGCAGGTTGGAGAAACAAAGGATCGTATTGATAGAAAAAGCGAATAATTTGCGGATACTGTACTTGCTCACCCCTGCTGCCCGCTCCTGTGCCTCGTAGCAGATAGCAGCCCGGCAAAAACCGATGTTCTGCACATACCCCCGCAGAAAACGGACTTTTTCCCGGTAGCTTTGCCGCAATACCTCTGCCGCCTGCCGGGAAATTGCAAAGAAGTCAGATGCATTCGGCTCAAACTTCACATCGGACAAAGTATTGATCAGCCAGTAAAAACCAGATGATGTGATATTTTTCACCACTCCGGCAGAGGCATTTTGGGTGCGCACCATCGTAACCACCCCACACCCCTCCTCCAGCTTCTCCACGATTTCCGGCAGGCATGCCGGGGGATGCTGCAGGTCGGCATCCATACACACAATGCCGTCCCCCCGGGCATAGTCAATCCCGGCAATCATCGCCGCCTCATGGCCAAAATTCCGGGAAAAGCCAATCACCTTCACATGGCTGTCACTTTTTGCCAGTTCCCCTAAGATCCCCATGCTGCCGTCTTGGCTTCCGTCATTGACAAATAAGATCTCGTAATCCCACAAAAGGCCTTCCAACACCGGCTTTGCCGTCTGGTAAAACAAGGGCAAAGCCTGTTCTTCATTATATACGGACACCACTACTGATAATAATTTATCCATATTTCCTTCTGCTGCCCTTCCTCATCATAGATTCTCATCCTGGATGCCCAAACTGCTGTCCCCATAAATCTCTATCTGCGCCGTCGAATGCCCCGGAACCCGCTGCTCCTTCGGAGGCAGCTTCATATAGTCTCCATAAATCCACGTCAAAACCTCATGCCAGTTCCTCGGCACCATCAGCTTTGTGTCGCAAAAAACCATGTCCTCCACCTGTTCGCACCAATCCTTCTGCAGCGTCACATACAGGTAATCCGGCTGATAATTGCTATAATACCGCAGGCTGCTTTGGCACCTTCTATCCTTTAACGCTACCATCCGCTGCAGCCAGAACAATACCCGCATCGGCACCAGGCGCCCCACTGCCGACAGCCCGCCCACCGCCAGCTTATGGAATGCACTGTACTTTTTAAAATCCAGCCGATAGCGGTGTCCCATCGCCATGCCATAAACCATCTTGTGGAGCAGCAACGTCAGGGCGGCATTAGCCTTGCCCTGCGGCAGCACATCTATGGTAAAAAGATCCACCCACAAATGGTTCATCTTTCCCTCATAATACTGCGTCTCCAGCGAATCCTCATGGATCCGGCTGTTCTTATAATAGATCCGTGCAGTAAAATCAAAGAAAGCCCTTCCCTTTTGGAAATCCCAAGGCATCAAAAGCCCCATGGTGTCCGGCAGTTCCCGCCGTACCACCTTTAAAAATGCCTCGTAATTCTTTCTGGTAAATGCGACATCCGCATCGTCGTCCCAGGGAATAAACCCCTGATGGCGGATCGCCCCCAGCAAAGTCCCCGCATCCAGCATATATTGGATCTTGTATTTCCGGCAAATCCGGTCAATCTCCTTTAAAATCTTCAAATTGGCTCCATGTGCTTTTGTCAGGTCAAACCTGTCGTCCCTTTTTTCCATGCTTCCCTATTCCTTTGCTGCTGTCTGTTGTGCTTTCCTTGCCGCCGTACCGGCTGCAAAAGGAAAACCGGGTTCCTTACTCAGCAGTTTTCCTGCACTGCCTCACGGATCGCCTGAGCCATCGCATCGACCATGGCATCCGTCATTCCGGGATATACCCCCACCCAGAAAGTATCCCTCATAATCCGGTCTGCCACCTGCAGATCCCCGACTACCCGGTAACCGCCGCCCTGTGCCCGCATCTGGTCAAAACAAGGATGGCGGGTCAGGTTCCCGGCAAACAGCATCCTCGTCTGGATGCCCTTTTCTTCGATATATTGTACCACACGGTTCCTGTCCACCCCTTCCCGGCAAGTGATGAGAAAACCAAACCAGCTGGGGCAAGAACCCGGGCAAGGCTCCGGCAAAATCAGGGAGCCGGAAAGATCCGACAATGCCGCCCGCAGGCGGTCAAAATTATGGCGCCGCCGTTTAACAAAACCCGGGAATTTCTCCAGCTGGGCACAGCCGATTGCCGCCTGCAGATCGGTTGCCTTCAGATTGTAGCCAAAATGAGAGTAGACATATTTGTGGTC
Source organism: bacterium 1XD21-70 (assembly GCA_003669055.1). Lineage (GTDB taxonomy): Bacteria > Bacillota > Clostridia > Lachnospirales > Lachnospiraceae > Brotaphodocola. Next base: position 34,447 of record RAYB01000013.1, read on the forward strand.
ATACCCCGCGGGCAATTCCCCATACTGCCGGTCAAAACGATGGTTGCAGGTATTGTCCTTGCCGGACGGACACGAACAGTCCCGTCCCCAGTCCCGGAAGGAACGGATAATCTTATGAAGCAGCGGATTGTCCGTGTACACCGCACCTCCCTCCCCCATCGTCATATGGTGGGGCGGGTAAAAGCTGGAGGTCCCGATATCCCCCACCGTCCCGGTGAAACGCTCTGTCCCGTCATACAAATAACGGCTGCCCAGCGCATCGCAGTTATCCTCAATCAGCCACAGCCCATGGAGCCCGCAAAATTCCTTCACTGCCTTTAAGTCGAAGGGATTCCCTAAAGTATGTGCAATCATCACTGCCTTTGTCTTTTCCGAATATGCCGCTTCCAGCTGGGTTACATCAATATTATATTGCGGAATCGTCACGTCCACAAACACCGGAACCGCTCCATATTGGATCATTGGTGCCACCGTGGTAGGGAATCCCGCTGCCACCGTGATCACCTCATCCCCCCGCCGCACCTGGCGGTCTCCTAGGAGCGGGGAAGTTAACGCCATAAAAGCATTTAGGTTGGCGGAAGAGCCGGAGTTCACCAGGGAGCAATAGCGCACGCCCAGATATTCCGACAGCTTTCGCTCAAACTCCTCCGTATAACGCCCGGAGGTCAGCCAAAATTCCAATGCACTGTCCACCAAGTTGACCATCTCATGGGCATCATATACCCGTGAGGCATAAGGGATCCGGTCTCCTGGCTCGTAAGGTTTTTTCTTTTGAAGATGATATTTTTCACAATAGTCCGCCACCAGATCCAAAATCTCCTGCCTGGCCTGCTGCTGTGTCTTTTCCATATATTAGGTTTTCTCCTTTATTTTAAAATTCCCGGATCTGGCGGTCTGTCACTGCCAGCATATCCTCCCCGGCCAGATATGCCTGCGACCACTCCACTGTCAGCCTCAGGGCTTCCCGGATATGCCACCTGGGCTGCCAGCCAAAAGTCCGCTTCAGTTTTGAACAGTCCAGCTTTAAAAAATTGGCCTCATGGGGGCCTCCGTCGTGGCGGCTGACCCAGCGTGCCCCTCCTCCCCACAATTCGCAGAACATGGATGCCAGTTCGCCGGTTGCCACGCAATCCCCATCATCCGGCCCCACATTGTAATATCCCTGGAAAGCCGGGTCTTCATATTGCCTCTGCATAATCTCCAGGTAAGCAAACAACGGCTCCAGCACATGCTGGAACGGGCGGGTGGAATAGGGGTTGCGCACCACAATCTCCTTCCCTGCCGCCTGGGCACGCACACAGTCCGGGATGATGCGGTCATTTGCAAAATCCCCGCCGCCGATCACATTTCCGGCACGGGCTGTTGACACCGCGCAGCACCCGCCGCCAAAAAAAGCCTTTTTGTAGCTGTGTGTCACCAATTCCGAACAGGATTTGCTGTTGGAATATGGATCATACCCATCCAACGGGTCATTCTCCCGGTAGCCGTACTCCCATTCCTGGTTCTCGTACACCTTATCTGTGGTGACATTCAGCACGGATTTTGTGTCCGGGGACAGACGCACACATTCCAGCAGGTTCACCGTCCCCATCACATTCGTCTCATAGGTATATACCGGCTCACGGTAAGAATCCCTCACGATCGGCTGCGCGGCCAGGTGAATCACCAGTTCCGGCCGTACCCGTTCAAAAACCTCTTTCAGAGACTGCAGATCCCGGATATCCCCGGCCACCGAATCCATCAATCCCTCCAGCCCTGCCAGCCGAAACAGTGACGGATCCGTCGGCGGTTCCAGGGAATACCCTGCTACCTGCGCACCCGCCAGAGTCAGGATCCGGCACAGCCAGCTTCCCTTAAAACCGGTATGCCCCGTCACCAGCACCCTTTTCCCCTGATAAAATTGTCTGCATGCTTCTAGATTATACATATTCATCTCCTGTCCCAATATAACTGCCTATGACCAGATCTTCCAGGGCGCCTTTCCCGACTGCCACATCTTCTCCAACAGCTGCATCTCCCTCTGGGTATCCATGCATTGCCAGAACCCGCCATGGAAAAAGGACATCAGCTGCCCCTCAGCCACCAAACGTTCCATCGGCTCCCGTTCAAACACGGTCGCATCATCCTCCAAATACCCGAAAATCTCCGGGTTCATCATCATAAAGCCGCCGTTGATGACCGCACCGTCCGCGGAGGACTTCTCCCGGAATGAACGGATCACATGGTCTGCCCCGATATCCAGAACCCCCTTTTGCTGGCCGATATTCACTGTGGTCAGCGTGGCGGTTCTCCCATGCCCCTGATGGAACCTCACCAGGGCATTCAAATCAACCGTACACACCGCATCCCCATAGGTCAGCAGAAACGGCTCCTCCCCAATATATGGCTGGATCCTCTTCACCCGGCCGCCTGTCATCGTATGGAGCCCGGTATCCACCAAGGTCACCCGCCATGGCTCTGAATAATTGTTGTGCACCTCCATCTTATTATTCGCCAAATCAAAGGTCACATCCGACATATGCAGGAAATAATCCGCAAAAAACTCCTTCACCACATACTGCTTATACCCCAGGCAAATGATAAAATCATGGAACCCAAACTCTGCATAGTATTTCATGATATGCCACAGAATCGGGCGTCCGCCGATCTCAATCATCGGCTTAGGCTTCAAATGGCTCTCTTCACTGATCCTTGTCCCCAGGCCACCGGCCAGAATCACTACCTTCATCATATATCCTCCGTCTCTCCTAAAAGGCAACTTCCCGGCCGCCAAAGCCATTACCTTCCAAATACATTCCAACCGTTCTCTTCCAGGATCCTTAAAGCGCGGCGCACGTCCGCCCCGCTTTCCTCCCGGCCTTTCCGGTAATCAAAAGTCTCCCTCAGCGTATCGTCATCCAAGCTTTTATATTGGAGCGCCATGGCCGCGATATTCTCCCCATACGCCTCCCGGTAAGGCGCTGTGCGGATTTCCACATAATCCGTGTAGCCATGCCCGGCCAGCAAAAGGAGGCATAGGGCAAGCGCCAGGATCCGGCTGATCCTTCCTGCCGGGCAACTCCTGCCGGATCCTTCCCGCCGGGCATCGCCCCCCGTCTGGCTTCCCCCATCTCCCCCCAGCCTCCAAACCAGGGCAAACGTCAGCACAATCCCCAATAGCCCCGCCTGGTACTGCAGTGCGTACCGGGAACTCATCCCATACTCCTCCCGGGCAAAAATATAGCGGGAAACCAGGATAATCGCATGGTTTCCCATCCCGGCAAACAAAAGCATCAGCGGCAGCAGCGTCCGCTCATACAACCGCCAGCGCACGTTCATCATCAGTGCCAGCAGATACCCCCCTGCCAGCACCGCCCCCAATAGATACAAGGCGCCGTCTCCCACCACTTGGTCCGAAACCCACTTGTTAAGCGTCTCTCCGCCGACCACCATGGAAGCCAATGATTTCAGCAGGAAATTCACAAAAAACAACGGCTGCTGCCCAAACATTTCCATCAGGCCGATCTTGATTGCCCCGTCATGGTCTTCATAGGCATACGAATTGCTCCACATATACAAAACCAACGGAACCACCACGCTGGCAATCCCTGCCAGGCAGAGTTTCCGATCCATGGGAGGTTTCTCTTCCCCCTTTTGCACCTGGCACCATATGCCTGCAAACCCATAGGCCAGCACCATCACCACCGAATATACCGCACAGTAAGGCCCTGCCACCGCCAGGCTCACCACCGGCGGCAGCAGCAAAAGGCGGAGCCTGTCCCCCCGCTTCTCCTGCCCGTATAGCACCCGGTCAAACACCAGGTAATGGTAATAAAAACAGGCAAATGCCAAAAAATGTGCCCAGCCGGTGCCGTTGGTAAGCATTTCCCATTTATCCAGCCCGAACAGGAGGAACATCAAAAACACATACCAGGCTGTCCCAACCCGTTTCCACTCACAATACCGCCCAAGCACCAGCCCTGAAAGCCCCAGGCTCAGCACCCCCAGCGCCATCTCGGCGGTCGTGCTATAATGAAACAGCATGACATTCAGTGCACGTACCGGATAATACACCGGAATCCTGGTCAGCACATCCGGGCGGAAAAAGTTCTCCGGGTTCCACACATCCGGCAGGTATTTATTGACAATCCGGATATAGTCCGAATAGACAATATCGCATGTCGCCTCCTTGATATACCAAAGGCACAGCAATGTCCCTAAAAACGGCAGCCCATAATAGATGATCTTTTTTTGTTTCATGCCTGTCCCTTTCCATCCTATATGCAAAATTGTCAATCTGCCTTCATCGCCAGCACCACTGCCAGCCGCTGGCTGCCCCTCTGCTCCCTGGCATCCGGCACGTAAAAATTCGTCTTGAAATCCAGGGTGACTGTCTCATATGGCTGAACCTCAATCACCGTATGGGACTGTGCCTCCTTTAATTCCAGGTACGCCTGCGGCTCCTCATTGACATAGACCATAATCCACTGATCCCTGGTAATTTCCCCCGGATAATAAAAATCCAGTTCAATCACGCCCTGCGACCCGGCCATGACCTGGATCCTGGCACTCTCGTCGATCCAGCCGTCCTCGTAATACCCGTAAATCCCCCGGCATTTCAGCATCTTCACCGCACAGGTAATATTCCGGAAGCCATTGTAGGCCAAATCTTCCTGCAAGACCACCATGTCATCCGTGACCAGTCCGATCTCCCGCACGTCATCCAAGTACAAAATCCGTGTGTTTTCTGCCTTCCGCTTCTTATCGAAAACCTTTAGGAATGTCTCCCGGGTAAAATCCTCCATGCCAAAAGCATCGCCCCCATAGGCATCCTTTACAATATAGACCGTCTTGCCAAATATCCCTTCCCCGTATGTCCCATAGGTTTCCTCCGCCAGCGAATTATACCGCTGCTGGTCTGCCATAAAATAAAGGTTGGGATAAAGCCCCCTGTAATAGAGTTCCACCGGGAGCATCATCACCACATACAAGGTCAGCATAACCAGGAAGGCCACCGCACGCATCCAGGTGCCCTGTTCTATCGTTTTCTCCGTCAGAACCCCGTACATCCAGGAAAGATACAGAAGCGCCCCCGCATACGACACATAGACCCATCGCATCTCCACCCGGATTGTCACGCTCGAGCAGGCGATGCAGCCTGCTATGAACCCTATAAACAGCAGGCTGGTGCACAGATAGGCGCCGCAATGCCGCCAGTTTTGCACCAGTTTTACCAGAAATGCCGCCAGCACCGCAAGCAGCATCAAATCCGCCGCCACGACCAGGATCATCACCCAGGCCGGTGCCTGGCGGAAATTCTGCCCGTTTAAATGTTCCGGCCCGGCATTGACCCCGAACAGATAAGCCACCTGGCTGAGCGCATAGCGCACTGCGTCCCCAAAGGCAAAGGTATCTGCCACCTGGGTACGCCCTGTCCCTGCCGGCATCACGCTGCCGATCGCCAGAAGCCGGATCACCTGTACAGCCGCAAAGGTTCCCGCCGGAACCGCCCACAGCCGCCCGCGCCGCACCCTCCGGCATATAAGCACCAAAAAGAACAGCGGCAGCAGCACCATGTACCGCTCATGGACAAAGCAGACGCCAAAATACAATCCGCATGCCACATAAAACCCCCGGCAGTCCTTCCCGCCATGATCGTTAAGGAAATCACAAAGGAGGCATAAAATGCCCAGCGCCATCCAAAGGGCCATCGTTTCCATCAGCCCGTAAAGCTGCCCGATCTGATAATACGACAGCCGGGAAGCCAGGAATGCAAATCCGCACAGCGCCCCCACATAAGAGGAACGGCTGTATTTCCCCGCCATCCGGTACAGGGTAAAGGCAATCCCGATATTCAGCAGAATATTAAACGGAACAAACCATTCCACATGTGTCCCGGCTATCCCCAGTTCCAGCCAGGCCGCCAGATAGTACAAAAAACGGAACCGGGTGCTCCCAACCGGGAAAACAAACTTCAGGAAAGACTGCTCCCCATAGCAGGACCACAGGTACAGATCATCCATATACAACCCCTTTAGTTCCATGCCCCTGTTAATCCAGAAGGCAAAGCACGCCAGCAAAAGTGCCACTAACAGGTCGTTTCTCCAGCGCCCGGCCATCTGCCACCGCTCCCTATGTTTGTTCCCCAAAAAATCATGGTTCCCAGCCATCTGCTCTTCTTTCATCCTCTTCTCCTTATAGGGCCCGGCACTCCCTCAACGGTATGCCCCATAAGCCCTCTGGTAAAACGCCAGCAGGCATTTTGCCGCCGCCCCCGGCCAGATCTTCCGGTACATGCCTAATTCTTCCTCCGCACGGTGATGGTTTTCGATAAATTCTTTAGTGGTGGCTCCTTCGTGGATGCGGTAGGCAATCAACGGCCTCTCCACACAGAAAAACCGGCCCGGCCGCCCGGCCAGCGCCCACATCGTATCCCAATCCAGGGCAAACTTGTAGGGGGAATCAAACAGCGGCATCCCCAGCCGCCCCTTATCATATGTGCCCGACGGGCAGATCAGCGGGTTCCCCCAGGCCAATGCTGCCTTTTTTACCCATGTATGCTGTGCCAGGCCGTGGAAACGCAAGGGTATCCGCAGCAATTTTTTTATCAGGAGGAACATCCCCCTCTTTTGCACCCGGCCGTTTTTTATGATCACGCAATCCGTGGTAAAAACAGAGATGTCCCCATACCTCTCCCACGCCCGCTGCACATTCCATGCATAATCCTTGTGGTAACAATCGTCCTGATGGGCTATCGTGACTAAGCGGGATTCTGCACTCCCATAAGCGAAATTCCAGTCAGCCTGGATGTCGCTCTCCCCCTCCCGCACAAAATAGGGCAGGCCATGCTTCTTTGCCATCCCTTCCAGGTAAGGGCTGGGGGTGGAGGTGCATAAAATCACCTTTGCCGGCACCGTCTGCCTCTTAAGCGAACGGATGCAGGCTTCCAGATAAGGGGAATCCTTATAAGCACAAATTGCAAATGTATGGGTCAACATCTTCCCGCTCCTTATTATCGTTGGCCTTAGGCCATGGCAAGGCATTATCCGCCGAAAAAACGTTCTTCCAGCATCAGGCACAGAGCATGGTAAACCGGCAGGTGAAGTTCCTGGATCTTGTACGTCTCATCCTCCGGCACGATAACCGCCACATCTGCACGTTTTGCCAGCTTCCCGCCGTCCCTGCCGGACAGCCCGACCACCTTCATTGATTTTGCCTTTGCTACTGTCACCGCATAATCCACATTCCGGGCATTCCCGGAGGTGGATATCCCCAGGAAAACGTCTCCCGGCCTGCCATATCCGCAGACCTGCTGGGCATAAACCATATCCGCATTGACGTCATTGGCAAAGGCCGTCGATAACCCCGGATGCCCGTTGAGGGCAACCGCCGGCAGGCTGCCCTGCAGCTTTGCCGCTAACAGCGCCCCGTCCTCTCCGCCCTCAGCCCTCAGCCTATCCTGCAATTCTTCCGGCAGTTTTCTCTGCCTGGCAAACCCTTTCATCAGTTCCCCGACAATATGCTCGGCATCCGCACAGCTGCCCCCGTTTCCGGCAACCAGCAGCTTATGCCCCTGGCTATAGCAGTCCTCAAGAACCTGGTAAGCTTCCCGGATTGCCCCGCGGGCTGCTTCCAGAACCGGATAGCGCTCCGTCAGGCCGTCTAAGATCTGCTGCTGCCTCTCGCTCCATGCTGCCATCTCTTCACCCTCCCCCGCCTCACCGGCGTCCATCTTCACTTTCAAGTATCGCACGGGCGGCGTCAATAAGTGTCTCGGCGTAAACATCATAAGGCAGTTTTCCTTCCTCTCCTATCACTCTTCCCGGCCGGGAGGCATCCCCGGGGATACCTCCCAGCCTTCTTAGCTGTTTTTCATGGACTTTCTGCCCATAGCCGGTTCCTACCAGCACGGTACGCACCCCGTAGTTCCTTCCCGCCTCCACGTCAATCAGTTTATCCCCAACCATCCAGGAATGTGCCTTGTCCACCTCGATGTACCGTTCCGCCATCTCAAACATCCCGGTCCCAGGCTTCCTGCAGCGGCAGCATACCTTATATCTGCCCAACCCATGTTCCGGGTGGTGGGGACAGTAAAAGAAATAATCAACTTCCGCCCCCTGCGGGCGCAGCAGTTCATTCATATAGCCATGCAGCTGTATTACATCCGGTTCCTGGTAGTAGCCCCGCGCCACGCCTGCCTGGTTCGTCACCACCACAATGCGGTAGCCTCCCAGGCGCAGCCTGCAAATCGCCTCCGGCACCCCGTCCAGGATCCTTAAGTCCTCCTTCCGGTGCAGGTAATGAACCTCTTCGTTCAGTGTCCCGTCCCGGTCTAAAAACACCACTCGCTCCATCTGCCATCCGCTCCTGCCTGGATTTTTAAAACTGAAACGTGTACTCCCCGTTTGTGTTGACCACCTTCACCCGGTCATAATCCCAGCGCCTCTCGTCCGCTGTCCAGGCCTGCGCCCCCCGCAGTTCAAAATTCCAGTCTGCCAGCTGGCCGCCCACCTGTTCCATCCGCTCGGCCACCTTATGCCGGACATTGTAAGGGCAGTACATCAAAAGGTATCCGCCTCCCCCGGCGCCCAGCAGCTTGCCTCCGAGCGCCCCGGCCTTTAAGGCCTCCTCATAGAGTTCATCGATCTGCGGATTGGTGATTTTTTTGCTCATCCGCTTTTTGCTCTGCCAGCCATAGTCCAAAAGCTTCCCAAAGCTGTGCAGGTTCCCTTTAAGCAGTTCGTCCTTCATCGCATATGCCAGGGCTTTCACCTCGCACATGGCATCAAAGGAGTCCTTCTTTTCATAATTCTTTACCTGATCTTTAATAATATTCGCCGACACATGGATATTGCCCGTATAGCACAAAAGCAGGTTATACTGCAGTTCATGGATAATATCTTTTTTGATCCGCAGCGGATTCACCACCACATTGTTGCGCCCGTGGAATTCAATAAAATTGAATCCGCCGAATGTCGAGGCGTACTGGTCCTGGTAGCCGCCGTCAATCTTTAAGTCCAGCCGTTCCACGCCATAGGCCAGGTCAGCCAGTGCATAGCCGTCCAGTTCGATCCCCCTCCAGCGCGCCATGGCAATCAGCAAGGCCACCATCACGGTGGAGGACGTCCCCAGGCCGGATCCCGGCGGTGCGTCGCACTGCAGGTACACCTCGCAGCCCTGGTTGATCTCCATGGCCTTTAACGCCGCCGTCACCAGGTCCAGCCTGCCGTCATAGACAAAATTCTCCCGGGTATTGTATTTTACGGTCATGTCAAAGTCCAGGGAATGGACGACAATCTGGTCATCCTCCCGCGGCACGACCGAACAATAGGCATATTTATTGATGGTACTCCCGATGATAGCCCCTCCTTGTTCCACACAGAACGGCTCCACATCGGTTCCGCCGCCGCCAAAACTGATCCGCAGCGGTGCCCGTCCCCGAATCACCATACCACAACACCCCTTTTCACATCCTCAATAAACCTAAAGTAATCCTCCGGCACCCCGATATCGATAAAATAGCCGTCATTGACAAAGCCTCCCAAGCGCCTGCCCTCAGACAGCCACTTGGGGATCATATCGTTTTCCAGGGACACCTTGCCCTCCGGGATCTCTGCCAGCAGTTCCTTTTTCATCCGGTATACGCCGCCGTTGACCGTACCCCGCCTGGCCTGCACAGCCTTTTCATTAAAGCCCGTCAAAAGCCCGCCGTCCAGCACCGCCTGCCCGTAGCGGGACACATCCGGCACCTCGCGCAGCACCAATGCCATCTCCAGGCCCATCTCCTCCTGCAGCCGTACCAGCCTGCCGTAATCGATCTGATAAAAGGTATCTGCATTCAGCACAAAGAACACATCCTCCGTCACCAGCTTCCCGGCATTTTTGATTGCCCCGGCCGTCCCTAGAAGTTCCTCCTCATAAGCATAGCGGATAGCCGGGTGCCGCCCGCCCGGCACAAGAAACCGGCTGCCGTCCCCGAAATACTCTTCCACCATCGAACCCTTATATCCCACGGCAAAAATAATATCGGTAATCCCATGCCGGGACAGTTCATGTACCACATACTCCATAAAAGGCTTGCCTTCAATCAACGCCATTGGTTTGGGGCGGTCACTGACCACGCTTTTCAGCCGCGTACCCAGCCCTCCTGCCAACAAAACTGCCTGCATATTTTTGTTTCCTCCGGGTTCTTTTCGCTTCTCTGCCGAAATTATAGCATTTTCTTACCAAAAATTCTACCATCTTTTTCTTTGCCGGTACGGATGCCCGGCAGGGCACCACCCCTAGGGCACACCCCGGCGGCGCCAAAAGGGAGCCTGTCCCCGCCTCACACAAAATCTTCCTCGATCACGCTCCACGCGGCATCAACGCTGAAGTACTCACGGATATACTCCTGCGTCTTTTCGCAGAGTTCCCGGCAGGCAGCCGGATCCCTATAAAGTTCTGCCACCGCTTCCGCAAAACTCTCCGGGTCATCCCTTACTAGCAGCACGTCTTCCACGTTGGGGATCCCCTCCGCCCCGATGGCAGTGGTCACGACCGGCGCCCCGTTGTAGACGGCCTCCACCACCTTCCCTTTCACGCCTGCCCCGTAGCGCAGCGGCACCACCACGATCCGGCACTCGCCGTACAGCCGGCTAAGTTCCGTTTCCGACACAAAGCCCTTGATCCGAATGCCGCTGCCCGGCTGCCCTAATGCCTGGATCTCCTCCGTCACCTTTGAGCCCACCACGATGAATTCCGGCGGCTCCAGCCCCAGCGCCTCCATCTTCCTGCGGATCCCCGGATAAATCTCACGGGCAAACCACAGCACGGCATCGGCATTCGGCGGATGGGCAAACCCTCCCACAAACAGAAGCCCTTCCCTCTTGGCAAAGTCCTTCTGCAGATCCTCCTTAAAGCTTTCAAACACGTACGCCGTGATATCCTTCACCGCGATAGTCGGGTCCATCGCCCGGATGGCATCCCGCTCCACATAAGACGGATAGTAAGAGATTGCCGCCTTTCCCATTAAGGACAGTTCGACTGATTTCCAATATTCCGCTTCCTCCCGTTTCTGCAGGTCCCCCGTCAGCTGGTACTCCCGGCCCTCCCGCAAAAAATGCAGGTCGTGCCCATAATAGATCACCTTAATGTCCGTATTGTCCAGGATATAATCAATATATTTCGATGCGATGTGGGGCCGGTTCAAATACGCCACCGCGATATCATCCCCATGGTCCCGCAGCCAGTCCCAGATCTTCACCTGGTATTCCGCCCCATAAAGGATCTCGATCCCCATCTGCTGCAGCACCGTGGAGTACGGCTCTTCATGGAGGAAATTGTCCCCCAAAAACTTCACCACATAACCCTTCTTTAAAAACATTTTCAGGTACTGGAATGTGGTTTTAGAACCCGCATCCCGGTCATAAGTAGGCACATAATGGTCCACCACCAGGATGATCTTTTTTCCCATGCTCCGCTCCCTTGCGCGGAACGGATCCGGGTTCCCATCGTTTTCACATTGCAGGGCAAATTCTGCCGCCCACTTTTCTTTTAGCTTTTTGCTGTTCTCTAACTGGTAGCGTTTAAGCCCTGTCCCCTGGACATCCGTTCCGTTGGAAATGCCCTCGAAGTGGATTACCTTGGAAAGAGGCTGGTACACCACCCGGTAGCCCGCCTTCCTCACCGCAAAAGCCAGGTCGGAATCCTCACAGTAAGCCGGCGCAAAACGGGTGTCAAAGCCGCTCAACTGTTTCCACAGCCGCGCCGGGAGCAGAATCGCCGCACCCGAGATATAGTCCACTTCCTTCACATAATTGTACTCCGGCTTGTCCGGGTCATCCAGCCGCCCATAGTTCCAGCCCGACCCGTCACTCCAGATAATGCCCCCCGCCTCCTGCAGCCGCCCGTCCGGGTACACCAGCTTGGAACCCACCATGCCGATTGATGCATCCGATTCGATCAGGCCCACCAGCGAACTGAGCCAGCCTGCCGTCACCTGGGTATCATTGTTAAGGAACATAATATATTCGCCGCGTGCCTTGGCCGCCGCCTGGTTGCAGTTTTTCAAAAACCCCTGGTTCTCCTCGTTCCGGCAGATGACCAGCCCCTCGGCAAAATCCCCCAGGCGCGCCGTCGCATCCGTGGACACGTCATCTGCAATCAGCACCTCGTAGCTGACATCCCTGGTATGCTCCAGGATTGACACCAGGCAGGCATACGTATAATGCACCTGGTTGTATACCGGTATCACAATGGATACCTTGGGCTGTTTTTGCTGCTCGAAATGCAGCCGCCCATGCTGCCGGTAGAGATCCCCAATGTGGAAATCCCCGTCCCGCAGGTTCCTGCCCTCCTCCGTAGAGTACAGCTTTGCCGAGCGAAGCGGGTGCAGCAGATATTCCTTTTTATATTTTAACTGCTTCCTCTCCAGGGATCCCGGCGGATACTTCTTATTTACCTGCTCGCCCAGTTTCCGCCTGGCCTTAAACACCAGAGCTTCGTGGCGGTTTAAGTAGGCAAGCGTCTTTCCCATCTCACCGATCTCACGGCGCAGATCCCGGATCATGGCCTCTAAGTTGGCCACATGGTTGTTGGTCAGGCGCTGCACCTCCGTCATCTTGCGGATGGCCACATCTTTCTCCCGCGCGTGGATCTTCATCTGCTCAATCCGCTCCCTCGCCCGCGCTAAGTCGCTCTCCACCCGCCGGATCTGCTCCCGCCCCAGGGAACTGACCATATAGTTGCCCAGATAACGCTGCTGGTTCTTTCCATGGACGTAATCCTGGAAGCTGGCCTCCATCTTGCGGTACACCTGCACCAGTTCAGGGCGGATGCCAAAAGCCGCCAGAACCTCATCCGTGCCCACCTTCCCCATCAGGCTCCCATACTGCTCGCAAAAATAATAGAGGATCCGGTATTTCACAAAATGCTCCGGCACTGGGAAGGCAAACACCCACTCATAGTCCAGGCAGTAATTCCCCTCCTTTGTCAGCAGGATGTTCTCAAAAAGGGCATCGATATTGGAAAACTCCCAGGAAGAATCCCCCTCCAGCAATGCCAGTTCCGGTTCTGTCAGTTCCGTTATTGCCTGCTCCGGGCCTGCCAATTCCGAATCGCCCTGCCTCCCTCCAAACACTTCCAAAAATTCTTTGGTCCTTGCAAAGTTTTTTTTGCATCCTGGGGCAATGTCACAGATCTGGCCCATGGCATCCCGCAGCAGTTCCAACGGCAATTTCCCGCCGGACAGTTCCTCCCCCAGCTTCTCCGCCCAAGTCTGCCCTGTCAGGTAAGGAAAAAATGCCGCATTTTTGTCCTCCTGATAGGATGGCTCAGCCACCTTGAGCAAACGGTGCTGCCGGGACAGGCCGCGGTACTTCTCCTCAAAAGACCAGATATGCCCCATTCCCTCCAGGCTCAAAGCCGCCTTTTCCACATACCAGGCGCTGCCGTCCCCCAAAGGTTCCCCCTCCCGGTTCCAGGGCTGCTCTGCCCCGTCCTTCCGGCAGATACAGGTTTTTATCTGAAATTCTTCCATCCTTGTCTTGTTGTATTTGATATAGATCCGCTTGCTCTGTTGTCTGAGCCGCTCCCCGTCCGCGCTCCAAAATACCAGGTAGGAGTTCGCATACAAACCAAAAAGCCCGTCCGCACAGACTATGTCAAACCCTTCCCCCATATCTGCCACATGATACCGGGGATAATCATATGCCGGAATCACCCGCGTCAGATCCCCCTTCTTCGGCAGATACTCGTCCGAATAAATGCTGATGGGCGTCCGGTAGTCCGGCATGGGATAATAAAAACGCAAAAACCCCGGGTGCCCGGCTGCTGCCTCCTCACGCCCTCCTTCGTCCTGCCCGTCCTCTGCCCGGCCGGCATCCCCACATAGCATTGCCTGCAGCTGCCTTTTGGTCAGCGCATTTTCTTCCCGTTCCGTCCCTGCCCAATACTTCATCCCCAGGGCATTGGGGACTGCCACGATCAGGATCCCGTCTGGCTTTAAAAGCCGCTTCGCCGCATCGACCTCCCGTTTAGACAGTGCCTTTCCCTGCCCTGCCATCACCACATAATCATAAGGTGCCTCTGCCCCAGACGCATATTCTGCCAGCGTCCCCTGCACATAGCGGATATGGCCTGCCCCCGGGTAGCGCAGCTGCACAGTCTCAAGCGCCTCCTTCTCGGCATCCAGCACCGTCACCTGCGCCACCGCTGACCGGTACAGCCCGGTCATGGCGCCATAATCCGCCCCCACCTGTAAAAGCCTGGCATCCGGCTCAAAATCAAACCACTCCAGCAGCAGTTCCCTCTGGTCAGAAAGGGCATACAGGACATCCAGCCGGCTATTATCCAACAAAGCCCGCCCGATGTCCCCGCCATATGCCTTCAAGGCCATCTGAATCTCATTGTCAATTCTTGTCATTTTTTGTCCCTCATCTCATAGGCAATCCTGCCGCAGCCCAAAATCCCTTTCTTCTGCTTCCTGCCAGGGCACCCTTTTCTTCTGCCCGCCAGCCTGGCACATTGCCGCATCTGTCATACCGTTTCCCCTGCCGGACGGTACTCCGCCTCCACCTCCGACTCCATATCATAGACCCCCACCGTATTTTTGTTGGAAATCACCGTAATGTTCGCCACATCGTAGAGCCGGTGGTACACCGTATGCTCCCCCTGTTCAAACCCGGTGCAGCTCATCGACAGTAAATACTCACCGCCCTGCAAGGTCATCTTCTGCCGGAAATTCACCTCATACTCATCCCCTGCCTTCACCGGGCGGATATCTGCCCCCTCAAACATGGTATTCGTCCCTGACAGTTCCGCCCCCTTTTTGTCCTTGATCGTATAGGTAAAAATCGGCGCCTGGATATCTGCCTGGAACCGGATCCTCTCCCGGATGGTGAAATATTCCCCCTTCAGCAGCAGGTTCGTCAGGTTGCCCCTCTCATCGAACATCCCCAAGTCATAGATCTCCGCCCGGCCGTCCCCATATTCCGTACGGCTGGGGTTGATGGTCAAGTGTTCCTTCATCAGGCTCCTGCCTTCCCTGCCCTCTGCCTTTTGGCTGCCTGCCATAGCATTGCCGCCGGCCTGCCCTGCACCGCCTGCATCCGCATTTGCCACGGCATTCTCCTGTCCCGGATCCGCAAGGCCGCTTATCCCCCCAGAGAAATCCGTCATCTCCTGTAATTCCTCTTTTAGGCTGTCCATCTGGTTCGCCAATATCTTCTTATATAAATCTACCATCTTTCCGGGCGCGCCCTCGGCAATAAAATTCCCTTTATTCAGCAGCACCACCCGGTCACAGTACTTAATCACACTGCCCATGTCGTGGGTAACCATCAGGATGGTTGTCCCGTTTTGCCGGATCTCTTCCATCCTCCGGTAGCACTTCGACTGGAAAAACACATCCCCCACAGAAAGCGCCTCATCCACAATCAGGATCTCCGGCTCCACATTGATTGCCAGCGCAAAAGCCAGCCGCACAAACATGCCGCTGGAATAAGTCTTGACCGGCTGGTACACAAAATCCCCGATATCTGCAAACTCCAGGATATCCTGCAGTTTCGCCTCCATCTCTTTGCGGGAAAAGCCCATCATCGTCCCGTTCATATAGATATTCTCAATCCCGGTATAATCCATATTAAATCCGGCTCCCAGTTCCAGGAGGGCTGAGATCACGCCCTCCACCTGGACTTCTCCCGCAGTGGGTGTCAGCACGCCGGTAATGATCTTTAAGATGGTGGATTTACCGGAACCGTTTGTCCCGATAATCCCCACCGTCTCCCCCTTCTTCACCTTGAAAGAAATCCCATTCAGCGCAAAAAAATCTTTATGGTAATTCTTGTGTGACAAACTCAGGGACTCCTTCAAACGGTCAATCGGCTTGTCATATAGCCGGTAAACCTTACTCACATCCTGTACCCGGATGGCATATTCCACATTTTTCTCGAATGGCATATGATCTTCCTCTCTCCACAAAGAACCTCTGTCTGCTTACCCTCCGTCCCCTCCGGTCCGCCAGCCATCGGTTTTCTTTAAAAGAATATCACAAACCTCCCTTGCTTTCAACCCATATTCCATATATCTACGCCCCTGCCGCCTCTGCAAAAGCGTTATACCGCCGTCACTCATCCCCTGCCTTAAAATTATACACCGGCCGGATCACCTTCACAATCTCTGCCGTCTCCCCAATATTCCTCACAATGTCTTCCATCCCCTTGTACGCCATCGGGCACTCATCCAGGGTCGCTGCATTGACCGAGGTCGTGTAGATCCCCTTCATCTGCTTCTTAAATTCCGATACGATCCAGGTCTTCTTCGCCTGTGTCCGGGACATCAGCCGCCCGGCGCCGTGGGGCGCAGAAAAATTCCACTCTTCATTCCCTTTTCCCACGCAGATCAGCGATCCGTCCCTCATGTTGACCGGAATCAGCAGCTTCTCCCCTGCCTTGGCCGAAACTGCCCCTTTCCGCAGGATCATCGACTCCGTATCAATATAATTATGGATGGTTGTAAACTCTTCCTCCACCTTCAGCTTCATGCCCCGCACAAGTTCATCCATCATGGCCTTCCGGTTCAGCATCGCAAACCTCTGGACGATATGCATATCATGGATGTAATCCTCCATCAGGGCACCGCTTAAATAGGCCAGTGCCTTCGGAATTTCCGTCCTCACCTGCTTTTTTAGCTTTTTGAGCGCTTTCTCAATCTCCTTTTCCCTGCCCTCAGCCCGGTAAGCAGCGATCAGGGCCTTCTCATCCTCCCTTGTATTGCCATTCAGTTTCCGGTAGGCCTGGTCCTGGTAAAATCCAGCCACCTCCAGCCCCAGATGGCGGGAACCGGAATGGATCACCAGGTAAAGTTCCCCCTCCTCGTCCTTATCCACCTCAATAAAATGGTTCCCGCCCCCAAGGGTCCCCAGGGAACGGACTGCCCGCTCTAAGTTCAGCCGCGCCTCCTTCCGGCACCGCAGTTCATTCAGGTCAATCTCGTCGTTCAGACGGTGCGCCGTATCACGCACCCCATACCCCGAGGGGATTTTTTCATAAATCAGCTTATCCAGCTTTTCCAGTTCCAGATGGCGGTTGCGCAGCCGGGCCGTCTCCATGCCGCAGCCAATATCCACCCCGACCAGGTTTGGCACCACCGCATCCCGGATCGTCATGGTTGTGCCAATGGTGCACCCGGCTCCTGCATGGACGTCCGGCATGACCCGGATCCTCAGCCCTTTCACATATTCCTGGTTGCAGAGGCTTTCGATCTGTGCCAGCGCTACCTCCTCCACCACATCCGTATATACCCTTGCCGTGTTATATTCTCCCTTTACTTCCTGAAACATTTTTGTTCTCCTTCTTAAATTTCCTTTATGCTCTCTTGTCCCCGCTCCTACCCCTGTTCTCTTTTTTGTATCTTTTCCAGCTTCTCCCGCTTCCTGTTCCGGTGCCGCAGCCTGGCCCGCGGAACATATTTGCCGCATCTCTGGCAGTAATGCATATGGGACGCCTCCCGCCCCTTTTTACATTGCCCTGCCGCCACATAATACATGCAAACCGTCTCCCGGTCATGTGCCATAATAAACTTCCTCCCGAATCTCTTTCTGTTCTCTTTGCTTTTCCCAGTCCGTGCCCTCAGCGGACAAGGAGCCAACGGAAATAAAAAAAGCCCCTCCTCCCGGCCTTGCCCCGGAAGAATCGGCTTTCCCTTTGATCCTATGTCTGTATCCCTGACGTATGTGATAAAATATTCACAATCATCCGTCAGCATCTGCTCTCCACGACCCGTGAGTTATCCGCCACGCCCACTGGCCTCACATCCCTTTTGCAGGCAAGAGAACTCCTGCCTCCTGCAGTTTCCTCCACCCTAGTGTACTGACCACATTATATCTGGAGAAACTCCGCAGGACAGCGTGCCCCGCTTTACCGGGCATATTTGTTCATCTGCAAGGCGGATTTTCGACGGCGCAGCGGTGGCTACGGCTAGAAAATCCAACGCAGCAGGTGAGCAAATAGACAAGGAGGTTTGACTGAATATAATGCGGTCATGGCACCAGGCTATCCTCCAGAAAAGATATGCCCGAAACACCCTGTGATGCAGCCAACAAACATGGCTCGCTATGAAATTTTCCTTTTATAATATGCAGCTGCTGTCTTATGAATGTACTGTGTTTCATGGCAATCCTCCTTTCTGTATTTTCCTGTTTCCCCAAATGTTACATGGTTTACTATACCACATACACCCTTTCTGGTAAAGCCTGGCATTATTACGATATTCTTACAAAATCTCGTTTATGTGCCCCAAAGCGCCCGCAACCGGTATCTGGATCTCCGTCACAAACTGGCTGGTATCTTCGGTAAAGCCATAATCAATCATCGTGATCTCCCTGGAAAAGCCGCTTACCGTCAATCCGTGCTCTGCCATATAACCGTCCAGCTTCCTGTAATACAGCGGCGCCTCCTGGTGGCTGCCGCAAAACCGGACGGACACACAAGTTTCCTCCGGCATCTCGTCCGTATCCCCCTCATAGGAATCCTCCGGATCCAAAATCAGGAATACCATATCATAGCTGCCGTACTTCTTTTCCTCCAAATGTTCCCTGGCTATGCCGACCCCCACCTTCCCCAAAAAGACTATTGCATCCTTCTGGTACCTCACCAGCTGGTGAATGGACGTTTCTAAATCCAGGTAAGAACTTATGGATAGGTTATTGCGTATCCAGGCAATACGGCGCGGTTCCGTCCGGATCATTTCAATGCTGTCAAAGCGGGAGGAAAGGGCGTCCCCTAACTGCAGCAGGCGGTTATTGATCTTCCTCTCAATGATCTGCAATTCCTTCTGCTGGCGGATAACCTCTTCCTTCTGCTGGCGCAGCATTTCCTGGATTTTATTCACATCCCGGTTTTTCAGGAAACAGGCAATCTGCGGCAGCGGCATGCCCAGCACCCGCAGATAGCGGATAGTATTCAGGCACTCAAACTGGCGGATACTGTAATAACGGTATCCCGTCCCCGGGTCAACATATTCCGGCTCAAGCAAGCCGATCTTTTCATAATGGCGGAGGGAGCCCACACTTAGGTGGAACATCTTCGCCACATCACCGATCTGAAACAATTCCCGCTTTTCCATCCTGGTTCCTCCGCCCCTAGGCAGCAGCTTTAGGGACATCCTTACTTAGGGTGCCATGCCGCATCCCGGCTTTCCCCCTGCCCATCCACAGAAACACCCCCACGCAAATGGCCGCCGAAACCCCTGAACCGGCCGAGGATGCCAGCCCCATGGGGAAAAGCGTGTCTGCAAAATACTTTGACGCCAGATAGGAAAGCGGAATCCGGGCGCAAATAATAGAAACGGAATTGTGGAAAAAGGAGATCCCCGACAAGCCGTAAGCACAGAAATATCCGCTGAAGCAGAAATGTATCCCCGCAAGAATCGTATCCCATACATATCCCCGCATATACTGTCCGCCCAGCAAGGCCACTTCCCCGCTGTCCGAGAACAAACCGATAAATGCCTCTGCATCCAGCTGCATCACTACGGCAGCAATAATTCCCCAGGCTATGGTTATCAGGCAGCCGCAGCCCAAGGTAAGGCGGGCTCTGTCATGCTTCCCGGCACCGATATTCTGTGCGCACAGCGCGGACACAGTCTGAAGCATGGAGGAAGGCACAAGGAACAGGATCCCTATGATCTTTTCCACGATCCCCACTGCCGCCGCATCATTCAGCCCCCGTTTATTTACAATGATGGTAATGACAATAAACGCAATCTGGATGAATCCGTCCTGCAAGGCAACCGGAACCCCGATCTTCAACAGGCCTCTCATTGTTTCCCGCTGCGGCCTGAAATCCCCTGCCCCCAGCGCTATCCCTGTTTTCCTTTTCAGGATGACTGCCAGGGACACCGCTACGCTGATCGTCTGCGCCAGGGTAGTCCCCAATGCCGCCCCCGCCGGTCCCAGCCCCATCCCTCCGATGAAAAGGTAATCCAGGGCAATGTTCGCCCCGCAGGCGACAGCGATAAAGTACATAGGGCTCTTGGAATCCCCCATGCCGCGGAATATGGAACTGATGATATTATAGGCAGTGATAAACGGGATCCCTACAAAGCAAATCGTAAGGTACGAAACTGTCCCCTCCACCGCTTCCGCCGGTGTGGACATGACGCTTACAATCGGCTTTACGGCCAAAAGCAGCCCCGCCGTCAGGGCTACGGCCAGAGCCATGAACAAAGTAATTGTATTACCTACCGCACGGGTCACCTGATCCCTCCTGCCCGCACCGGTAGCCTGCCCGATCATCACCGTCGAGCCCATGGCCAGCCCCACAAGCATTACCGTCAGCATATGCATCACCTGGCTGCCGACCGATACGGCAGTCGTACTTCCCACCCCGTTAAACTGCCCGATGATAAATAAATCTGCCATGCCGTACAGGGTCTGTAAAAAATAGGACAGCAGAAACGGCAGCGAAAAAGAAAGGACTGTTTTGGGCACACTGCCTGTAGTTAAGTTTTTTTCCATAAGTATCCACCTCTTGTCTGGTTCTGATTATTTTTGTCTATAATCGGTTTACTCCCGTTCGCATTATAAAGTCTACAATAATTATAGAGTCAAGGGCAAGCAAAAAATCCCCTCCCCTGCCTATCACCGCAGGCACACAATAAAAGCCACACAATAATTTCCAGGATTATTGTGTGGCAAAATGTTTTAATTCTTAATGCAGGAACTGGTGCAGTACCTCCATCAGCAGTTCAATATTCAGCGGCTTGGCAATATGGGCATTCATGCCGCTTTTGAGGGCAGCCTCCTTATCCTCCTCCATCGCATTTGCCGTCATGGCAATAATAGGCAAGGTTTTCACATCCCTCCGGTGCATCGCCCGGATCGCTTTTGTGGCCTCATATCCATTCATAACAGGCATCTGCACATCCATCAGCACCGCGTCATAATATCCTTCCGCAGATTTTTCTGCCATGGAGACCGCATCGGTCCCGTCAGGTGCCGATTCGACCACAAAGCCAGCCTCTTCCAGGATAATTCCCGCGATTTCCCGGTTCAGTTCATTATCCTCCACCAAAAGGAGCCTCTTCCCGCTGAAATCTGCCTGAGTCCAGGCGGCTCCCTTATCCGGAAGCTTTTGGCCGCCAATATTATTCGCGGCCAGCAGTGCCGCCTTTAAGTCAGACATAAAAAGCGGTTTGGCACAGAATGCAGTAATGCCCGCCTCTTTCGCCTCTTCCTCAATGTCCGACCAATCGTAAGCTGTGAGGATAATAATAGGCGCATCCGGCCCCACAACACTGCGTATCTTTCTTGCTGTTTCAATTCCGCTGGTTTCCGGCATCTGCCAGTCAATAATATAGGTATGGTAAGGATCCCCCTCCTCGGAAGCACATTTTGCGTGGTACACCGCCTCCCTGCCGGAAGCCGTCCATTCGGAACGCATCCCGATACTTTTCAACATCTTGCTTACGCTGTCGCAGACATTGAAATCATCATCCACCACCAGTGACCGCAGCCCCTCCAGTTCCTTAATCTGTTCCGCGCTTTTTTCTACATCCTGCAGCTGCAGCGGGATCTCTACTGTAAAAGTGCTCCCCTTTCCGGCTTCGCTCTCTACTAAAATTTCCCCTCCCATCATATCCACAATATTCTTTGTAATAGCCATCCCTAGGCCGGCACCCTGTATGCCGCTTCTGGTGGCCGTTGATTCGCGCTCAAACGGCTCGAAAATATGTTTGACAAACTCTGGCGACATCCCGATCCCATTGTCCTTGATGATAAAAGAATATTTGCCCCACCCATGCTTAAAGGTAGTATGCTGCATAATACGGAAGCTTACCGTTCCGCCTGCCGGAGTGTATTTGACGGCATTCCCCATCAGGTTGATAAAAATCTGGTTCAGCTTCAGCGGGTCTGCAATGACATCCTCATTAGCCACATCAAAGGTGTCAATAAACATCTCCAGCTGTTTGGACTTCACCTGCGGCTGGATGATATTTACCAGGTTGTGTATCAGTTCCGGGATGTTGCACTCCTGATTATGTATCTGCAGTTTCCCGCTCTCAATACGGCTCATATCCAGGATATCATTGATCAGGCCTAACAGATGGTTGCTGGAAGAAAGGATCTTCTGCAGGCAGTCCCTCACCTGGTCTGTGCGGTCGATATGGCTGGCGGCAATCGTGGCAAAGCCAATAATGGCATTCATGGGCGTGCGGATATCGTGGCTCATGTTGGACAAAAAGGTGGTCTTTGCCTGGTTGGCATGCTGTGCCTGCATCAAGGCGTCCTGCAAAGCCTGTGTCTGTTCCCGCTGTTTGCTGACCTGTTCCGTGATATCCCGGGATACCACCATTACGATAAGGTCACCGGTATCCTCGTCACAAGTCATAATAAAGGACTGGCGGACACACATGGGCTCCCTGCCGCTTACCCCTCCCCAATAGTCCACGTCCACTTCCATGTTGCCCTGGCTGTACTGCTCTTTCAGATAATCTACATTTACCGTCAGGGCAAAATCCTCCTGTGATTCCGGCAGCACAAACTGCCTCCACCTTTCAAAGCATTCCGAAGCCTTGCATGGTGCGGACAGGCCTACCTGTTTTAGCAGCGAGATTTCTCTCTCACCATCCGTGCGCAGGACGTCCTGCTCAATTTGATCCTTTGTCAGGTTGCACTCGAACGCGCTGAAGGAATTGGACATAATGGCAATCCGGTACTGCCGCTCCTTCCGGTTCAGCACTGCCCGCTCCCGCTGCTCACGCAATTCCTTCTGCTTCAGTTCCGTAACATTCTGGCGGACATACAAAACCCGGACAGGCTGCCTCCCCCTCCGCTCCAGGCACACCGCAATCAGATGTTCCCAATCCTCCTTCCCATGGCGGGAAACATGGCATTCGTGGGCAACGAAATCTTCCGTGCTAAGGCTTTCCCTGAGAGTGTCAATCCGGGAAAAATGGTGGAAAGCCTCTTTTCCGTCCTCCTCAATAATGTCTCCGGCATGGGTTTTTATCATTTCGCTATAGACACCCTCCATCGGGATGCTTGTATTCAGCGGCCCGATCCCTGCCATATAAGAATAGTAGTTGTCATCCAAATTCACAATGAGGTAACGGGACGAAAAAATGATATTCATGCCGCGGAGCACATCATTGATCATCTTGTTCTCTTCTTCTAGTTTCTTTTGCATCCTCTTTGCACGGACCACCAGAAAAACAACATAAACCACGAACAGGGCAATCAGGCAGATTTCCAATACCACGCCCGCCATATTTGCCCGGCTGACCATGGCCTGCGTGACCGCTTTGGGGAATGCCTGCACCAGGACATAATCATGCCCCGGCAAACGCATAATGCAAAGATTGTCCGTCTTGGAGTCCTCGCTGCACAAGAGAGCCGCCTCGCCGCCCTCTGCGAACACCATCCGTGCCGTATCAGCCGCCTCCGTGTCAATAACGCCTGCCCCCTCCAGGGAGCCAACCAAATCTCCCCCATAGGCCGCGTTGACCGAACTGGCAATCACCTTACCATCCTGTGTACAGAGGAACAAGTCAGCCGCTTCACCGAAATAACTGGTGGTAAGCATATTCTTCAGGTAATCCTCAGCAAAGTACAGCCCTAAAAACATTCCCGAAATCTCTTTTCCGGAATATATCGGGGCATAAAAAACCATCATCGGCTTTCCTGTAATCCGTGACTGCGCCACAGTCTCAAGGCCGCTCTCCCCCTGTATCCCACGGATAAAATAATTCCTGTCGGAACTGTCGCTTGTCTCCCCGTTGGAGGCAAGGTTTAGCCCGTCTGCATTGGTAAAACGGATTGCGTCAAACGTCGTATTTTCTTCCAGTTCTTTCAGCACCTGGGCATTGATTTCTGATCCGTTTCCGCCTGTGCTGACAAGGTATGCACTATTTTGGATACGCTGCAGCGCATTATTAAATTCGCTCCCAATACGCCCTGCCGTCTGCCGGGCACAGTCTTCCGCATAGACCCTGTTCTGCTCCTGGATCCGCGCCTTGTTTTGTGTTGTATAAATAAAAAACAATACAAGTACGGCAGCCAGGAAAAGAAATGCATAAAGAATCGGCTGCCACGTTTTTTTCTGCTGTCTCATCTGATTTGGCTAATCTATCCTGTCCGGCTGTCTGCCGGAAGAATGCAAATGCGCCGCCACCTCCCCTTTGAAGTATGTAAATCGCTTATGTCAAAATCATTATTCCATCCTGCCCTTTGGAATATAGCGCATATCACTCACATTGTAAACGGTAATAAATGCTGCAGGGTCTTCCCGGATCACATACTGCATTAATTTCTGGTACTCGTTCTTGTCAACGATCGTAATGATCTCGTTTCTGGCCATGCCGTCGTATGCCCCGACTGCCTGGTAAATGGTTGCCCCGCTTTTCAGAGTATGCAATATCCAGCTGCGGATCTGCTCTTCCTTATCCTTGGAAATAATGCAAACCCTCCTCTTGATGTTCTGCCCAAAAATAAAATGATCCAGAACCATACCATTCAGGTAAGTCCCTAGTATACTTAAAACCACGGTCTTCTTATCATATACCAAGGCTGAACTCAGCGCCACCAGCATCCCACTCATGCTCATCGCCTTGCCAAGATCCATATGTAAATACCGGTTCAGTATCTTTGCCACAATATCCAGGCCCCCGGAAGAAGCATTCCGGTTAAACAGGATGCTCAGCCCAATGCTTACCGTGAAAATATAACAGGCAACATCAAGCACTGCATCCCCGGAAACGGACTGGTTGTCGGGCAAAAGGATTTCAAATAATCCGATAAATACCGGCAACAGGACAGAGGTGTACACCGTTTTAAATCCAAATTCATGCCCGCAGAGCAGAAAACCAGCTATCAGCAAAACGATATTCAAAGCCATTGTAATCGCGGATACGGATAACGGCACAAAATTTGACAGCACAATCGCCAGGCCGGAAACAGAACTGACCGCCGCATGGCTTGGTATCAAAAAAAAGAAAACTGCTGCTGCAATAATCAGGGTGGCTATGGTCATCACAAATAATTCTTTGGCTGTTTTCATCATATTCGGTAATATCTCCTGTTTATTCCTTCTCTTCCATCCCCATCCGCCCCTCTGAAAATACCCGCCAAAAACTTCCTTCCTAGTGGTTATTCTACTTCATCCCGTTAGTAAAGTCAATGCTAATGCCGCACAACTGTCCGCTGCCATAACTGTTTTACCAGCCCCATATCATCCGGACATCCCGCTACGCCCCGGAGGAAGAGGGATGGCAGACAAATGCCATCCCTCTTCCTCCGGGGCGTACCCAGCGGTGCTATTTTTATTGGATCGAAACCACCTTATAATCCTGGTCTTCCACCGTCTTTTTCAGCACGTCGTCTGCCACCGGCGCACTCAGCGTCACCACGGCCGTCCCGGCCTCATGGCTCACTGCCGCCCCGCTGACCCCCTCCAGCGCCTCCAGGCATTTCTTCACCCGGGCCTCACAGTGCCCACACATCATACCTTCAATCTTCATCGTCTTCTCCATCGCCAATTCCTCCTTCTTATTCCTTTTGATTTTTTTGTCTCCTTTTGTATTATGCATATCAAACCAGTTCAGCCGCAGCGCGTTTGTCACCACGCAGAAGCTGGACAGGCTCATAGCCGCCGCACCAAACATGGGGTTTAATTTCCACCCAAAGAAAGGATACCACAAACCTGCCGCCAAGGGAATCCCCACCACATTATAAAAGAATGCCCAAAACAGGTTTTCATGGATATTTTTCAGGGTCGCCCGGCTCAGGCGAATCGCCGCCGGCACGTCACTGAGGCGGCTCTTCATAAGAACCACATCCGCCGCGTCAATGGCGATATCCGTCCCCGCTCCGATGGCAATTCCGATATCCGCCCGGGTAAGAGCCGGTGCATCGTTGATTCCGTCCCCCACCATGGCTACCTTTCCCTTGCGCTTCAGGGAACGGATTACATTCTCCTTTCCGTCCGGCAGCACCCCGGCTATCACCTCGTCCACCCCGGCCTGAGCGCCGATTGCCCTGGCCGTCCGCTCGTTGTCTCCCGTCAGCATCACCACATGGATTCCCATATTCTGCAGTTCCCGCACTGCCTGGGGGCTGTCCTCCTTGATCACATCCGCCACCGCAATAATACCGCGCAGAACCCCTGACCGGCTGAAAAACAATGGGGTTTTCCCTTCCTCCGCCAGCTGCTCTGCCTTCTTTTTCATAGCCTCAGAAACCTCCGCCTGGCTGCTGATAAATCCCAGGTTGCCGCCGCTTACCGGCTCACCGCCAAGCAAAGCCGACAGCCCGTTCCCCGGCAGCGCCCGAAATTCCGTCACCTCTTCAGCTTCCAGCCCTCTCTCCTCGGCTGCCTTAAGAACCGCCCGGGCCAGCGGGTGCTCGCTCTTTTTCTCCAGGGCATAGGCCATGGCCAGAAGTTCTTCCTCCGGCTGCCCCCATCCATCCCCGCCCGCTTGCAGATGCCCTGCCGGAATCAGGTCTGTCACCCTCGGCTCCCCGCTGGTAATGGTTCCTGTTTTATCCAGAGCCACCACCTCCGTCTTGCCTGCCTCTTCCAGAGAAACCGCTGTCTTAAACATAATGCCGTTTTTGGCACCCATTCCGTTCCCTACCATGATGGCCACCGGCGTAGCCAGGCCTAAAGCACAGGGGCAGCTGATCACCAGCACGGAGATCCCCCGGGCAAGGGCAAAGCCCACACTCTCCCCTGCCAGCAGCCATCCTGCAATTGTCACCACGGCAATCGCAATCACTGCCGGTACAAATACCCCGGATACACGGTCCGCCACCTTGGCAATCGGCGCTTTGGTAGCCGCCGCATCGCTGACCATCTGGATGATCTGGGAAAGGGTCGTATCCTCTCCTACCCGGGTTGCCCGGCAGCGGATAAAGCCCGACTGATTCACCGTGGCCGCTGACACATGATCCCCTTCCTCTTTATCCACCGGAATGCTCTCGCCGGTCAGTGCCGATTCATTGACCGCACTGCTCCCTTCCAGCACCACACCGTCCACCGGGATATTTTCCCCCGGCCGAACCACAAAAATATCATCCTTCATTACCTGGTCAATGGATACCTCTGCCTCCACGCCGTCCCGCACAACCGTCGCCGTCTTCGGCGCCAGCTTCATCAGGCTCTTAAGCGCGTCCGTTGTCCGTCCCTTAGACCGGGCCTCCAGCATCTTCCCCACAGTAATCAAAGTCAGGATCATGGCAGCAGATTCAAAATAAAATTCATGCATATATTCCATGACCCCTGCCATATCCCCCTTCACTTGGGCGTCCGTCATGGCAAAAAGCGCATAAATACTGTAAACCAGGGATGCCCCTGACCCCAGCGCCACCAGCGTATCCATATTAGGCGCCCGGTGCCACAGGCTCTTAAAACCGCTGATAAAGAATTTCTGGTTGATGACCATCACGATCGCGGTAAGAATCAGCTGCAGCAGCCCCATCGCCACATGGTTCCCCTCAAAAAACGCCGGAACCGGCCAATTCCACATCATATGCCCCATGGAAAAATACATCAGCACAGCCAAAAACCCCAGCGACGAATACAACCGCTGCTTCAGTACCGGCGTATCCCGGTCTTTCAGCATATCCTCTGCTGCCGACATCCCTCCGGCTCCGGGCGATTCGGCTGCCCGGCCTGCCCCTGCTTCCCCCGGGCTGCTGCCCCTTCCCCGTTTGGATGCCCCATATCCGGCCTGCTCCACCGCCGCAATCACCGCCTCCGGCGAAGCCGTCCCTTCCACCCCCATCGAATTCGTCAGCAGGCTTACCGAACAGGAGGACACTCCCTCCACCTTGGAAACCGCCTTCTCCACCCGGGTGCTGCACGCTGCACAGCTCATTCCTGTCACTGTATATTGCTCCATATTCTGCCGATCCCCTTTCCTTCCAATATTCTGTTACATAATCTCCATTTTGCTTTGAGCGTTTAGATTTTATTCACTTCATCAGCTTCTGCAGCGTCATGACCAGTTCATCTATCGTCTCTTCCTTCCCTTCCTGCACATCCCTCATCACGCAGGTGCGGATATGGTTTGCCAGCAAGACCCTATTGAAGCTATTCAGGGCAGCATTCACGGCCGCCACCTGGATCAGTATATCCGGACAGTACGCATCCTTCTCCACCATCCCTTTAATCCCCCGCACCTGCCCCTCGATCCGGTTCAGTCGGTTAAGGAGATCCCGGTATTCCTTGCCAGAACGTTCCTTCGTCTTATGGCAGCACATTCCCCCGGCTGGCTGGCCTGCGGGTTCCTCTGTTGGTTGCTCGGCTGGCTGGCCTGTGCGTTCCTCTGTTAGCTGCCTGGCTGGCTGGCTTGCGGATTGCCCCGCCGCCATCTCTGCTTTTGTCTCCCTCTTCCTCTCCATCCTTGTGCTCTCCTGCCTATCCTTCTATGCTATGCCACCTGGTTCTTACTTCCATCATTATATACCCCCATGGGGTATATTGCAAGTCTTTTTTATTTCTTATGCCCATATTTTTTATATCCATAAGCCTCCTGGCCTTTCCGCCCACCGGCAATGCCATTCCGCTTCATCCCGGAAACGTCCCGCTTTGAAAAGCGGGATGATAGTTAACCATCCCGCTAAAAACCGAAACATTTTTTACATACCTCTTCCCCTTTCTCTAATTTCATGATAAAATGTAACCGTAACAACCCAAAGATGAGATTAGGAGGATAAACCTTTGAAGCAAAAGATAAGACGTCTGGTTTGCTGCTGCCTGGCTGCAATCCATATATTCACCATCACTGTCTTTGCTGAACCGCCTGTCTGGCCTTCCGATACCGGAATCCAGGCGGAATCTGGTGCTGTCATTGATGCTGACTCTGGTGCATTGCTCTTTGGCCAAAACTGCGTCAATACTGCTTATCCTCCGGCAAGCATCACCAAACTCCTGACTGCCCTGATTGTACTGGAACATTGCGAGTTGGACGAGGTTGTAACCTTTTCCGAGACTGCCATGAACCATGTAGAAGCCGACAGCGGCAACAAATACAACCTTTTAGCAGGTGAACGGCTGACAGTAGAAGACTGCCTGCACCTGCTTCTTCTTGTTTCCACCAACCAGGCTGCCAATGCGCTGGCAGAGCATGTAGCCGGCAGTATCCCGGCATTTGTCGATATGATGAATGCCAAGGTGGCCGAACTCGGCTGTTCATCGAAAACCCATTTTGACAATCCATCTGGCCTAAATGGGGATACGCAGCATGTAACTGCCTACGATATGGCTCTGATCGCACAGGCTGCATTTGATAATGAATCTCTTTTAAAGGTCAGTTCTGCCCTTTCTTACAAAATCAACTCCACGATCAGCTATCCGGACGGATTTACCATCCGCCAGGAGCACCGCCTGGTCAGCACCACGGATCCCAATAACCAGCTGTATTACCCTCCGGCCATTGCCGGTAAAACCGGTTATTTGATGAAAGCCGGCAATACCCTCGTGACCTACGCCGAAAAGGATGGGCGGCGCCTGATCTCGGTTGTCTTAAAAGGCTCGCCAAACCCTGTCTATTTCCTTGACGGAAAGACATTGCTGGAATTCGGCTTTGACCGTTTCCAAAACGTATCCATCACAGACCATGAAACCCGCTATGTCACGGGTGAAGAAAGCATTGATATCCAGGGAACCTCCTATTTGCCATCGGATCTGATGATAGAACCCGGAAGGGTCATCACCCTGCCCCGCGACGCCAGCTTTGAGGATGCCGCTTTGGCATTAGAACCCTTGTCCGGCAGCAACCCCCCGGCCAATGCTGTCGCTGTTTTGCGTTATACCTATAATGACCGTTTTATTGGCAGCGCCTATCTGATGACCAAGGAATCCCTTTCCGGAGTGGATGTGGACTTATCCATTTCGCCGGGCAGCAATGACTCTGACCCAGACGAAAGCAAACGTCCCGGCAGGTCTTGGTTTTCCCGGATCCATCTGCCCGGCACTGCTGCCGTTGCTATTGCCGTTTTAACCTTACTGGGCACCCTTACAGCATCTGCTGTTTTCTGGGTTCTCTACTCCCGCAGAAAGGAAGCCAGGGAACTGGCCGCGCGGCGTGAAGCACGCAGGCGGCGCCTGAAAGCCCACGGCGACGAGGACGAGTTTGAACGTCTGCTGGAAATGAGGAAGTCAAGAGAAATCAGCCCTCAGAAAAGGAGGTCTTCTCCCCCCAGGAAGCGGGAGCCTGACCCCTTTGACGAATTTGATGATTTTCCACTTTAGTATAATAGGGCACGGAAGAGCCGGGAACTTATTCTTAAGATTCCCGGCTCTTCCATGCCCTGATCTATTTACCTTCCATAATTCAAAGCCGCACAGGCATCCAGCATGCCCCCGGATCCCAGTTTCCCTTCCAGCCCTTCCATCTTCCTTGCAGAATTCAATATGGCTGGCTTTATCTCCGCCAGGCTAAGATCCGTCCGGTAGGAGTACAAAAGCGCCGCTACCCCCGTCACCATCGGTGCCGCCATCGAAGTCCCTGTCATAAACCCATACGAATTCCCTGCCGTTGTGCTGACAATATAAGTCCCTGGTGCTGCAATATCGACCAGGCTGGCACTGTAATTGGAACTCTTTGCCAAGTTCCCGTCAAACATCAGGTTTGCCACCGAGATGCTGTTGTCCAAGTCAAATGCTGCCGGATAGTCCGGGTTTGTATCCACATTCAGGCCATTGCCATTATTGTCTCCGTTTCCGGCTGAACTGATAAACAGCATTTTTGACTCCCTCATCGCCTGCTCCAGCCGGGGATAATAAATCTCTGTCCCAAAACTCAGGTTGCAGATCAATGCACCATTTGCTTCTGCATAGCGAATGGCATTGAGGACGGCCTCCTCCTCACCGATCCCCTCCTCTGTCCCTAATACCTTCAAGGGCATAATCTTCACATACTTATTGTCCGCAATCCCGGCAATCCCCATAGCCTTGCGGGTAGCGGCAATCGTTCCCGCCGCATGCGTCCCATGGTCATCCTCCTCCCCCACAAACACCTGGTTATTGCCGGAGAAAAAGTTCCAGCCATTTACATCATCCACATATCCGTTCCCGTCATTATCAATCCCGTCACCGGGAATCTCATCTTCATTGACCCAGATCGCATCCTTCAACTCCGGATGGCTGATATCCACCCCTGTGTCGATCACTGCCACAATAACCGGACGGTGCTCCTCTGTGCTGGCATCATATAAATCCCAAGCCGGCTGGATATTGATATCGACCCCTTTTACAGAATCAGTTGTCTCTATCTCATAGGCGCTTGGCCCCTCTACCGGAGCCGGAAGCCTCAGCGCATTTGCAAGATCGATCTTCTTTGCCAGGCTCGGATTGCTGTCCCGGAAACGGTTGACCACCTCAAGGTACTGCAATTCCCCGTCATTCCGCAGACCCCACTGGTACCTGGCATAGGGGTCACTGGCCGACAGATTGTCCTCCCCCGGGCCATATACCCGCTGTGAAAAACCATTCTCCGGAACCTCTGCCGCTGCCGCAAATACTTGCCCGGCTGCCAAAGCCCCCGCCAACAGCAGTGCCGCACTT
Source organism: bacterium 1XD21-70 (assembly GCA_003669055.1). Taxonomy (GTDB): domain Bacteria; phylum Bacillota; class Clostridia; order Lachnospirales; family Lachnospiraceae; genus Brotaphodocola. Next base: position 65,973 of record RAYB01000013.1, read on the forward strand.
ATCCTATACAATCTCATAATCTAAACTCCTCATTCCATTTCCATTTTCAGGATGCATCTAAGTATACCACATATCCTGCCGCAGCGGTCTGAAAATTGTGTGAATTTTCGCTTACGATTTCTTAATCTGGAAGCTGGCCTGGAATAAGGGCTGGGAGAGACAAAGAACCCAGCACGCCAAAGGTTTCCCGGCTTTATTGCCTAGGGGTACCCTCAGCGGACAAAGGACAATGAACCACATAATTACCTATGGTGTCTTCCACTCCCAGCAATTTCTTCACGGCAAAATAATTTGTCCCTGTAAGTGCAATCAGCTTCGCATCATGCAAGACAACCTCATTCCATTTATCTTCAACATTTCTGCCTGACACTCCAACCTGTTGTGCCAGTTTTGCGGCGGTAAATTTTGCATCCATAGACAAAATTTCCAAAATCTTCCTTGGTATATCATTTAAATCTTCTCCGAACTTTCCCCGATGCTTCTCCTTGCATGTCAATGTACAAAGGAAAATCCGGGACTCTTGAGTTACAAATAGGATTCTCACCTTGCAATTTGCCGTTTTATCTTGCAATTCATCCTTGATTTCTAAAATGGCAAATCTGAACTGCGGGTTCGTAAAGCATGTATTTGAAATTTCGACCTCTTGATTGTACTATTCGCACCTCTATGCTATGATAGAGGAAACAACGAGAATACTGAACTTTGAGCAGAAATAATGGTAAGAGGTGACAATATGGCAGTATGCTATAAAAAGCTGTGGAAAATGCTGATTGATAAAGACATGATTAAAAAAGACCTGCGCTTGCAGACTGGTTTCAGTACGACAACAATGTCGAAGCTGTCTAAAGATGAAAATGTCAGCATGGATGTATTAGAAAAAATTTGTTCCGTATTAAATTGCGATGTTGGAGACATCATGGAATTTGTTCCTGATAAAAAAGAGGAACCGTAAGGAGGCAAAACATTATGGATCATTCTTATCCGTATATAGCGTCTTTGACCAGAGAACCGTTCCTTTTCTATGAGATGCGCTCCACCGCAAAGCTGATGAGCGAAAGACTCTCAGATGAAGCGATTGTAACAGAAATTGTGGAGCAGAATCTTTTCCAGTATCCAACTGAAAAATCGATTACACGGATGGCAAAAGCCTGTATGAAACGACTTCATGTTAAACAGCAAGACGATGTAGAAAATATAGTTAATAAGTGCATTGATATGTCTAAGCAGGATTGGGATTCTTTTGAAACCTCTTGGGGTTTCCAGCACCACCCACTGCTTGGTAAAGTCCCTACCATTGCCAAAGCCTTTACCCAGTGGCAGAACGAGTGCGATACTCGCTTCAACCAACTGAAAGCCAACGAGGAAGAACTGAACCGTATCTTCATCGACATTTACGGTTTGCAGGAAGAACTGACACCGGAGGTTGAAGATAAAGATATAACAGTCCGCAAGGCTGACTTGGGACGAGATATTCGCTCTTTCATTTCTTATGCTGTGGGTTGTATGTTCGGTCGCTACTTTTTGGATGTGGATGGTCTTGCTTATGCAGGCGGTGAATGGGACAAGGTGAATTCCAGTGAAGCTGGAAGAGAGGGCACCCTGGGGTGTGCCAGCAAGTATGCGTCTTTCCCTGCTGATAAGGATAACATCATCCCGATTTGTGACGATGAATATTTTGAGGATGATATTGTTGGCCTGTTCGTAAAGTTTGTAAAAACGGTTTACGGTGCAGAAACATTGGACGAAAACCTGAAATTCATTGCAGACGCTGTGGGCGGCAAAGGTCAGCCCAAGGATGTGATTCGGAATTATTTCTTGAATAATTTCTATGCCGACCATTGTAAAATCTACCAGAAACGCCCAATTTACTGGCTGTTTGACAGCGGCAAGAAGAATGGCTTTAAGGCACTGATTTATATGCACCGCTATCAGCCGGATACTATTGCCCGTATCCGTACCGATTATGTGCATGAACAGCAGGCTCGTTATCGTACCGCTATTGCCGATTTGGAACAGCGTATAGCCAATGTTTCCACTGGTGAGCGTGTGAAGCTGAACAAAAAACTGACCGCTTTGCAGGCACAGGATGCCGAGATCCGCACCTACGAGGAAAAGATTCACCACCTTGCTGACCAGATGATCTCTATCGACCTGGATGACGGCGTAAAGAAGAACTATGCAATTTTTCAGGATGTTTTGGCTAAAATAAAGTAAAGGAGGCTGATAAGCAGTGGAACAGAAATCTCAAAAAACGAAAAAAATTCGTGAAAAAGAAACTGCAATTTGGGATTCAGTGAGTCCAAAATTCAACAGAAACATGATTGCTTATCATGAAACCGGAGATTTATTTGCCGATACCTGTGAAATTGTAGAAAGTGCCCAGAGCATAGCTTATGCACCTCAAATTTTGGACTCACTGAGTCCAAAGTCTGGTCGTCCGCTGTCATGGACCCATTATAGAATCTTGCTTCAGGAAACATCACCAGAAGCAAGAGTATGGTATGCGAAGGAAGCCCAGGAACAGGCATGGTCTGTTCGTACATTGCAACGGAATGTTTCTTCTCAATACTACTATCGGATGTTGATGTCTCAAAACACAGAACCTGTTGAAAAAGAAATGAAGGAACTGACTGCTTCTTATCAGGCAGATAAGTTAGAATTCATCAAAAATCCGGTCATAGCGGAATTTCTGGGTCTGGCTTCTAATGCGGACTTTACGGAGAGTGAGTTAGAACAGCGAATTATTACACATATTCAGAAATTTCTTATGGAAATGGGAAAAGGATATGCTTTTGTTGCAAGACAGCAACACATTCGCACAGAAAAAGGGGATTACTATATTGACCTTGTTTTTTATAATTATATCCTGAAATGCTTTATTCTAATTGATTTGAAAACGACTAAAATCACGCATCAGGATGTTGGGCAAATGAATATGTATATTCGTATGTATGATGAAATGAAACGGAGGGAGACAACCCTACATTAGGGATTGTTTTATGCTCTGATACGGATGAGGACATTGCGAAATATTCCGTCTTTCACGGACATGAACAGCTTTTCGCATCAAAGTACAAAACCTGTCTTCCATCTGAGGAACAGCTTCGGGAAGAAATTGAAATTCAAAAGAGATTTTACTATTTACAAAAAAAGGAAGATGAAGAACTGGGTGAGAATAGTTAAATTCTAAAGAAATATATAAGATAATTGAATGGCGTACATACCGCCGCTAAAGTGCCGGAAAGATGCCAGAAAACTACAGGTAATTTAATGAAGGCTATTCGTTTGTTGAGGTGTGTGCCAGAAGAAAAAATAAATTTTAATGAGTATCGAAGTATTTTGGAAGCAATATTTACAGAGAACAGCAATATTTTAAGTTCTTTAGATAGTCCGAATCGTAGTAATCTTCATAGAATGATAAGAATATATGATTTCTTAAAATATGGGCAAAAAAAGACCCCGTGATTCAAGCATCTGTAAGCAGACACCATCACGGATGCACTATAAACCTATTCTTATTAATAAGGGAAAACATTTTTTGTCAATGACCAGATTTTGGATAAAAAAGGGAGGAGGATCATGACCATAGAAGAAATTCTTGCAGGTGAATCCAAGAATGTAGAGTTCAAAGAAAACCTGCCAGAGAAAAGTATTAAATATATGAAATCTGTAGTTGCCTTTGCCAATGGAACCGGAGGTAAAATCATTTTCGGAATTGCTGATAAGACCAGAGAAGTGATTGGCTTTGACAAAGAAGAGGTATTCAAGAAAATGGATGCAATTGCTAATGCCGTATCAGATAGCTGTGAACCGACGATTATTCCAGATATTACATTACAGACAGTTGATGGAAAAACAGTCATTGTAGCGGAAATTTCCGAGGGCAGACAGCGACCGTATTATATCAAGGCTCTTGGCAGAGAAGGCGGGGTATATGTCCGTGTTGCCGGAACTACCCGTCTTGCTGACGAATACATGATCAAAGAACTGATGTTTGAAGGAAGCAACCGCTATTTCGATCAAGCTTTGTGTACTGGATTAACAATTACAGATGAAGATATTGACGCTCTATGCAAAGCGATGAAGGAACAGGCAGTGAAAAACGCTCATAATGAGGAACAGAAAGCATCTATCAAAGATGTTGGCAGACAGCAGTTGCGTTCTTGGGGGGTTTTGATTGAGCGTGACGGAAAAGATTATCCGTCCAATGCCTTTGCTATTTTGACTGGCAACGGAGGACTTCATGTCACAACACAATGTGGTGTGTTCAAAGGTACAACAAAAGCGGTATTTGTTGACCGTAGAGAATATCCCGGCCCGCTTTGGGAGCAAATAGATGAAGCATTTCAGTTTGTCTTGCGAAACATTCACTTGGGGGCTATGTTTGTGGGAATTTACCGGCAGGATATTTATGAAATTCCACCGGATGCTATTCGTGAGTTGATTATCAATGCCATGGTACATCGCAGCTATCTGGATCATGGTACGGTACAGGTTGCGGTATATGACAACCGACTGGAAATCACTTCTCCTGGAAAGCTGCCAATGGGACAGACGATGGAGCGTATGAAAGAAGGGTATTCCAAAATCAGAAATGAAGCCCTTGCTCATGCATTTGCTTATATGAACTTGATCGAGCATTGGGGAAGTGGCATTCCAAGAATTATTGATAAAGTAAAAGCTGCCGGACTGCGGGAGCCGGAGTTCATTGGCGGTGAGGTTGATTTGCGTATCAATATTTATCGAGGTCAGAATAACAACAATAATATCAAAAATGGCGTTAATGTAGATGCCAACGGCATTGATGGCGTTGAAATTGGCACTAATGACATTAAAAATGACGTTGATGAAGCGGCATATACAGACAAAGCTTTTCCAGATCATATTCAAAAACTGCTGAAGATCATTGCCGAAAATCCGGCAGAAACGCAGGCACAGTATGCGGAGAAGCTTGGAATATCAAAAAGAACAATTTCTAGAATTTTTGCGGAGTTAAAAGAACAAGGCATACTCAAACAGCAAGGAAACAGAAGAAAAGCAAAATGGCTTATTATAAAGAAAAGATAGGAGGTGCAGCATGGATACCGACAAAGTAATACAAGACTTGAACCGGCGGTTTGCTGCCCCTTTGCCGGAATTTTATCAGCGTCGTATCATCTTTTGGTATGACGAAGATAAAGAATTTGAGGACAAGTTGGACGAGGTAGTATTGAAAAATGCAAATGTGATTGCACTGACTGGAAACAACGCATTTTCTGTGAAGAAACTGCTTTCAGTAGACGATTTGACCACAAACTATCTGGTTTACAGTCCGCTGGCGTACAACCGCCCGGATGATAACTGGCTTTTAGATATAGAACTTTACAGCGAGGAGTTCCGGGCAGATTTGATTTCTATTTGGATGGATGAAATGGGACTTGCATCTACTCCGGCTATGCGGAAACAGGCCAAACATTATCGTGCCTATTTCAATGCGAAAGACCGTCGTTTGAAAATCAGCACCCAGAATAAAGTTCCGGCAACTCCGGCACAGCTGCACATGGCTGTGATGGCGGCAATCTGTGGATTGAAAGCCGCACAGCCGAACCAGATTTTACGCAGTGTGTTCCGGGCAGGGCTTGATTTGAATAGCAATGCGGTTTATCAGGATTTCGTAAAGTATCATGCAGACGGTGCGTTCTGGGCGATGGTTCGCCAAGGATGCGGATTTTCTGAGGAAGAACCTGACCTTGGACGGCTGGCAATTCATTTACTGCTGACAGCTGCTACCCGTACTATGCGGCAGGAATATCTTGCCGGACTGGACGGATTTATTTCTATGCCGCACCAGGCGTATTGCTACGATTTTATTTCGGAATGGCTTCATAGCAAAGATATTGGGCAGCTTTATGATGTGGCAAGATATGTGGAAGATGAAGCCCATCTGCATCAGCGGTTTGAAAAACTGACGGTTGACGATTTGGTTGGTACAGAGTGCTTCCCTTGCATCAACGAAGTGATTTTGACAAAGCTGATGACCGAAATCAGCGACCATATCATTGATGTGGATACCATTACGGGGGCGGTGGAGAAACGTAGAACCTGTGCATGGTATGAGCCGTTTGAGAATTTTTATGACGGTATTTTACAGGCTGCAAATATGCAGCGCTTCTTCAAGGAACACTCTGCCGGATTCCATACCGCAGAAGCAAAGGGCATCTGGAAGGAATACACCGAAAGCTATTATCAGATGGACACTTACTACCGTTTGTTCCACCTGAGTTTCCAAAAGAGCCTGGAGACTTCCAATATTCTGCTGGACGATCTGTTCAAGCACGTAGTTGATAAAGTGGAAGGGCTTTATACGCACTGGTTCTTAGGTGAACTGGGTAACAACTGGTCGGATGTGTGTGCAGACGAAATGGCATCCTATGGCAAGGTTCTGGAAGTACCGCAACAGGAAGAATTTTATTGTTCCCGCATCAAAACTTCAGATACCAGGGTATTTGTGATTATTTCGGATGCTATGCGTTATGAAGTGGCGGCAGCGATGGCAGATCAGCTTCGCAGAGAAACACAGAGTAAGGTTTCTCTTGGCAGTATGCAGAGTATCTTCCCTTCTGTCACAAAGTTTGGTATGGCAGCATTGCTTCCGCATAAGGAACTGACAGCAGAACTTCGGAACGATATTTTGACTGTGCTGGCAGACGGGCAGCCTACGGCAAGCGGCTGTCGTGATAAGGTTCTGAAATCAGAAGATCCGGCGAGTATAGCATTGAAATATAATGACATTATCGCCATGAAGCGGGCAGAACGAAGTGCATTGGTGAAAGGAATGGATGTAGTTTACATCTACCATGATACCATTGATGAAGCAAGCCACACTTCTGATACCGCTGTTTTTGCCGCCTGTGATAAAGCTATTTCAGAACTGAAAAACCTTGTGCGTATTATTGTAAATGAATTTGGCGGAACGAATATTTTGATTACAGCTGACCATGGATTCCTTTATACATACAGCCCGCTGACTGAGGATGACAAAGTAGGAAAAAATGAGTTTTACGATGCGGACAGGGAAAACATCAATAATCCGAAAAAAGAAAGTGCGAAACGCTGTGTGGAGTATGGCAGACGATATGCAATCGTGCAAAAAGGCGTACAGCCAAACTACTTATTGCCTGTGAAGTTCCTGGATGGGAAATCTGACTTTGACGGTTTTGCACCGAGAGAAAGCATCCGTATTAAGATGAATGGTGGCGGCATGAACTTTGTGCATGGCGGTATCAGCTTGCAGGAAATGGTTGTCCCGGTCATCGAGTACCACTATCTCCGCAACGATTCTATGGAGTATAAACGTAATAAGCAGAAATATGATACGAAACCGGTAACGGTTAATCTGTTGTCAGCAAACCGTAAAATCAGTAATATGATCTTTTCTCTGAATTTCTATCAGAAGGATGCTGTCGGCGCCAACCGTGAAGCAGCTGCCTATCAGGTTTACTTTACAGATGAAAATGGCAGGCAGATCAGTGATGTTCAGAAGATTATTGCAGATAAGACAAGCGATAATGGTGCAGAGCGTACTTTCCGTTGCCAGTTTAATCTGAAATCTCTGAAATACAGCAATACTGCTGCTTATTATCTGGTCATTGCAGACGAACAGGGATTGCAGATGCCGCAGCGTGAGCCATTCCAGATTGACATCGCTTTTGCGGTGGATGAGTTTGATTTCTTTAGTTAAGTAGCATAGAAAGGGTCTATGTGCTTGAGTTTCTGCTAGTGTCTTGACCACATTATATCTGGCGAAACTTCGCAGGATATTTGTTCAGTGATTCCAAGTACCTCTTTTGTGGATTTCGCAAGTGTTCCGGCTGATCTGATGAGTGCATTTCAGTTGATTCCGTATCAGATTGCGGAGGATGCAGTGTTTAAGGCATTGGGGGTTGAGTAAGCATATAAATTAGGAGGGCATGAATGGCTATTGAGAAGGCATTAAATTTACGATAGAGTTTTCGGAAAAATTTCATCAGAGTTCTTTTTCATAGCACCGTTTTGGCACCTCTTTCCACTTTTCCACTGTTGCAAAATTTCAAAAAGGGCTTCCCGATTTCTCGGAAAGCCCCATAAAATCCAATTTTTTATTAATTACTCAACGATAGAAACAACCCTACCGGAACCAACAGTCCTGCCGCCCTCACGGATAGCGAAACGCAGACCCTGCTCCATAGCTACCGGGTGGATCAGTTCAACGCTCATCTCTACGTTGTCGCCAGGCATACACATCTCAGTGCCGGCCGGCAGTTCGCAAACACCGGTAACATCGGTTGTTCTGAAGTAGAACTGCGGACGATAGTTGTTGAAGAACGGAGTATGACGGCCACCCTCGTCCTTGGTCAGAACGTACACCTGAGCGGTGAACTTGTGATGGCACTTTACGGAACCGGGCTTTACGATAACCTGGCCACGCTCGATCTCGGTTCTCTGAACACCACGAAGCAGAGCACCGATGTTATCACCAGCCTGAGCCTCATCCAGAAGCTTCCGGAACATCTCGATACCGGTAACAACGGTCTTTCTGGTCTCTTCCTTGATACCAACGATCTCAACCTCATCATTCAGATGCAGAGTACCACGCTCCACACGGCCGGTAGCAACCGTACCACGGCCGGTAATGGTGAATACGTCCTCTACAGGCATCAAAAACGGCTTGTCGGTCTCACGCTGCGGATCCGGAACCCAGGAGTCAACCGCATCCATCAGTTCCAGAACCTTGTCGCCCCACTCGCTGGTCGGATCCTCCAGAGCCTTCAGGGCAGAACCCTGAATGATCGGGGTGTCATCGCCCGGGAACTCATACTCGTTCAGCAGTTCACGGATCTCCATGTCAACCAGTTCCAGCAGTTCCGGATCGTCAACCATATCGCACTTGTTCATGAATACAACGATATAGGGAACGCCAACCTGGCGGGACAGCAGGATGTGCTCTCTGGTCTGAGCCATAACACCATCGGTAGCAGCAACTACCAGGATAGCGCCGTCCATCTGAGCAGCACCAGTGATCATGTTCTTAACATAGTCAGCATGCCCTGGGCAGTCAACGTGTGCATAGTGTCTGTTGTCAGTCTCGTACTCAACGTGAGCGGTAGAGATGGTGATACCACGCTCTCTCTCTTCCGGAGCCTTATCAATGTTCTCAAATGCCACAGCCTCACCGGTACCCTTTCTCTCATGCAGGGTCTTGGTGATAGCAGCGGTCAGTGTGGTTTTACCATGGTCAACGTGGCCGATGGTACCGATGTTACAATGCGGTTTGTTTCTTTCAAACTTTGCTTTTGCCATTTTAAAACGTCCTCCTTAATTTGGCCACAATGGGCTTTCCTTTATATATAGGCTGTCCTTATTATATGCGATTTACGCAAGTTTTTCAAGCCTATTTTCCAACTACTTAGTGCTTATGCTCGGCAATAATCTTCTCCTGTACGGACTTCGGAACCGGCTCATACTTCTCAAAGAACATGGAATAGTTACCACGCCCCTGAGTCTTGGAACGCAGGTCAGTAGAATAGCCAAACATCTCGGAAAGCGGTACGAACGCCCTTACGATCTTGCCGCCGCCCAGGTCATCCATGCCCTCAATGCGCCCACGCCGGGAATTGATATCCCCGATCACGTCGCCCATATACTCCTCCGGCATAGTCACTTCTACCTTCATAATCGGTTCCAGCAAAATAGAACCAGCCTTCTGCATCGCATCCTTAAATGCCATGGAACCAGCGATCTTAAATGCCATCTCACTGGAGTCAACCTCATGGTAAGAACCGTCAAACACAGTTGCCTTCAGGCCCAATACCGGGAAGCCAGCCAGCACACCCGTCTTGGAAGCCTCCTCGATACCCTCTCCGACAGCCGGGATATATTCCTTCGGAATCGCACCGCCGACCACTGCAGATTCAAACTTAAATACTTCCTCTGCATTGGCATCCATCGGCTCAAAGCGCACTTTACAGTGCCCATACTGGCCACGGCCGCCGGACTGTCTGGCATACTTGCTGTCCACCTCCACCGCCTTGGTAAAGGTCTCCTTATAAGCAACCTGCGGGGCACCCACATTCGCCTCCACATTGAATTCACGCAGCAGACGGTCTACGATAATCTCCAGGTGAAGTTCACCCATACCGGAAATAATGGTCTGCCCGGTCTCCTGGTCGGTGCGGGCGCGGAAGGTCGGATCCTCCTCCGCCAGCTTCGCCAGCGCCTCACCCATCTTGCCCTGTCCGGCCTTGGTCTTCGGCTCAATTGCGATATCAATAACCGGCTCCGGGAACTCCATGGACTCCAGGATCACCGGATGCTGCTCATCACAGATCGTATCGCCCGTAGTGGTCAGCTTAAAGCCCACCGCTGCCGCGATATCCCCGGAATACACCTTATCCAGTTCCTGCCGCTTATTCGCATGCATCTGCAGGATACGGCCCACACGTTCCTTTTTGTCCTTGGTTGCATTCAATACATAAGAACCCGAGTTCAGCGTTCCCGAATACACACGGAAGAACGCCAGCTTTCCTACAAACGGGTCTGTCATGATCTTAAAAGCCAGTGCTGAGAACGGCTCATCATCCGAAGAATGACGCTCGGTCTCATTGCCATCCAGATCAACACCCTTGATCGCCGGGATGTCCGTCGGCGCCGGCATATACTCCAGGATGGCATCCAGAAGTTTCTGGACACCCTTATTCCGGTAAGCGCTCCCACAACACACCGGCACTGCGGTACACTCACAGGTAGCCCTTCTCAGGACACGCTTCATATCCTCAACGGACGGCTCCTCACCCTCCAGATACTGCATCATCAGATCGTCATCCAGTTCGCATACCTTCTCAACCAGTTCGGTACGGTACAGCTCGGCATCCACCATCATGTCTTCCGGCACATCGACAATCGAGATATCCTCACCCTTATTGTCATTATAAATATATGCCTTCATCTCAAACAGGTCGATAATCCCCTGGAACTCGTCCTCCTTGCCGATCGGAAGCTGTAAGCAGATCGCATTCTTGCCCAGACGCTCACGAATCTGATCCACAGCACCAAAGAAATTAGCGCCCAGGATATCCATCTTATTGATAAATGCCATACGCGGCACATTATAGGTATCTGCCTGACGCCATACATTCTCCGACTGCGGCTCCACGCCACCCTTGGCACAGAACACGCCGACAGCGCCATCCAGCACACGCAGGGAACGCTCCACCTCAACCGTGAAATCCACGTGTCCGGGAGTATCAATGATATTAATCCGATGCTCCAGAGCGCCCTCCTTCGGTTTGCAGTTCTCCTGCTGAGTCCAGTGACAAGTCGTGGCCGCAGAAGTGATGGTGATTCCACGCTCCTGCTCCTGGGCCATCCAGTCCATGGTCGCCGTACCTTCATGAGTATCACCGATTTTGTAGTTTACACCAGTATAATACAGGATACGCTCACTCAATGTTGTCTTACCGGCATCGATATGAGCCATAATCCCGATATTCCTGGTTCTCTCTAACGGATATTCTCTTCCAGCCAAAGCTTTGTCCTCCTATTAGATTCTAAAATGGGAGAAGGCCTTGTTCGCCTCTGCCATCTTATGCATATCTTCTTTCCGCTTCACGGATGCGCCTGTGTTGTTGGCAGCGTCCATAATCTCGTTCGCCAGCCTCTCCTCCTGGGTCTTCTCATTCCTCTTGCGAGAGAACATGGTAATCCAGCGAAGTGCCAGGGTCTGGCGCCGCTCCGGCTTCACCTCGATCGGCACCTGATAGGTGGCGCCGCCGATTCTCTTGGCCTTTACCTCCAAGACCGGCATAATGTTATTCATCGCTTCCTCGAAAACCTCCACTGCAGGTTTTCCGGTCTTCTCTTCCACACGGGCAAATGCTCCGTATACGATCTTCTGGGCAATCCCTCTCTTGCCATCCAGCATGATGTTGTTGATCAGCTTGGTTACAACCTTATTGTTGTATAAAGGATCTGCCAATACATCTCTTTTCTGAATATGTCCTTTACGTGGCACGTTACTTCCCTCCTTAATCATTCAATGGATTAAATCGTCGGTACTCACATGTTTCCATAAAATGTGTTCGCGCTCGGTCGTTTGATCTATTCCTGCAACCCACAGGTCAATATCACCGGCACAACAATCACTTTACTGCCGTTAGTGGTACTTCGTTCACTGCTTTCCCTGCAGCCTCTTACTTCTTAGCAGCTTTCGGCCGCTTCGCGCCATATTTGGAACGGGCTTTCTTGCGGTTAGCAACGCCGGCGGTATCCAGAGTACCTCTGATAATATGATACCTGGTACCGGGCAGATCCTTAACTCTTCCGCCACGGATCAGCACTACGCTGTGCTCCTGCAGATTGTGTCCCTCTCCCGGGATATAGCTGGTAACCTCAATTCCGTTGGAAAGACGTACTCTCGCAATCTTACGGAGTGCGGAGTTCGGCTTCTTCGGGGTAGCGGTCTTAACCGCTGTGCAGACGCCTCTCTTCTGCGGGGAGGAGATATCGGTAGCACGCTTGCGTAAAGAGTTATAACCCCTCTGCAGAGCCGGTGCCGTGGACTTCTTCACCGATGTCTGTCTTCCCTTTCTGACTAACTGGTTAAATGTTGGCATTCCGTTTCACCTCCTGTGATATTGTCTGTTGGTTGCTGTAAGCCTTCAGCTTTTTGCACACAAAAAAATACAACGTGTTTTTTGCACGCCATATCATTATATCTACATTATAAAATGCTGTCAAGGGAATTTTTTCAAAATCACGTGAATAAAATGGAACAAACCTATAAAAAGAGGAGTTTTTATGAATGTTTCCGGCTCCAAAGTGCTCTTGCGCTCCCTGTTGGCCGCCTACCTGCTGTCCGGCTTGCTCCTTTTAGCCCTGTCCTTTGCCCTCTACCGGCTGAAGCTCGGGGAGGCACAGATCGATGCCGCTGTGTACGGAGTCTACGTGATCGCCTGCCTGTTCGGCGGCTTTCTGGCAGGCAGGGCCGCACTGTCCCGCCGCTTCTTCTGGGGAATGCTCACCGGTATCCTGTACTTCGCCGTGCTGTTTGCCATCTCCTGGCTGATGAACCGGAAAACGGTGCCAATGCCAGATCTCACCCAGGCAGCCACCGTGCTGGCCTGCTGTGCTGTAGGCGGAACCGCAGGCGGGATGTTCAGCTGAACATCCCGCCTGCGGTTCTCACAATAAAGGCCTTCATCCACTGCCGCGGCTTCCATTGCCAGGTCAGCCAGCCCTCTTACTGCCACAGAAATACCCGTCCCTTACCTTCAGGACGCTGCACTCTCTTCCTCACCGGAATCCGCCCTTTTGCGGTGATCCCTGTGCTCCTTCTCTTCCGTTTCCCCGGACTCCTGCTCCTGGGCACTCAGAATATACAGATGAATCTTCTCAATCCGGTTCTTCTCCACACTGTCCACCACCAGCCGCAGCCCCTCATGGCTCACCTCTTCCCCCGCTTCCGGAAGATGGTCTAAAAGGCCGATAACCAGCCCGCCGATCGAATCATAGTCCTCAGATTCCAGCTTCAGGTTCAGCCAGCTGTTAAGATCATCCAGCTTGGTAGAGCCACTGATGAGATACTCATCCGGCGCGATCATCCTGACCGCATCCTCCTCATCCTCATCATACTCATCCCGAATCTCACCGACAATCTCCTCCAGCATATCCTCCAGGGTAATCATACCGGCCGTAGCACCATACTCATCCAGCACAATAATAAAATTATTGAAAGTTTTGCGCATCTCCACCATCAGTTCCGCCGTCTTTTTATACTCATAAGTATACAACGGCTGCCGCAGAAAATCCCGGATAGTAAATGCCCTGCGCTCCGCCAGCAGAAAATCCTTCACATTGATAATGCCGATCACATTGTCCGTAGTGCCCTCATACACCGGAAAACGGGTAAACTTCTCCTGGCGGAAGGTTTCCATCAGTTCCTCAAAGGTAGTATCCACATCCACCATCACCATGTCAATCCGCGGTACCATCACATCCTTTGCCACCGAATCCCCGAAATCAAACACATTGTTGATCATCTTCTTCTCTTCCGACTCGATCACGCCCTCCTCATGGCTCACCTCCACGATGGTACGCAGCTCATCCTCCGTGATAGCCTCCTGCTTCTTCTTCGGATCCACCCGCAAAAGCAGCAAAAATCCCAGCGAAAGCTGATTGATACAGAAGATCACCGGCGTCAGCAGAGTCATCATCAGATAAATAACCCCCGCATACCGCAGCGCCAGCCGCTCCGAATGGATCGTTGCCAGGGTCTTAGGAGAAATCTCCCCGAAAACCAAAATTAACAGTGTCAGGATACCGGTTGCCGCTCCCACCGCCTTGTTGCCAAACAGCTGTATTGTCAGGGTCGTCATCAGCGAAGATGCCGAAAGGTTCACGATATTATTGCCCACCAGAATGGTGCTCAGCATTTTCCCCGGCTCCTCAATCACCTTCGTCAAGGTAACCGCCCGTTTATCCCCTGCTTCCGAAAGGGTGCGCACCCGCATGCGGTTGACCGTAGTAAGCGCCGTCTCCGCCGAAGAAAAAAAGGCTGAGAGGCAAAGCAACACAACAACCGTACAGATCTGTATGCCCGTACTGTCTCCTGAGTCTAACATAGAATTACATTAATCTCCTTCCAAATTATAATTGCTACCGATTCTACAATATTTCCCCCTGCTTGTCAATTGCCACTTTCCGCTATCCCACAGGAAGCCTTGCCCTCTGTCCCCCTTTTTGCATCCTCCACCGAATAGCACACTGCCTGCAGCAGCGCCCCCAGCAGAATAAAGATATCCCCCAGATTAAACACCACTTCCTTCAGCGGCCCAAAGCGCAGGCTAAAATAATCCACCACATATCCCCGGACATACCGGTCATACAGATTGCTCAGGGATCCGCCGATCACCATCGCCATCCCCAGCTTGCGCACTCTCTGTCCCTTCTCTCTCCTCATTGCCAAAAGCCCCCCGGCCAAAAGCGATGTCAGAACCAAAGGCACCGTCTTCACCAGGCTCTCCTTTTTCTTCAAAAACCCAAACGGAAACCCCGCATTATGGTTGCGGTAAACCCATATCCGCTCCCCCGTCCCCGTCAAAGGCCGCGGAAATCCCTCCGGATCCTGCGCCTCTACCCTGTGCTTCAGCCACAGATCCCCCCCGGCCACCAATGCAATCAAACCAGCAAATACCATAACATTTCCCTCCTGTTCCTATTTCACAAAATCACCATTTCCGTCCCCAGGCATGCCTCCCGCTTTCCCGTCCACATGCCCCCTTTAAAGATCTGCCTATATTATAATATTATACTATTTCCCCGGACAACGGTCAAATATATCCTCACCGCCATATCCTGATAATAAACAATACGCCCCGGAGGTTCCATGTCTGCCTGCCTATATCCCCCCTCTTCCGAGGAATACATGGATTTTATCCTGCACTACTCACCACGTTCCCTCCAGCCCTTCTATGAACTGGCCAAAACCCATTGCATCAATTTCGTCAGCCGCAGCTTTGCCGTCATCCATGCCCTAAAAAGCAATGCCGTCCCCTTGAGCATTTCCTATTACTCTTATAGCAGTATTCCCAAACTATTTGGGCTTTTAGACACCACCGTCTTAGAAAGCAGCGGAATCCTCCCTGTTTTTGACCAGCCTGCCTTACAGGCAGACGGCAGCGGCGTGATTTTGGGGATCGTCGATACCGGCATTGACTACACCAACCCATTGTTTCTAAACCCGGACGGAAGCAGCCGGATCTTAAACATCTGGGACCAGACCATCGACACCGGAGAAATGCCGCCGGAAATCGCCGGTTTTCAACCCTTCTACGGCACCGTATATAGCCAGGAACAGCTAAACGAAGCCTTACAGGCTGAGGATCCCTTCTCTGTAGTCCCTTCCCGCGACACGGACGGGCACGGAACCTTTATGGCTGGGGTCGCCGCCGGCAACCGCATTGACCGCCCCGTTCCTTTTTCCGGCGCTGCCCCCAAGGCATCCCTTGCCGTCGTTAAGCTAAAGCCTGCCAAGCAGTATCTGCGGGACTTTTTTCTGGTGGACACCAAAGAAGCTGTTTTCCAGGAAAATGACATCATGGCTGCTGTCAGTTACCTTTTAAGCTTAGCAAACCAACTCCAGATGCCCCTGGTCATTTATCTGGGAGTAGGCACCAACCAGGGTGACCATGAGGGCACCGGCCCCCTTAGCCAGCAGCTGGCTTCCCTCAACGGCTACCTGGGGCTGGCGATCGTTGCCGGAGCCGGCAACGAGATGGGCTACCACCATCACTTTAGGGGGAATATGTCTCCCGAGCAGGAATACGAAGACGTAGAATTACGGGTGGGCGACGATGAAACCGGCTTCTGCATGGAACTGTGGTCCCAGCAGCCCGAGCTTTATACGGTCGGCGTCATCTCCCCCTCCGGTGAAATCGTTGACCGCATCTCCCTGACTTTGGGAACCGAAACCGTCATCCCGTTCCAGCTTGACTCTACCACCCTTACTGTCAGCTATCAGAATTTTGAAAGCGGCTCCGGCAGCCAGCTGATTTTTATGCGTTTTGAAAGCCCCTCCGCCGGCATCTGGCGGATCCGTGTCTATCCGACTATTTTCATCACCGGGCGCTTTCATATCTGGCTGCCCATGCATGGCTTTTTGTCTGAAAAGACGATCTTTCTGCGCCCGGATCCCAACACCACCACTATGGATCCGGGCAATGCCGATATGCCGCTCACCGTCGCTGCCTACAACCATTCCAACAATAGCATTTATATCCATAGCAGCCGCGGCTACACCCCCAGGGGGCACATCAAGCCCGACCTCACTGCACCCGGCGTCGATGTCCAAGGGCCTGCCGTCGGCACATCCATCGAGAACGAACTACGCTTCACCCGCCGCTCCGGTTCCTCCGTCGCAGCCGCGGTTACCGCCGGTGCCATCGCCGATATCTTCACCTGGGGGTTTACCCACAACAATGACCCCGATTTAAGCAACACTGCGATCTCTTCCATGCTGATCCGCGGGGCTGACCGCAATGCCGCCTTCACCTACCCCAATCCCATCTGGGGCTACGGCACCTTAAACCTCTACCAGACCTTTTTGCGGAACCGCGAATAGGCAGCTGCATGGCCGGACCCCCTGCCTTTTGCCGGCTTACCCTCTCATCCGGATCAGCGGCCCCCCGCTTTTTTCCAGGTAAGGCCGCGTCACCACCACGGAGCCGATATTGGGATCCTTCGGGATCTCATACATAATGTCCAGCATGTATTCCTCCAAAATAGCCCGCAGCGCCCGCGCCCCGGTATCCCTTTTTATCGCCTCCTGCGCAATCCACACAAGCGCCTCCTCCTCAAACACCAGCTTTACCTCATCCATCTCCAGCAGTTTGATATATTGTTTTAGGATTGCATTTTTCGGTTCCTTCAATATCTTAACCAGAAGCTTTTCTGTCAGTTTCCCCAGGGTTACCGTCACCGGCAAGCGCCCTAAGAATTCCGGGATCATGCCAAACTCCCGCAAATCCTTATTCGTCACCTGGCTCAAAATATCAGGGTTCTCCTGGTATCGATCCCTCAGTTCCGCGCCAAACCCCATCGAGGAGGTTTTATTAAGCCTCTCCTTGATAATCCTCTCCAAGTCAGGAAATGCCCCGCCGCAGATAAACAGGATGTGATCCGTGTTCACCGTCTTTAACGGCGTCAGTGCATTTTTCTGGTTGGAGCCGACCGGAACCTCCACCCGGCTTCCTTCCAAAAGTTTCAGAAGTTCCTGCTGCACAGATTCACCGCTTACGTCCCGGGTATTTGTCTCCCTCTTTTTGGCAATCTTATCGATCTCATCGATAAAAATAATCCCGTGCTCCGCCCGCTCTACATCATTGCCCGCCGCCGCCAGAAGTTTGGAAACCACGCTTTCTATATCGTCCCCGATATACCCCGCCTCTGTCAGTGAAGTCGCATCCGCAATCGCAAGCGGCACATCCAGAAGCCTCGCAAGCGTCCGCACCAGATAAGTTTTGCCGCTTCCGGTAGGCCCGATCATCAGAATATTGGACTTCTCAATACTCACTTCCTCCTGTCCGTCATTTGCGGACACATCCTTCCCCATCTTCCGGATGCTTTCCGCATATACCCTTTTATAATGGTTATATACCGCGACGGAAACCACCTTTTTTGCCTGCTCCTGGCCTACCACATACTCGTCAAGACGGCTCTTGATCTTGTGCGGCGCAGGGATATCTTTTAGTTCAAATGCCGGCCCTGCATGTTCCTTTTTCTTCTTTTTCACCTGCTGCCGCCGGGGAATCTGCGCCTGCATGGTATCCTCGCCGCTCCCGGACGGAACAAAATTCAGGTTCATGAACGGCATCCCCGAAAGCTGGGAGAAATCAACCTTTGACAAATCCAGGTTCCCTCCCACCACAGAATCAAACGCCTTCTGCATGCAGTCATGGCACAGGCACATACTCCCCGGCATAACGATCATATTTCCCGCCTTGCTCTCCGGCCTCCGGCATATATAGCAAATTTTCTCATAATCCTGCTCATCATCCTTTTCCGTCCCGTCCTGGTTTAATTCCGGCTCCTGTTCCAATTTCTTATCCTTTTCGTCCACGCTGCCACCTCATCTTTTCTCAGTCTTTTCCACCTGCCCGGATCTGGTCTTGGTACTTTTTTTCTATTATAATGGGTTTTTGATTTGCCGACAACAGATTTCTGATGGTTTTTCCGGAATCCGCTTTTTAGAAGGCGTCCCATGGAGAAAGGACGGGACGGCAAAAATAAGGCTCTTTATTATCCAATTATGGCTATTATCAAGAAGCTGGGTATGTAGTGACTTTTTTTACCAGATATAGTAAAATATCCGTAAGCAAAGCTTCTTTGGATTTTTGCATCCGGGGGATGTGGATTTTGGGAAGGGATGGTGTTTATGACAGATAATGAACTTTTATTGGCAATCTCTGATATGATGGATAAAAAGCTGAAATCTGAATTGCAGCCTATCCGGGATGACATCCGGGATATCCGCCTGCATATTGAAAATATCATCACCCCGCAGATCGGCCTGCTGGCTGAAAATTATGTCCCTGCTGCCAAGCGCTATGAAAGGGCGGCTTCCCAGCTGGAATCCATGCAGGCTGATATCGACCTGATGAAACGGATAATTTCCGAGCATAGCGAGAGGTTACGCGCATTGGCCTAATGCACCGGCCATCCGGCCGCTGCCGCAAAACAACAATAACAACAACACACCAAAATGTGCCCGAAAATTATACGATCAATTTTCAGGCACATTTTTTCTTTTGGAAGCAGGAGGCAGTCAGCCCAATTCCTGTACTGCTTTTGCTAACTTTTCCAGCTTTTCTTTTGCGTCTTGCCTGTTTGCCCCCTTTACCCCCATGTAAAATTTGACCTTGGGCTCCGTACCTGAGGGGCGCACACAGCACCAGGCATCTTTTTCCAATTCAAAATAGAGTACATCGGAGGCCAAAAGCCCGGTTGGCTCTGTTTTTTTGGTTCGGAAGTCCGACACGGTTCCCTTTTTGTAATCATAAAATTTTTCTGTCCAGTATCCGCCGATCTGTGCGGGCGGCTCCTTGCGGATCTTCTCTAGGAGTACCTGGATCTTTTGCGCCCCCTCCTGCCCTTTCATGCTTACGGTGCACAGCCCTTCCTGGAAATACCCATATTTTTTATATAGATTCTCCATCTGCCGGCATAAAGTGAGCCCCTGGGAGCGGTAATAGGCTGCCGCCTCGCAAAGCGCCATCACTGCCGCCACCGCATCCTTGTCCCTGGCATGGGTTCCTACCAGGCACCCATAGCTTTCTTCATAGCCGAACAGGAATTCATGCTTTTTGTCCTGCTCAAAAAATTTGATCTGCTCCCCGATATATTTAAACCCGGTCAGGGTCTCGATCCGCTCCACCCCGTAATGCCTTGCAACCTCACGAGACATCTTCCCGGACACAATGGTAGTCACCACCGCTCCGTCCGCCGGAAGTTTTCCCATGGCCTGCTTTTGGGAAAGGAGATACTCCAGTATAATCATGCCTGACATATTGCTGGTAAAGGGCTCATATTCTCCCGTATCCTGATCCTTCGCATAAATGCCCAGCCGGTCAGCGTCCGGATCCGTGGCCAGGACGATATCTGCATCCACCTCTTTCGCCAGCCCAAGCGCCAGGGTGAAGGCATTTTTATCCTCCGGGTTCGGGCTGCCAACCGTGGGGAAGCCTCCGTCCGGCAGTTCCTGCTCCGGCACCACATAAACCTTCTCAAATCCCAGTTCCCGCAGTATCCGCCGTACCGGCACATTCCCCGTCCCGTGCAGAGGGGTATAGACAATCCTCATATCCTTCCCCTGCTCCCGGATCATCCCAGGATGGATCACCAGCTTTTTCAGTTCTTCCATGTAGCAGTTATCCACCTCCGGCCCGATCACCTGGTATAAGCCCTGGCTTTGTGCATCCTCCAATGCCATGGTGCGTACCTGGCTAAAATCCGTAACGGCCTTCACTTCATCCATGATCTCTTTGTCCCGGGGAGCCGTGACCTGCGCCCCGTCTTCCCAGTATACCTTATATCCGTTATATTCCGGCGGGTTGTGGCTAGCCGTCACCACGATCCCCGCAATGCACCCCAGATGGCGCAGCGCAAAGGACAGCATGGGTGTGGGGCGCAGGGACTCAAAAATATATGCCCGGATCCCGTTGGCCGCCAGGCATAACGCTGCCTCCCTGGCAAACTCCAAAGACATCCTGCGCGAATCAAAGGCAATGGCAACCCCCTGCTTGCGGCATGTCCTCCCGTCTGCCCCGCTCCCGGCACCTGCCTCCCGGCACCGTATCACATAATTGGCCAGCCCCTGGGTGGCCTTCCTCACTGTATAGACATTCATCCGGTTTGTCCCTGCCCCCAGCACACCCCGCAGCCCGCCGGTCCCGAACTCTAGGTCACGGTAAAACCTGTCCGTGATTTCTGCCCCATTGCCTGATAGTGCCCGCAATTCCTCCTTTGTCCCCTCATCAAAAACCGGCGATTCCAGCCACTGCCGGTAACGCGCCTCTGCTTCCTTTTCCAACTTTTCCATCTCCAAGCCTCCTGTCCTGCCTTCACCCCTGCTTTGCCAGCAGTTCCCGGTTTCTCCGGATCATTTCCACCCTCTGCCGCACACAGTCCGCACTTCTGCCCGGATCCTGCGGCGTGTGGAACACATAATCTGCCAGCTTCTCCACCGTAGTCTCCGCAACATGCACCCGCGTGTCCGAAGACGCATAATAGATCAAGACCTGGCCGCCCTTCCTCACCACCGCCCCATTGGTGAATACCACGTTCGACACGTCCCCGACCCGCTCGCCTCCCCTTGGGGCAATCAAAAGCCCTGACGGCTCCGCGATTACCCTCTCCGGATGCTGAAGGTCTGTGGCAAATGCATAGATCACGTACCGCAGCCCCGCCGCCGTATTGCGCACCCCATGGGCTATATGGATCCACCCCATCCCGGTACGGATGGGTACCGCCCCTGCCCCGTTTTTTGCCTCCGTGATTGTGTGGTATTTCCGCAGGCTGGTCATGGTTTCCTCGTCAACCACTGCATGTGTGATGTCCTCACATAGCCCGAACCCCACACCGCCCCCGCTGCCCGTATCAATAAAATCATCCATCGGCCGGGTATAAAACGCATACTTCCCATCCACAAACTCCGGATGAAGCACTACATTCCTCTGCTGCGGCGAGCGCAGTGTCACCAGATTCGGCAGCCTCTCCCAGTTCTTTAAATCTTTCGTCCGCACGATCCCCGCTGCCGCCACTGCCGCCGACAGATCCTTCACCGACCTATCCTTGCTCTCCGAGCAGAACACCCCATAAATATATCCGTCCTCGTGTTTCGTCAGGCGCATGTCATACACATTCGTCTCCTGCGGGCAGGTGTCCGGCAATACCACCGGCTCATCCCAGAACCGGAAACCATCCACCCCGCTCTCGCTCTCCGCCACGGCAAAAAATGATTTCCTGTCATTCCCCTCCACCCGGACCACCAAACAGACCTTCCCGTCCAGTTCGATTGCCCCTGCATTCATCACTGCATTCACGCCCAGGCGCTCCATAAAATACGGATTTGTCCTGGCATCCAAATCGAACCGCCACTCCACCGGAATATGCTCCCTCGTCACCACCGGGTCCACATACCTGTCATAAATCCCGTTATAAAAATCTGACTTCCTGTTCTTCCTGGCAACCAATTCTTCCAGTTTTCCCTTTTCCCTCTTATACATTTCATGGATCATAGCATCAAACCTCATTTCTTTCTTTAATAATGCCCCCTTTGCCGGCATTTCCCAAACTTAACCTCATCCCTCTGCCGCAGATCCGCCTCCACGGCGCATCCTTCCCATCACCTCCATGCACATCCGCCCGTTATGGTAAGGGCATTTCCAGGGCTCTACAATCGGCTCCCCTTCGACCGGCTTCCCGCTCTCATCCACCCGCCAGAACCACTCCGACCCATCCCTTGGATCTACCGCTACCCGGCTGATATATCCCCAGATATCCTCTGAGGCCTCCAAAAAACACCTCTTGTCCGGCCATTTCTCCCAGGCATTCAAAAAACCGACTACTGCCTCCGCCTGTACCCACCATATCCGGTCCGTATCATCAACCCCATTTTCACACTCGTTCATCAGGCTGTGGTCCCGGTAAGCCCGCTGGTAAACCTCCTTAGCCAGCGCCAATACCACCGGCTCCAGCTTCTGTATGTATGCCTTATCCCCCAGAACCTGGCAGCCCCGGTCCAGCAGCCACGAAGCCTCAATATCATGGCCATACGAGTGCAGGTCAATAAGGGAGTTCCACCCTTCGTCAAAAAACACTTCCTGCCGCCTCTTCCCCGGGTTATATACCTTATCCGCAAACACATCAAGGATCTCCCGCATTTTATCCGCCACATCCGCCCGGTGATCCGCCCGATAAAGTTCTGTATATGCTTCAAACACATGCAGCAGTGTGTTCATCGTCCGTGCGGCCATTACCCCGTTCTCCGACAGCTTCTCATTCGATGCCGGCCGGAACTCCCGGCCAAAAGCTTCCCCATACCCGTTCCCATCCCGGCAGCGTTCCTCAATCAGCCCATAAAGCCCATACGCCAATTCCAATGCTTCCTTCCTGCCACTGGCCATATAATAAGAAGATAATGCGTATACCGCAAATGCCTGGCTGTATGTATGCTTTGTCTCATCACAGGCCTTCCCGTCCCACGTCATAGCCCAATACACACCGCCGAATTTTTTATCCAGGCAGGAATCACGCAAAAACAAGAATGCATGCTCTGCATATACAAGCAGGCTCTCCTGCTTTAACATCCGGTAAGCATGGGAAAAAAACCACAATATCCTGCTGTTTAAAATGCACCCCTTCACTGCCTGCCGCTCCAGTTTTAATTCATACCCCAGATATCCGTAAAACCCTCCGTTCTGCCAGTCCGCCAATCCCTCCCAGAAAGGAATCAGCTTCTCCCGCAAATGCTTCTCCATCTCTTGCACCATCTTTTTATCCCTCCATTCAGTTCCCTGCCGGAATATCCGGCAGGTTTTCTAAACTCTCCGGTTTTCCGGCCGCCCTGTTTCTCCGTCTTTTTCATCCATGGTTTTTACCCTTCAAAGGCAACTGTTTAATTTATATAAGCCAATATTTAAGTTAAATTAATTATATATCTTGATTTAAAATTAATCAAGCAGTTTTTTGCCCTTTTACCAATAATCTTGGATTCTATTTTTATATCTAGGTTTGATTCACGATATTTGCCGAATTTTACTATTATCCTGCCTGTTTCAATAATTCAGCTTTAATTTAATTAATTTAAAATTAAGTGAAATACATTACTTCCCCTGCACAGGAAGCAATGTTATTTTCTCACTTTTTAAGCATCTATAAAGCTTCTCCCCAAAGATAGGCATGTGATATTCTCTATCCATGTCCTCTTTAAGCAAAAGAACACATCTCCCAGAAAATCTCCTGCCCCACAAAACATTGCCCATTGCAATATATTTGCCCAATCATATTATATGAATGACGGGGAGGAAGGAAATGAAAACAGACATTATGAGAAAAAACGAGACCGAGGTTGCCGTTATATATAGTGACGAACCGTTAATTACCGATATCCAGTCTGCCTTGGATTTGGCTATGACGGTAAAGCACGAAACCGGGTGCACAAATATTGCCCTGAACAAAGACGCCGTAACCGATGGCTTCTTTATTCTGAGCACATGTCTGGCAGGGGAAATCTTACAGAAATTCGTCAACTACGGCATAAGATTTGCTATATATGGAGATTTTTCAAAATATACGGACGGCTGGCTGTTTTAATGGCTGGCAGGCTATGGGACAGGGAAGGATCTTATGGGATATACTGCAATTTCTCTCGCGTATTTCTTCACGGTTTCGCGCTCTTCCCAGCAATCTGCATCGCGGCAGATCCGCTTTACCATAGATGATACGCCGCACATGAAGTCCTTAAACGTATCAAGCATACTTTATTTTATACCAATATCGAAAAAGGCAATAGATTTTCTCTACTGCCTTTTCTTCATACTTACACCTATCGGCTTTGAATTTTCAACTCCCTTTTAAGTGCTGCCGTCAATATTGCAGAAAAATTCACTCCCGCTTTTTCAGCTTCAAAGTTCAGCCATGACGGTATTGTGCAGTTTTTCTTGACTGCCCTCATATCATTCTTTCTGCGATACTCTCCAAAATCCACGTCCACAAGCGTCACAATATCCGCCGCCGAATCAACCTTTACCGCTGATACTGCTGTTGGCTCTGGTAAAGGCTCTCCGTCATCTTCCATATCAATTCCAACAACACCTATTGCGTCCCTCGCCATTTCAATAGCTTCTGTCAGTGTATCCCCTTCTGTATTTATTTTAAAATCAGGAACATACACAACATAGCCGACCTGATCTGGCATTAAAATAATCGGATAAGAATTTTTTATAGAAAACACCTCCTGAATTTCCGTGGACTTATTTTATCATGGCCTGAACCGTGCCGCTTGAACTTCCAACCATTATTCTCTAATAGTTTAACCAAGTCTTTTGTTTTCACTATGTCCCCTCCTTACAATTATGATTATACGCCCAATATGCGTATGAGCCAATGCTTTTTACAGGAAAAGGGGCATTTCTACCCTTTTATAACGCCAATGTCATTAAGACAATCGTTTTTATATAAAGCCAAAAAAGCCCACCTGCCATATACAAAACAAACAGGTGGACTTTTTCATGTTCCTAATGTCTTTAAATGTAACAATAATAAATGTTTATCTGCCCTCACCTTCGGAACAGTTTGCGAATTGGCATTACAAACCGGGATTTAATCATTTGTCTTTTGTTTCAAAAGATTGCATATCATAGCAATAATATTCAGAAAACAGATATGGTTTTATAGAAAAACCTTGGATTTACGGCCTTCATAGAAAAAAGCGGGTGATGGGAATCGAACCCACGTATCCAGCTTGGAAGGCTGGTGTTCTACCATTGAACTACACCCGCAAAATATTATTCGATTTATCCGGCTTTAATCGGGGTGACAGGATTCGAACCTGCGACTTCCTGGTCCCAAACCAGGCGCTCTAGCCAAACTGAGCCACACCCCGAAATATGGAATGCTGCCATCCTGCATCACCAACGACCGTTGACCAACGCAAAAAATATTATATAACAGCCACTCCATTTTGTCAACCAGTTTTTGTAAACTATCCAATCAAAACTCTCAAATCAAACCCCCAAATTATTTTTCCCGCTTGAACCCCAACGCTTTTTTCAGCGTGCGGACGGTCTTCCTCCCCAATTTGAGCAGTTCGTTATCTTGCCTGTTCCCACCGGCAAGGCACATGTCCGGAGCATCCCAATCCCAGTCATCCAACTCCAGGCCTTCCAGTTCCCATATGCCTTGCCGGCCGCTAGGACAAGAAATTGCGTTCAAAACGCACACTTCCGTCCTCCTCCATATACATAATCATATACGACGGCTTGCGCCCTTCCTGCCTCGGGTAAGACAGGCTTCCCGGGTTCAGTATCGTCACACCGTGGCATTGATCCAAAAACGGACGGTGGGTATGGCCATACATCGCAATGTCGCAGCCCCTGTCCGCAGCCTCCTGGTAAAGGCCTTCAATCCCCAAAGAAACATTATAATAATGCCCATGGGTCAGCAAAATCTTGTGCGGCCCCAGCTCCAACTCGATTTCCCGGTCCAGGGAGGAGAAAAAATCATTGTTTCCCATGACCATCTGCAGCTGGCACCCCTCATTGACCCACTCCCCGATCAGGTTCTCGCTCCCCTCGGCATCCCCGAGATGGATCAGCATGTCAAGCGGTGCCTGCTCCTGGATCACCTGCTTTAGGTTGTCATCCTTCCGGTGCGTATCACTCACAATCAGAATTTTCATCAGGATTCCTCCCCCAGAATTCGTTTCAGTTCCCCCTTCATCGCTTCCAGCGCCTTCCCCCGATGGCTGATACGGTTCTTTTGTTCAAGGGTAAGTTCCGCAGAGGTAACCCCGTATTCCGGGATCATCAGGATCGGGTCATAGCCAAACCCGCCTTTCCCGGCAGGCTCATAGGCAATCTCTCCTTCCATGGTTGCCTCCGTGTGCACCACACGCCCGTCCGGCAGCACCGCCGCGATATTGCACACAAAACGTGCGCTGCGCTGACTGCCTTCGGCCTCCTTTAAACGGTCGATGATATTTCGGTTTTTTATCTCATAAGAAGTGTCCTCCCCCATATACCGTGCAGAATAGATCCCCGGCTCCCCGCCAATGTAATCCACCACCAGCCCGGAATCATCAGCCAGCACGATATCCCCGGTACATCTCCAGACTGCCCGCGCCTTAATCTCGGCATTCTCCCCGAATGTATTCCCGTCCTCCACAATCTCCGGATCCGCCCCTGCCTCCTTCATGGAGAGGATCTCACAGCCGAGATCTCCCAGGATCAGGCGGATCTCCCGCATCTTCCCTTCATTCCCTGTTGCAAAAATTATCCTATGCTTCATATCATCCTCCGTATATCATCCCTCAGCCCTGCACATCTACCGGGCACGCGTATATGCCTTTAGGCAGATATTGCAGTTTTGTTTTTCTTCCACTCTTTCCCACCGCATCCCCTCATAGCTGATATACCCTTCCCCATCGCTTAAATCCACCTGGCATTTCCCGTCCCCGGCATCATACTCGACTGCAATCGGATGAACCGCCCCAGGAGTATGCAGGCGGACCACTACCGCAAACCGTTCCCCCTTGTCCACCAAAACCGCTTCCTCAAAAGGGATGGTATAGTACCCTGCCTGCTTCAGCTTCCCTTCCGCCAAAAGAACCTTCCTCCTGGCAAATACCGGCCTAGGATCCTCCGGCAGGCCGCGCAGCAGGTAAACCTGGTACTCCGTATCCTCACCTGTGGCATAAAACCCAGCCGCCGCCACCTCCTCTGCCTGCCCGGCCGTATATACATTGGCAGCCCAGGCCGTTTCCTCGCCATACCCCAGCTGCCCTACCCAGCCGCACAAATCACTCTGGTACAATGCATCATAATTATCCGGCTCCTCCACGCAGGTATAGGCAATGTTGGTCTTGCCTAGGTTGCCGTCATAATAGGAAACATAGAAAAAGCCATTGTCCCCAAATTCTGTTCCCCAGCTGTTTTCACACAGGAATGCCCCATCCCCCTCGACGCTGCCCTTAAATGCCTCTGCCGGGAAATGGTCATCCCACCCCACAATCACCACATCATGGTTCGGTGCCGTCACATTGGGATAGCAATACGCCATGGCTTCCGGATTATAATGTTCCGACCGGCTCTGGCTGTTCTGCAGCGTAGTATATAAGGAACTCTGCACCCCTCCGCAGGCCAGCACCGCCCGCTTGATCATCTCGCGGTCATTTTCCGGCAATATACGAATCTCCTGGACATGCTTTACCGGAGCCAGACCCTCCGGGGATACACCGTCGCCATATGGGTCTTCCTCCTCCGTCACCGGCCCCCGCCAGGACAAAAGATACGCCATGGACATCGTATATTCCCCCCCATTTTCCTGCCCCAGGATAAAATTGGGGTTATGGGACATATGGTCCTCCGAAAAATCCCACCTCTCCTGAGGGAGCAGCGCATTTTCCAATGCCGTCAGGGAAGAAAATGCCCAGCAGGTCCCCAGGTCTTTCTGATCCTCTACCGGCGCCGTCCTCCCCGCTTCCCGGGCATCATACCGCTCAGGCAGATCAACCTCCCCCTCCAAAATACGGCGGATCTGTTCCTGCCTCAGCCGCCGTTTCCTTAGCTTTAGCGCCCTGGAGGTCTCACCGGCCAGCTGCGGCAGGCGTTCCCTCCATCCCTCCCAGGCTTTCCAGACATCCCTGCCCCCAAAAGGTTTTTCTGCCTCCCCGGCTGCCCCCGTCCCCTTGCTCCCCGCCTCCCCCGGCGGCTGTCCCGGCATCCCCTTGCCGGGATCTCCAAATATCCGGCTTTCCGCCTCCACGCTGCTGCCCTCCAAAAACCTACTGTTTTCTGTGCCATCCGGCAGGGCTTCCTCCCACGAAAGGCTGCACCCGCAAAGCAGAAGCACCGCTGCCCCCAAGACACCCCGGCGCCAGGCTTCCCTAACCATCCCCTGCACTGCCCGCGTTCCGTTTCGGAGGTTTCGGCCCCAGGAACTGATAATAATAGGTTTTCATCATCCCATTATAGATCTTCCTGTTTTTATCTGCCTTCCGCCCAATATATTTCTCCACATCCTCATAGGCCGTAATGATGTACGCAGACCACGCATCCAGCATGCGGTAACGCTCCCCCAGCTGTGCATAGAGCGCAGGCAGGTTGCCCTTCTCTTCGATCCGCTCCCCATAAGGCGGGTTCGTGATAAGAAACCCGTACTTTTTGGGATGGCTGAGTTCGGCCACAGGGCGCCTCTGGAAATGGATCAGGTGCCCTACTCCTGCCGCCTCCGCATTTGTCCGCGCTGAGCGGACAATGTCACCATCCGCATCATATCCCTGGATGTCCACCTCCACAGTGTCATCCACCAGTTCCGACGCCTCATCCATAGCCGCATACCAGCATTTGCGGGGGATAAGTTCCTTCCAGTCTTCTGACAAAAAGGAACGGTTCATCCCCGGCGCCATCTTCGCCGCTATCATTGCCGCCTCAATCGGAAATGTCCCGCTGCCGCAGAACGGATCCACCAGGATGCGGTCTTTCTTCCATGGGGTAAGCATAATCAGCGCCGCCGCAAGCGTCTCTTCGATCGGCGCTTTGCTGGCCAGCTTGCGGTAGCCCCGTTTATGCAAAGACTCCCCGGTGGTATCCAATCCTACCGTCACCTGGTCCTTATACAAAAAAACCCTCAGCGGATAGCTGCTTCCGGTCTCCGGCACCACCTCGCTGCGGTAGGCCTGCTTCATCCGTTCCACCATCGCCTTCTTCATCACCGACTGAATATCTGTAGGGCTGAAAAGCCTGCTCTTTACGGATCCCGCCTTTTTCACCCAGAACTTTCCGTCCGGAGGGATAAAATCCTCCCAGGCAATCGCCTTCGTCCCCTGGAACAGTTCCTCAAAGCTGGCCGCCCGGAAACTCCCTGCCTTAATCAGGATCCTCTCGGTAGTCCTAAGGAAAATATTTGCACGGCAGACGGCCTCTGCATCCCCCAAAAATGTCACGCGTCCATCTTCTACCTGGGCAACCTCATAGCCCAGGTCCGTAATCTCCCGCTTCAGTACCGCCTCCATGCCAAAATGGCACGGTGCCATCAATTCATAAACCTTGCCTGCCATATGCCTCCCTTCTCATCCGGGCACAAGCCCCATCTCCTTTATGGTGTTCCCTTCAAAATCCAGAATCCGGAATTGTTCCCCCTCCAAAATACCGTAGGTAGCCGGGTTGCCGCCCTTTGGGATTGATACCGATCCCGGATTCAGCACATAGACGGATCCGGCAAGTTCCGCCTTAAGCAAATGGGTATGCCCATGCACCAGGATATCCCCGTCTTTCATCGGAGGCAAATTCTCCTGGTTATATACATGGCCATGGGTCGCGTAAAACGTCAGCCCGTTAAGCACCAGCAGCGCATAGTCTGCCATCACCGGAAATTCCAGCACCATCTGGTCCACCTCGGCTTCGCAGTTCCCCCGGACCGCACAGATCTCGCCCTTTACTGCATTCAGCATGGCAATCACTTCCTTCGGGGCATACTCCCTGGGCAGGTCATTGCGCGGGCCATGGTACAAAAGATCCCCCAGCAAAATCAGCCGGCCTGCACCAGACCGGCGATATTCCTCCAAAAGCTTCCGGCAGTACCACGCAGAACCGTGGATATCCGACGCAAACATATATCTCATCCCGCTACTCTCCTTATCCTTATATGCGGTTATTTAATATTTCTATTTTATAGCCTGGATATACGGTTGTCAACGGAAAAATCCCCTCTCACCTCACCAGATATTTGCCCCTGTACGCCTCAATGCCCCCGCAGATGTCCGCCACCTGGTACCCATAACTCGCCAGCTGCCTTGCCGCAAGCATGCTCCTTGGCCCACGGTAGCAATACAGAATGAGGAAACGGTCCATGGGCAGTTCCCCTACCCTCCCCCAGAATTCCTCATCCGGTATATTGACCGCCCCCCGGATATGGGATCTGGCATACGAAGCCTGATCCCTCATATCTACCAGGTAAATCCACCGATTCTCATCCAGATACTGTTCCAGCTGTGCCGTACTGATCATATACCACATTATTTTCCGCCTGTTTATTCGTTTTACTACCATTGTATGAAGAAAAGCCGTCCCTTGTCCCAGGACGGCTCTCTGTCTTTGTCGTGTTCGATTTTTGGCTGCATCCCGCAACCAGGTGCATTCCCCGAATAACCCCTTTAGGTTAGCGGTTATTGTTCTGGCTGTTGTTCTGGTTGCAGTTGCGGCTGCTGTTCTGGCTGTTGTTCTGGCTGCTGTTCTGGCTATTGTTCTGGCCATTGTTCTGGCTGCTGTTGCGGTTGCTGTTACGGCTGCTGTTCTTGCTGTTATCCATGTCATTGTAATTGTCTTTCATGACTGATACCTCCTGGTTTATTCATTGGATTTGTTACAGGAGTAGTATGGCTTTTCCTGCATGGATTATTCATCATCCGGGCTTTTTTCAGCCATTTCTTCAAACCGCCACTTTTTAATATGATTTCCTGTACTTGCAAAAAAGGGCACCCATGCTCCCCATAGGTGCCCTGAAACCGGATATCGGCAGCTTATTCTTCAACAGCCCCGGTTTCTCTTCTATCTCAAATTCTCCCCATTTGCCTCAATCACTTCCCGATACCACAGAAAGGATTTTTTCCGCACGCGTTTTCGGGTGCCGTTCCCCCTGTCATCCTTATCCACATAAATAAAACCATATCTCTTAGACATCTCCCCTGTGGTGGCGCTGATCAGATCCACACACCCCCAGGTCGTATATCCGAGCAAATCCACCCCGTCCTCATCTGCCGCATCCATCATGGCCCGGATGTGAGCCCTCAGATAATCAATCCGGTAGTCATCCTCAATTCTTCCGTTCTCATCCGGTTCATCCCTCGCCCCCAAACCGTTTTCTACAATAAAAAGCGGCTTTTGATAACGGTCGTAAAGGTCATTCAGCGTGATACGCAGCCCCAGCGGATCAATCGGCCATCCCCACTGGCTGCATTCCAGATAGGGATTCTTAGCTGAAGCAAATACATTTCCTCCCGATGCCTCCCCCTGGCCGTCAGCCCGGACACAGCGGCTGTTGTAGTAAGACAGAGAAATAAAATCCACCGTGTGTTCCCTCAATATTTTTGTATCCTGGGGTTCCATTTCCAAACGGATGCCCTCCTGCTCCAGCAGCTTCCTTGCATAAGCCGGATAGGCCCCCCTGGCCTGGATATCGATAAAGAAATAATTCTCCCGGTCCCGTTTCCTGCTCTCCCACACATCCTCCGGCCGGCAGCTGTAAGGATACACGCTTCCTGCCGCCAGCATGCATCCCACCTGGCACCCAGGATCAATCTCATGAGCCAGCTTTACGGCATAAGCGGAAGCCACAAGTTCATTGTGAATTGCCTGGTACTTGACCTCAGCCTCATTCTCCCCTTTTGAAAACCGGATGCCTGCGCCCATAAAGGGCAGATGCATCAGCATATTGATTTCATTAAAGGTAATCCAGTACCTTACCTTACCCTTAAAATGACGAAAAAGGGCACCACAGTAGTTGAGGTAAAAATCAATGGTCTTCCGGTTCCTCCAGGAGCCGTATTTGTCCACAAGGTTCAGGGGAATATCAAAGTGGCAGATCGTTACTACCGGCTCGATGCCATACCGCAGCAGTTCGTTAATCAGCGCCTCATAGAATTTAAGCCCCTCTTCATTGGGCTTTGTTTCCTCCCCTGTGGGAAAAATACGTGACCAGGAAATGGAAAAGCGATAACATTTAAACCCCATTTCCGCAAAGAGGGCAATATCTTCCTTGTAATGCCCGTACAGATCTATGGCCTCTCTTCCCGGATAAACGGAATCCGCCGGTAACTCCCGGTAATCCATACGCCCCTCCATCACAGGCATCCTATTTTCCCCGTAAGGAATCACGTCTACAAGAGCCATGCCCCGTCCGCCTTCCTGCCAGCCGCCTTCACACTGGTTGGCGGCCGTAGCGCCGCCCCACAAAAAATCCTTCCGCATATTACTGCGCCTCCTATTCCGTTTCTAAATTACATAATACGCAGCAACAAATCTCCTGCCTGTACGTTCTCTGCTTCTGTGGGCTCCACCCGCTCAAATTCGCCGGAATTCGCCACCAGCACAGGTGTTACCAGAGAATACCCTGCGCCGTTAATAAGTTTTTTGTCAAACTCCAGGAGTTTCTGCCCCTGCTTCACCTCCTCGCCCATTTCCACAAATGCCTTGAAGCCCTTCCCGCCAAGCTGCACCGTGTCCATTCCCACATGCATCAAAAGTTCCAGTCCGGTTGTTGTCGTAAGGCCAATGGCATGCCCTGTAGGAAATAATGCGGAGATTGTTCCGTCCGCTGGCGCATAGAGCACACCCTCATCCGGTTCAATGGCTGCACCCAGCCCCAGCACCCCTGAGGAAAACGCCTCGTCCTTCACCTCCGACAGTTTCAAAACCTTTCCTTTCAGGGGGCTTGCAAGCAGGATTTCCTCCTTCTTCGTATCTGCCGCCGCCTCTGCCTTTGCCGCCCTGGCCGTCTTCTTTGCTTCCGCAGGCGCCTCATCCTTATAAAACAGCATCGTAAGAAGAAATCCCGCTGCCATGGAAATAGCAATTCCCGCAAAGGCCACAATGATATTTCCCATGCTTCCGTCCGGGTTCATCATATTGGGCAGTTCAAAGATTCCCATACCGCCCAGAATAAATTTCCGGAAATTGCAATGCCCGTAAAAAGCGCCGCCGATACCGCCTGCAATACAGCTAATAATAAACGGTTTCTTAAGGGGCAGCAAAATACCGTAAATAGCCGGCTCCGTCACGCCGAAAATACCGGAGATAAAATTGGGGATCGCCATTTCCTTAAGCTTCTGGTCTTTTGTCTTAAAGAAAACCGCTATCACCACCGCAGAAGTCGCAAACGTGCATGCAAAGAACGGCATCATTACATTGTCGTAGCCCAGCGTCATCACATTGTTGATGTAAACGGGGATAAAGCCCCAGTGCATACCGAAGATAACAAGTATCTGCCAGGTAAAGCCTACAATCCCTCCCGCAAGCAGCGGGCTGAAACTGCGGATCGCCAGTGTAAATTCCGAAATCAAGGCAGAACCGAAGGTTGCAATCGGCCCTAAGAAAATCACAGATACAGGCAGGGTAATGAGCAGGGTAAGCATAGGTACAAAAAAGAATTTTACCAAATCCGGAATGATCTTGTTAAAAAACTTTTCACATTTGGATGCAAACCACACCGCCAGGATGACAGGAATCACCGTTCCCGTATAATCCACAGAAATGACAGGGATACCAAAGAAGTCTATGTAAACCGGAGACGCAAACATGGTTCCCTCAAGCAAGCTATACAACGGCTCCATTCCTGCCGACAGGGTTCCCGCCTGGATGCCCGGATAGCACATGGCACCGCCGACGGCCAGACCAAGCATGGGCTTTAAACCAAATTTCTTTGCCGCCGTATAGCCCAGAAACAGGGGCAGAAAGGTAAAAAGAGCGTCGCCGGCCGCATTGATAATCAGATAGCCGCCGCACTCGGCGCTATACAGCCCAAGAGCCACAAACAGCGTATTTAGGCCCTTTAGCATACCGCAGGCTGCCATAATCCCAAGAATGGGCTGAAAAATACCGGATACCACATCAATAGCCCTGTCAAGAAGCTTTCCGGATTTCTGTTTTTCTGCCGGGGCGCTTTCTTCCTTTAAGCCAATCAGTTCCATTACATCCTCAAACACCTCCGGCACATGGTTGCCGATAACCACCTGGTACTGTCCGCCGCTTTTCATCACGGTTACAACGCCCTCCATGGCTTTGAGCACATCATCCTGTGCAATTTTCTCATCCTTCAACGTAAAGCGAAGACGTGTAATGCAGTGCACAAGCCCTAAAATGTTTTCCTTTCCGCCGACATTTTTTACAATCTCCTGTGCCAGTCCATGATACTTCCCCATAGGTACTCCCTCCTTTTTAGTTCCGCAATATCCCTTCCATGATAACTGTGAAGCTTCGTGCCAGTTATATCCCAAAGCCTCTTTGAATACAGGAACTTTGGTTTCTTTTTGCTAAATCGAATATAGCATAAGCGTGCTTTCCCGGCAACGGACGCAAAGGAGATAGTTTCATCGTTTCAGAAATCAACAAAAAGAACCCCTGCCGCTGTAACAGAGGTTCAAAATTTAAAAATTTTCCGTTATTTTCCTTTTTTGTCATTCATCAGCAGTATTTCCCGTTCTGTCCAAAAGCAAATCCATATGAGTCAGCATTTCCAGAGAGGATTTTGCATGTTCCTCATAACGGCTTGCCAGAAGAAGGGAAAAGAAAATATCCAGCACATAAGTGGCGGCGGAAAAAGAGGTGATCACATCCAGGCTCAGAAGGGAGTCCCGGTTGGGAATCTCCACCACTTCATGGCACCATCTGCGGATTATCTGGTTATGAGGCCCCAGCAGGCCCACCACATAATTATTCGTCCCCTCCCAAAGATATTTTGCCATCTGAATGACAGTACGATTGGCTCCGGTAAAGCTGATTAAAAAGGCAATAGTCTTTTTATTCTTCCGGGCTGCCAGATAGTGACCGTTGATGCTCTCATAGGCCGAGCACTCCAATCCCAGGGTAGCAAATTTAAATACCGCCGATTGTGCCAGTATGTAGCTGATGCCTGTGCCATAGAGATCGATGCACTCTGCCCTCTGGAGCACATTGTTGATCCGGTTCATAACATTTTTGTCCAAGGCAAGCCGTGTGTTAGTCACCGCCTTGTCATAGAGGACGGGAAGGGTGTGAATAATGTCCGTATAGGTGCTCTGATCCGTAATCGGCTCTCCCTCCAGCAGCTTGGAAAGACGGCTTTTCTGATTGATTTCCTCCACAAGCTTCAGCTTGAATTCCTGATAGCCGGCAAGGCCAAGTTTCTGGCTTAAACGCACTACAGTGGCCTTGCTTGTAAAGGAGGCTCGAGCCAGTTCTTTGCTTGACATGCCGGGAATCTCATTCGGATGTTCCAAAATGTATCCAGCAACCTCTTTTTCGTGGTTTGTAAAACCAACCTGTTCCTTTAGTTTCTCCAAAAGCATGAGGCCTACTCCTTTCCGATATCTGCTGTAAAAGGAAACGGCAGCCGCCGTACACTTCCATGGATACAGTAAGTATAGCATACGGCAAAAATATTTCAATGTTTCTGACGGGAAATTGAGATGGAAAAAGCAATTATCCCTCCAAGAACGCAGTAGAACCAAGAAGAGAACATAGGAAACACACTAACCAAGAAAAAGCCAGGCAGGGGAGCTGCCTGGCTTTTTGAGGGGAGTATAAATAATTAATAAGGCTGAAGAAATTGATTTAAGGGAAATCAGTTTCTTCTATTTGATTATACTAAATCTATCTGCAAAAAGCAAATGGAAATCATGATAGAAAAATAAAATCATTGTATCCCTTGATTTTACTGAATAAATTGTAATTACTCAATGATAGGAGCCACACGGCCAGAACCAACCGCCTTTCTGCCTCTATCGCTAATCATCCAGCCATCCAAGGATCATACTCCCCTTTTTCCAGTATGTCTGCAATCCTCTCACTCGCATGTCCATCGCCATAAGGGTTACTGGCATGAGCCATTTTATCATAGGCTTTCTGATCTTCTAATAATTCCATAAAGTTCTGATATATCACTTCCTCATTAGTGCCAACTAACCGCAGGGTTCCAGCAGCAACTCCCTCCGGGCGTTCTGTCGTATCACGCATAACCAAGACGGGACGCCCAAAGGCGGGACATTCCTCTTGAATTCCCCCTGAATCAGTAAGGCAAAGATGGCACCTCGCTTCAAAATTGTGGCAATCAAACACTTCAATTGGCTCAATGATATGAATCTGTGAGCAATTTCCTAATTCTTCCTCAGCCGCCTTTCTCACCACAGGATTCATATGGATAGGATAAACCGCTTTACACTCCGGGTGTTCCTCAAGAACACGCCGAATTGCTCTAAACATATGATGCATGGGCATTCCTAAGTTCTCTCTTCTATGAGCCGTAATAAAAATCATCTTGGAATCTCCTACCCAGTCAAGTTCAGGATGGTAATAGCCTTTTTTCACCGTATGCTGCATTGCATCAATAACCGTGTTGCCAGTTATGTAAATGGTTTTTGGTTTCCTACCCTCACGGGTCAGATTTTCTGCTGCCAGAAGGGTAGGTGCAAAGTTGTATGTTGAGATAATGGACACAGCCTGACGGTTAAACTCTTCCGGATACGGACTGCAAATATTGTAGGTACGTAAACCCGCTTCCACATGTCCAATGGGAACTTGTAAATAGAAGCAAGCCAAAGCCGCTGCGAAGGTGGTACTGGTATCACCATGAACAAGAACGATATCCGGTTTAACGCTTTCTAGTACTCCTCTGATAGAGTTAAGTATGTTAACAGTTATATCAAAGAGTGTCTGCCCCTGTTTCATAATAGAAAAATCGTAATCCGGCACAACATCAAATGTGGCCAAAACCTGATCCAGCATATGCCTATGTTGCCCTGTAACACACACAACAACCTGGAGTCCATTCCTCTTCCTCAGTTCTTTCACCAATGGACACATTTTTATAGCCTCAGGGCGTGTCCCAAATACCAACATAACCTTTTTCATAACCTTTTTCTTCCTTTCCAGAATTCCCTTTCCCTTTTTCCTTACCCCCAATGGCCGAGAATCTCACCTCAGTTTTTCGTATCAAATTGCCGAATTGCCTCATATAATTTTATGCATATGTAATCCACGTTAGCTTTTGACAGAGATGAATACATAGGAACAGTAATCTCATTATCTACAACATACTCTGTAATGGGAAGATTTCGGGAGAACTCCTGATATGCCGAAAATTTATGAATGGCCGGATAATGGATACTGGTTTGGATCCCGTTTTCATGGAGGTAATTTCTTACATAATCCCGCTTTTCTTTCGTGGAGTCCTTGAGAATCAGTGGCATAATATAATTTGAAACGAATCCTGTATGATTTACAAATGGAATAATTACTTCATCTATATTCATCAAACCATTGATATACCATCTTCTAACATCCTGCCGTTTTATTAAGTCATTTCTCAGTTTCTTCAATTGCACAATACCTAAGGACGCCCTAATATCATCCATTCTGAAATTATATCCGATCTCACAAATATCATAATCTGTTGCATGACCCGTTGCACGTTGGAAAGACATAGTTGTCATCCCGTGTGAGCGCAGCAATTTACCTCTATTATAGATATCGTCATTATTTGTAGTCAGCATGCCCCCTTCTCCGGTGCTAATATTTTTATTAGAAAAAAAACTAA
The DNA here is from genome assembly GCA_003669055.1 of bacterium 1XD21-70. Taxonomy (GTDB): domain Bacteria; phylum Bacillota; class Clostridia; order Lachnospirales; family Lachnospiraceae; genus Brotaphodocola. The sequence continues at coordinate 104,049 of RAYB01000013.1, forward strand.
AGCACCCAATGTCGCCTATACCCCCCAAACACTTTCCTTTATATTCAGACATAGGCCCATGACATGCATCCTCTATAACCATCAACGAATGTTTTTTTGCAATCAACATAATTTCATCCATTTGACATGGAAATCCGGCATAATCCATAACTATAATCGCCTTTGTTTTGGGACTGATTAATCTTTCGATCTTTTTAGGATCTATCGTCAAATCCTTTATACTAACAATATCGCAAAACACTGGAATCGCTCCCATATATCTTATGGCATTCACTGTTGCAGCAAATGTCAGAGACGGACAAATCACTTCATCATTATTTTTTATTCCAGCACAATAGCAAGCCAAATGTAAAGCATCGGTACAGTTTGACATACTTAAGGCATATTTCGCCCCAATTGCCTCTGCAAAATTTTTCTCAAATTCTTCACACTTGGGGCCTGTAGAAATCCAATTACTTCTAATTGTTTCTACTACTGCCTCTTCCTCCTCAGTACCATAATTCAAATCAAATAAAGGAATATCATACATTTCATCTGGTTCCTTTCGCTTTCATTTATCATTACATTTTCCCGTCAAGGCTTTTTCCTGTTTCGATATGGCTAAAATCCGGCAGATAATTTTTCAATATTTTTATAACATCTGCTTTACTTATTGCTGATTTCCCGAAACAGCTAAATAAATCGTCAAACAACCTCTCAATTTTTGCTTTATCCGGAATTTTTTTCCCAGTAATGACACCCAAAGACAAAAATCTCTTCATATCAGCCTTTTCCATCCCTGCCACAAACTCTTCAAACATTTTTTCACCTGCCGTATCCGAGGATGAAAAATAGACCGGATATTGTTTACTTCCTTTTTTCAATTCTTCAGCTTTGTTAATTGCTTCCACATCAGAAGCACACTCAAAGATTTCATATCCCTGCACCCTTAATAAAGCCCTGGCAATCTCATCAAAAGTCATCATTTGAGCCTCTTCAAGTTTAGGAAAAAAGATTTCTCTGTTTTTTCCGAGCATGCAGGCAAGGAGACAAATCTGCCCGGACTCTTCTAGAGATACAAAGTACCGGCGCACATCGCTTGGTGCCGACAAGGGCTGGAGTTTCTGCATCCTGGCAAGAAACCCAGCAGGAAGCGACCCATTGGAGAATGCCACATTTGCAAATCTAGCTGTCTTCACAGGGAAACGGTCGCTATAACTGAAAATAACATCCTCCATAATCCTCTTGCTCGCACCCATGATATTCACAGGATTTGCCGCTTTATCTGTAGAGACACAAAAGTACTCCTCCGGAGGATACTCTGACAATAGATCAAGCAACCTCTTCGCATGAAGAACATTATTCTGTAATAATGCCTCCACAGAATATACATCCTTCTCCGATCTCACATGTTTGTGAGCCGAAAAATTACCTACAATATCAAAACCTCCTCTGGTTTGAAACATCTTCCCGAATATAGGTGATATAAAGTCCATGGGATATGTAATGTAGTCAGGTGGAACATACATGTCCCTCGTGGACCGTAAATCTCGCGTCAATTCTGCTAATGCATTTTCATTTGTATCTACCACAACAAGTGATGCTGGTTTGAATGGAAGAAGCGCTTTAATGAATGATGAACCTATGGATCCGGCGCCACCAATAACCAGGACAGATCTGCCTGCTATACTATTTTTTAAAACATCCCGGTTATCAACTAAATCCGAATAGAACATAGAAGTTTTTCTTTTTGTTACATATTCTGATATGAATCGATCTAAGTAGAACATAGTACTTCTTTCTCCTAATGTTTATATGTGTACAATAAGTATGATGTGCTCATCAACCCTGAAAATGTCACAACAATCAATGTTACAATAGCAGCCCCAATGCTTCCATATGCTTTTATAAAATAGTAATCCGCAAATACATTGATAACACCACTTAGCAGCGCCTCAATCATGTTAAACTTAAGTTTTTTCATCATTACCAATAAATTACTGGAAATGATTCTAAAACACGAGGAAATCAAATAACTCAGCGAAAGTATCCTGAAAACCGGAACTGCATCCATATATTGTTTCCCAAACACAATATAAATAATGAGCGGTGCAAAGACAATTAGAATTATTGATATCAAAAAATTCAACGCTATATTTGCCACAAATATCTTTTTATAATTTCGCAAACACCACTTCTTATCATTATAATGAACTGCAAAATAAGGATATACATAAATTGCAATGGATGAAGGAATAAACAAAAGCGCAGTCGGTATAGCAGTAGCCACTTTATAACTTGCTAAAATCTCTCCGTTAGTAGTTACTATACCTAGCACAAATACATCTAACAAATACAACAAAGAGGATATCCCATTATTCGCTACGGAAACAATAGAAATCCTCATAATACTTCTTTTCTGCTCTAAACCGATAACAGGTGTTATCTTTCGCCCTCTGTGGTTAATAACTTTGAAACCAATAAAGATAACCAATATCCACGCAACATATCTGCCAATCACCAATCCCATTTCCCGAAACAGAAGTGCGCCGATTATAGAAAAGGAGAAAACTAAAACCGTAGCGATTATGTTTATTTCTGCATACTTCTGGTTCATTCTTTTTACTCTCAAATAAGTCATTTCCAACTCATAAAGAAATTGAACCAATGGCAGCAGGCACATTGCTGCAAGTAATGCCCTTGCGTCTTCAATAGCCGTTGGATAAAAAAAAGCAATGAGAAGCATCACTATGAAAATTCCGCAGTCAAATAAAATCCCTTTATACAAAGCATAAAAGAAAATATTTTCACATTCAGCCTCATCCCACTTTTCGCTTCCGACTTGCAATGCTCCATTCGCTAATCCCAGCCCATTGACAAGTATAACAAAACTATATATATTCCAAGCGTATGTAAATATTCCATACTCTGTTTTAGATAAAATTCTTACAATTACAATGCTGCTTAAAAAAACAATAATTTTATTGAGGACACTCCCACCAAAAATGTGGAAAAATCCCGTCTTAAAAAGCTTTTTAATATCTGCTTTAATCATCATAGTGGCAACAAGCTTCCTCCTATACGCGGTATAAACTCTTCCACTTTTCTAAATTTGCATCCCAGCTAGACATGTCATGTACTATTAATTTATTTCTTAATCGTTCCTCTTCATTCTGGCTGCATTTTATCAATCTTCGTACCTCTTCCCCAACTAATTCAGGACTGTCCACATAGGCCATTTTTATGCCTTTGTTTATTAATTCTTCATAAGGAAGCCACCTTCCTGTAATTACCATGTTCTTTGCATATAATGTTTCGAGCATTGAAGCAGACAATGAATCCGTCATTTGAACCTGGACAAAAATATCTGTGATTTTTCGCAAACATGCTATCTCTTTTTCGTCCAGGTGATCGTTTAAAAAGCAATAATTATATTTTCCTTTTATGCAATCTTCTAATCTTCGTCTGTACTCTGGATCATGATTGCCATAAGTCCATGGTACAATAATAAAGATATCTTCCGAAGAAACATTATATTTAATCAAAGACTGAATCACCGGAAGATGCTGCTGCTGAAAAATCCTATTATAGCCAACTACTACTGTTTTTTTGCATGAATCAATTTTATACTTATGGCAAAACCTATGAATATCATCATTAGACAGCCCATCAATCTCATCCAGTTCTGACAATCCAAATTTAACTAAACTATATTTACTTTTATAATTTCTATTTGTTTTTTTCTCAAAAATATATTCCATTTCTTCAGTCTCAAAAGTAATCACATCTGAAACCTTAAAAAGTTTATTCATTGCCTTTAGGCGCCTATTACTTTGTCTTAATAAATCGCTTCCCCAAAAACTGAGTATAATGCGGCTAAAATTTTTTTTAAGATAACCTATCAGCCAAATATACTTAAAATCTACAAACTGAATATTAACAATATCTTTTTGGGGATCAAACGGATAGGTTATATTAAGATATCTACAAAACTTCTTCCAAAACAGCAATTTTTTTAACTTATTCAAACTGCTATATTCACTTATACCTTGATTTTTCAAGAAAGCTTCTATTAGTGATTCCAGTGTTAGCGAGACCAAACTATACTCAGAAGCAAAATCACTGTCATTATTTAATTGCTTTTGCAAATTAGTATTATAAACACTGTCAAATGTGCAAAATTGTAAGATTTTCTTTTTCATCAGAATTGCTGCCCCTAAATTTCTCCAACTAAAACAATATGCTCTGCGCATATATTCTTCTTAAACAGCCCCAGCAGGAATCCCTTTTTCCCTTTCAACCTTCCAGCAAGATATATTTCCTTTGGCCTTATGCCTGAACAAGCTAATGTCTTGCATAATGTATATGGTGAAAACCAGCATCTATTTTCCGTATGGTTTATGTCTTTCCCGCTTAAGCCGTTAATGATATTACTATACCGATAAATATTAGGGACTGTAATCACTATTTGCCTGATAAATCCTGTATAGTTTTGTCTGATTTGAGATAGAAATCCTATAGGGTCGTCTATTTCATGAAGCATCTCCCCCATAACCATAAAGTCTACCTTCTCATCCCCAAACCAGCCTTTTATAGTATCACTGTCCCGAATAATATCTGCCTTGATGACATTGTTATATCCCAGGTCTTTCACATAATTGATACCATCAGAATCTATATCAACCCCTAATACATTACCACATTTGTCAGTAAGTATTGCGTGCAAATATACATTATTTTCAATCGCCTTGCTTATATTTGGAATATATCCTACACATCCTAAATCAATCACGTTACCCCCCCCCCAGATTATTTTATTAATCACGTCAAATCTGCTGTTATATATTTGATCATTATACTCAAACGAAAAGCCATTATGAACTCTTTCCGATTTCAAATACTCTTCTGGAATGTTAACAAACACTGTTATCACCTATCCTTTATATAAAATATTTGTACTGTTTTCTAATCCTTTTGTTTCACCATATGCAGAAATATTTAAGCTTATACCGGAGCATGGTTCTGGATCATATTTAGATACTCATGCCAATTCCCCATGTCTCTCCATGATCCCTCCGGGACAGGAAATACGCCAATGTTTTCGCCAATATTCTTTGCCCTCTTTAACATATCTGGAAGATCTATACTTTCCCCATCATCTACATATCTAAATATTTCTGGTTCCAAAAGATAAAGCCCCGAATTGAATTGATATGATAAATTTGGTTTTTCCTTTATGTCAGTCAGAATACCACCTTCTCTAGTTTCAATTATTCCATATGGAATACTAAAAGACTTTATCACAGAAACGATCGTTGCAATATTTTTAGCTTTCACATGATACTCAAACAGATCAGATAGATTTATATCTACAAGAACATCACAATTTGACACAAAAAAAGATTTTTTCAGACTCCCTCTCAATAATGCCAATGCCCCACCTGTTCCCAGAGGTTTCCCCTCTCTTATAAACGAAATATTATAGTTTATATCTTTACGTTCAGAAAAATATTTTTCTATTTCATCTGCCTTATAATTAATCGATATAATAAATTCCTCACAAGCAGCAGCCAAAAAAACATCCATTATTTCCTCAATAATTGTTTTATCAGACACCGGGATCAATGGTTTAGGAATAAGGTTCGTCAAGGGCTTTAATCGTTCGCCTTTCCCTCCAGCCATTATTACAACCGGGCACCCAACCGACTTACAGCATTTCTCGTTATTAAATAAATCATCCCACCCAATAATTTGAACAAGCTTTCCCCCTGCATCCACAATGGGCATGCTTTCGATGCGTTCCTTTTTCATTGCGCCCATAATATAATCAGTGCTATCGTTTTCCTTTGCATACAATATATCCCCTCTGATATGGTTCATCACACAATCGGATAAATCTATCTTTCTTATTATGGCTCTCTGGATATCCCCAATACTAACTAATCCTATAAAAAAATCGCCGTCACAGATGATTAACAGCCGTTTCCCCAACTTATCCATCAATTGCAGAGCCTCAAACAGTGTGGTATTTCTGCCAATTATAATTGATCTATCAGCCATATCTATCACGCACCTTTTCACCTCAATCCTTATTGTTACTTATTGAAATATCATCTCAAACGAACTTATAGAGTATGTATACTGCCGCTAACACACATAAGACTGTCAGTCCAAGCCAAAAATATCTTTGCCGTTTTTTAATACTAAAATGGTAATATTCATTAAAGATTATTACGAACATAAAGGGATAAATCATTATAAAATGACGAAAAGTAAAAGTTGTAAGTATAATAGATAAAAATTCTGCCCAAAAAACTAACGATATCCGGTTAACCCGCCTTAACCCGCTTATAAGAAAAGGCAGCATAACCACTTGATAACATGACCCAAGACTCACAATAAAATTAACAAATGTAAGCCCATTATTAAATATATTAAAAAATTGTATAATCCCTGTCGGCAAAGGAAACACAAAACCATATAATGTACGGTAGCATATTCCCAGCGGAAATACCGGCGTCAAAAAAATCTTACTATACAACTCACTGCTGTTTTTTTCTGCAATATATTGATAATGATAAAGAACATACCTGCTTGCTTTTGCTAAGATAAATGAAATTGCATGAAACCGCACCAAAATAACAAGTGCAAAAACAGCTGCCATGAACATGATTAAAAGTCTGTTTCTCGTGATTCGGTCTCCGGCAAATGATATGCAAAATACTACTAACATTAAGAAAAGCAGTTCTTTCCTTAACCAGTACGCAAAGAATGCAAGAACAAGGATATACAAAGTTGATAAAAATCTGTTTCTGCAAATAATAGGCTCCAATGAGTTCCTTGTAATATCCTCACAAATAGCATATGCAATAACGATAATCAAACAGCATAATGTATCTCTAAAAACATAAGAACTAAGATAAATTGCATTTGGGAAAAAAATAACCGAAAGCATAATAAGCTTTGCCTGTGTTTTCTCCAATCTTAAACTATATCTTGCTATCTTATATGCAATCACTCCTATTGCCATAAGAAAATCTATATTAAGCACTCGGAATGCAAAGGTACTATAATATTGTTCCCCACCAGAAATTTTCATCAGCTGTGATAGCAGCCAATACATTCCGCTGCAATTCGTCTCTATCGGATAATCCCATGGCCATTTATAATTATTTTTCAGGAATAATGATGCTGTATCCTCAAAATGAAGATCATCTGAACCTCCAATAAAATATGGTGCCCCATATGTTTGGATACTGCCGTAATAAACCAACAAAACAAATGCCACTGCTATAATCTTATATATTCCTAAATGCAAAAGAGTTTTTTTATCCATTCCTCTTATAAATAATAAAATGATTATAACTCCGATCATATCTGCAGTGAGTATAGAAACGGAAGAGAAACAAAGAGATAATGGAATATCCATCAGAAGTGATTCAAATACAAGCAGTAGTGTTTCATTCCATCCTTTATAATTATTCAAATATTGTCTATTTATATTTACCATTTAATCTTCACCACTATTTAACTGCTATAAAAGCTTTCTATAATTAGCATATTGGTTTTCTCTTGAAAACAACTCAAGATTTGTAATATTATTTGAATCTCTTTTTAATAATTTATCCTCTTTCCATAAGCCATATAAAAAATCAAGTTTATTCATTATCTCCTTCTGACTGTTAACAGAAAAAACTCCCAGCCTATTGTCCTCCACAAGTTCCTGATGGAGATCACCTTTATTTCCAATTGAGAGTATACAACTTCCAGATGCCATATAATCATATAACTTTGCACTGACAATATACTTTCCAGAGTCATCCTTCGGTGTATGGAGTATTACTAAGACATCTGCATTCACCATTTCCTTAAATGACTCAATCTCGGTAATTTGCCCTCTCAGTTCTATTCCATCTGCATGGTATAATTCTATATCACGTTCTTTAATATCTGTAACACCAATTATTTTCAACCTACAGTTTTTGTTTGATTTAAATTTTTTATAGGCGAGTACCAAGTTTGTACAATCTCTATATTCAGCACGGTTGTTAATTCCTATCCCACCAACATATGCAATTTTAAAAATATCGCTTTCACTACTTTTTTCAAGTTTTCCCTGTTCAAAAGCCGAGTTCCACATTTTTTTGGAATAACCGTTTGCTATCACTTCTGTCTTTGAAGGGTCGATTTTATACTTCGCTATAGTATCTAGCCTAACATTATCATTCGTAAAAACTATTTTGTCCGCTTGTTTTATAACAGACTTCTCTATCACACATGATAAAGGATATTTTTTCCTCCACAAATTCCAAGGGTCGCGATAATCAAGTATCACATTTGTACCATATCTCCTAGCTAAATTCACTTCCCTAAACAAAGTATGTGGCGGCCCTGAAATAATTATACTATCATATGTTTTTTCTTCTAATTGATTTCTGATATTCTTTCTATTTTGTAGCGTCCATAATAAAACTTTTAAGGAATTTCTATAATTGCTTTCATTATAAAACATATTAACTAAACGCGCAAAAACATCCGCAATCAATATCAAAAGATTCCTTATCATATCTTTTTTGGGGTTTTTCTTAATATTATTTTCTTTCCGGGCTGGCTTTCTATGCCTCCCATAAAAATCAAATGCCAGAACATTAAATGGGATCTCACAATTTCCCCCATTAACGTCCTTTGAATTATAAGCACAGATAACATCCACACAATCTCCCATATCTGATAAGTAATCCGCCAGGAAATACATTCTTTGGCAATTCCCCCACACTTTCGTAAAGGGCATCATATCCCATGTTATAATTAATACTTTCTTCATATCCATTCCCTTTATTAACGATTATTCGGCCGCTCGCTCTCTGAGAAACACCTTAAATTCTTCCACATCTTTCCTTTAATAATTTTTGTTTTATATTTCTGGCAAAATTTCCCATGCTAACAAACTCATCTCGGATGTCTAATTCCAAATAATTCATATATCTTGATTTGATTTTTAGAATCAACAGGGATAAAAATCTTCCCGTTTCAATGTAACTATTCTGTTTTGTTAAAAAGTCATCGTACTTCATTAAATATTCCCTGTTTGATGCCGAAAGCACGCCTTTTTGTTTATCTATTTCCTTAATAACTCTGACTCTTTCCTTTTTTAAACAGAATGCCTTTTTTACTTTTTCCCTGGAATTAACTATCTTTCTCCTGCTAATCACCCTTTTTGCCCCTTTAACATTATTGCTATGCTGCCTATATTTTACTAACGGCATCTCAATGGCATAAACTTTTCCAAATACAGGCGCTATCATCGCATACCATGAATCATGCAGCATAGAAATACTCCCGCTCGTTATTCTCGCTGCATTAATACTTAACGCCATATTCATTCCTGTTACAATATTCCTACATATTAATTCTCTCCAATACCACTCCATATCGACAAGTTTTTCGTCGTCAATGCGATAGTTTATCTTTAAACGTTTATGCAGTCTCTTGTTACTTGTTTTGTTCTCCCATATCAATGAATCACAAACAACCAGAGCACAATCTTTATTCTGTTCAAATACATTTGCCATTACTTCAATTTTGTTCCTGATCCATATATCATCCTGGTCAGAGAAAAAAACTATATCCTGATTTATGTATTCAATCGACTTGAAGAAGCTATCTCTTGCTCCAATATTATGATCATTTATAATAATTTCAAACGGAATATGAGATTCTGTCAAGATATTTTTAGTAATCGTCACGGTTTCATCCGTTGAGGCATCATCTATGATAACAATCTTATCTGGTTTTCTTGTTTGATTGACAATACTTTCCAGCTGTTTGTATATATACTGTTCGCCATTATACGTGGCCATAGCAATTGCAATTGTCATAGCATTTTCTCCAAATACCACACATTATTAGTAGTACATTCTATAATTTACAAGATAAGAATGTTTCATTTGCTTATACTTTTCTATAAAATTAGATTTTCCGGTGGAAGAATGTTCGTTATGAACGATTTTCAAAGCTGGGTCAAAAAAGCACTTTTTATTATTCTTGTATACTATTTCAGCTATGTGCTGTTCTTCATGATACATCAGGCCTTTAAAAGGATTAACCATAAGTTGCCCAATCAAAGCTTCCGTCAGGATCATGTATGCGCCATGTATTAGATAAACTTGCGTAACCACTTTTATATCTTTCTTATTGCTTTTTCCTCTTCTTTTTTTTAATGTGCTTAACATGTGATATAAAAATGCCGACATAACATTAGAATATACCAGCAAATAAATCTTCATCCTTTTTTTGGATATACGCCGCATATATCTCGGATTCTGGTGTTCTCCTGTGAAGGGGCAATATATATCAGGACCAATGGCCCACGCATTCTCTGGATATTTTCCTCCCAGCAACTTCTTAATAAATTGATTATCAGGATAGTCGATGTCTGTATTTGAAATAATCACCCATTTCCATGTGTAGCCTTTGCCTTCCATACTCTTATAACCATATAAAGCACCGTTTAAATATCCACTATTACCTTTGCATTTATATACAAATATATTTTCATTTTTCTTACCAAAATATTCAATATTTGTATCATCATTTATCACAACACATATCACAAGTTTATCGCTGAATTCTATTCTTTCTAACTTTTTAATATAATCCATTATTTCTTTTTTATTGTTAAAGCAAACAACAATATTCAAGATCATTTCCATAAGTATGGTTTAAGCCTCCGCTACTGTATCTGTGGTTAATGCCAATCAAATCTCCTCTAATGCCTCCAGCAGCATCCTGTGCGCCCTCAATGCATCCTCAGCCGCCTTATTCTTTTTTCCCTCTTTCATCACATCAATGATCCTCCGATACTCATCCCTAAAGCCTTTATCCTGCTTAAATCTCATCTCTCTCTTCTTATTGCAACTATATTTTCTAAGTTCAATATAGTTATCCATCTCATATATGGAACCGTTACTAAACACCCTTAGTTGTTCCTTTGGATACCGTTTACTCCCCATAGACGTATAGATGATTGTACCGATAGCACCAGATGCAAAGCGAAGAGAGATTATGGCATTGTCCTTCTTCTGGTATCCTGGATTATCTGCGAAGTTTACGGAAACCCCTACCAATTTGCTGCCATCAAGATACATAATGGTATCGACAAAATGAATAGCTTCTCCGATAATCCTTCCACCTCCCTTTGTCTCGTCCTGTGTCCAATGATTTTCGGGAATAAAACCTGCATTAGCGATATAGTCATAAATAGCAGGGATCGAATTCGTCTTTAAATCCCTTTTTATCTTTTCAATCAATGGTGCGTGACGACGATTCAAACCACAGAAGAGTTGTCCTGGAGCATCTTTATATACCTGCTCAATATGGTCAAGTTCCTCAAGCGTCAGGCAAAGCGGCTTCTCACAATACACGCTTTTTCCTGCTCGTAAGGCTTCTACTACAAACTTTGCGTGACTGTTATGCTGAGTTGAAATGCCGACCAGGTCAATATTTTTATCCTCCAACAATTTCTTGTAATCATTGGTTGTATAATTAAAATGAAAAACTTCATTAGCCTGAGCCGCACCGATACCTCCTGTAGTTGCCAATCCTCTGAAATGATATAGTCCAGATGATGCCATAATCGGAAGCATAGTCACACGGGCAAAATTACCTGCACCAATAAGGCCGAATCCAACTTGTTTTTTGTCCACCCGTTGTTTTGCAGCATTGCTCTTTACAACCGTATTCCACTTGTCCTTATTCTCATCATATTGAAAAAGGACACCAATATACTTCTCCCGGTTCGGATTTGTGGCAATCATCTCATATGCTTTTGCCGCATCGGAAAAAGGAATCACATGTGTGATAAGATCAGAAATATCCAATCGTTGCGCAGATAAAAGGCGAATAAATTCCTCGACATTTCTGCCCTCTGTAAACCGAACATAACCTATTGGATAATCAACCCCTGCTTCCTCATAGGATGGATCATACCGGCCAGGCCCATAGGATCTTGCAATCTTAAATGACAATTCCTTCTCATAAAAAGCCCTGCGGTCAAGATTGATCTGTGTCACACCAACCATGCAAACGATACCACGGTCCCTCGTGATCTGCTGAGAAAGAACAATCGGTTCATTTGAATCTGTTGCCGCGGTAATGATTACCTTATCAACCCCCCGCCCTTTGGTAAGAGCCTTCGTTATATCTGCTGCGCTATCATCTGTTGAATTAATAAAAGCCTTTAATTTTGTTGCCGGCAAAGACTTATCTGCCACGTCATAACCGATAACATCACACCCATAAGCATATAGAATCCGGGCAGTAATGTGGCCAAGAAGACCGAGTCCAATGACAGCTACGGTTTCTCCTAGCTGCACTTCTGCCTGATGGATACCTTCCAGCGCAATACCACCTAGTGCCGAAAATGCTGCCTGCCGAATATCCTCAAGTTCATTAGGCACCTTCACGATAAGGTTCTTCCCTACACGGTTCACTTCACTATGATAGGCTTGTCCAACCTCTGCAACTATATCGCCTTGGGATACCTCTGTTACTCCTTTTCCTACCTCTACCACTCTCCCTACTGCCGTATAACCCATTGGCATCGGATCCTTCAATCTCCCAAATGCAGATTCTATTGTGGTAAGAATGCCATCTGTACTCATCTTCTCAGTGACTTTCTTAACCTGATCGGGACGTTCCATCGCTTTCTGGACCAGATTCTTTCCGCCAAAAGATGTCAGAGAACGCTCGGTTCCGGCACTGACCACTGAATATAATGTTTCAATAATAACCGTATTTTCTTTTACTGTAGGCATTGGTGTTTCCACTATATTTACAGAGCCGTCTCTGACGGACAAAAATAACTGCTTCAAATTTCTAATCTCCTCTATCAAAAATTTTTAAAAAAACAGATTTTTGTAATTATAACTGATAAACCTTGTCAAATTCACAGACATGCCGTGTATCCAACACCACCTTCCCTTTCAGTTTATCCATATTTTCTTTAATCTCCTTATGCCCCACCATAACAACCACCATATCCACAGATTCCAGAAACTCTTCCAGACTGTAATACTGGTTCGGTACCACTTCTTCCAAAATCAATGGGTCATAGACCTTTAGCCCCGGAGCCAAATGCCGCTCCTGTGATTCAAGAAGCTGCAAGGCCGGTGATTCTCGTATATCATCCACATCTTCCTTATAGGTAAGCCCATACAATCCTACCCGTGTAACATCCCTAAGCCCTTCGCTCTTCATAATCTCATAGATACGGTTCAGTACAAAGTCCGGCATCCCGTCGTTGGTTTTCATGGATTCGTCAATTACCTTTGCCAGGCTCGGGTAATCCCCCACCAAAAACCAGGGATCTACAGAAATGCAATGGCCTCCCACCCCCGGTCCTGGCTGCAGGATATTCACTCTGGGGTGCATATTACAGATACGGATAATCTCATACACATCCATATTATCATGCCGGCATATTTTGGCCAGTTCATTTGCGAATGCTATGTTGACCGCACGGTATGTATTTTCTACCACCTTCGTCATCTCCGCTGTCCGGATATCCGTAACCATGATTTCCCCCTGACAGAAAGAATTGTAGAGAGATTTCACTTTCTCTCCGATTATTTTGTCATCCGCTCCTATGGTGCGATTATTATGAAGCAGTTCATAAACCATATTTCCCGGTATAATCCGCTCTGGTGCATGAACAAGATGCACATCTGCACCGATTTTCAGTCCCATTTCTTCAATCGCCGGGCGTACGAATTTATCCAGCGTTCCTGGGGAAACCGTAGATTCAATGATAATCACAGCCCCCTTCGGCGCCAGCTTTAACACATCCTTCACCGCAGCTACCACATAGCAGGCATCTACTTTTTTTGAAAACTTATCGTACGGAGTCGGCACAGAAACAATGTATGTGTCCGTCTCCTGATACTCTGTTGTAAAGTGAATGCCAGCCTCTACCGCCTTTTGAAACAGTCTGTCCAGGCCGTCCTCTTTAAATGTGGTATATCCTGCATTCAATGTTTCTACCAATTTTTTATTATAATCCGTACCAATCACCTCTACGCCATGAGACGCCAGCATCAAAGCTGTGGGCAACCCGATGTATCCCAATCCTATTACATTAACCATTTCTTCTCACTCTCCTGTTATCTCCTGAAAATGTCTATTTCGGTCTTTAAGCAAACCTCGCCTTCAAAAGGTGTCCTGATTTCCAGAACCTCTTTTTTCCGGTATTCACCAAAATCCTCTGCATAATTTGACAACAATCCGTCTCTGTGAATCATATAATCGCATTCCTCAGGAAGTTTCACCACTGCCTTAAGTGATCTTCCCTCCACAATCTTTACCTGCTTTCCATCCCGTATATAGTAATATCCCGGAGCGAGATGGAAAAATTGCCTGGCCATATGTCTTTCTGTATCACAGGCTTTTATATCATCTCTTATCACAAGCACATTCCCATTTTCCTTCTTCCACTTTATGCTCCTCCGAAAAGAATCCCCCAAAAAGCTTTGGAACTGGCCAATCAATGCCCCGCCTCTAACCGCGCCCTGCACCTTCCTTATCCGCCGTGCCGCCCTGTGCTCTCCCCACAGTTCCGACTGTTCTCTACTGTCAATCATCACCGTATTGTGGGCTGCCGCACTGCGGAAAAAAGGGCGAAGCCCTCCCTGATACTGTCCTGTACCGGAATTAACGAATAAAGGACTTCCCTTAACACATAATTCAAAGCTAAGGCAGTCATTATGGGCATGTCCGCCCATATAGGGAGGACCGATTTCTCCACAATCAAAAAAAAGCGCCGTCTCATCATAATACAATTTATAGTAACCAGAAGCTTTAAAGCTGCAGACCGCCATTGCTCTCTTCCCCTTCTCTTTTTCCCATACGCTATTACAAATATCCCTGGAATCACGGCAATTTCTTTCAATAGCTCGAAGCAAAGCATTTTTATCCTTGCTAACATTATTTCCAGCATCATTAAAAAGAGGAATTCTTTCAAACCCCTGCTCCAAACACACCATTGCCGATGCCATCATACAGATTGTAGGAATAAGTTTCTGTGCGTCTCCCATACGCTGTACACTGTTAAGTACCAAATACACGCGTAGGATATCCTCCAAGATAACCTTGTGGTACATCAGGCTTCTCTCAAAATGAAGCCCATCGTTCAAAATCTGTTCCTCAATCTCCTTTAAAAATAAAACAAAATATTTATGGTAAATATCCAGTTCCCCAAACAGCAGGCTGGATATCACTATCGCTTTTAGGTTTTCAAAATAATGGTTAGCAAGAAGAGCCTTTTCCTGTGCCAGAAGCAAATATCTGTATTGCCGGTAAACAGATCCAAACAGTTTTTCTTCCAATTCCGTACCATTTATCTTTTCTCTGAGCAATTCCATACAGATCAACAAATTAGGAATCCTCATGGATATGGGATATGGTTCCAAACTGCCACCAAAACATTGGCCTAACCAACCCTCTATCAATTCTTTCCACTTAAAAAAATAGGCATCCTTTCCCGTACTTGTGTACTGCACAGCCAAGGGAATCAAAAACTCCAAATAATGAAGATTATAGTTCCATAAACGGGAGGCTTCTGGAACATTCCACTCTTTCCCCACTCTGTGGGCTTCATGAAGAAGTTCCACCATCCCCAGCATCATCCTGTCCACCGAAAACCTTTCTAAATAGCAAGCTTCACAGTCCAGCTCCGGTATTAAAATCCTTATTGCAGTTCTCTTTTTAGGTACAGGGAGTTCATTTACATAGTCCATATTTTTCTTCCTTCTATCCCTGTATACCCTGTTTTCTATTTGATGCTTAATTTGTACCGGCTTTAGGTGCTTTACCGTATTCCAATAAAGATATGCCTTCTCCATTCCATTCATCTAAATGCTACCTCAATCATACGGTCTGCCAAAACCTCTACGCTGTGTGTTTTCCTTATATACTCCCGTCCCTTTTGTCCATACTGCTTCCTTTCTGTTTCCGGCAGATTGTATATGTACTCGATTTTCTCTGCCAGATCCTTTGCATTATAAGGTTCAAACATAATTCCGCCACCACTTACGGCCACTTCATCATCCTGATAGAGAAATCCGTATAGCGTACAGGCACCGGAATACAGATATTCATTTACTTTATTCTTGGATACCCCATATTTGTAAACCTCCTTGCGACCCTTCACCTCTAGATGCGCCATACAAATCTGAGAATGGGAAATCAACGCCGGTACTGCTTCCTTAGGGATCCTGCCATATACCAAGGCATTGTTAAGGTGATTTTCCTTGATATACTTATACATCCCTTCCTCCTCCTGCCCGGAACCTGCAAATATCATTTTAATAGGCAGTTTCTTTGACTCTAGTATTTTCAGAGCCTCAAGCATCACGTAGACTCCTTCATAGGCCATATAGTAGCCTGCAAAGGAGCACACAAAAGAGTCTTTAAGAAACTCCTGTATTTCCCTTGGTAGCAGTTCTGTCCTTTCCCGATTCTCATCAAACCTAGAACAGTCCATAGGCTGCCCAATCAAATATACCTTACTTCTTGTAATCCCAAGTTCCCCGCAGATGTATTTATCTCCATGGAACATGGAATAAATGATACGGTCTGCATGATGAAAGACCCATTTTTCAATCAAGCCGAAAAACACTACCATTGGATCTGACGCCTTTTTTTCTCCGCCAGCCACCCAGATCCTAGGCCAAAAATCACGCACCTCTGCTACAAAACGGGCTTTATACTTCCTCGCGGCTTTATACGCCGCAACCCAAGCCAGGGGATGCACAGAACATCCAGTCACTACATCCGGCCTTCCGTACCGCCTTGCAATGATCCCCTCATATTTCATGACCTTATTCATAAAATCCAACATATTCCTTGCACGGTCTATGCCATCATTGGATTCATAGCTGCTTGTTTTCAGATAAATGTAATGTACATGTTCCGCCACTTTACTGGCCTTCACCCGTTTTTCGGAGATATAGCTATGCGTAAAATGGCAAAAACCTGATGCAATCACGACCACATGATAGCCACGCCGCCCCAGTTCTTTCGCAAAATCATATTGTCGTGATATTCCTCCGTATTTTGGTTCCGATGAATAGTGATCAATAATCCATATGGTCTGCAATTCTTCTACACTCCTTTTCAGCGACCCTCTTCTGTCTCTGCTATAGATGTCCATAGGTCTTTGACACAATAATCAAGCCCTTTATAAACAGACAACCTTTGATCATAGATACTGTTTCCAAATGCTTTACGAACCATATCTCCCACTTTCCCCGGGATATAGGAAGCTATGTCTACTGCCGGATTGAGCACCCGTGTCACCCAGATAGGATGCCCTGCTGCGTCCGCAATGGCCTTCACCATACGGCATGTATTCGTGTACTCCAAATTCTGTGGAAAATAAACCCCGCCCTCACCACTCATCATAAGCAAGCACAAAAACTCACAAAAATTGTCAATGTAAAGCATAGAACGTTCATTTTCCACAGCCGGAAAGATCGGAAGTTTTTTTGCCAGCTTTGCTAAAACCGAATAATTCCCCTTGCTTCCTGGCCCATAAATCATAGGTGGACGCAACACAGCTACATAAAAGTCTTCATCTGCCAATTGTCTCACGCCTTGGTCTGCCTGCCATTTGCTGTCACCATAGAAATTTGCCGGGAATGGAAGCGTATGTTCATCAATCACCTGCTTCCTTCCATATAGGGACGATTTTCCATAAATAATCATGGAACTCATAAAAACAAATTGTCTGACGCCTGATGCCTTAGCAAGCCTAGCCGTCTCAAGCGCCAGATCTGTATTCACCGCGTAATACCTTTTCTTCATTTCCTCGTCCGCATTTCCTACATCTGCATGTGCGATTCCGGCAACATGAAAAACTGCATCATAGGAACTAAAGTCCTTCTCCCGCCAGCTTCCGTCCAAAGTATCTACTGTATCTATAAAGAAGTTTGAGCCATAATATCTTTTGGCATAATCTTTAAAAGATTCCCCGATATAGCTATTTGCACCTGTAATTAAAATACGTTTTTGTACACAACTGTCTATATGGAAATTTTTTCGATAACCATAATCTCTGATATCGGCAGTTTCTCTATGCAATCCCTCTGTTCTGCCCTCCACAATACCTTCTGAAGATAAAACAGATTTTATAGTGCCTAATAAGCAACGCAGATCAAAAAGAAATGCCTCCATCTCCCCTGACCTAAGTTTAGAAACATACTCTCCGTCCATTTTGGCTTTTGCCGGAATTTCGAGTTCATCTCTCCCGTTGATCTGAGCCCATCCTGTAAGCCCGGGTAAAACTTTGTTAGCACCATATTTGTCTCTTTCTTCCACCAAATCCTTCTGATTCCACAAAGCTGGCCTAGGACCTATGATGCTCATTTTTCCCCGGAATATATCCCACATCTGAGGAAGTTCATCCAAACTACTTTTTCTTAAAAATTTTCCGACCCGTGTAATATACTGATCCGGATCTTGCAGTTGATGTGTTGGCACATCATGAGGAGTTTGAATCTTCATAGAGCGAAATTTGTGTAATCGAAAAAACTCTTTATCTTTCCCTACCCTTTTTTGTGTAAACAGTACAGGCCCTGGGTCATCTATTATTATGGCAAGAGAAATAATTCCAAATAGAGGGCTAATAATTAAAAGCCCGACAAAGGATAAACATTTATCCAGAGCAGGCTTAATATAATGCATATATACATTTTGACGGGAAACATCTCCAGATTTTTCTGTTATAAACTTAACTATCATGCAAATCCCTATTAAAAGCGTCCCTGTAATTGTAATATTTCGTTTTATATTTTTCTTAACCATACACTTCATTAGGCTTTTAATGCCCTTTTATCCTCCCTCACCATCTCAATCCCCAACCGCAGTTCCGTCTCCCTCCCCATAAACCCCACCCGCACCACCACTTCCCTCTTATGCAGGTTCACCTTCACCACATCCCCCGCATAATCCTTCAGCGGCCCTTCAATCACTCGGATCTTCTTCCCTTCCCCAACCACCACCTTCGACAGGCCTGCCCGGTGCATATGCCCTCCTAGGTTGCGCACCAGACTCTCCTCCTCTTCACTCAGCGCGACAAAATACCCTTCCTCCCTCCCCAAAACCTTCGTCAGCCTCGGCACTCGCCTCAACTCCTGGTACAACTCCCCCGGCCTGTCCGTGGCCACAAAAATATAGGCAGGGAACAGGATCTCCTCCACCTTGTTCCACTGCCCATAAAATTTCTTCATCCGCTCCCTCTTGGGGATAAAACACTCCTCTATATAATAAGAAGGAACCCTCCTCCTTATCATATCAGCAGTATGCTCCTCTTCCCCGCCCAGCGTCTGTATCACATACCACATAGCATGTTCTCCTGTTTTCATATAGTAATGCTGCCCATATATGGCAGGCATCCACCAGCCAGGGTCAATGCCCACTTTTTCGGGCAGGCTCCGCCATCCGCAGCCGGAAGCATCCATGCTCCCTGCTGCGGCCTCCCGCTGCCAATATAACCATAAGAACCCAACCCCTGTGCCAATGCTTCAGGGATCCAGCCCTCAATCCTGTATATGCTTCTCGTAGATCTCTAACCCCACACAGATCCTTTGGAGGACGGCAGGCTCTTTCCTCCTGTCTTCCCCCACAGCCTCCCCGGGCATCCCCACCCAGGCGACCCGTTTATGGCGGTCTATTTTCCGGATGTTTTTCTCATGCCCCGCCAGCGGCCCGCCGGTCACCACAAGGTTCTCTCCGCAGATGCGTCCCCGGGACATCCCGATGACCTGGCTGCCGCCGCATAGCCTTAGCAGGCTTTCCCTGCTGCCTTGGCATACGGCATGCAGCCTCCCATTTCTTTCTCTCCTGCTTCCGGGGAACAGCCTCTTAAGCATTTCCTCCAATGGGGCTATGCCTTCCGGCTTGTCCGGGACGGACAGTACCACATACCCTGGGAAAAGGTTCCGCTCTGCCACGTGCCACCCTCCCTGGTAACGCAGCAGCTTTTGGCATTTCAGGATCCATGCAGCCTCCAGGATGTCCCTGGGGGCATTATCCATGCACTGCCCTACCACTTCCTGCTCCTCTTCTCCACAGCAATCCAACAGATACCAGATCCTGCCCACTTCCCTTCCCTGCCTGTATGCCCCCTCCTCTGTGAGAGGATAGCCAAGCTAAACAGATATACTGTACCCTTCCGTTTTTGACATATTCCCTCTTGTAGCTGCATGTCGCATAACTGGATGTTAAGCGACAAATTTTTAAAAAATCCTTAACAATTCATGCCAGAAAAGGCAAAGTGATGCGGTTGACGCGCATAAAAAATGATGCTATAATCAAATCGATTACAAAAAAATGGTTTTTTATCAGTCTGTAAACCACCTGTAAACTAAAAAGGTGTCGCTTAACATCCAGTTAAGCGACACCTTCTAAATTTGAGTTATCCAGATTGAAACTTTATTACAACAGTGCAAATTAAAATTGCATATGAGCTGCAAGCTACCAAATCTGTAAAGCAGTCTGTTGATACCAAAACGCTTTTCTTATCAGGCAACATTTTCCCTATGATATTTTCCTCTATGGCAGTAAATCCATAGGTGAAAATATGGTATGTCCGAATCATTTTTCACCTCCATTATCCAAATTATACCACAACATCATGCCAACAGTATTGCGTAATGCCCAAAAAAATATTTTCTAGGCATTTATTTTAAGTTTTGAAAAATTATTGACTATTTTCAGAGATATAGTATTATATTATTAGTGGTGAGTCCTACCGCAAAGTGGACTGCTAAAAGCGTTAGCAACTCTAATGGAGTTACTACACAAATGGCTATGTGGAAACACATAGCCATTTTTAACGAGGAGATATATGCAGACAGATTTTAAATTATACAAGGTGGATATGAAATATATCCGTAATCTACATAATATAGATGATAAAATGCTTTCTGTTTCGCCACAAGCAGGAAAAGATAACAGGGTTTTCATCGGGATTGTTGTTATTTGTGGCATTCACAAATATTGCATACCACTTTCATCGCCAAAGGAAAAACATAAGAACATGAAAAATTCTATGGACTTTTCTAAAATTGAAGTAAATGGAAATTTATTAGGCGTTTTAAATTTTAATCTGATGATACCTATTGAAGAAGAACAATCTGAAATGGTGTCAGACGAATAATGAGGTAATCTGCAATAAAGCCAATGTCCTATATAAGAAATACCTATCCAATGAGCCATTTGCAGGCAGGAATCGCTGCCTGAATTTTCCCAAATTAGAAGCAGAGTGTGAAAAATATAATTTAAAGATCAAGAAAGGCACAAACTAAACCTCCCTTGATACACATTACCACAGTTCCAGTGAATCTTGGAAAAATTTTAGAAACAACACATTTCTAATGATAGGCGAGAATGGATATATTGTTGCGTACATTGACCTTTTAGGTGTTACAAATAAGATTCAATCAAAGGACAGCCAATTGGCAATGAACAAACTACATAATCTTTATACATTTTCGGTAAAATCAACACGAGATGTTCAAATTGAGGAAAATCAGGACATACAATTCAAAATTTTTTCGGATAATATTATAATAGCTAAAAAATTGTCAAATCAGATTCCCCAACAAACTCAAGAGATTCAAAGCCTTCTAATGTGTGCTGGACGCTTCCAAGAACTTTCTGCCAGCGATAGTGTGGGGTGGCTTTTGCGTGGAGGCATTTCTATAGGACAATTATTTATAGAAGATGTAATGGTTTAGGGTGAGGCGCTTTTGAAATCATATTATTTAGAAGATAAAATTGCAAATTATCCAAGAATAATAATTGATAAAGATATTGTGAACGGAATCATCCAAAACAGTGTACTATGTGAATATTTAAGAAAAGATTTTGATAATTTTTATTTTTTAAACTTTCTGAATGATTGTCATTTTTGTGGCGAAATGTTAATGAATAGATTTCAAATTATGCAAGAAGAAGCTGGTAGAAAAATAGAGAGACTATGAAGAAAAGTCTGTAAATACAGATCTTCTATGATAATGATGGGCGAAAAGCTTAAAAATGAGCTTTTCG
>RAYB01000119.1 GCA_003669055.1 bacterium 1XD21-70
AGTGCGACTTGTTCGCAGGCGGTAAAAAGTCTGCGCACAGCATGATTTATCAAAATCAGTCTGTGAACTGATAATTCGATAGGTGGAATGACGGGGTAACGCCCTGAAACGCCTACTCTTGGTGGACTTGCGTCAGCCGTAAAGGCTGGGGTTGGAAGCTCCACGACAAAGGCTGAGAGTTTGAACGTTATGTTCTTAATGCCGTAATGGTTTGTTTTACACCAACGAAAACGCCCCAGAGGTGGGGTGCGCAGCCTATAGGCCCAGAGTCTATAAGATACTCATGGTTAGAATACACACTGTAGCGGGTTGTGCTGACGAAAACCGCGGATGTACGGATCTAAAAGAAGTCCATGTAGAAATGCATGGATGCGTTAATGCGCAGCCGGTGTGGTTTAGTAGAAATTGACCCTACGAACGACCATACAATATTACAGGTATTGTCGAGCCGACAGGTTCATAGCGGAGACCTAAAAGTATGTATGAACAGATAGAATTATCGGAACAAGGAAAGGTATCGAGTCTCATGAGAGATAATCTGACGAAGAATAATAAGCAGATGAATCGGTGCTGAAAGGTTGTGGTCGAACTTAAGATGTTTCCTGCGAAAAAGAGGGAGACGGAGGAATGGCCACTAGTCGGTTGTTAAAAACAGGCATTATTCAGTCTAACATAAGGATTCGAATAAGACCAAAAGGGTCACTTTCGCAGGAGGAGGTGATGCCTTATGCCAAAGAAAAACAAAAATCTATGTGTAGACGACCTTAGACATGCAGAATATTATGGCATGCAGGCAATATACGATGAACTATATCAAAAAAGTTTAAATGGAGATTCGTTTCCAAATCTCATGAGCATTATATTGAGCCGTGAGAATATATTACTCGCATACCGAAACATAAAAGCAAACAAAGGAAGTTACA
>RAYB01000120.1 GCA_003669055.1 bacterium 1XD21-70
TTCTTTTAAAAAAATGAAAGGAGCCATCTACCGTAAGGATAAAGAAGGATTTTATGTCTATGCAAAACCAAACCTTTGTGATCCTGATACTGTGGTAAAATATATCAGCAGATATCTTGGACGTCCCACGATCGCCTCTTCCAGAGTTGATTCCTATGATGGCGAAAACGTGACTTTTCATTATAACAAGCATGAAGATGACTCTTATGTGGAAAAAACGCTTCCCGTGTTGGATTTTATACAACTTCTGATCCAGCATATCCCGGAAAAGCATTTCAAGATAACCCGCTATTATGGACTCTATGCCCGGCGGCGGGAACTTGATAAAACCATACGCAAAGCCGTTGATCCTTGTAAACATAAAATCATTTTGGATTGGAATCAATGGCGGAATCTCATTTTTCTCTCTTTTGGATATGACCCTTTAGAATGTCCAAAATGCAAACACAAAATGGTTTTTATGGAACTCTACCAGAAGCATAAGCGTGTCCCTCTAGAAGAATTATACGAAAAGGCCATGGCACCCTACCGATGTCAATCCAAAGGCCCTCCCGGTAAATGTGCTTGATTTTATTTCCCA
Organism: bacterium 1XD21-70; assembly: GCA_003669055.1. Taxonomy (GTDB): domain Bacteria; phylum Bacillota; class Clostridia; order Lachnospirales; family Lachnospiraceae; genus Brotaphodocola. The sequence continues at coordinate 581 of RAYB01000120.1, forward strand.
TCTGTCCCATACTAAACGTAATATAAAGATGGGAGGCTCCATGATGAATTCAAAATTTTTAGAGGAACTCAGACAACGCTATATGAAAAACCCGCCAGAAGGTATGACATCCAAGCTGGTAAAAAACATGACGGATTCCGACCTGCTCGACATGCATTACTTTCTAACTGAAGATGAGGATCTTGACGGGAATGACTCTGAAGATGGTTTCTATATCTTCTAATCGTTCTCATGAGTCATTATGCCCTTTCGATAACCTATCATTTTGGTAGGTTATTTTTCTTTATGCAAAAATGGAGAAATTTCCTAATAGATAAAAAA
>RAYB01000121.1 GCA_003669055.1 bacterium 1XD21-70
GAAACGCCCATAGCGCCTCCTGCCGGGGTGTCCCGGTTCTATCTTTTCATTTTAATACGCTTTTAAACCCAGCTAAGATCTGCTATCCGATTACTGCAGCAGGCTCAAGATGCTCTGCGGCACGGAGTTGGACTGTGCCAGCATGGACTGGGATGCCTGCAGAAGAATGTTGTTCTTCGTGAATGCAGTGATCTCATCTGCCATGTCCGTGTCACGGATACGGCTCTCTGCAGAGGTGATGTTCTCGGAAGTAACCTTCAGGTTGTTCACGGTGTGCTCAAGCCTGTTCTGGGCTGCACCGAGTTTTGCACGGTAGCTGGATACGGCATTGATTGCAGCGTTGATGGTGTCGATAGCTGCGTTAGCAACAACGGTGCTGGTGCCGGAGATGTTCATAGTCGGCAGCAGGGCAGATGCAACCTTAGCCTTGCTCATCCCCTCACCTTTCGGGCTATTCAATGCTGTGGTCTGGAAGGTACCTGTCCCATCATCTTTAATCAGGTTTTTGTACTCATCACCAATAGATCCATCATCTTTGATGTAATCGGTCTTCTTGCTTCCGCCCAAAGTAATAGAGTTGTTCGCCGATGTTTTGCTGTTGTTACCAACCTTATAACTATCCGCAGCACCTCTCTCCATGATATCACCCCAAATAGCAGCCTGGATACCGCTTGCTGTCATAGCCTGGCTGTTCACCGTAATGGTTTCAGCAGAACTCGGGCCGATCTGGAAGGTCATCTTGCCTGCGCCGTTCGTAGCTGCCAGAGGCTTAATGCCGTTGAAGTCGGTGTTGTTCGCGATACGGTCGATTTCCTTTAACAGTTCCTCAACCTCGCTCTGCAG
>RAYB01000122.1 GCA_003669055.1 bacterium 1XD21-70
ATAGTGTCAATAGTTTTTCGCAAATTTAATTCCTGCCGTTCAGTAGCTGGCAGTTAACCGGCTATGATATCAGACAGCTGATCATCCTCCAGTTTGGAAAGGTGATCCATATTCATGTAGCGCCTGCTTCCCCATTGGGTTCCGGCCACATGACGCAGCCTGGCACATACGAGCATTAAAGCACTTTGACCATCCGGAAAAGCGCCGATTGCTTTGGTTCGGCGTTTAATCTCACGGTTTAACCGTTCAATGGTATTATTGGTCCGGATTCTGGTCCAGTGCTGTGTTGGAAAGCCCATGTAGGTTAAAGTTTCTTCTATGCCATCCTGTAGCTTTTTAGTAGCAGCGCTAAGCTTCATTTCCTTCAGTTTTTCAGCAACCTGCCGCGCTTTCTCACGTGCTGCTTCCCTGCTCTCCTGGGCATGAATCGCCTTTAACATCATGGCTACAGCCTTCATCTTATTACGTGGAGTAACAGAGAAAATGTTCCGGTAAAAATGGACGGTACAGCGTTGATAACGGGCATCTGGAAATACTTCTGGTATGGTTTCAAGCATTCCGAGATTTTTATCTCCGATAATCAGGCGGACTCCAGTTAGACCACGTTCTTTCAGCCATACAAAGAAGGATCGCCAGCTCTCCTTGTCTTCTTTCATACCTTCAGCGGCACCGAGGATTTCACGGCAGCCATCGTTGCTGACTCCAATGGCCACAAGGACAGACACGTTTTGGATTTCACCACCCCAGCTGCGTTTCAAATAGACGCCATCCACATAGACATACGGATAGTTGCCGATCAGTGGGCGCGTACGCCAGGTTTCAATATGCTCATATGCCTTTTTA
>RAYB01000123.1 GCA_003669055.1 bacterium 1XD21-70
GTAAAAATCAGCACTCCCTCAATTTATAAAAAAGTCCTTCAACTGGAAGAAAAAGGATTCATTAAAAGCCGTATTGAAAAAGAGGGAAAAATGCCGGAAAAAGCCGTCTATTCTCTAACCCGGCAGGGAGAGCAGGAATTTGAAAAACTTATGCAGGAAATTGCCGCAAAGTCCATCAACATTTATCTGGATTTTAATGCTGTGATTGTAAACCTGAACAGCCTCTCACAAGAAAAACAGAATGTATGTCTGGCAAATATTGAGAACAACATCAAGCAATTAAAATCCTATCTGGAAGAAAACTTTCTTGCAAAGGAAAATATACCGGACGTTCCTGAAAACGGAATGGCAGTTCTGCAGCAACAGCTTATTCTTGCCAGGGCAATCGAAACATGGATTTCTTCTCTAAAGAAAAATGCCAGTAATTCTGACCTGGACAATACAGAAACATGATTCTATCAGCGCCAGACAAAGAGAGGCTGAAGGATACCTTTCTTCTGCCTCTCTTTGTTGTTCCCTGTTTAATTGTAAATCAGTTCATGCAGAATGATTTCCTCTGCCTGCGCCTTACAGTTATTTGCCAGCCCTACCCATTTCATCTGGTCGGCTGCTTTCAGTTCCTCGGTCACATCGGCGGCCTTCATCAGCTGCTGCATAAGAATATCCATTCGCTCATTGGCAGTCTTGTCAATCTCCAACAAATGGGGATAGAGTTTTTCCGTCAGGAGCAGGCTGGTATACAGTCCTTTCCGGTGTTCTTTCAGATAGCGGAGCCTCATGCGCCCATACTTGCCGATTGGCGTGTCCGGCTGCTCTTTTAATAC
>RAYB01000124.1 GCA_003669055.1 bacterium 1XD21-70
AGGCACAGAGGATGCCGGCGAGCCGGAGGAAGCAACAGGCGAATCCGGGGAGAGCAGCGCTGCTGACGGAAGCGGGGGAGAGGCGACAGAGGCCGGGACCCAGGAGCCGGAAGCAGAAGGCGACGGTACCCTTTCAGAAGAGCCGGGAAGCACGGAAGCTGAGGAAACTCCTGAAGCTGAGACCGAAACTGAGGCAGAGCCAGAGCCGGAAACTGAAGCTGAGACCGAAGCTGAAGCAGAGGCCGAAGCTGAAGCTGAGACCGAAACTGAAGCAGAGCCGGAGACTGAACCAGAGACAGAAGCCGAGGCTGAGGAAGCAGATGACGCTGACGGGGAACTGCTGGGCCTGTCACGCCATGAGGCGGCTGTCGTGGCTGTTTCCCTGGATGATTTGGGCGGGGAAGACGGAAACGTCCTGATTGAGGAAGAGCCGGAAGCAGAACCAGAAACCGAAGCTGAGGTGGAACCGGAAACCGAAGCAGAGCCGGAGACTGAACCAGAGACAGAAGCCGAGGCAGAGGCAGAAGAAGAAACCGAGGCCGAAACCGAGCCGGAGACGGAAGCCGAGCCGGAGGAAGAGACAGAAAGCACGGAGGCCGGAGACGGGGACGGGGCTGCGGATGAGGAAACCGACGAATCCGAGCCTGAATCAGAAGAGGAGCCGGGAACTGAGGGATCTGAGGAGGAAAGCAGCGGGGCAGAAGAGACCCCGGCAGAAAGCCAGGGCGATAGCAGCGGGGCAGACGAGCCGGAGGAGGGCATTGCCGACGAGACCGAGGCCGGTGACGATAGCACGGACGGCGG
>RAYB01000125.1 GCA_003669055.1 bacterium 1XD21-70
AGGCACAGAGGATGCCGGCGAGCCGGAGGAAGCAACAGGCGAATCCGGGGAGAGCAGCGCTGCTGACGGAAGCGGGGAAGAGGCGACAGAGGCCGGGACCCAGGAGCCGGAAGCAGAAGGCGACGCTACCCTCCCAGAGGAGCCGGGAAGCACGGAAGCTGAGGAGGGCTCTGAAGCAGGGATAGAAACAGAGGCTGAGACAGAAGCAGAACCGGAAACCGAGGCTGAGGCTGAAACTGAAGCTGAGACCGAAACTGAAGCAGAGCCGGAGACTGAACCAGAGACAGAAGCCGAGGCTGAGGAAGCAGATGACGCTGACGGGGAACTGCTGGGCCTGTCACGCCATGAGGCGGCAGTCGTGGCTGTTTCCCTGGATGATTTGGGCGGGGAAGACGGAAATGTCCTGGCTGAGGAAGAGCCGGAAGCAGAACCAGAAACCGAAGCTGAGGTGGAACCGGAAACCGAAGCAGAGCCGGAGACTGAACCAGAGACAGAAGCCGAGGCAGAGGCAGAAGAAGAAACCGAGGCCGAAACCGAGCCGGAGACGGAAGCCGAGCCGGAGGAAGAGACAGAAAGCACAGAGGCCGGGGACGGGGCTGCGGATGAGGAAACCGACGAATCCGAGCCTGAATCAGAAGAGGAGCCGGGAAGCGAGGGATCTGAGGACGGAAGCGGCTTGGAGGAAAGCAGCGCGGCAGAAGAGACCCCGGCAGAAAGCCAGGGTGATAGCAGCGGGGCAGACGAGCCGGAGGAGGGCATTGCCGACGAGACCGAGGCCGGTGACGATAGCACGGACGGCGG
>RAYB01000126.1 GCA_003669055.1 bacterium 1XD21-70
TCCGACATCTTTGGCAAGACCTCAAAAGAGATCCTTCTCCAGTTTTCTTCGCCCATTGATTTTGAGTCGGTTTCATCGCAAACCCTTGCAGAACTGCTGGCAAAACTCAGCCGTAAGCAGGTCGGCCCTGCAAAAGCTGCGCAGTTAAAGGCTGCCGCATCCTGTTCCTTTGGCGTTACTTTCGCCAAAAGCAGCTTTACCTTTCAGCTCAAAGCGCTGATTGAACAGATAGCCTTTATTGAAAAACAGGTAAAAGAAACGGAAACCGAAATCGCTGGCATCATGGAAAAACTGGAATCTCCCATTACGACCATTACCGGGATCGGCAATGTCACGGGCGCTGCCATCATCAGTGAAATAGGTGACATTTCTAAATTTGACAGTCCCAGAAAACTGGTGGCCTTTGCCGGGCTTGATGCCACGGTTACGCAGTCCGGCGAATTTGAAGCAGCCCACAATGTAATGAGCAAACGTGGATCACCATACCTGCGAAAAGCCATTTTTCAAGCCGCCTTGGTCGCTGCCTTTAAAGACCCTGTATTAAGTGCCTATTACCAGAAGAAGAGAGCGGAAGGCAAGCATCATTTAACCTGCATCGGTGCTGTGGCAAGAAAAATGTGCAACATTATTTATGCTGTTGTGAAGAATAATCAGCCTTATGTTCCAAAAGCTTAAATCCTTTTCCCTTTCCAGCCTGCCTGACAGCAGGTCTTGTTGTTGTACTCTTTTTTCCTATGATAATTTCTTTTGATTTTTTCAATTATCTACTTGACTTTTAATAGTTGGTCTTTC
>RAYB01000127.1 GCA_003669055.1 bacterium 1XD21-70
TATTGCTGTTGCGATAGTGGCAGACACAGGGTTCCCGGTGTTCTACCGACCCCTCCGGGGCGGGTACCGGGGAAAACCGTTTTGCATCTATAAATTCCGGACAATGGTGCAGGACGCGGACAAGATTGGGGGAGGCACGACAGCCCTCAATGACAGCAGGGTTACAAGGGTCGGGGCCATACTCCGGAAGACAAAGCTGGATGAGACAGCAAACCTGATCAATATCCTGTTAGGGACAATGTCCTTTATAGGGCCGAGGCCGGAACTGCTGAAATATACAGAGCAGTACCAAGGCCGGGAAAAGGAGATCCTGATGGTCCGCCCAGGCGTGACGGATTTTAGTTCCATGGAATTTATCAGCCTGGATGAGGTCGTGGGCCCAGAAAATGCAGATGAGATGTATGAGAAGCATGTGCTGAAAAGAAAAAACCAGCTCCGGATCCGGTATGCGGAGCATGTCAGCTTCCGGACGGATGCCTTTATATTCATGGCGACGGTATGGAAGGTACTAAAGAGGCAGCCGCAGGCATGGCGCGGATATAAAAATAACAGCAATTAGGAAGTTGGGCGGTGGGGAATATGGAATACACAGTTCTGAAAAATTCGGATCTTAAGGTATCCCGTTTCTGCATGGGCGGGTGCCCCATGGGAGGCTATGGGTGGGGGGAAACGAAGGAACAGGATTTTATCGACAGCATACAGGAGGCACTGGAATCCGGCGTGAATTTTTTTGACACGGCAGACACTTATGGGCTGGGGCAAAGTGAGA
>RAYB01000128.1 GCA_003669055.1 bacterium 1XD21-70
CCGATTTTCCCGTCTGTGCCTTGCGTGACAAAATGCCTTGAATGTAGTCGGCAAGGGTGGGCGGCTCGGTGTTCTCGCTTTCTTCTTTCAACCAGTTTTGCAGTTTGGAGATACGCGCCTTTAACTGCCGCAACTTCTGGTTCGTCACTTCGATTTCCCGGTTAAGGTCGCCGCGCTCGGTGCGGATGCCGCGCTTCTCCATAGCGGAAGCGGCAACGCCTAAATGGACGGTGGGTATCTGGTCTATCCCCTGCCGTTCATAACTGCGGTGGTCTACGCGCTCCGCGTGTCCGTTCTGCTCCAACGCCTGATTGCAGAGCCTCGCCCATGCCGCCCTCCATTCCTCCGCTTTGGTCTGTTCGTTCCAATCGGTAGCGGGAATGGATTTGCATTTGTACTGCCGCTTTTTCGGGTCATAGATTTTATCCCCGTCTTTGTCAAGAATGTACTCCTTTTTCTGCTTCGCTCCCCACTCGCCGCACTCGTCAATAGGGCGCATTGTCAGCATGATATGGGCGTGGGGATTGCCGCCGCCTGTGTCGTGTAGGCATACATCGGCGCACATTCCCTCCGCCACAAAATGCCGTTTCACATACTCGCGGACAAGGGAAATGCCTTGCGCCCTCGTCAGTTCGCGGGGCAGGGCAATTTCAATCTCCCGCGCAAGTTGGGCGTTCTTCGCTTTCTCGATTTTCTCCACTTCGTTCCATAAAACCGCCC
>RAYB01000014.1 GCA_003669055.1 bacterium 1XD21-70
GAATAACCAAGGATATGCTACAATCCCGGTAAGGAAAGTCAGAGAGCAAAAGGCGGCTTACCCTCCAAAGCGGAGGGTTTTACCCTCCGGACGGAAGAAAGGAGGGTGATGCGGATGGTTACATATGCTGAACTGTTTCAGTTTTGTATCTTTATCGTTGCCCTGGTTGGGTTGTGTTATACAATCTTCAGGGGAAAGAAATAGCCGCCACTACCACCAATAGTGACGGCTGATGCTATAAAGCATTAAGTATCGATTGCTTTGAGGGTAGGCCGCTTCTCTGGCTTTCCCCTTCTGTCTAGACTATAACATATTTGGGTTATGGTTTCAACTGTTTTATGTGGATATGAGAAATCCTTTTATTCTGCAATGAGGAAGAGGGGGGTATCCATTAGTTGAGCCGCAGACATCTGGCGCTTTCGTCACCGTTATTTCCGCAAGGCAGTACACTAGCTGTTTTTCTTCATTCATTGGGATGCATGGCGAAAAAGAGATTGTCGAATAACCAAGGATATGCTACAATCCCGGTAAGGAAAGTCAGAGAGCAAAAGGCGGCTTACCCTCCAAAGCGGAGGGGCTTACCCTCCGGACAGAAGAAAGGAGGGTGATGCGGATGGTTACATATGCTGAATTGTTTCAGTTTTGTATCTTTATCGTTGCCCTGGTTGGGTTGTGCTACACAATCTTCAGGGGAAAGAAATAGCCGCCACTACTGCAATAGTGACGGCGGCCTCATAAGAGGTTAGTCAGTTATCATTGAGGGTAGGCCGCTTCTCTGGCTTTCCCCTTCTGTCTAGACTATAACATATTTGGGTTATGGTTTCAACTGTTTTTTCTGCCCTCAGCGGACAAACCATGCGTCCCCTTGTCCCCTGAGGGTGGCAGTCCCCAATAATAAAAAAGCCAAAAGCCTGCTTTTGGCAGGCTCGAATCAATAAGCCTGCCTGGCTTGCAAAAAAGCAGGAGAACTCACCCGCCCCGCACCAAAAGCGCCAGCCCCTCCTCCGTGATCTCACAGCCTCCCTTGGTGCGGTGAACCAGGATGAGTTCCTGGTCAGACAGTTCCTTTAACAGCCCCCGCAGCTTTCCGTCACTGATCTGGGCGCCGGATTCTGACAGGGCTTTTTGTATGGAGGCGCGCCCGCTTTTGGGCGTGTTTTTTATGATGGTAAGAACCTGGCGCTTGAGGGCAGTCAGATTATCTCCGGTGTTGGCCAGGCTGTCCCGGATGTAGGAGGGAAGCTGGGAGAGGATTAGGGGGTGGGCAGCGTAAAGGGAGGAAAAATACTGAGCCAGGTTCATGAGTTCCTTCACATTGCCCGGGTAGTCGTAACTTAGCAGGAACTGGTACAGGCTTTTGGAGAGGATTGCATCCATCTGAAAGGGGGAGTGGTGGAACAGGCTGCGGAAAAAATGTTCCAGCAACAGGGGGATGTCCTCCCGGCGTTCCTTTAAGGGGATGGTATCCAGCACTGCTGTGCTGAGATGGAAAAACAGGTTTTCCTGGAAAGCATTTTCCTGTACCAGGGAGTATAAGTTGGGGGCAGAGGTGGCGATTACCCGGATGTCCCAGGAACGCTGGGGGAGCAGGGAGTCGCTGGCCGTATTCTGAAGGAGCTGCGCCAGGAAATCCTGCATCTTCGGGGACAGCTTTTCGATGTGGTCTACCAGGAGCGTTCCGTGGTTGGCGGCTTCCAGGATCTCGGGCAGGTCGCAGCCGGACAGGGTGAGCAACTGGTTGAGGCTGACAAAGGGGCAGCGGCGCCTGCTCGAACTTTGGTGGATGGCTTTGGCCAGCATCTTTTTCTGGGTTCCGCTCTCCCCCTGAATCAGTACAGGAAAGTCGTAGAGGGAAAGCCTCCTGGCATAAGAGAGCACCTCCTGGAAACGCTCAGAAACCGTAACCAGGTTGGAAAAGCTGCTGCGCTGCCGCTCAATGGGGGAGGTGTCTGGTTCCTGCCCCTGGGAGAGCGCCGGATCGGAAAGCAGGGGGGGCGCATTGATATCAGTTTCCTGATTGACAGCGGGCTTGCTGGTCAGCAGACAGACACGGGTGTGGTTGGGGAAGGACAGTTCCATGACGCTTAACAGCATGGGGACATCCATGTGGTTGGCAATCCGGTAATCAGCAGTCTGGTTGAACAGGATTCTGGAATAGGCATGGGGAAGGCAATGGGAGAAGGGAGTTCCGATGCCCTGCTTTTTGGAAAAGCCCCAGTCCTTTGAAAAATGCTTGTTTACCGCCATGATGGTTCCGCCTTCGTCCAGGAGGCAGACGGCAAAAGGCAGGTTGGAGACCGTGGCCAACAAAAGCTGCTGGGAAAATACAAAGCTGCTGTAGTAGCTTCCGGCGGTCTTTACCACCTTTAAGATGTGGGAAATGTAATTTCTGGTAATCTGGTTGCCCAGCCTGGCAGGCAAATGAAACAAAACACACAGTTCATTGATGGTGGAAATGTCGATAATCCGGTTGCCGATGTTGATGACATTGCGGATATGGCCGGGAACCAGCCGGGGTTCTCCTACGGTGATGGCATAGCGGATGGAAAGGTCGGTCTCCTGGGTCTCGGAGGAGTAGGGGATAAACTGGTACTGGCTGAGGCCGAACTCTTCAAACTGCTGGATGGTGCTTAGGGTGGAGTCAAAAAAGTCATTGACCACATAGACCTTTTCCCCTGGGGGGATGCGGATAATCTGGTCTAAAAAGGCATGGTTGAAGGTTCGGGTGCAGACAATCTGACTGATGGAGCCCGGGATAGGGATGGAAAATTCGTCCTGAACCTTGGTGCTGGAAAAAAGGACACACTGGTAGGGAAGAAGCTGGGAACTGTCTGTGATGTCTGAGGGGGCGCTGGTGTCAAAAAGGATATGGTCTCCTAAGACGGAATGGAGATAATCCTGGAATTCGATACGGATGTAGGGGTTGATGCAGATGATCAGCACGTGTGGTTTTTTCTGGGAAAGGGACATAGGCGGCCTCCTGGCTGTTGGTAAATGGATGATGGTTCTTTGCTTGTCCGGAAGTTTTGCCGGAATCCTGGTTTTTATTATACTTCCTAATTTTTTTTATGTCTATATCCGGATTTTATTTCCGCAGGCAATGAGTCAGTACAATTTTGAGAACCTTGATACTGACCGGAGAATTATGGACATATCTTGCAGACCTGAACGAACAGGCACAGGAACGGTTAGGCACCATCATGGAGCAGATGAAAACAGCCGAGGGTGTAACCGAGGAAGTGAAGCGTACCCGTCAAATGGAATGGGTGCAGCGTTGCAATAACATTCACAACCGGACAGAAGAAATATTCATAATGGTATAGTAGAATGATTATGACAAATAAGAATTTGTAAGGAAATATAAGGAAATTTTTATGGTATCCAGACAGTGGTTCTTTTATAATGATAATAGAAATGTTGTTTTGCAGCGAAAAAGTGCAGAAAGGCGGTACTATGATAAGCAAAAAATTATTTATGACTTTAGGGCTTTCCTGCCTGCTTCTGGTCGGCTGTCAGACTGCACACAAGACAGTGCCGGAATCAAGCACTCTTACCTCCACAGGTTATGCTTCCGAAGAGGTACAACTAATCTCTCTTTTTTATGACAGCGCTCTGTATCTGTACAATGACAATGGCTTTGGCCTTCCAAAAGAGGAAAGCTGGGAATTTTTAGGTCAGGTAGCTTTTGTGAATAATTTGGAATTTCCCACGGAAGATTTCTGGGGCACTCATTTAAACGTGGGTCAGGAAGTTTACTGGGATCCGAAAATTCCTCAAAAATTATATGTAAAATACGACTCTGGTTTCGCACTCTTTGAAGCAGAGGAAACGAAAAAGGAAGAAACTACAGAGATTGTGTTAGAAATTATACGAAATTTGGGTGCTGATACCACAAATATAAAGATTGATTATGGAACTTCGTCTATTTATACGAAAGCGGAAATGGATGCAGCGATAGAATTGATTAAAAAGGAATTCAGTACCTGGGATGGATGTGAGCTGCACAGTATTTCATATTCAACAGATGATGAATGCAGTGAATCCAATATTGCATGGATGAACAAAATGGAAAAGGCGACTGATGCAGAGGAAACTTTTACGCAATGTATTATGTTTAAGAGTAACTTCCATTCTCCGCTGAATGGTGGCAGCGGATTCAACCCGGATGAAGAATATACCGATTGGCAATGGTGGTTAGCCCGTTCTGAAGGTGGACAATGGAAACTGATGACCTATGGATATTAAAGAATCTACAAGTTTAAGTATATTAATATGAAAAGAGTTAAAAAAATTGAAGTTTTCCGCTCTTGTATTTCATTTTTCACGTGGCTTGGCGGTGCAATCATGGCTTCACAGAAAATGCGCTGATAAGCCAGCTGTTCTTTTCCATCTCCGTTTATTTCCTGCATTTTTTGGGTAAGATGTTCTTTGAGCATAAGAAAACATTCTTCTACACAAGACAGGAATAAATCATCTTTTGTGCGGAAGTAATGGTAGATGATGCCTTTGGAAATCCCCTGGGCAGCATAAATAGGCCAATTGGTCAATATTGTTCTTTTGGGATTTGTTTGCGGGAGAAGGGAGTGGATTTGGGCTGATTATATATAAAAATGAACGATAAATCTACCTAATTACTTAATAAAATTAAAAGGCGAGAAAAAAGGGTGTAAATTTCAGCACTTTACTTTGACAAAGAAGGAGTGCGCAATTAGAATAATAAGATAGCAAAACGAAGGCTTTTCTGGAAAAAGTTGCCTTTGCTTTTTTATTGCTTGCTTGTATTTCATATTCGGGAAGAATAAGATTAGGAGGAGTTTTATGAGAAAGACAGGAAAGAAGTTGTATGCACTGCTGTTGGCAGTGTCCATGGCAGCCCTGACTGCCTGCGGAGGCGGTTCCGGCGATTCGGGTTCTGGTTCCGGGACAGCCGGTTCTACGGCAGCCCCGGCGGCCGGCGGTGAAACCCAGGCTCAGGCGGAGATCGCAGAAGGGGCATCGGTTTCCCAGGAGACTGATATTGTGGCAGCAGTCAATGTGGACTTTACCACCATGGATCCCATGGACACCAGCGATACCTTGTCCGGCGGTATCCAGCGTATGATTTCTGACAGCTTGTTTGGATTTGATGACGATATGGGGATTATTCCCATGCTGGCTACCGGCTATGAGGCCAATGACAATGCCACAGAGTTTACCATCACCCTGCGGGAAGGCATTTCCTTTACGGACGGCACTCCCTGGGATGCGGATGCAGCCCTGGCCAATTTTGCCAAGTGGGATGACGAGTCTTTAGGGCTTAAGAGAACTACCTTCCTCTGCAATGTGCTGGATACCTTTGAGAAGGTGGACGACTATACCATCAAAGTAAAGCTGACCGAGCCTTTCGGCGCTTTCATCAGCAACCTGGCTCATCCTGCCTGTGTGATCATGAGCCCCAAGACCATTGAGGCCGGTGTGGAGGAGTGTGCCAGGAATCCGGTGGGAACCGGACAGTATAAGTTTGTGGAATGGATTGAGGGCGACCATCTGACCCTGGAACTGAACAAGGACTGGTGGGGCTATAATGCAGAGATCTGCGGCGGCACGGCTCTGGCAGATGCAGACGCAGGCTTTAAGACCATTACCTTTAAGCCGGTTCCGGAGAGTGCCACCCGTGTGGCTATGATTCAGTCCGGGGATGCCCAGTTAATCTGGCCGATTCCAACAGAGAGTGTGTCTGTGCTGGAGAGCGACCCCAATGTGACCTCCTACCGGGATGACGGTATTGTGGTTCGCTATCTGATGATGAATACCCAGAAGGAACCGCTGAATAACGTGAAGGTTCGCCAGGCTATGGACTATGCGGTTAACAAGGAAGCATACATTCAGGTTGTAGATAACGGGATGTCGGCTGTGGCTACTTCCATCATCGGGCCGGCAGTTCAGTACTATAAGGGAAATGAGGCCCGTCCCTATGACCCGGAGAAGGCCAAGGCACTTCTGGCAGAGGCCGGATATCCGGATGGGTTTACCACCTCTTTGATGTATGCCAACACCACGGCAAACCAGAAGCGTGCCGAGTTCTTAAAGCAGCAGCTGGAGCAGGTAGGCATTACCCTGGAACTGAAGGGCATGGAGAGTGCGGTTCTGAACCAGAAGATTCAGGATGTGGATGTTCCCGGCTCTGAGGCTGAGGTGGAGTGCTACATCATCGGATGGTCTCCCTCCACAGGTGATGCGGACTGGGGAATCCGTCCTCTGGTGGCGATTGAGTCTGAGCCGCCTATGAGTTACAATATCTGCTATTTTGAGAATGAGGAGCTGGAGGGCTACATCAAGACCGGCCTGGAGAGTGCAGATGACGCTACCCGGAAGGAAGCGTATGAGAAGGCTCAGGATCTGCTGTTTGAGGAGATGCCCATGCTGTACTTAAGCCTGGAGTCCAATACCTGGGCTACCGGAGCGAAGCTGCAGAATGTAAAGATTTATCCGGATGGCGCTATTAATATGAAGAACGCAAAAATGGCGAATTAACAAAAAGCCGGAAAATGCCGTGCTGGCACAGGGATGTGTTTTGCCGGTGCCGGCAGGCGGGAAAGCTGCCAGGTTAATTTGATGTTTCAGGCGCTGCAAGGCTGTAGGTTCAGTTTGCAGCGCCTTTTGTTTCCTTTCCGGGAAACTTCCTTCTATAATGCCCAATGTGAAATATTTGTTGCCTGAAAACAGTAAGGAGATGAGAGAAAATGTTGCGATATACCTTAAAGCGAATCGTGGGGGTGCTTCCCACTCTGATCATAGTAGTAACCTTTGTGTTCTTTTTTGTCCGGATGATTCCCGGCGACCCGGCCCGTCTGGTGGCGGGAGAGCAGGCTACCCTGGATGCCGTGGAGGCGGTGAGGGTTCAGCTTGGCCTGGATAAGCCTATCCACATCCAGTATCTTAAGTATGTGGGCGGCCTTTTGCGGGGAGATTTGGGGATGTCTTTGCGGACGAAACGGCCGGTGCTTACGGAGGTGGCGGCACGGTATGGCAATACCATGGCCCTGACCTTTGCCAGCCTGATATGGAGTACCATTGTGGGGGTGATTTTAGGGGTCTGGTCAGGGAAAAACCGGGGCAAATGGCAGGATTTCACAGGCATGACCCTGGCAGTGTCCGGCATTTCCCTGCCCAACTTCTGGATAGGGTTCCTTTTGATTATGTTCTTTTCTGTGAAGCTGCGCTGGCTCCCTACCACAGGTGTGGGAAGCTGGAAAAACCTGGTTCTCCCGGCCATTGCACTTGGCACCAGCATTGCGGCGATCATTGCGCGGTTTACCCGTTCTTCCATTGTGGAGGTGCTGAAGGAGGATTATATCCGCACGGCCAGAGCCAAGGGTCTGAGGGAAAAGACCGTGACCTGGGGGCATGCCTTCCGCAATTCCATGATTTCCGTGGTCACGGTGGTGGGGCTTCAGTTTGGCTTCCTGCTGGGCGGTTCTGTGGTCACGGAGGCAGTATTTGCTTACCCGGGGCTGGGGCAGCTTCTGGTGGAGTCGGTGAATTACCGGGATTATCCGGCCATACAGTCCCTGATTTTGATTTTCTCGCTGCAGTTTATTATTATTAATCTGATTGTGGATATCCTCTATGCGATTCTCAATCCGGAAATCAAGCTGTCGTAGGGGAGTGAGCATCGAGCATCTGAGATGTGTGACAGGATGTCCGGGAAACGTGGGGAATAAGGAGGAAACCCCCTGCGGGGATACCAGGATGTCCAAAAAGCATGGACAATAAGGAGGAGACCCCCTGCGGGGGTACCAGGATGTCCAGAAAAGCGTGGACAATAAGGAGGAAACAAAAGCCATGATCGGTAAGAAAAAGGCCGCGAAAGCGGAACTGAATGAAAAGACAGATATTAAAACTCCGGTCTCGGAGATGGTGAGGAAGTTTAAGAAGCAGAAGAATTCGGTGGTTGCCTTGTTCTTTATTCTCTTTTTGGTGTTTTTGGCCTTGTTCGGGGAGGCTTTGGCGCCGTTTAAGATCAATGAATATGATTACAATTCCATTCTTCAGGGGCCCAGCATGGCTCACTGGTTTGGGACGGATGAATTTGGCAGGGATTTATTTTCCAGAATTATCACAGGGACGAAGATTTCCCTGGCTGTGGGCCTCTCGGCAGTGTCTGTGGGCGCTGTCTGCGGCACGGTGCTGGGGCTTCTCGGCGGGTATTACCGGGGGGCAGTGGATGCGGTTATCATGCGAATCTGTGATGTGCTGTTTGCCTTTCCGGGGATTATCCTGGCGATTGCCATTGTGGCTATCCTGGGAAGCGGCATCGGGAATGTGGTGATTGCGGTTTCCGTGTTCTCCACCCCTACCTTTGCCCGGCTGGTGCGGAGCCGGACCCTGGCTCTCAAAAACTCCGTGTTTGTCCAGGCAGCCAGGAACCTGGGCGCCTCGGATGCCAGAATTTTGTTCCGCCATATTTTGCCGGGGGCAGTGCCGGAAATCATCGTGCAGTTTACCATGTCTGTGGGCTCCTCGATTCTTACGGCCTCTTCCTTAAGTTTTCTGGGAATGGGGGCGCAGCCGCCGACCCCGGAGTGGGGACTGCTCCTGGCCAACGGGCGGAATTACATGATGACCAGTATGCATTGCACCGTGTTTCCGGGACTTGCGATTTTCCTGACTGTGCTGAGTTTTAATATTCTTGGGGATGGGCTTCGGGATGCCCTTGACCCGAAGCTGACGGATTAAGGCAGCAGTTGGGGATGGCAGAAGAAAAAAGGCGGAAACAGGAAGGCATCCGGACGGAGAAAGGATAACAGGAGACAGATGGAAGATAACAGAAAGAATATATTGGAAGTGAAAAACCTCCACACTTATTTTTACACGGACGGCGGAGTGGTGAAGTCTGTGGACGGGGTGGATTTTGAATTGAAGGAAGGTGCCACCTTAGGAATCGTGGGGGAGTCGGGAAGCGGAAAGAGTGTGACTTCTCTTTCGATCATGGGGCTTTTGACAGGAACCACCGGAAAGATTGCGGAAGGTGAGATTTTGCTGGAGGGAAAGGATATTGCCCACATCAGCGAGGAGGAGAAGCGGAAGCTTCGGGGCAGCCAGATTTCCATGATTTTCCAAGAACCCATGACCAGCTTAAATCCGGTGATGAAGATCGGGAAACAGCTGACAGAGTGTATTTTGCAGCACCAGGACATTTCCAAGGAGGAGGCATGGAAGAAGGCGGAAGATATGCTGCGCCGAACCGGGGTGCCCCGGGTGGAGCATATGATGAAAGAATATCCTTTCCAGCTTTCCGGCGGCCAGAGGCAGAGGGTGATGATTGCCATGGCGCTGGTGTGCCGCCCCAAGATACTGATTGCCGACGAGCCGACCACGGCTCTGGATGTGACCATTCAGGCGCAGATCCTGGATTTGATGAACGGGCTGAAAAAGGCCATCGGCACATCGATTCTGTTTATTACCCATGATTTGGGGGTAGTGGCAGAGGTGTGTGACGAGGTGGTAGTCATGTATTGCGGCCGGGTGGTGGAAAAGGGCGATGTGAAGGAGTTGTTTGCCCATCCGTCCCATCCTTACACCATTGGCCTCTTGAATTCCATTCCCAAGCTGGGGGAGGCAGTGGAGGAGCTGGAGGCCATTCCGGGGAATGTGCCCAACCCCAAGTATATGCCCAAAGGGTGTAAGTTTGCCCCCCGGTGCAGCAGGGCGTTTGAGAAATGCCAGGAAGAAGAACCGGGTTTTTATGAGGTGGGCGATGGCCATGTAAGCCGGTGCTGGCTGTGTGAGAAAGGGGGCAACTGATATGGCAGTTACAACGGATATCCTCTTGCATGTGGAGGGGATGAAGATCTATTATCCGGTGGCAGGCAAGCGGTTTGGCACCACGGATTATGTGAAGGCAGTGGACGGCGTTTCCTTTGAGGTAAGGCGGGGCGAAGTGTTTGGCATTGTGGGGGAGTCGGGCTGCGGAAAGTCTACCCTGGGGCGGGGCATCTGCAAGCTGGAAAAGCCTACCGGGGGAAAAGTGGTTCTGGACGGAGAGGACATTTCCGGGTATAATGACAGACAGATGCGGCCAGTGCGCAAAAAAGTCCAGATGGTATTTCAGGATCCGTATGCGTCCCTGAACCCCAGAATGTCAGTGTTTGACATTATTGCGGAGCCGCTGATTATCCATAACCTGACAAAAGACAAGGCGGAACTGGAGGAAAAGGTGCTTAAGCTTCTCAGAAAGGTGGGGCTGGACGATTACCACGCCAACCGTTATCCCCATGAGTTTTCCGGCGGCCAGAGACAGAGGATTGGCATTGCCAGGGCGCTGGCGGTGCAGCCTTCCCTGATTATCGCGGACGAGCCGGTGTCTGCGCTGGATGTGTCTATCCAGGCGCAGGTACTGAACCTGATGAACCAGTTAAAGAAGGATTTTAACCTGACCTATATTTTTGTGGCTCATGATCTGAGCGTGGTGGAGCATATCAGTGACCGGGTGGGGGTCATGTATCTGGGGAATTTTGTGGAGGTGGGAAACAAGGAAAGCCTGTATACCAGTCCCCTCCATCCCTACACCCAGGCTCTCCTTTCAGCAGTGCCGGTTCCGGATCCCACAGCAAAGAAGGAGCGGGTGATTCTGGAAGGAAATATTCCTTCGCCCTTAAATCCGCCCAAGGGCTGTAAGTTCCATACCCGGTGCCCGAAGGCCATGGAGTGCTGCAAGGTGGAGGCGCCGAAGAAATATCAGGTCAGCGAGGATCACTATGTGTATTGCCATCTCTATGATGAGGTGAGCGGGAGATAGGACTGCCACGGCCAAAGACGTGCTGCAGGCTCTGGAGCAGAATCAGGGAAAAAGAGGAAAAAACGATGAGGAAGCTTTTTATCAGTGGGGATATTGAGGGCTGCGCAGGGCTGGCGATTCCGGCGGAGGCTCACAAGCAGGAGGCAGTGTATGGGGCGTTTGCCCGGGAGATGACCCGGGAAGTGCTGGCAGCCTGTGAGGCGGCAAGAGAGATGGGAGCCACAGAGATCGTGGTGAAGGACGGCCATGGGGATGCCTCCAACATCGACCCGCTTGAGATGCCGGATTATGTCAGGCTCATTCGGGGGAAAAGCGGACATCCCTATAATATGATGTGGGGGCTTGATGAGAGTTTTGACGGGGTGCTGTATGTGGGGTATCACGCACCGGCAGGGAACCCGGAGTTTTCCATCAGCCACACCTCCACCGGCAACAGCCTGTATATCCGGCTCAACGGGGAATATATGAGCGAGTTTATGCTGAATACCTTTACGGCGGCCAGCCTTGGGGTGCCGGTGCTGTTTTTATCCGGGGATGAGGCCATCTGCGGCCTGGCAAAGAGGCAGGTGCCCGCGATTGAGACGGCGGTGACGAAAAGAGGCACAGGAGGGGCGACTGTCTGTGAGCCGCAAAAGGTTGTGCTGGAGCGGATTCAGGAAGGAGTGAAAAGGGCTCTGGGGCGGGATTTTTCAGCCTGCCGGGTGGAACTTCCCCCCAGATTTGTCTATGAGGTGACGTTTAAGGACTGGAAAAAGGCGTACCAGATGTCCTTTTATCCGGGGATGGAGAGGGTGGACACGTTTACCAACCGGCTGGTGACAGAGCGGTGGATGGATGTGGTGACAGCGCATTGCTTTGTGGTGTATTAGAGAGCGGTTTTTCCCCAGGCCATGGGAAGGTGCAGGGAGGGTGAGCTTGCTGCCGGGGCTGTGGGGCTGCCAGGGAATGAGAAAAATGAAAAAGATTCATAAAACAGATTGAAGGAGACAGCAAAGTCATGGATATGCAGATGTTTGGCCGGATTTCCGATGCGTTTGGGCCCAGTGGATTTGAGGAAGAGGTGATTCGCACCATTGCCGGGTATTGCCGGGAGTTTGAGAGGGAAAATGATGCGATGAACAACCTCTATGTGAGAATGCCGGGGGCGGATAAGAAAAAGCCGGTGCTTCAGCTGGATGCCCACACGGATGAATGTGGGTTTATGGTGCAGGCCATTCACGAGAACGGGGTTCTGGGGATTGTGATGCTGGGAGGATTTGTGCTCACCAATATTCCGGCTCATACGGTGGTTATCCGAACCAGGAGCGGGAAGCGGGTGAGGGGAATCATTACCTCCAAGCCGGTTCATTTTATGAATGATAAGGAAAGAGCCTCCCAGGAACTGGACATTGAGAAGATTTATGTGGATATCGGCGCGGTCAGCAAAAAAGAGGTGGAGGAAGTCTTCGGGGTTTCCATCGGGGATCCGATGATGCCGGAGGTAAGCTTTTCCTATGATGAGGAGCACGGGGTCTGTTTTGGCAAGGCATTTGACAACCGGGCAGGATGTGCCTGCATTGTGGATACCATGAAGAAGCTGTTTGAGGAGCGGGAGCATCTGGCCGTCCAGGTGGTGGGTGCGTTCGCGGCCCAGGAGGAAGTGGGCATGCGGGGCGCCACGGTGACATCCCAGGTGGTGAAGCCGGATTTGGCCATCGTGTTTGAGGGGTCTCCCTCGGATGATTTCTATTTCAGTGCGGCCGAGGCGCAGGGAAGGATGAAAAACGGCGTGCAAATCCGGCGGCTGGATAAAAGCTATGTGTCCAATCCGGCGTTCATGGAATATGCCATGGAGTTGGCAAAAAAGCACGGGATTTGCTATCAGGAGACCGTGAGAAGGGGCGGCAGCACCAATGCAGGCAAGATCAGCCTTACGGGCAAGGCGGTTCCGGTGCTGGTGCTGGGAGTACCCAGCCGCTATGTGCATACCCACTATAATTTCTGCGCCAGACAGGACTTGGAGGCAGCAGTTGCTCTGGCCACCCAGGTAATCCGGGAACTGGACGGGGAGAAATTGCAGCATATCTTCAGGCAGGATGTGTTGGAAGGGATTTGAGAACCCGCCATCTGCATCCTGCCTGGCGGCAGGGATTCGTAAAGGCCGCCCGGGTGCCCCGCAGGCTGCCACGCCAGGCGGGAAGCATTTCCGGGCAGGCTTTTAGGGGCACGGCGGCCGCAGTGTTAACCGGATGGTTATGGCACGGATTGGGGCAAGGAGAAAGGAAAGACGAAAGGAATTAGGAAAATGACCAATGGGAGAAAGCCTGTGATCGGAATCCTGGGACTTACCAGAAAGACAGACCCC
The DNA here is from genome assembly GCA_003669055.1 of bacterium 1XD21-70. Taxonomy (GTDB): domain Bacteria; phylum Bacillota; class Clostridia; order Lachnospirales; family Lachnospiraceae; genus Brotaphodocola. The sequence continues at coordinate 13,125 of RAYB01000014.1, forward strand.
GGGCTGTTTATCAGCGGAGAGCATGTTTTTACGGGAAGCACCAATGTGCGGGCAATTCAGATGAATGGCGGTGTGCCGGTGTTGATTCCGGCGGCAGCGGCAGCAGAGGATGTGGAGGCGGCCGTTTCTTTTTGCGACGGGATTTTGCTTCCCGGCGGGGAGGACATGACTCCCTGGTATTACGATGAGGAGCCGCTTCCGGTGATCGGGGTATTCCGGCCGGAGATTGATGATGCCTGGCTGAAGGCGGGAAGGTATGCCCTGGAAAAGAAGATTCCCATGCTGGGGATATGCAAAGGGCATCAGACCTTAAATGTGCTGATGGGGGGAAGCCTGTATCAGGATTTGTCGCTTCAGGAAGGGGAACGGATTCAGCATTTGCAGAAGCTTAACCGGACTTACCTGACCCACCATGTGGAAGTGGAAGCGAATACCCGCCTGGCGTCACTTTTGGGAGCCGGGAGGCAAAAAACCAATTCCATGCACCACCAGGCGGTGAAAAAGCTGGGCAAGGGCTTAAAGATCTCGGCCAGAGCCTGTGACGGCACGGTAGAGGGGATTGAGGACGAGGAGGGCCTGATCATGGGCGTGCAGTGGCACCCGGAGGATTTGGTGGACTCGGCACCCGTGATGAATCAGCTGTTTGTGGATTTGGTGGAACGGGCGCTGAGGCGGCAGCAGGAAAAGTAAAGACGGAAGATGGCACGTAGGCTTTTAGGCGTGCCGTTTTTCATGCCAGGAAGGAAAACCACAAGGGAAAAAAGAGACTTTTCTAAGTTGTTGATTTGTGCTACAATAGAAAACAGAAATGATCAGTTCTACCTATTACTGAGAACATAAGGGGGATTTAGATATGGAAGGAATCCATAGGAACGAGAGCGGGAAAAAGGGAAAATACAGAAGAATCGGAGTAAAAATCGGGGGAGTCGTGATAGTCATGCAGGCGATTTCTGTGCTGCTGGTCATGATGATCTGCGTTTTTATGTACAATTCCCTGATTACCAAGATGCAGAAGGTCCGCTGCACCAATGGCACGAATATACTGGCCAATGAACTGAGCCGTCTGACCGGGGAGGAGGATATGAATCAGCTCCTGGATGGTTTAAAGAGCCGTATGGGCTGTGAATTTACCATTTTTGAAGGGGATACCCGGGCTTACAGTACCGTGACCCAGAATGGGCAGCGGGTGGTGGGAACCAGGCTGTCCTCTGATTTGAGCAGCATTGTGCTTCAGCAGGGGAAGTCCTATGTGGGAGAGGCACAGATTCATGGAGAGAGTTATCTGTGCTCCTATGTTCCCACAAAGGGGGCTGACGGAAAGGTCAACGGATTGATTTTTGCCGGAATTTCCCGGACAGAGGCCAGGCAGGAGGTTGTGATAGTGGTAGCGCTGGCGGTTGCGGCAAGTGCGATTACCATAATCCTGTGCACAATGTTCCTGGCAGCTTACTTAAAGAAACGGGTTTCGGAGCCTCTGGGTGAGATTACCCGCATAGCCGGGCAGCTGGAAAAGGGAGACTTGGGGCTGGCAAGCAAGGAAGAAGTCCGGGTCAATGTCTCCTCCAATGATGAGGTCGGCATGCTGGGAGAAATGTTTGAGGACACGATCCGCCGCCTGCGTTCTTATATCGGTGAGATTTCCAGCGTGCTCGGCGCCATGGCAGGCGGTGACCTGACTCAGAGCGCCCGCCAGGATTACATGGGTGATTTCCAGTCCATTAAGAGGTCTCTGGACGGAATCCAGGCAGCATTTAACAATGCCATGGGTCAGATTACCAACAGTGCCGGACAGGTTTCCTCCGGGGCGGAGCAGGTATCCAGCAGTGCCCAGGCGCTGGCTCAGGGCGCCACGGAGCAGGCAAGTTCCATTGAGGAGATTTCCGCCACCATGATGGACATCTCCAAAAATGCCTTGCAGACCTCTGCTGCTGCGGAGGAGGCCGGGGAGTACGTCAACCAGGCCGGTTCCCATCTGGGAGTCAGCATTGGATTTGTCAATGAATTGAATGTGGCGATGGAGAACATTTCCGGTTCCTCCAAGAAGATCGGCACAATTATTGCGACCATTGAGGATATCGCTTTCCAGATCAATATCCTTGCCCTCAATGCTGCCGTGGAGGCAGCCCGGGCAGGAACAGCGGGCAAGGGCTTTGCTGTGGTGGCGGATGAGGTGAGCAATCTGGCTTCCAAGTCGGATGAGGCTGCCAAGGCTACCAAGAAGCTGATTGAAAGTTCCATTGCTGCCGTTACCGAGGGCGGCCATATCGTTGACAAGGTTACGGAGTCCCTGGATCAGACCAGCCAGAGTGCAGGCCATGTAACTGCCCAGATGGCGATCGTGGTGGAGGCTGTGGAAAAACAGACTGCCGCCCTTTCCCAGGTTACGGATGGAATTGACCAGATCTCCTCTGTGGTGCAGACGAATTCCGCCACCAGCGAGCAGTGTGCCGCTGCCAGTGAGGAACTGTCATCCCAGGCCAGTTTGCTGAAGAACCTGATGCGCTCTTTTAAGCTGAGGGATGTGCGATAAGCAAAAGGGGCTATCGGGAAATAGATAACCCTACACAGGGTCAGGTGTGAACCATGCGGATCACACCTGACCTTGAAATTTATCCATGAAAAAGAAAAAAGATACATCCAGTTCAATGTTTCCGTCCCGAACCTGCCAATTTCCTTATTTATTTTTACTTCCAATCCATAATGATCCTTTGAAACATAAAAAACCGCCACTCTATAATAAGTGACGATTCCTTTTCTAATTATTTCATTGTTGCCGTATAAGCCATCCATAATCCTGCCTGCAATCCATTACATAATCTGCATAAACAATATCATCCACGATTTGGAAGATTACCATATACCGTTTTTCAAACAGGATAAACCGATAAGCGTTTCTGGGAATATATTCCCCTGTGAGCCACGGACATCTCTGCGGCATGATTTCCAGTGAATTTGCGGTCTTTTCAAACTCTACGGTCAACCGTTCCGCAGCTTCGGGACTTACCTGCGCCAAAAATGCAGCATGGGAAACGAGCATCTGCGTTGCACGTTCTGACACAATAACATGGTATTTATTCTGCTGTTCCATTACCTGTCGCCTCCTTGATGGCATTACGCATCATTGCAGCTACTTCATCAACGGAATAGCCTTTGCTGCCACGCATCCTGTCCTCCTCAACCGCTAAAAGTTCCTCACGGAGCTTAAGCATTTTTTCTCTGCGGTTATAAGTCCCAATATCCATAACCACCAAATCCCCCTCGCCGTTCTTGGTAAGGAAAACTGGCTCTGCGGTTTTTCTGCACTGCTCGGCAATCTCATTGTAATTCTGCCTGATTGCTGCTGACGGGCGAATATTCAAAACGGCACCTCCTCAAATCAACAATAGTAATATTCTATCCATATTATATCCATTTCATGCAATGAAGTCAACAGGATATAGCATTTTTACAAGCCCATCCTTTCCCCCTCAAGGCACACGGCAGAGTAGCCTTTGATAAACCACAAACGAGATACGCTCGTCAAATACCAATGCTTCCGTCATTTTCTGCGCCATAATAAAATCTTACTACTACAATAGATTTATGGTTAATATCCCTGACAGCCAGTAAGGAATTATCCATCTTGTTGTTTAAGCTGTTAGAATGATAAGAGCAATTGGTATATCGGAAACCTCCTTGGGCTTCGCGTCACATCACCGTAGATTGAATGGGCAATGAGTAAAACTGGCACTGGCCAATTGCAATCTTTATTTTTGCCTCGCCGTTTTTCAGGCTGCCCGTGCGGGAGGCTTTTGTATAAAACTGTGCTGCCGGAAATCTGTAAAACATCTTTTTTATCTGGCTTCCTTTTGGTGAATCATCCGGAAATAATCATCATGGGTTTTTTGGTAAACCTGGTTGAACTCTTCGTCCCGGCCGGAGTGCAGCATGGAGATATAGTTATGTATCTGGTGGTTGATCCCGGGGGTAGACCTGGCCACCGTTGCCACACCGATGTTGGAGCAGGCGTCGGAGATCCGTTCGGACTCAGAAAGAAGGTTGAAGAATTCTGACCCGTTGAAGACCCCGCATTCCCCGCCCCGGAGCCGTTTTAGGTGGTGTTCCTTTAACAGGCTTACCATATCGTCAACCACCTGCTCCAATGGCTCAACCTGGCGGGCTTCCGTTAGGTTTTGTTTCCGGAATGCCTCATTTGTATGGCTTAAGATGGTGTCTAACAGCTGCCACAGCACGGACAGTTCGGACAAGGCATCCTTGGAAAAAGAGGTGTTTTTCTCATTGAGCGATGCAGCAATTTCCGCAATGTTCAGGGCATGGTCCCCTAAGCGCTCAAACTCTGTAATGGCAGAAAAGTAGTAGTTCATGATCTCCACATGATAGTGGGAGGTGATCGTGGCAGAGATCTGGACCAGGTAATTGCTCACATGGTCAGCCATGCTGTCGATATAATTCTCATCCTCTTCGATCTGCGCCATGACCTCCGGCTCGTATTGGCTAAACATGCCAAATGCACGGCTGATATTGGTTTTGGCCAGCTGGAACATTACCAGGAGGATGTCATAGCAGCGCCCGAAAGCCATGGCCGGGGTACTGATGAATACCGGGTTTAAGGCATCCAGCATCTCGTCATATTTCCCGGCAGCTACAGGTTCGTCCTTTACCAGCTTATGGCTGATCCTCTCATAGATTCCCACAAAGGGGAGCAGGAGGATGGCGCAGGACAGGTTGAAGATGCTGTTGGCATTGGCGATGCCCCCCGAATAGATGGCCTGATCCCAGATATGGTCTAACAGCCCGGCTCTGTGGACGGCCACAACAACGGTAAGGGTGAGGACGGATTTGCACAGGTTGAATAAAATATTTACCACGCCGACCCTTTTGGCTTCCGGCTTGGCGCCGATGTTGCAGACAATAGCCGTGGTCACACAGTCGCCCAGGTAGATGCCTACCAGCACGGCGTAGATTTCCCCAAAGGTCAGCTGGCCGGAGGTAGAAAATGCCTGGAGGATGCCAACGGTTGCAGAGGAACTTTGCAGGATAAAGGCAACGCTTGCCCCGGACAGATAGGCAAGCAGGGGATTTGCCCCCAGGCGGGAAAACAGCCGTTCCACAATTCCGCTGTCAGACAGGACGCCTACCGCATCGGACATGTTCATGAGCCCGGTAAACAAGATGCCAAAGCCGATGATAATATGGCCTATTTTGGCGGAATCGCTGGATTTGATGCCCATGATGATGACTATGCCGATGATTAGTGCCAGGGGCGCTAAGGTGGATGGCTTTAAAAGCTGTAAAAACCAGGTTCCGGAGGAATTGATATCCAAAAGCCGGATAATCTGCCCCGTGACGGTGGTACCTACGTTGGCACCGATAATGATCCCTAAGGACTGGTGAAGGGAGAGGATGCCTGCCCCTACCAGGCCGGAGGTGAGGACAATGGTTGCCGTGGAGGACTGGATCACTGCAGTGACAGTGAGCCCTAAGAGGAATGCCTTGAGAGGGGTTCCGGTGATTCGTTCCATTGCTTTTTTCAGGGTGCCGGAGGAACTGGCCTTTAAGCCGTCCCCCATCATACGCATGCCGTAAAGGAACATGGCCAACCCTCCGAAAAGGGTGATGATGTTGAAAATATTCATAGTTGTCCACCTGTGGAGTTAAATTTATAGAAAATTGTTATAGGCAATTGCTTTTTGGAAAAGCCTTACTTGGGATTTTACTAGAGTTTGACAGAAATTGCTATAGTTTTTTTATTTTTGGTGAGATTTGCTATAAGGGGCGGGGAAGGGCAGGTTTGGGTTAGTAAGTAATTGAATTATTTATGGTTTTCGGTTACACTATAAAACAGATAAGCTTTTTTGCCCGGGAACCACAAAACGGCAAAAGAGGAAGAAGCGAGGAGGAGAAAGAACATATGTTTTGCAGGGAATGCGGCAAAGAGATTGAGGACGGGGCATCCTTTTGCAGGTTTTGCGGAACCAGGGCAGAAGGGGCATCCGGCATGGGGGAACCCTTGGGCGGGCAGGCAGGCGTGCAAGGCAGGGGGACGGTATGGAAAGTGATGTTTGTTTTTGTGGCAGTTCTTGCGGCTGCTGCCGTGGCGGTGTTTTTGTATTTTTCCGCCAGGAACCGTGCATCAAGCATAAGGATGGCAAAAACCACGGGGAGCATTGATGTCCAGGACAAGGAGGGGAAGGAACTGGCTCTGGCTGAGGACATGATGCTTTATAAGGGTTACCAGGTGGGCACGCAGGAGGAGAGTTATGCCTGGCTGGATTTAGACAGCGTAAAGCTTGCCAAGATGGATGAGGAGAGCCGGATCCAGATCCGCTCCGCGGGCAAGCAGCTGGAGGTGCAGGTGGATTCCGGAAATTTATTTTTCAACATAAAGGAACCGCTGGGCGATGAGGAAACTTTGGATATCCGTACCTCCGACATGGTAGTGGGCATCCGGGGGACTTGCGGATGGGTGGAAGTGCCGGATGGGGACCACATGAGGGTTTATATCCTGGAAGGGAAAGTGAAATGTTCGGTTACAGACCCGGATTCCGGGAAGGTGCAAAAAGAGAACATCCAGGCAGGGGAGATGGCAGAGATGTCCTTGTCAGGGAAGGATGGGGAATGGATCCGCACCGGCAGTTTTACGGGAGCGGACATCCCTGATTTTGTGAGGGAGGAACTGGAGGAAGACGAGGGGCTGAAAGCAAAAATCCTGGACGGGTCTGGGCCGGATATATCATTGGAAGAGGTGCCGCAGGAGGATCCGGCAGCAATATTTGAGAGGGTATTGTCAGAATTGATATCTGCTTACGGGATTTTCAATGCAAACCAAAGCGGGGTGATGGTAAATACCTCTGATGTATGGATGGATCCGGGCGGGGTAATAAGTGCAACATTTTTAGACTTTGACTTGGACGGGGAAGAGGAAATGCTGGTCTGCCATGCAGAACCGTCGGCAGAAGATCCCGTTGATTACGTTATCCTGTTAAGCATGTATGAGGCGGTGGAGGGAAATGCCGTCCTTGCTTCCCAAGCCCCGTTTATTGCCTATAATGACTACAGGGCAAGTGATGCCTCCCTGTCAGGGAATGATTGGTCCAATAAGGAACTCCGGGTGAATGCCGTGAGGACTGACAGCGGCTGCTATATTATGTGTGAGGAATTCTGGATATGCGGCGGTTTTGCCGACGGGATGGCCGAGAATTACTGGGCGATGGTTTACAGGGACGGGAAATTGGATTACGCAGGCTCCTTTACCCAGGTTGCGGGGGGGAGTGCCGGTTTTGCCTATACAGGATATGAATTTGAAAATGGTACGCTTGTGAATTCCCAGATTTATTATGATGAAGTTGCGCGGCAGGAGGGCGGTGCCTTGTATATGGACTTTGGGGATGCAATCAAGGCGTTCTTCGGCAAGTTTGGCATCCGGTTAATAGACGACCTAAGCCAATATGGCTATAACCAGACATCCCTGCTCTCGGATAGCAGCGACAAGACGGCTATCTTTGAATTTATCAATCGTCTGGAGCCGATACAAGGGGGATACCAATGCAATGCCGTTTTGCGCGTGGATGCGGCTTCTGCGGTTTTCGGGGATCCGTCTCTTGAAGCAGGGCAGCCCGCGCCGGGCCGGCTGCCAGGGGATCCGTCTGCATCGGAGGGCGCTTTGCCGGCACCTTCCTCACCGGACGGGGAGTACCTCCTCCCGGATATCAGCAGCAGATACTTAACCGGGGAGGAACTCAGAAGGCTGTCAAAGGAAGAACTTAGGCTGGCAAGGAATGAGGTTTATGCCCGCCATGGGAGGATGTTTAACTCGGAAGACCTGCAGCAATATTTCAACAGCAAGAGTTGGTACCATGGCGAGATTTTGGCAGACCGGTTTGACGAATCGGTTTTAAACGAGTATGAGAAGAAAAACCTGGACTTGATCCGGGATATTGAGGGAAGCATGCAGTGACGGTGCGGCATCATGCGGGGGAGCCGAAAAATCGGGATAAGTACTCTACCGCATGCAACAGCCCATCCTCGCCTATGGGGCCGGTGACAAAATCTGCCGCCGCCTTCACCTGGTCATTGCCGTTTCCCATAGCGATGCCGATGCCGGCATAGCGGATCATGGGGATATCGTTGTATCCGTCCCCGACGGCGGCGATTTCGTTTTGGGAATATCCATAATGTTCCATGATTTTTTGGATTCCCAGACGTTTGCCGCCGCCTTTGGGCGTAATGTCAAAGGCTCCGCCGTCATGCCAGCTGGTGACATCGCACAGTGGGAGCCGGGCGGCAAAAAATTCGGCGGGCAGGTTCTCGGAAAAAGGGCTCATCTGATAGATGGGATGAAGCAGCCCCCGTTCCATATGCGGCTCGACAGGAGGGATGGCTGTGCCGATCTGAGCCTGGAGTTTCTCAAGCTGGGAAGTGATATGGCTCACATACAGGGAACTTTTTTCCATAAAAAGCAAGGCAAAGCCCAATTCTTTTTGCAGTGTAAGGATGGTTTTTACCTGGGAGGCAGGGATAGGGTTCTCATACAATGGAAAAAGGCCGGCGTCCAGGCAGAGGCTGCCGTTCAGCAGCACATAGCCGTCAAAAACAAGCCCATCCAGAAGGTTTTCCTCTTGGATTTCTAAAAGATGCCTTCCGGTGGCGATGAAGCAGCGGACACCGTGGTTTTTGGCCAGGCTGATGGCCTGGCGTGTTTTTGGGCGGATCCCTTTTTCCGTAAAATCTCTTAAGGTTCCGTCAATGTCAAAAAAGATCGCTTTTATCATAATAGCTGTCTCCTTTCCTGCCCATGGGCAGCGCCTGGTTCCCGACCCGCTCCCGTATCCGGTCCAGGAAGGGTTTGGGTCCTAGTACTTTCACCACCGGGCCGAAGGAGAGCACCTGGACTAAAAGTTCCGTCTCCCAGCGCTTGTCATAGTAGATGGTGCAACGGTAGGTTTTTCCGTCTTCCTGCCGTTCCACCTTCTTTTGATAGCAGGCGAAGTGGAGCATGGCACGTTCCAGGGCATTCCGTTTGGTGGTGACCTCCAGCACCAGCGGCTTTTCACACAAAGACCGGTCCAGGAAATGGTCCACATCAACCAAGGCAGGGTAATACCTGCCTGTTTTTTGGATGGAAAGGATCCTGGCCACATTCAGGACATCCATCCGTTTCCTGCCCGTCTTGCCAAAAGCCATGGCATAGAGCCGGAATTTCCCGTCCCTCTGTCCGTATTCCAGGCGGCAGGGAAGCCAGGTATGGGTAAGGATCTTTTTCTTGCGGGAAAGGTAACCGACAGACAGGAAATGCCTCTCACAGATGGCGTTTAAAATAACCAGCATATGCTCCCGGTACATGGCAGATGAAAAGGGGTCATGGTCCCCATACTGGTCAAAGAGGGAGAAATCCGTGGTGCGGTAGAGGGGAGGCGTGTCCCAAAGCGCTTCCTCCAGTTCCTTTAACTGGGAATCCGTAAAAAACAGACGGAACCGGGCATCTGCGGCCAGTGCCTTCAGCCAGGATTTCTGCAGCCCGGTGAGGGGTTGGGGGAACGGGTCATTTTTCAGGACAGAGGCATAGGTATCAGGGGGATGCCCATCCTGGCTAAAAAAAGGCCAGTCCCCCTGGATCAGCCGCGGGACGATGGAGAGCGCGCTTTCATCATAGCCATGCTGCCGGGCCAGATTTTCCATCTGGCGGCGGGTGAGGGGATGGCGGGCGGCCTCGCTGAGGATCCGGGCAACCACCTGGTAATAGCAGGTATAAAGTTCGGAAAAAAGGGAAAAATCATGGCTTTTCATGTTCGGCGGCATCTCCTGTGGCAAAATAGTATTCCTTCATTTTCTGCATATCATCCCAGAACCGCTGTTCCACGGCAGGGTTGGAGCAGTAAAAGGCACGGATCCTCCCGGTAAAGCTTTTGGCCCAGGGGAGGAACTCTGTGGCATCTGCACAGAGGCGTGTATATTGGTAGACCCCAGGCTTAAGCCGGTTTAAGGATCCGCCCCGTCCTTCCCTCTGCAGCCGGTTGAGGATAAAATCCTCTTCCTTTTCGTCAAAGCAGACCTCCATGGTGACGGTTTCCGGCCCGGTTTTTGGCAGGCTGCCAAAGGAAACGCCCCAGACATAGGGGAGGGCACGCTGGAGGGAGGCCATGTGGGTATCGTAAAGGGCATCCGGCAAAAGCAGTTCCACATTTTGGATGGAGTCCAGGCGGAAGGTGGAAAAGCAGCGGGTACGTTCCTGCCAGGCACAGAGGTACCTCCGTCCTGTCTGGGTGCTGGTGAGGATCTTTAGGGGGGTGGCGTCCAGAAAACGGGCAGGGCGGCTGGAGGGCACGGCTGTGTTCTTGGTGCTTTTGGCTGTGATGCGGATCTGGCATTTCTGCTCCATGGCACGTAAAATGGGCAGAAGTACCTCATCTTCTAAAGTGTGGATCAGGTAATCGCTGCGGAAACGGAAGAAATCATTTTTCTGGTTCCAGAAATCAAGGATCGTGCTGCCAATAAAGCCAAAGGGGGCAGCACCCTGGAAAAAGCTGACGGCCAGCCAGAGGGCAGGGAACAGGCCGGGGTGGGCCTGGGGGAGAGGGGCGGTGATGCCGTACAGGTATTGCTTCCCCTCTTTTTTCCGTATGGCCAGGCCTTCTTTTTCATAGAACGCCAGTTTCCGGCGGATGGTTTGGGTGTCAAACAGGCAGTGGTACTGTTTTTGCAGTTCATCGGCAATGGTTTCTATGCTTCTTGGCCGCCCGTCGGAGAGCAGGTCCGGCAGGAAAAAGCGCAGGGAGATATCATTGCCGGTGAAGGCCTTTGATTTCCAGGCCTGGTATAAAGGGTTTACGGCCATGCGGCCGGAGTCTAAGGTGAGGAATACCGATTTTTTGTGGCCATTCTGTTCCGTGCGTATGTAACCGGAGAACCAGCTTTCCATGCGGCGGCGCTGGTTGTCGTAGGTTCGGCCGCTTTTCTCGCAGAAATCGTCCCTGGTTTTAAAGCCGTAGATATAGAAGTCGCGGACATAGGAGCGTATTTTGTCAAATTGTTTGATCAGTTCTTTGTATTCGGACATGTGTATTTCCTTATATAGGCAGGGAGTAGCAAATTAATTCAAGTATACAGAAAAAACGGTTTAAAAACAACAAAAACTTCGCAGTGTTTTTGAAATGATCCTTATTTCCTCTTATGGTAGGATATAGGTACCGAAGAGGTGATGGTTCCGGCTTACAGACATGGCATTTAAGCCATGCGGTGCCGCTGCCCTGCAGTACGGTATGCCGCCGGAGGCATGGAATGACACTCAGTTAGGGACTTGAGAATGTCAAATGACTTGATTTACGTGGGTTCAAATCCCACCGGTGAAAAGCCGTTGCTTAGTGGTAAAGCGATCAAACGACACCTTCCAAGTGTCTCTCCAGATGAGGAAGACGTGGAACCAGCCGGCATATCCCGCTGTTTTCGGCGGGGATGCAGCAGAGGGATTGCCTGTGCCGCCGAAGACGGCAAAACCGTATCTGATCCCATGGTTCGTACCAGAAAGCCAATGCTTTGGCAAACCTATGTGCTTTGGCCTTAGGGAAGCAAAAGGCAGGAAGCCCCATGGGGACGGAAAGCCGGATAAGATATGGTTTTGATGGTCCGGACGGCCCGCAAAGCCTTCTGCGGCGGGTTCCAGGTTGGAATCACAAGCCAGGGAAAGAGTGCAGGAACAAAGAGAAGAGAAACAAAAGGAGCGGGGGATACCCGAATGGAGGAGGGAAGACATGAAAATTCAGATCAATCAGAACCAGTGCGGATTTTTATTAAAGGACGGATGCTTTGTAAAGACGCTTGCCAGCGGAACCTATCATTATATGAAGGCATTGGGCTATGAGGCCGTGGTGGAAGAGATGGAGGGCGCTGTGAAGTTTGACAAGGTGCCAAGGGAGGTTCTGCTGGAACGGGATCCGGCATTTGCAGGGAAGGTGCTTCCTGTCATGGTTCCCGAGGGCCATATCGGGATCCTGAAGGAAAGCGGGGTGGCAAGGCAGATCCTTGTGGAGGCGGAGTATCTGTACTGGAATGTGTGGAACCGCTATAGCGTGGAACTTTTGGACATGAGGGAGCCGGAGGCGGCCAATGAGGTCAATAAGGCTTATCTGGCACGCATTCCGCTGAAATATTACAAAAAGGTCGAGATCCAGCCGGGAGAGTTGGGGATCCTGTATTATGATAACCAGGTGGTAAAGGAACTGGGTGCAGGAACCTACTATTACTGGGTGTATTCCAGGGATGTGCTGTGCAGGGTCGTGGACCTGAAGGTAAAGCCCCTGGAGATAACCGGCCAGGAGATCCTGACTGCGGACCGGATCGGGGTGCGGATTAACCTGATGTGTACATACAAAGTGGTGGATCCGGGAACCATGATCGAGACCATCAAAAACCTGGAGAACCAGGTATATGCCTGTGTGCAGCTGGTGATCCGGGAATATATCGGCAGATACCGCCTGGATGAACTTTTACAGCAGAAGGAGGAGATCTCCCAATTTATTTTTAAGCGGCTGAAAGAGGCAGAAGGGGATTACTGCATTGAGTTTCGCAGTGCAGGGATCAAGGATATCATCCTGCCGGGGGAGATCCGGGACATCATGAACACGGTGCTGGTGGCGGAGAAGAAGGCCCAGGCCAATGTGATCACCAGGAGGGAGGAGGTGGCCTCCACCCGGTCCTTGCTCAACACGGCGAAGCTGATGGATGAGAACAAGACGTTGTATAAACTGAAGGAAATGGAATGCCTGGAGAGGATCTGCGCCCAGGTGGGGAATATCCAGGTGGGCGGAGGTGCGCTGCTAGAGCAGCTGCAGGCATTGGTGAGATAACGGTATTGGAGGTGGTTTAGGCCAGACGGGCGGAACCTAGGCGGCAATAGCCGGAGGTGCTGCCTGGCCAGACAGGCGGAAAAAGGGCTGGGAAAGAGGAGGCAGGCAAAAAGGAAATGACAAAGCGCGCAGGACCGGTTATAATAAACGGACAGCCGGGAAGACGGCTGGAGAAAGGAATACATGGCAAAGGAAAATGAAAAAACTATATTCATGGAATGTCAACGGCCTGCGTGCCTGTATGGAAAAAGGCTTTATGGAATTTTTAACCAGGGAAGACCCGGATGTGCTGTGCGTGCAGGAGACCAAGATGCAGCCGGAACAGGCAGATTTTGAGTTCCCGGGATATGAAGTGTACTGGAACAGCGCGGTGAAGAAGGGGTATTCGGGGACAGCGGTGCTGACGAAGGAAAAGCCGCTGGCTGTATTTTATGACTTGGGGACGTACAAGCACAATACGGAGGGCCGGGCGCTGACATTGGAATATCCGGATTATTTCCTGGTCAATGTCTATGTGCCAAACTCGCAGAACGGGCTGGCACGGATTGGTTACCGGATGGAGTGGGAAGATGATTTCCGTGCCTACTTAGGGTCATTGAAGGAGAAAAAGCCTGTTATTGTGACCGGGGATTTCAACGTGGCCAAGGAAGAGATCGACTTGAAGAACCCGAAGGCCAACCGGGGAAACGCAGGGTTTTCCGATGAGGAGAGGGAGAAGATGAAAGAACTTTTGGCCTCCGGGTTTGTCGATTCCTTCCGCTATCTGTACCCGGACAAGACGGATGCCTATAGCTGGTGGTCGTACCGTTTTAAGGCCAGGGAGCGGAATGCAGGCTGGCGGATTGACTATTTTTTGGTGTCGTCCGGGTATGAAGGGCATATTGCGGACAGCCTGATCCTTGCAGAACAGACAGGGAGCGACCACTGCCCGGTGGAACTTATACTCAAATAGAAAAATACCCTCCGTAGGAAAGAGGTGTTTCCCTGCCTGCGGAGGGTATTTTTAATAATGGTACTTTTTCCTTTTCCCCACCAGGAATGCCGCGGAGACCAGGACTGCCAGAAATTCTGCCACAACCATGGAAACCCAGATGCCGTCAAGCCCCCAGATGAGCGGCAGGAGCAGCACGGCGGCTACCTGGAATACGAGCGTCCGCAAAGAGGAGATCAGTGCAGAGGTCAGCCCGTCGTTGAGAGCCGTGAAAAATCCGGAGCCGAAGATGGCAAACCCGGCAAACAGGAAAGAAAATGCGTAAATCGAGAACGCATGGAGGGTCATCGCCAAAAGCCCTTCATCGTAGCTGGCAAACATCAAAGACAGAGGCCTGGCCAGCACCAGGGAGGAGGCAAACATGAATACGGCAAAGGAACTGACGACGGTGAGGCTTTTTTTCAGCAGGCTTTTCAGTTCGGCAAAGCTGCCGGCGCCATAGTGGTACCCGATTACCGGCGCTGCTCCCACGGAAAAGCCGATGTAGGAGGCCAGAAAAATAAAATTGACGTACATCAGTACTCCGTAGGCAGCTACGCCGTCTTCCCCGGCATAGCGCAGAAGCTGGACGTTGTACAGCATGCCGATGAGGGAGGAAGATATATTGCTCATCAGTTCGGAGGAGCCGTTGGCGCAGATTCTCACAAGGGCGCTGCCGTCAAAATGTGCCCTTGTGAGGCGCAGGAGGCTGGTATTAGGGCGGGAAAAGTAAAGGAGCGGGAGTATGCCGCCCACAACCTGCCCGATCGCGGTGGCCGCTGCCGCCCCGAAAAGCCCCCAGGGAAGTACGGCGACAAACAGGGCATCCAGCACAGCATTGGTCAGGCCTGCGGCAAGGGTGATATACAATCCTAACTGGGGCTTGCCGGCCGTGGCAAACAGGCATTGGAATTCGTATTGGAGGATCGCCGCCGGGATCGCCGGAAGGATCGCCCTGCCATAGGCCACACAATCTTCCAGGAGCGCGCCCCTGGCGCCGAGGAAGGCCATGGCAGGCCGTAAGAAGGCCAGCCCCAGGATGGCCAGCACAATGCCAAAGACGGCCGAGACAACGATCAGCATGGAAAAGAGGGAGTTGGCCTTTTCCTTGTCGCCCTTCCCCAAAGTCAGGGCAATCAGGGCACCGCCGCCGGTGCCGAACATGAGGCCGACACTGCTCAAAGCCATCAGTGCAGGCATGATAAAGTTGACGGCGGTAAAGGCCGTCTTCCCCACATAGTTGGAGACAAAAAATCCGTCCACTACCCCATAAACAGAGGTGAATATGAGCATGATAATGGATGGGAAGGTAAAACGCAGCAGGCGTTTGTAATTAAAGTGGTCAGATAATTGGATCAAATCGCGTTGTTTCTTAAACATAGTACCCTCGTCCTTTAATGGTTTATTTAGGCTACAGATCTTTTGCCTTCTCCTGCAGGGCACGGAGGAAAGCCTCTGTAAGCCCCAAGTAATTCTGTACATCTTCCTGCGGCCAGGAGGCGAAAATCTCATTCTCAATTTGGATCACCCGCCCTGCGGTCTGCCCGGCTAAGTGTATGCCTGCTTTTGTAAGGCAGACGTTTTTCGATTTTTGGCCGGCGGATTCCAGGTAGAGGATACCGTCAGATTCCAGCTTACGGATGGCGGAATTGACGGTCTGCTTGCTAAGGCCGGAACGGCGGCAGATATCCTGCAAAAGGCAGCTGGTTCCGTTGTCGCAGATGGTGTAGAGGACAATCATCGCGCTGTCAGACAGCCCCAGCTTTAAGGACATCTCATGGTATGCGGCGTCAATCTCGCCGATCAGGTGGTTATAGCGCTTCATGATTAGGGATGGGTTGCAGTTCATGGGCAATGTCACCTCCGGTTAGTGTGAAACTGAAATATTCATAGGAAATATTGGTATGAAATCGTACCGGGAATTATAGTATGAATTCATACCAATGTCAAGAGGAAATTAAATTTAATGAAATATTCTCTTGTAAAAATACAGGGAACCGTTAAAATAAAGGCATAACGATTAAATTAGCTATCAATAAGCAAACAGAAAGGTGAATTTTTTCAATATAATACCTGGGAAAGGGATGGAGGAAGGCATGGATAACATAAAATATTACGATATCGGGCTGAACCTGTTTTGTAAGCAGTTTCCGGATCCGGAAAGGATTGTAAAAAATGCTGCTTCTGCAGGGGTGTGCTGTATCTTAACCGGGACAGACCGCCGAGAAAACCAGCTGGTTGATGCATTTGTCAGGAAGCACGAAGTTTTCGGGACTGTGGGCATCCACCCGCACAATGCGGATTCTGCGAAAAAGGAAGATTTTGAACAGATCGGGCAGCTGGCTGCAAAAAACGGCCGGATTGTTGCAATCGGGGAGTGCGGCCTGGATTTTGACCGCATGTTTTCTTCACGGGAAAATCAGGTCAGGTGCCTGGAAAAGCATATTGTGCTGGCAGAACGGCTGGATAAGCCGCTGTTTTTGCATGAACGTGCGGCTGCCGGGGAGTTCGCTAAAAGATTTAGGAAGCATCCGGATATCTGCAAAAGGTCGGTGGTTCATTGCTTTACCGGGGATAAAAGGACGCTGGACCAGTATTTATCCATGGGATTTTCCATTGGGATTACCGGGTGGATCTGTGACGACCGGAGGGGAGGGGAACTGAGGGAGGCGGTGAAGATGATCCCTCTTGACCGCGTCTTAATCGAGACGGACGCCCCCTACCTGACGCCGCGCAGCATTGCAGGGCTGGCAAGAACCAATGTGCCGGAGAATATCGTGTATGTGGCGCGTGAACTGGCCAAGCACATGAAAATAGAGGAAGAGGAACTGATTCTGCATGCAAGGCAGAATACGGAGAGGATTTTTGGGATCAAGAGGGAGAAGATGGCATGAGAATCGCAGTGCTGAAGATAAAATTATATGCCCCCTGGGTGCATTCTTTAAAGGAGAAGCGGATGGTTGTAAAAAGCATCCTGGCCAAAATCCGCAACAAATTCCAGGTGTCGGCGGCAGAGGTGGAGGATCAGGATATCCATCAGTCGATTGTCGTCGGCGTGGCGGCGATTGTGCCCCACAGCGCCCAGGCGGACAGCATGATGGAGGAAATCGCCAGGTTTGTGGAGCAGAATACAGAGGCGGAGATTGTGGCGGAGGAGAGGGAACTTCGGTAAAGGGGGAAGAGAGATTTGAAACAGGATCTTTGCAATTTTTATGCGGTGGACCATCTGCTGGTGGCAGATGCATCTATACTAAATAAGCTGTCGCCGTTTTTTGCCATCATTTTCTCTTACCTGCTGCTGAAAGAACGTATCACTTTTTTCCAGGCAGCCTGTGTGGGGGCGGCTTTTGCGGGATGCCTGTTTATCGTAAAGCCTGGCTTCCAGAACACGGCCTGGCCTGCGGCCATGGTAGGGGTGTGCGGCGGCCTTGGGGCAGGGATTGCCTATACTATGGTGCGGAAACTAGGTTCCATGGGAGTGAAGGGGCCTGTGATCGTGTTCTGCTTTTCCCTGGCCTCCTGTTTGATCGTGGCGCCGAGGCTGTTATTCCGTTTTGCCCCGATGTCTCTGCGCCAGCTGGCGGTGCTTTTGTTAGCAGGTGTGTGCTTTATGACTATTCCCAGATTATCTTCGCCACGGTGCTGGGATATGTAATGTTCGGGGAGATGCCGGACAGGTATAGCTTTGTGGGATATTCCTTGATTGTGGCTGCATCCCTGGTGATGTTTGCCTATAACCGCAGGGCAGAAAATATATGACAGGCCGCAGCCGGGCTAAACCGGCCGGTTCGGTGAAAGGAAGGTGGATAATTGTGAAACTGCTTTTTAAACAACGCTTTTTTTCATGGTTTGACAGCTATGATATCTATGATGAAGAGGGAAATACCGTATATGTGGTTAAGGGGCAGCTTTCCTGGGGGCATTGCCTGAAGATTTTTGACAGTGCGGGGAAAGAGGTCGGGACAGTGCAGGAGAAGGTCTTCACCTTGCTGCCGGAATTTTGTCTGTATCTGGGAGATACCTGTATCGGGAGTATTTATAAGGAATTTAGCCTATTTAAGAGTAAATTTGTCATTGATTATAACGGCTGGCGGGTAGAAGGGGATTTTATGGGATGGGATTACCAGGTGCTGAACCGGGCAGGAAGGCAGGTGGCGAAGGTATCCAAGCAGCTGTTCAACTGGACGGATACCTATGTGATTGATGTCTGTGACCCGGCGGACAGTGTGTGCGCCCTTATGCTGGTGCTTGCCATTGACGCGGAGAAATGTTCCCGGGATTAGTGTGTGGGCATCGTTGGGTGAAGCCAATGCGGCAAAGAAAAATGCAGGAAGGATATTGGAAGAAAGAAAGGAGACGAGAATAATGGGATGTTTGGGAAATGTGATCTGGTTTATTTGCGGAGGCTTTATCAGCGGCCTGAGCTGGTGTCTGGCGGGATGTCTGTGGTGCATTACGGTTATTGGGATACCGGTGGGGCTGCAGTGCTTTAAGCTGGCTTCGATGAGTTTCTTCCCTTTTGGGAAAGAGGTGCAGTACGGCGGCGGGGCGGGGTCATTTCTGTTAAATGTGATCTGGCTTTTGGTGTCAGGCTTGCCGCTTGCCCTGGAGCATCTGTTTTTGGGGCTGCTGCTTTGTGTGACTGTTGTGGGGATTCCTTTTGGCCTGCAGCAGTTTAAGCTGGCAAAGCTGGCGCTGATGCCTTTTGGGGCAGTGATTGTATGATGGATTTTAAGGAACTGATACAGACTGAGGAATATGGTTTTCTGCGGGACAATCCCAGGCTGGGGGACAGGATTATGCTGTTGGGGCTGGGGGGAAGCCATGCTTATGGGACGAACCAGGAGGGGAGCGATGTTGACCTTCGGGGAGTTACCCTTCAGCTTCCATCTGATCTGATCTGGATGACGCGGTTTGAGCAGTATGAGGACAACAAAACCGATACCGTGGTCTATGGATTTAACAAGATCATCCGGCTTTTGCTGGAATGTAATCCCAACACTTGTGAGATTCTGGGGCTGGATGAGGGCAGGGATGTGATTGGATATGGTGGCTGGAAGAAGGAAAGGGAGGCTCATTTCTGATAGCTGCGGGGAGGGATGGGAGGAAAATGAAGAGGAAAAGCGGAAGGAATTCAGACAGTACAAGTAAATTTATCAGCCTGGTTCTCAGGCATCGTCCGGAGGCGGTTGGAATCACCCTGGATGAACATGGGTGGGCTGATGTGAAGGAACTGATCAGGGGGATTCAGGAAAGCAGGCCTTTTGACCGGGAAATGTTAGAGGAGATCGTGGCTTTGGATGAAAAGCAGCGTTATTCTTTCAGCCCGGATAAGAGGCTGATTCGGGCAAACCAGGGACATTCCATCCCGGTGGATGTGGAACTGCCGGTGGCAAAGCCGCCGGAGTATCTGTATCATGGAACGGGGAGAAAGTATGTGGAGTCGATTGAGCGGTCAGGGCTGATGCCAAAGGGCAGGCTGTATGTCCATCTTTCCGGGGATACGGACACGGCAGTTAAGGTCGGCAGCCGTCATGGGGAGCCGGTGGTCTACCGGGTCAGCAGCGGGAGGATGCAGAAGGCAGGGCATGTGTTTTACCGGTCTGTGAATGGAGTGTGGCTGATCAAGGCTGTGCCAGTGGAGTATCTGGAAAGAGCGGAGATTGTGCGTGAGAGAGGTGATAGCCGGTGATGGTGGGAGGAAGGCAGATATTTTATCATCCTGTGTGTAAACCGGCAGTTAGGAGTGATTAAGAGAGAGTGAAGGAAGAGGGAGAGGATTATGGACAGAGATTTTCCGTTAAACCGATTTGATTTTTCGTCTTTCTTGGAATGGATTCAAGGGATTGAGGTGATTCCTGATACCATAACGGATCGTGAAACAGGAATAGAATTTTATGGGGGAAATACGGTTTCAAGAGAGGATTTCATCTGTTTCCTGGAAAATTTTAATGAAATTGACAACCTTGCCCAGAATGATGCGAAACAAGACTATGAAAAGCACCCGCAGTTTGGTGTTGAAAGTTACCAGTTTGAACCGTCATGGGTTGAGGTTAGTGGTGACAAAGTTCGTGTTGAATATATTGGCAGTTTCGTAAATACTGAGTTTAATCTGACTTTTAAAAACAGAAATGGTGTGTGGGTTTTGGATAAATAACAGGAAATTGCAGTTTGCAGAGTGGTTCAGTGAGCAGAAATTCAGCAATCTGTGTGGCATAAACTTCTTTCTAAAGAGGGAGATAAGGGATAGCGGTAATATGTAGGATTATGGTGGGAGGGAATATTGTGATAAGGGCATTTCAAAGTGGCGATTTAGACACAGTGATGCAAATATGGCTGGATACGAATATTCAAGCGCATGATTTTATCTCTGAAAAGCATTGGGGAGATCATCTTGAAACGGTGAAAAGCAGCTTGCCGAAAGCGGAAGTATATGTGTATGAAGAGAGGAATACCAATCAGATAGAGGGTTTTATTGGATTGGTGGGCGATTATATCGCGGGGATTTTTGTAAGGGATGGTGCTCAGTCAAAGGGGATTGGGAAACAGTTGCTGGATTATGTGAAAAAATTCAAATCCAATCTGACTTTAAATGTTTATCAAAAAAATGTACGTGCCATGCGTTTTTATCAGAGAGAAGCTTTTGTGCTGAAGTCCGAGAGTACGGATGAGAGTACAAAGGAAAAGGAGTTTGTGATGGTTTGGGAGCGTTATAGTATCTTGGCAGAAAAGGCGGGAAAGGGAAAGGGCGCTGAAAATGATAAGAGTGACAAGAGACCATGTAATCTATGCGTTCAGCAAAGAGGATAAGCCGGCGGCATTTGCAGAGCCGGGGCAGTGTGTGGAATTTGAGACCTATGACTGTTATCAGGGGGTGATGCTGAGGGAAGGCAGCAGCTTTGGGGATTTTGACCGCCGTTTCGGCAATCCGGCCACAGGGCCGCTGTATGTCAGGGGCGCCATGCCGGGAGACACTTTAAAAATTGAGATTCAGAAGCTTGAGGTGGGGCCGGTGGGGATACTGGATATCGGCGGATCCAGTGGTGCCTTAAAGGAGGCATTTGCCGGGAGGGAGCCGGTGATCAAGCGGCTTTGCGTGAGGGACGGCGTGATTGATTATGAGGGGATTGCAGTGGCGGCAAAGCCAATGATCGGTGTGATTGGCGTAGCGCCTGCCGGGGAGCCGGTGGGAACCCTGACTCCCATGAACCATGGCGGCAATATGGACTGTACCAGGATTGAGGAGGGGGCTGTCTTGTATCTTCCGGTCAGCGTGCAGGGCGCCCTGCTTTCTGTGGGTGACTTCCATGCCATTATGGGTGAGGGGGAAGTGGCCAATTGTGGGGTGGAGATTGAGGGGCGCACGGTGTTGAAGGTGGATGTGCTCAGGCAGACAGGCATTTCCTGGCCCATGGTGGAAAATGGGGAGAGGTGGATAGCAATCGCCTGTGGAGACACCCTGGATGATGCTGCCCATAAGGCAGTGGAGCAGATGTTTTGGTTCCTCTGCCAGAAAATGGGTTTGAGTGAGGTGGATGCGGGGATGCTGCTTGACATGGCCGGGGATTTGATGATCTGCCAGATAGTAAATCCTCAAAAGACCGTGCGGATGGAGGTGCCCAAGTGGCTGGTACATTCCATGCAGGAGAAGGGGCGGAAAGGCCAATAGTTTTTGTGGAGGGCGAGAAGGAAGCATGAAAAACATTCATTTATTTCTTGCGATGAGCCTTGACGGATATATTGCCGATCGTCAGGGCGGTGTCGGTTGGCTGGAAGGGCAAGGCAACGACAATGAGAATATTGATGTCTATTCTGAGTTTGTAAAGAATATTGATACGATTCTGATGGGCTGGAATACTTATCATCAGATTATTACGGAACTTTCACTCACAAAATGGGTATATGATGATTTTACAACGTATGTCATTACGCATCGTGAGTGTATTTCTTCTGAAAAGATCCGATTTGTTGATACCGATCCTCTTGATTTGGTAAAAAAGCTGAAGGAGGAGAACGGAAAGGATATTTGGGTATGTGGTGGCGCTAACCTTGTCGGGCAGTTGGTGAATGGGGATTTGATTGACTGTTATTATATTACCGTAATCCCGACTATTTTAGGCTCTGGTATTCGGCTTTTTGAAAATGCCAGGCGTGAGATTAAGCTGCGGTTGCTTCATACACGGTCGTATAATGGCATGACGGATTTAATCTATAAGCGCCGGTGACTGTTTATATATGTCTGAAATGGGGCAGGACGATTTTCCGTGTCGTCACATGGATAATTTCCGGGTGGCGGTATTGTCCTGCCATGCCATGGAGATGAGTATTGGCAAAAGGTGTGCCGGAATGGAGGCAAGGAATCATTTTGGATGGAGGGGAAGATGTGGAGATAAAGGTGGTAACAGACCGTGACAAGAAATTTGTGATGGGTATAGATAGCCATGTGGATGATACAGGCTATGCCAACCGGGTGTATACAAAGTCCGCTTATGTCATATGGGAAGAGGGGCAGCGTATTGGAGTGATCGTGCATTGTATTTTGTGGGATTATCTTCCTTTTATCAATTATTTATATATAATAGAAGATTATCGTGGCAGGGGATATGCAAAGCAGGCGGTCATCTGCTGGGAGAATGAGATGAGAAGTCAAGGCTATCAGATGGCTTTGCTTTCCACGCAGGCTGATGAGGGGGCGCAGCATTTGTATCGAAAACTGGGGTATATTGATTGTGGTGGGTTAGTATTTCATGGTACGCCATTTGACCAGCCTATGGAAATGTTTTTTAGAAAAGTTTTATAGAAGATCTGTGTTTGGTTTCATCGGTGTTTATTCTTTGGGGATAGCTGTTGGTTTTTTTCTGTTCCGGGTATTACCGAAGAAAAAAACAGGGCTGATTCCGGAAAGCAGGGGGGAATTATATGGCTTACTTCAAATACGGCGGTAAAAAAGTTTATTATGAGGAAATTGGCAAGGGAAAACCGCTTGTGTTTTTACATGGAAATACTGCTTCGTCTAATATGTTTCTGGAAGTTATCAATCATTATACAGATAATTTTAAAGTGATTTTAATTGACTTTCTGGGACATGGAAAATCAGACAGGCTTCCGGATTTTCCGGCAGATTTATGGTTTGATGAAGCGATGCAGGTTCTTGCTTTTTTAAAAGAAAAACAATACGGGAAGGTAAATATGATTGGAAGCAGCGGAGGTGCATTAGTTGCCATTAACGTAGCTTTGGAAGCACCGGAACTGGTATCGAAGATAATCGCGGATAGTTTTGAGGGCGAAGTACCTTTCAGGGAATTTACATCAAATATTGTCAATGACAGGGAACATTCTAAGAAAGATAAAGATCTGTGTCTGTTTCTCATGACTATTTGGAAAATGCTTATGGGAAAATGCTTGCAAAAATAGGGCATGGAAAAATGTATTTATTTGATTCTGGCGGGCACCCTGCCATGTTGACGAATGCTGAAGAATTTGCGGGGGCGGCAAAGGGATTTTTGGCATAGTTATCGGAAGTCTACTGCCGTTTTTTCCAATTACTATTTTGCAATAGTATTTTTCCAGGGTGAAGCCAATAGAGATTTAATCTTTAACCTTATAGGGTAATATTGGCCGGACGGCGGTAGACAGGGAGGATGGCCTGTGTTATACTTTATGAAGAATTTGCAGCAAGAACCGGTAAGGAAAATCCTTTAAATTATGGCTGCAGGGATTACACGGCTGACGGTTATGCTTGGAGTTTTGAAGACAAAGTCGGCATTTGAATGGGAGGTTTCGTTTATGGAAGGGATATTGATTTCTTTAGACCCGGGGGCAAAAAGAGGGAGAGTAGATACAAGAAATGACGGTATAGGGATACTGCCAATTTATTTTCAGGAAATTCCTGAATCTGTAAAAATAAACTGTACCGTTGTATTTAATGTAGCCATAAGCAGCGGAGGAAGACGGTATGCAAAGTTTATCTCAGTTGCAGATAGGAATCAGGCATTGTTTAACACGGAAGACCGGACACAATGGTACAATTGGGGAGAAGAGGAGGAGAAGGATTTTGTTAAACATATTGTTCCTAAGTTAGGCATAGACTTGCGGATTAATCCCGAAAAAGTTGAAAGGCCGTGGGAAATTGATTTGTTTGATTATACGCATAACCGCTATGCGGATTTAAAGTCACAGAAAACCCCGTTTTTTACGGCAGGAAAATATATGTATGGAGGAGTGCCGTATGATCCGACCTACACCGTTACCTTTAATAAAAAGGATTATGAGAGTTACAGAGAGAAACACCCGGATTCTGATATCTATTTTTGGGTATATTGGATGCAGTTAACCTATAAAAACATCAGGGTAAACGAACTGTATGGTGTCTGGAGGGGGTCTTTTTCCAAAATGGCAGAAAAGATCCAGGCTGGAGAAGTGGCCTTGCATGTTTATAGACATAGGGTAGATGACGACCACAATGCGAAGGAAAGTTATTTGTTTCATTTGGAGGATGCTGCTGTCTTTGAAAGGCTGATTTAAGGGAAGGCATGCATCTTATGGGAGTGTATGTCGCGAGGCTATGGGAGACTATGAAAAAAGGCTGTAAATGCAGATCTTCTATGATAATGATGGCGAAAGGCTTGGAAATCTTACAAAAGAAGCCTGAGGAATTAACGGAATTTTCCAAAACTTTTTTCATATAAATACAAGAATGGCAGGGATTATGATAAGTTCCTGCTATTTTTGTACTCTCAAGCCAACCTGGGCACTTTCGGAAACTCTTTGTGCCCGGATTTGTGTGCTTCTGGCGGAAAATCAGTCACAAAGATGGGGGCAGGGGAGTTTCCGGGAGGCGGGTCATCCTCCTTTTGGGGAAGCGGATCGGTCCCGAGGGCTGGAGGCAGTTCTGCCAGTTCGGGGATGAGCATCAAAAAACCGTATTATGTTCATTCCACAGCCGGCGGACGTGAGATGTCAGAAACCAGGCCCGGGTGGAGACTCAGAAAACCGGACGGGAGTTATAAGACGGGCTGGCTCATCCGGGAAGGGAAACGGTATTATCTTGACGCGGCGGGCGGATCCATGAAGACAGGATGGGTTCTGCTGGAGGGCAAGTGGTACTTCCTCAGCCCGGACGGAATGCTGGTGACAAACGGATATACTGTTTTTTCATTGGTTGATTTTTCTAGTCGATTGTATGCTTGATATGTTTATATTGCCTATTTGGTACAGATCTAGCAGGCGGTATTTAATTTCAAAAGTTATTCCAATAATTTTGATAGAGTAACCATTAATTCCGGGAAAAGACCAAAGGAAACCGGCATATCAAAGGGATAGATGGTTGGCGCTGCATCCTCCTCGAATAGGTAAATCATGGTGGTCTCCTTTTGCAGATCCACAATCCAGTATTCCCTGACCCCGGCATCTGAGTAAAGGGCACTTTTGGTTATATAATCCATCTTCCGGCTGGATGGCGATAAGATTTCGATAATAAGGTCAGGGGCGCCGGAGCATCCTTTTTCTGTTAGCTTATCAGGATTGCATATAACAGATATGTCTGGTTCTACCCAGTTTTTGTCCTTGGCATCCAGGTTAACCGCAAACGGGGCAGGATAGACTTTACAACCACCATGATGGGAATCGATGTAGTTTCCAATAATTTTAGTAAATTGTGCTACAAGTTCCTGATGGAGACGGCTGGGAGGAGCCATGTCATAGATTTGCCCATTGATTAACTCTGCCCGCTGCCCATCCGGAAGATGCCAGTAATCCTCCGATGTATATTGTTTTTGTGGTAATGACATATAATGGCCTCCTATTTAATCTTTTCTGCTTTTCAGACATTATGGCCGTAGAGGTCTATATTTTGTAATTATATAAATTTTATGTTTTTATCCTGCATTTCACTCAAAATAGATCCCTCGTAGTTCTGCAACTTTATCCATTTGGCACTGGCCATGCCTACAGGCGGCTGTTAAAATGCCGCAAAAAACAATTTCCTCTTGCCCGGCTTCCGTTGCAGTTCTCCGATGTACGGTTCTTTTGTGAGGGTTGCGCATAACCGTTGTTGCTATCTGCCGTTCATTCCGTGAATTCAACTATTATCCCGTCGGGGTCTTCCACTGTGAAATGCCTCGGTTTTGGGCCTTGTTTGATAATATCTGAGGGAGAGTTCCCAAGCATAATCGCTTTTTCCCTAAGCATTTCCAAGGGTTCCTTAGCCAGATAACTCATAACCATCCCTTTTACCTGAACCTTTTCTCTATCCTTAAATTCAATCAGTTCAAGCTTTGTTTCTTCTTTGCCGTTTGCGAGAAAAACGATTTCTCCCTGTTCCAGGCTCATATGTCTCACTTCCTGTAATCCGACAAGTTCCTGATAAAACGTCAGAGATTTTTCCATACTCCGTACCATAATGGTAATGAAATTCAGCTTCATTTTTACTTTCCTCCTTACTTCTGTTTCGTAATTTCAGCTTAATAGTTTCTTGAAATTTGCTGGCGCGTGAATCTGTAGAAGGATTTTCTGCCAGGTGCAGGTAAAGCCATGCAAAGGATGGGGGTGCGGTGGATACAGGTATGTAGTGAACAGCGCTATGTGGTGGACAAAACGAAACAATGGACAAACTTAGCTGTTGGATAAAGCGAAGCGGCGTGCACGATTGATCTTTTGAATAGTATAAACAAAGTGGTACTTAATGGTGATGATTATAAACAATCTATGTGGTAAAGTCAATAAAAACATGATTTGTCTGTTATGGTAAGTCTTTGCCTTTCGGAAGAATTTTATAGTGCTGCAAGATTGTGAAAGCTGGTTCTGAATGGCTATGATACGAACTCATCTACTATAGTAAACGGTTGTTCTCGTATTGCATTTCTCATTTTCTTATGCCAGAATAAAACCAGGATAGGGTAATATCACTGGGACATCAATGACGACAATGTGCTGACAGTGACCATTACCTGGACACCGGATGCAGAATAAGAAAAGCAGGAAGGAAAGCAGAGGGAATGCCGTATGAAGCATTTTTTCTGTTTTCCTTCCTGTCTTTTTGGCATGTTTTGGCTCTCTGGCCGGGGGATGGCCTGTACCCTGTCAGCAGCCTGGGGAAATGTCCCTGATCTGGTTTTGGCTGTCCTGGCGGGGGCATTGCCTGTGCTCCTTTCGGGAAGCCTGTGGGGAATATCGTGATTTTTACCGAAGGGTAGGGAAATCACCTGCATTCCCCACAGGCGGCGCAGCCTGCGGGGGTAGTGGCGCATCCGCCCATGGCAGTTTCTTTAAACTCCGGCGCCAGCCGCCGTCCTACATGGTACATGGCAGAAAGCATTTCGTCAAAGGGAATCAGCTGTTTCACCCCGCTTAAGGCCAGTTCGGCTGCTGTCAGGGCATTGGCCACACCGATCGCGTTGCGGTACTGGCAGGGGTATTCCACCAGGCCGCCCACCGGGTCGCAGACCAGCCCCAACAGGTTCATCAGTGCGGTGGATGCCGCATCCAGGCATTGCGCCGGGGTGCCGCCCATCAGTTCCACGGCGCCGGAGGCGGCCATGGCGGAGGCTATCCCCACCTCGGCCTGGCATCCGCCCACGGCACCGGCTACGGTGGCATTGCGCATGGCAAGGAAGCCTACTGCACTGGAGTTGCAGAGTGCGGCCAGCAATTCCTCATCCGAGACCCCGTGCTCCTCCTGAAGTGCCAGAAATACGCCGGGAACCACCCCGGAGGAGCCGGCAGTGGGAGCAGCCACGATCAGTCCCATGGAACTGTTGACCTCCAGCACACCCATGGCAAAGGCCACAGCCCGGGAGAGCACGTTTCCGCAGATGGATTTTCCCATTTGCCGGTGCTGCTCTACCAGCTGTGCCTCGCCGCCTAAAAGCCCGCCCATGGAGCGGCGGGGGCGGGTGAGAGGCCCGGAGGAGGATTTCCTCATGATTGCAAGAGCCTTGCGCATCCGTGCTTCTAATTCTTCCCTGGTGGTTTCTGCCAGGTCACATTCCCGGCGTTTCATAATCTCTGAGATTGGGCAATTCTCTTTTTCACAAAGTAAAAGCAATTCTGCTGCATTTTTAAAATCCATCAATGTCCCTCCTTGTGTGATCGGAAATATTTTTGGTGGTAAAGGGGATGTGTGGCCGGGCGTTCTGACTCTAAATACGGATGACCATTACTTGGGTTACGTCTTGTTTTTCTCTGATTTTTTGCTGGACATCTTCGGAGAGTGTGCCGTCAAATTCCACGATGCTGTAGGCGGTGTCGCCTTTGGCTTCCCGGAACAGGCGCATGAAGGCGATGTTTACCATGCCTTCGCTCAGGCATCTGGTAATGTGGGCGGCCATGCCGATGCGGTCTTTATGCACCACGATCAGGGTGTTGTAGTCGCCGGAGAAATCCACCGCGATTCCGTTGATGCGGGAAATGCGGATTTTCCCGCCGCCGATGGACTCACCCCGGAGGGAAAAGGCGTGTCCGTGAATCCCTGTCAGATGGATATCCACGGTGTTGGGATGAATCTCTGTCTCTGTGTGGTCGTAGGAAAATTGGTAGGCGATTCCCTGTTGATCGGCCAGGGCGTATGCCTGTGGAATCCGTTCGTCATCTGTGGAAAAGCCCATGATTCCGCCGAGCAGCGCCCGGTCTGTGCCGTGTCCCCGGTAGGTTTTGGCAAAGGAGCCATAGAGGGTGAATGCCACCTGGCGGACAGGCTCGCCCAGCATTTTCCGGGCAATCAGGGCGATGGAGCAGGCTCCTGCGGTGTGGGAACTGGAGGGGCCGACCATGTTGGGGCCCAGGACATCGAACATACTGATAAATGACATAAGTTTTTCCTCGCTTTGTTTTGTGGGAATTTTGCTGCAAGATGGTTGCTGCTTTTCTTCTCCGGCAGTTGTCTTGCTGGTTGGCCTGGATTTCCTGCAAAGAGCAGCTGGTTTGTTCGGGTTTTGGCAGGCCTTCGCCTTTGTTGTGTCGGCTGTATGGGAAGCTGGGTCAGAGAGCAAAAATTCCATCTTTGCTGGTGATTTTTGTGGGTTTTTTGGCTGCCGTGAAAAGAAACGGAACAAAACCATGGTTTGATAGGATTAGTCTACCACAAAAAACAAATATATCAAATTCATATATTTTATGGTATCATTGAATTTAATTCATAGATATTCGGGCACAGACCAGAGGAGGGGCAGGCATGGAATTTCGGCAATTGAATACTTTTATCACCATAGCCAAGGTGGAAAGCTTTTCTAAGGCAGCAGAGATTCTGGGGTATTCCCAGTCAGCAGTCACAGTGCAGATTCGCCTTTTGGAGGAGGAGTTGGGAACCCGGCTTTTTGACCGGCTGGGGAAGAGCATTTCTCTGACCACCCGGGGACAGCGGTTTTTGGAGCAGGCGCAGCATATTGTGAAGGAGGTCAGCCAGGCAAAGGAGATCGCCAGGGAGGAGGAGGAACTGCGCCATCCTCTTCATATCGGCACTCTGGAATCCCTGTGTTTTGCCAAGCTGCCGCCAGTGCTCCGTTATTTCCGCACCTGCCATCCCCAGGTGTCTGTGAAAATCACCACCGCGCCGCCGGGACAGCTTTATGGGATGCTGGAACAGAACCAGCTGGATTTTATTTATCTGTTAGACCGGCCCCGCCACAGCAAAAACTGGATGAAGGTGATGGAGCAAAAAGAGCCGATTGTGTTTGTCACTTCCCCCGGCTACTGGGGCGGCCGCAGCCGCAGCATCCGGGTGGCTGATTTGCAGAAAGACCCGTTTTTCCTCACAGAGAAGAATGAAAATTACCGCCGGGAACTGGACATTTTTCTGGAAGCGGAAAGCCTGGAACTGGCATTGGCCGTGGAGATCGGCAACACGGAATTTATCATCCGGCTGCTGAAGGAAAATGGGGGAATCTCCTATCTGCCTTTTTTTGCGGTCAGGGAGAGCCTGGAAAAAGGGGAACTGATGATACTGGAGGCAGAGGAACTTCAGACGGTGATGTACCAGCAGATTTTTGTCCACAAGAATAAATGGATGAGCCGGGAGATGGAGGAGGGGATTGAGCGGATTCGGGGGTTGTCTTAGAGGGGGTGGGAATGGACGAGAAACTAAATGAACCAAGACAGCACATCCAGACGTGACGAGGGTACAGGTATATACAAGAGCAGGAAAGATTTGGTATAATGGTCTGTGATCAGGCGATACAAGGGAGGATGAAAAATGCCAATCAAAAAGGAAACCTTGAATTATTATAAAAAGAACGTACAAAACTTTGTAAAAGGAACCATAAATGCAGATATGGGAATGAATCGTGGGAAATTCCTGGCCAGGATTCCAGCGCATGGGAGCATCCTGGATCTTGGATGTGGTTCCGGGCGGGACACAAAAAAATTTCTTGAGATGGGGTATGCGGTGGAGGCGGTGGACGGCTGCCGGGAATTGTGTGAAATGGCTGCCGCATATACGGGGATTCCCGTGAGGCAGATGGATTTTTTGGAACTGGATGACAGAGGGAAATATGATGGGATATGGGCCTGTGCGTCTGTTCTTCATTTGCCCTATGAGGAACTGAGGATTGTGATGGCAAAAATGGCGGTAGCACTGAAGAAAAACGGGGTGCTTTATGTTTCATTTAAGTATGGAGATTTTGAGGGGTGGAGGAATGGGCGGTATTTTACGGATATGACGGAAGATGGGGTGAAGCAGTTGATGGAGGAGATCAAAGGGGTGTCGGTGGAAGAAATTTGGGTCACAGCAGATGTGAGAGAAGGAAGGGAGGATGAGAGATGGGTGAATGGGGTGGGGAGAAAGGATGGATGAAAGTGAAAAAAGAAATTGATCCAGGTCAGGAGAAGATAAGCTATCCGGTTATGATGGAACGAATTGATGTACTGACCGGAGGGACAGATTACAGGAAATTTTTGTATTATCAGTTAAAAATGAGCATGGCTCGGGCAAAGGCAATGGATATTATTGTTTCTTTTCTGATGGAGTCTGGTGTAAGGATGATTCTAAAGGATTTACAACAGGCTGTTGAGCGTGGTGCAAGAGTAAGGATTTTGACAGGAAATTATTTGGGAATTACTCAGCCGGGAGCGTTATATCTTTTGAAGAAAGAGTTAAATGACCAGGTGGATTTGCGTCTTTATCAAGAAAAGAACAGATCTTTTCACCCTAAAGCATATATTTTTCACTGGGAAAATGGAAGCGAGATGTATATCGGTTCTTCTAATATTTCAAGAAGTGCGTTGACTTCAGGAATCGAATGGAATTATCGATTTGAGCGCCATAAAGATCCGATAAATTTTATGTTATTTTATCAGGAATTTGAAAATCTTTTTTATCATCATTCCATAAAAATTGATGATAAAACGCTAAGTGATTATTCAAAAAGATGGAAAAAACCTGCAATTCAAAAAGAACTGAATCAATATGAAGAACAAGATAAAAATACAAGAAAATCAATGATTTATGAGCCAAGAGGTGTTCAGATTGAAGCATTATATGCCTTGAAATCTTCACGGGAGGAAGGTGCTAAGAGAGCATTGATATATGCTGCTACAGGTGTTGGAAAAACTTTGATTGCAGCGTTCGATTCACAGAAATTCAAGCGAGTTTTGTTTGTTGCACATCGGGAAGAAATATTGAAACAGGCAGCATGCAGCTTCCAGAATGTACGTCAATCAGAGGAGCAGGGTTTTTTCGACCGAAAAAGAAAAGATATAGATAAACCTGTTATATTTGCTTCTGTTTCAACCTTGGGAAAAGAAGATTACCTGCAAGAGAAGTATTTTTCAAAAGATTATTTTGATTATATTATAATTGATGAATTTCATCATGCAGTCAATGAGAACTATATGCGGATTATCCGTTATTTTAACCCACAATTTTTACTAGGGCTGACGGCAACACCAGAACGGATGGATGGAAGGAATATTTATGAGGTCTGTGATTATAATGTGCCTTATCAAATTAGTTTGAAAGATGCGGTCAACAAAGGAATGCTGGTGCCATTCCATTATTATGGAATTTATGATAAGACAGTGGATTATTCTCAGCTACGTGTAATAAAAGGAAAATATCAAGAGAAGGATTTGAATGAAAAATATCAGTCGTCAGAGCGATATGAATTGATATACAGACATTATCAAAAGTACCGTTCCCAAAAAGCGCTAGGCTTTTGCTGTTCTCGGATTCATGCAGAGAATATGGCAAGGGATTTTTGTAGTCGGGGAGTTCCAGCAGTAGCCGTTTATAGCAACGCAGATGGAGAGTTTTCGGAAGATCGAAAGATTGCAATTGATAAATTAGAAAACGGAGAGATTAGAGTGATATTTTCTGTCGATATGTTTAATGAAGGTGTAGATATTTGTGCAGTGGATATGGTAATGTTTCTGCGCCCGACCGAATCCTCTACTGTATTTTTGCAACAGCTGGGAAGAGGGTTAAGGAAGGGGAAAAATAAAGAATATTTGAATGTTTTAGATTTTATCGGCAATTATGAAAAAGCGGGAAATGCACCATTTCTTTTAAGTGGACAGATTTATTCACGGGAAAATGCAATTCATATGAGTGAACGAGAGTTTGTATATCCGGATGATTGTATTGCGGATTTTGATTTGCAGCTGATTGATATTTTTCAGAAAATGGCTAAAAAAAATGTTCGGATTCGGGAGCGAATATGGGAAGAGTATAAGCGGGTAAAGGAGTTTTTGGATGGAAAAATTCCGAGCAGAGTAGATCTTTTTACCTATATGGAGGATGAGGTTTATCAGCTTTGTATGAGAAATTCCGCAGAGAACCCGTTCCGCAGATATCTGGAATTTTTACATAATATAGGGGAATTAAGCATAGAGCAAGAGAATATTTATAATGGGATTGGAAGAGAATTTCTTCAGGTAATTGAAACTACCAGTATGACGAAATCTTATAAGCTTCCAGTTTTAATGGCATTTTATAATGATGGGGATGTGAAAATGGAAATTTCGGAGAAAGATATTTATAAGAGTTATATGAAATTTTATGGGATGGGGATGAACTGGAGGGACTTGGAGAAGGACAAAGGTACCAGTGATTATAAGGAGTGGGATATAAATCGCTGTGTAAAGGAAGCAAGGAAAAATCCAGTGAGATTTTTGATGGAATCGGGTAAAGGATTTTTTGTGGAAAGGGAGGGATATGTATTGGGGCTGCGGGAGGAATTGAGAAGTGTAGTGGGATTAAAAGGTATGTCAGAACAGATTTGGGATGTAATTGAGTATCGAATGATGGAGTATTATCGGAGGAGGTATGAGGGAATAGAATAGTTTTAAAATAAGCCCTTTCAACTCGAATTTTCCGCTCGATATGCTTCATTTTAGTATAACATAGAGTGATATTTTATAATAAGAATTATTTAATGGAGTACAATTCAGTCAGTACATTAGATACAGAGGTACAAAACAGTGGATATGGATGCTTATAAAGTAAAAGAAGTGATAGGGAACAATCCGAGATTTGTTTCTCCTTTTTGTGAACCATGTAGTTACTACATATGGAAGAAGCACGATGAAACTGTAAGAAATGAAGAAATTGAGATATATTGGAGAAAGCTAAAATACATGTCAGATAACATAGATCGATTCATACAGCAAGCATTTCATCCGGATTTTTATGAATTTTATGGTGTGAAACAGAGTTTAGTTGAATCTCCGGTTCAAATGTGTCAAGAATTGGTGGTTGACAGTTTTGTTTTCGATGCTGATAATCAAACAATAGGATGTTGTTTATCAAATTCACGATTTATGTTTGGACATTATATAGATTGTTTATGGAACAATCACTGGGAACTGATGGATTCGTATATCTGTTAAATTCCCATTTGCATTTGATTCTGATAGAAATTTTGTAGGTTTGATTTTGATAGAATTTTGATAGAAATATAATTTTGGCCGAATCGTCCCACCAGACAAAATCTGAGCAACCAATCACCATAAAATAAACCCTTTCAACTTTCCATAATAAAAGCACAGGGAACTCCACGTAAGCAAATCCATAAAAGATAACCCAACAAAAAAGAACCAACCAGGGAGAAGCCAATCAAAGAAGAACCAGCCAAAGATGAACCAACCAGGGAGAAGCCAATCAAAGATGAACCAGCTAAAGATGAATCAACCAGGAAGAAGCCAATCAAAGAAGAACCAACCAAAGAGAAGCCAGCCAAAGATGAACCAGTCAAAAGAACCCCAGCCCAAAAGAACCCAACACCCAAAAACCAAACAAAAGCTCCCCCACCCCCAGGCAACGCTCCTCCTTTCCCACCCCATACCTGCAATCCTCTTAACCAGCCTGCTCCTGATTGGCTGTGGATACAACCAGAACAAAGGCGCCGTTTCGGTGCCTGCTTCCCCCGCGCAGTCCCAATCGTCCCGGCAGTCCCAGTCTCCATTTCCGGCTTCCTCCGAACCCGCCTCAGGGAAAACCTCAAAAACACAGGAGGAGACCACAGAAAAGATGGCAGAAGATCCGGGAGAGGAGACCACAGAAAAGACCGAAAAAGAAATCATCCGCCAGGCCAAGTCCATGGATTTTACAATCCAGGAATCTCCGGTAGACATGGCTCGTTATGATAAACAGACAGATCAGCGATACAAGGAAGCATTTCTAAAAGCTGTCACAAATCAGATCCCCATCCATTTTCCAAATCAGGGAGGGACTTCTTTTTACAAGGATTTGGTCTTTGGGGCAGAGGAAATGGAGGAGGATGAATTCCAGGATGCGGTCCGGCAATCGGATTATTTTTATCAGGATTTTGATGGTGACGGACTTCCGGAACTGACAGTGAATACCAGAGGGACTTGTGTATTGAAATATCATCCCAGGGAGGATAAAGTGGAGTTGTATCACCAAAAGGGAGAGGGCTGGAATCTGCTGGGAAAAGGGCAGATGGTTGCTGAATTTACCGAATATACGAAGGACACAACGGAACTGCTTTATTGCTATGAAGACTCAGGCCGGGAATTTTGCCTGCGGGATGTTCTTACTCGCTTGTGGGACGGGTGGGAGAGTACTTACCGGATATCCCTGGATGGATGTCCGGAGATGGAGGTGGAAGAGGAGATTGCTTTGGAAATATTGGAGGGTTATTTTCAGGCAGCGAAAAATGCACCTCATCCCATGACTTTTACCCAGCTATTTGGGGATGGGGAACATCCGGGATATCAGCCGGGGGAGGAGTTGCTTCTCTGGTACTGGATGGAAGACAGAGAACACCTTCCTGTCAATGAGGAGAAAGGGGAGGAGTGGGAGGCCTACAAGGCGATGCTGGAGGGGGATTTTTCCCTTGTGGAGGATGAGCGCTGGGGTAGCCTGCAGAGTAACTATGAGGATAGCCTGGAAGAGGGGGACGGGAGATGCGGATGGAGTTATTTTCTGATGGATTTTAACCAGGATGGGGTGAAGGAACTGGTGGTTCGCCTTTACCGGGAAGGGGTGAATAATACAGCCTCCTTTTATTATGATAAGGGGAAGATTAAAATGTGGGGGACGTACCATTCGGCGGATTCCCATGGGTATGCGCTTCCCCTGGCGAATGGGAGGATGCTCAGCGTATACTGGTATCAGGATACGAAAGTCTGGTGGATCAAGAGGCTGGATTCCCAGTGCCGTGAGATTAAGGAGGGCAGTTACAGTACGGGAGAAATCCGGGAAACCTCAGACAGCATGGATGAACCCGGGGAATCCCCGGATAGCAAAGAGACAGGGGCTGGTGAAGCGAAAAAGAATTATTATTATCAGTTCCTGGATTATTACCATGACGGGACGCGCTGCGGCGATTTGATTAACCTGTCAGAAGAGGAGTGGGGGCAGGTTGAGGAATGGATAGAGGGGCTGCAGATTCCGGAAGATGTGTGGAAGCCCTGCTCTGTATTTACGCCCAGAAAGGACAGGCCAGCCGTGCCGGATGTGGGATGAGATATGAGCAAAAGGAAAAGAAGGAGTGGGGGAAGGCGTGGAGGAAAATATGAGAGAAATCCAGGTGGTCGCTGCTGTCATCAGACACAACAATGCTGTTTTTGCAACGCAGCGGGGGTACGGGCCTTATAAGGGCAAGTGGGAATTTCCCGGCGGCAAGATGGAACCAGGGGAAACCATGGAGCAGGCTCTGGTTCGTGAGATTCGCGAAGAACTGGCCGTGGAGGTTACAATGGTTGCAAGGGTTGCTACTGTGGAATATGATTACCCGGAATTTCATTTGCGGATGCATTGCTTTTTGTGTGAAATCAAAGAGGGGGAGCCAGTGCTTTTGGAGCATGAAGCGGCTAGGTGGCTGACAAGGGAAACCATAGAGGAGGTGGACTGGCTGCCGGCAGACCGCGTGGCGCTTCCTCAGATAAAAGGATTATGGGATGGGGAAAAGAACTGACATTTCTTTTTCCGGATATCAGTTCAGGCAATGGGAGAGGGAGAAAAATCCGGCTTGTGAAAACGGGAACAGCGCAAGAATGATGAAAACAAGGTTCTTACAGTCTGGTAAAATGTCATAACAGCAACAGGAGTAAAGGAGAGAATGGGGATGAAAAATCGTGATATTGAAAACATTTCCGCTGTTATTTCATACATTGAGGATTGTGTGAAGGGGGACAGACCGGCAGGGCGCTGTGAGGAGGATAAGCTGGATTTGGACAGGATTGCTGCCATGTTTCACTATTCCAAATTTTATCTGCACCGCATGTTCACTCAGACGGCTGGAATCACAATCCATGACTATATCCGGCGCAGGCAGCTGACGGAAGCAGCGAGATGGCTGGTATTTTCGGAGAAAGCCATCTTGGAGATCGCATTGGCAGCAGGGTATGAGAGCCAACAGGCATTTACAGGGGTTTTTAAGTCCATGTACAAGAAAACGCCGATGGAATATAAAAGGAACCGGATGTTTTATCCTTTGCAGCTAAAGCTTGATCTCAACCGGAATCCATTGGTTCATGGCGATCTGGCGGGGGAGATTGCCTATGTGGGGAAGGAGGATATTCCGGCATGGATGGAATTTGTTTCCCTGGTGATTGACGGCTTTCCCGGCTATGACGAAGAGCAGCACCGAAGGCAGCTTGCGGCCTGTGTGGAGGAAAAGCAGGCCCTTTTTATGCGGGACGGGGCGGCCATGATAGGGGCAGCGGCATTTTCCCGCCAGGACGGGAGGATTGACTTTTTGGGGATACATCCTCAGTACCGCCGCTATGGGGCAGGGAGAAAGCTGCTGGATTTTATGCTGGAACATGTATTTGCAGCTGACAGGGAGGAGATCAGTATCACAACCTTCCGCGAGGGAGACCGGGCAGATACGGGGCAGCGTGCGGAGTATAGGAAACTTGGCTTTGGGGAGGCAGAGTTATTGGTTGAATTTGGCTATCCTACGCAGAGGATGGTTTTGCGAAGGGGTGGGAGAGGCGATTCGAGGAAATCCGGAAAAGCCGAACCAGAAGAACCTGGAACTGGCAAAAGGAACAAGCCTAAAACCAGTGAGCAAGACAGCCGCAGAATCCGTATATGAGGTGGTGGCCATATGAGTGAGAATGTCTTAGATCAGGAATGGAACGTTTCCTCCCTGCTGAAATTTGCCTTCCCTACCATTGTAATGATGATATTTATGGGGCTTTACACGATTGTGGATACCATTTTTGTGGCGCGGCTGGTTAATACGGACGCCCTTTCTGCCATCAACATAGTCTGCCCGGTAATCAATCTCACCGTTGGCCTGGGAACCATGCTGGCGGCGGGGGGCAATGCCATTGTTTCCCGCAAGATGGGGGAAGGGGCGGAACAGGAAGCCAGGGAAGATTTTACCCTGCTGGTGGCTGTAGGTGTGGCCATGGGGATGGCACTTCTGGCGGCGGGGCTTTTCTGGATGGAAGAAATCATCATCTTCCTGGGCGCCAGTGGCCGGCTTTTTCCCTATTGCAGGGATTATCTTACCGTGTTGGTTCTCTTTATTCCGGCCAATATTTTACAGACCTTATTTGCCAATTTTCTGGTGACTGCAGGCAGGCCGGGACTGGGGCTGGGGCTGTCGGTCCTGGCTGGTGCGGCAAACATTATTTTTGACTATCTGTTTCTTGTGCCCCTGGGGATGGGGATACGGGGAGCGGCTTTGGGGACAGGGATCGGCTATCTGATTCCGGCAGCTGCGGGGATGGTTTTTTTTATGGGAAAAAGGGGGACACTTTTCTTTGTTCCCCTGAGGAGAGAGGGAACGGCGCCTGGATGGGTTCAGGCATCCAGGCGGATGAAGGTGGTGGCGGAAAGCTGCATCAATGGCTCCTCGGAAATGGTGAGCCAGCTGGCGACAGCCCTGACTACTTATCTGTTTAATATTACCATGATGGGTTTGGCGGGGGAGGATGGAGTTGCGGCCATTACCATTATGATCTATTCCCAATTTCTTCTGAATACCTTGTTTCTGGGCTACTCCATGGGGATTGCCCCGGTGATCGGTTTTCATTACGGGAATAAAAATCACGCCCGGCAGAGGCGGGTGCTTCGCATCAGCGCAGGGTTCCTTGCCGTGGCATCCCTGGCAGTGTTTGGATTTTCCCGGACAGGCGGCGGATATATTGCGGGGATGTTTGCGCAAAAAGCATCTGAAGTTTATAAGCTTGCGGTACATGGCTTTGGGATTTTTTCCTTTGGATTTCTGTTTTGTGGGTGGAATATTTTTGCCTCCGGGATGTTTACTGCATTGTCCAACGGAAAAATATCGGCAGCGCTTTCCTTTTTGCGGACGTTTGGCCTGCTGGCTGGCAGCATCCTGCTGCTGCCGCGGCTGTGGGGAATTGCAGGGGTGTGGCTGGCGGTTCCGGCGGCAGAAGGGGTGATGTTTGTGGTGTCGGCGGGGTGCCTCGGCTCTTTTTACTCCTCTATCCGGTCCGGCTGACTGCCGGATGGGATAGAGGATATGCACCGGGCAAGCTGCATTGATGACAAAAGAATAGTGGATTTCCCCTCACATTTCTTTGTTTTGCACTATTTTGACAGATACCAAAATAGAAAGAATATACATGGCAGCGGCAGCTGCTATTGCCAAAATAACGGATATTGCAGGAAAACGGATCACGGTAAAAAACAGGGTGCTGTTTTTGGCCGGATCCATGGTAATGAATGACAATGTTGCCAAAAAGCATGCAGCTGGGATATACAGAAACATCCTGCCTTTGATGGATCCTAGCTTATAATATCCGGGCAGCAGGAAAACGGTATAAAGGGCAAACAGAAATATTCCCATGGCGGCGGCATTTCCTATATCGGATAAACGGATGGTTTCACCCAAAACCACTAATAGGATGGGGTGGGCAATTAGAGAAAATAGCAGCGCAATCAGCCCCATAATGATGATAAAAATATATCTCCCTATTACAATCTCGCTTTTTCGGACCGGCAAAATACCGTATAGCCGTTCCATGGAATTTCTTTCCGTGACAGAAAATGTGTATCCTGTAGTCATTGCCATAAAACACATGGCAAAGGAGATCCCGGTCAGCAGTGAGCGGTTAATTGCCGCAAAAACAGAAGGCAATACCAGGGCAAAGAGGATAGTTTTTGTATAGGGTTCCACTAAAGAAAAATCTAATTTTACGGATTTCCAAATATTACTCATGCTGTCCTCCTATCTTGTTGGTGAAAACCACGATATCGTCAATGGTTGCCGGTTCTGCACTGAGATGTGCAAACTGTTTTTGGTCTTGGGTTCTGATCAGTGCCTCAAACCCTGTCGTGAATTCCCGGATGCCGAATGCTTTTGCGCTCAGGTCCGCAGGGAGTTCTCCGTGTCCCCCTTTGACAATTTGAAAGCTATCGATGAATTCATCTTTGCCGCCGCTGAAAAACAGTTCCCCATAACGGATATAGGTGATATAATCTGCAACGCGTTCCAAATCTCCGGTGATATGGGTGGAGAACAGCACACTATGCCCGCCGTCTTCTATATATTCTGATAAAATGTTCAGAAGTTCGTCTCTTGAAACAGGGTCAAGGCCGCTGGTAGGCTCATCTAATATCAGCAATTTCGCGTCATAGGAAAAAGCACAGGCCAGCATAAGCTTCATCTGCATGCCTTTGGAAAGTTCGTTTACCTTTTTTGACGGTAATATACGGAATTTTTCCAACAGATCCGAAAATTTGTGTGTGTTCCAATTCGGATAAAATGCGGATATTGATTTTTCAACCTGTGGGATTTTCCAGTCATCACTAAAGTAATTTGTATCAAAAACAACGCCTAAGTTGCTTTTTGCTGCCTGCTCATCGGTTATATTGTCCAACCCTAGTATTTTCACTTCGCCGTTGGTGCGTTTTAACATGTTCAATATCAGCTTGATTGTGGTCGTTTTTCCGGAGCCGTTCGGACCGATCAGCCCCATGATATATCCTTTCGGCAATGTGAAAGTGATATCGCGCAACTGGAAATTGCCAAAGGATTTTGACAGGTTTTTCACTTCGAGACAGTTATCCATCTGTTGTTACCTCCATTAAAATATCCAGAAGATGATGTAATTCTTCCGCTGAAAGGTTAGCGGTACGCGCTGCTTTTATTGCTTCTGACAGATTGCTTTCTATTTTGCAAATCAGTTGTTCTTTTAGCAGTTCCGAGCCTTGCCCTAAAACAAAACACCCCCGCCCTTGGATATTCTTTACGAAACCCTCCTGCTCTAATTCCGTATATGCCCTTGTTACAGTCAAAACACTGATTTTTAAATCCTTGGCGAGCGTCCGCAAGGAGGGAAGCGTTTCATTTTCTTGTAAATTGCCGGACATAATGGCAGCTTTTATTTGCTGCTTAATTTGCTCATATATTGGCACCCCCGATATATTGGAAATAATGAGTTTCACATCCATCCTCCTGACTGTTATACTGTTATTCTGATATGCATAACACTATAACACAAAAAACAGTTGGAGGCAAGAGGTTAGCGGAAAAACATAAAAATTTTTTGGACGCCAGTCCCGGCATGTCAGCCCGGACAAAAACAAAGTTACATTTTCATATAAATCAGTAAAAATTATTCTGTACATCTTTCAAAGTTTTTTTTAAAATGATAAAGAGGGACAAAGGGTTTTCTGTGGCAGGAAATTCCCAACATGGAAAATGACGTCACAAAAGAATAAAACAGAGCGCAAGGCTGCAAGACACAAAGGGGTAAAACACGAAATTAAAATATAAGCCCACAAAATATAAGCCGCAAGGCATATGGCCAAAATAGGGAGCGCCGCAAAATTACAAAACGCAAGGAGGATGGAGAAAACCATGGAGCAAGAGAGAAATAACCAAAGCCAACATCAGCCGCAGGAGCAGGCTCCTGCACAGGAGAAAATGCAGCCTTCTGCCACAAGGTGGTGGCAAAATGCGGTGATTTACCAGATCTATCCCCGCAGCTTCCAGGACAGCAATGGGGACGGGATCGGGGATCTGCAGGGGATCATCCGGAGGCTGGATTACTTGGAAAGGCTGGGGATAGACGGGATCTGGCTTTCTCCGGTGTGCAAGTCCCCCCAGGATGACAACGGGTATGATATTTCCGATTACCAGGATATCGACCCGATGTTTGGGAGCCTGTCAGATATGGAACAGCTGATTGAGGAGGCGAAAAAGCGCAATATCCGCATTATTATGGATTTGGTGTTAAACCATACCTCAGATGAGCATCCCTGGTTTGTGGAGGCAAAGTCAGGAAGAGACAACCCCTACCACGACTACTATGTGTGGAGGGACGGGGTGGAAGGGATCCCTCCCAATGAAATGCGGGCGTGCTTTGGCGGCTCGGCCTGGCAGTGGGTGCCGGAGGTAGGGCAATATTACTTTCACCAGTTTTCCGTAAGGCAGCCGGACCTGAATTGGGATAATCCCAAGGTGCGCCAGGAGATTTATGAGATGATCCGCTGGTGGATGGACAAGGGGGTGGGGGGCTTCCGCCTCGATGTGATTGACCAGATTGCCAAAGTGCCGGATAAAGGAATCACAAACAATGGGCCGATGCTCCATACGTATATCCAGGAACTGAGCAGAGAAACGTTTCAAAAGGGAGATTTGG
Source organism: bacterium 1XD21-70 (assembly GCA_003669055.1). GTDB lineage: Bacteria > Bacillota > Clostridia > Lachnospirales > Lachnospiraceae > Brotaphodocola. Next base: position 54,960 of record RAYB01000014.1, read on the forward strand.
TGACCGTAGGGGAGGCCTGGGGAGCCACCCCGGAACTGGCCAAGCTTTACAGCAGCCCGGACGGGCGGGAATTTTCCATGGTGTTCCAGTTTGAGCACATTAATCTTGACCAGCAGGAGGGAAAGGAAAAGTGGGATTTGGCGCCCCTGCCTTTTCTAAAGCTGAAAGAAGTCCTAAACCAATGGCAGACAGGCCTGTATGGATGCGGCTGGAACAGCCTGTTCTGGGACAACCATGACCTGCCGCGGATTGTGTCCCGGTGGGGGGATGACGGGAAGTACCGGGAAGAATCGGCCAAAATGTTGGCAACCCTGCTTCACGGGATGCAGGGAACCCCCTACATTTACCAGGGAGAAGAGTTGGGGATGACCAATGTGAAGTATTCCATCGAGGAGTACCGGGACATTGAGACATTGAACATGTACCGGGAACGGATGGGGGCGGGCTGCAAAAAAGAGGAGGTCATGGCTTCTGTTTATGCCAAGAGCAGGGACAATGCCAGAACCCCCATGCAGTGGGACGGGGGGGAATACGCCGGTTTTTCCGGCAGCACGCCCTGGATCCGGGTAAATCCCAATTACCAAAAGATCAATGCGGCATCCCAGGTGGGGGTGGAAGGATCTGTGTTTGAGTATTACCGGAGGCTGGTGAAGCTGAGGAAGGAGCACCCGGTTCTAATTGACGGCCGCTTCCAGCTGCTCCTTGAAAGGGATGGGCAGATATTTGCCTACTTAAGAGAAAATGGACAGAGCAGGCTTTTGGTGGTATGCAATTTCTTTGGGGAGCCGGTTAAATGTGGATTGGCGGGGGAATGGGACAAAGCAAAACTTTTGATCGGCAATTATGAAGGGGCGGGAGAAGAAGCTGGATTTTCAGAGGTGCTGCGCCCTTATGAGGCAAGGATGTACCTGGTGTCATGACCGCATTATATTCAATCAAACCTCCTTGTCTATTTGCTCACCTGCTGCGTTGGATTTTCTAGCCGTAGCCACCGCTACGCCGTCGAAAATCCGCCTTGCAGATGAACAAATATGCCCGGTAAAGCGGGGCACGCTGTCCTGCGGAGTTTCGCCAGACATAATGTGGTCAAGACACTAGTGTACTGACTCATTTAGCTGAAAGCAAATGCGGTCAGCACACTAGCCTGATGGCCGCCTGGAGATAAGGCCAGGCAGAGGGAGGTGAAAGGCAAATCCAGCAGCCTTTTTCGCACATCGGGAAGGGTAAGCCGCCATTGCAACGGATTTTTTGTCACTGGCTTGTGAGGCTTAATGCTTTTAAAAAGAAATCCTCTTGTCCGAAATTTCCAGATTTCAGCACCAGCCGGATATCCGGGCGGTTTTGGGGAACCATCACAGGGACGCCGGGAGCCACGCTTTCTCCAATGAGATAGGAGTCAAAGCCCAGGGCTTTGGTAACAGCACCGGAGGTCTCCCCGCCAGCCACAATGATCCGGGTGTATCCTGAAGCTACAGCCTGCCCCGCCAGCCAGGCCATGGTTTGCTCCAGCAGCTGTGCAACCCTTTCTTTGCCGGATTCCTGGACGGATTGGACATTTTCAGGGGAGTCGGAACTGTAGATTAAAACATCCTGGCCTTGATGAGACCGGATAAAATGCCATAATTCTTCCTGGGTCTGGCTCCCGTCCAAAAGCCTTTGGGGAATAATCTTTAGAGAAGGGATGTGGTGGCTTCTGGCCCAGGCAATCTGGCGGCGGGTCATATCCGAACAGCTTCCTGCCAGCAGAAGGCCGGAGCCGGGAGCCTTTGGCTGGTCATCCCGGTTTCTGCCATTTTCCCGATTCGCCCCCGGTTCATATTCTGTGGCGCCATCCTTGTGGCTTTTCCGTTCCGGCAAGGATGCCCCTTTCCTGCCGTGAGACATGCGGCGTGCCAACTCGGACACAAGGCCGGAACCGCCGGAAAGGAGGGGGAGATGTCCGAACCGGTCCGCAATGGCGGCGGCATCTCCCTCCTCTTCATAGTCGGGAATGATATAAAAGCGGGGATGCTCTGCATAAAAGCGTTGGATTTTGTCGGCAGTCCGGCCGATGGGAAGGGCATACAAGCCTCTGCCCACATGGACGGAGGGATATTTGCTCTGAGCCTCCATCAGCACGGAAATGCGGGAATCCCACATAGGCGTTAAGGGATGCTGGCTCATAGGGCTTTGATCCAAGGGCACGCCGTTTACGTACAGCCTTCCCTGGATGACCTGACGCCCGTTGACGGGAAGGGCCGGGCAGAGAATGGTGCAGGGGAGATTGTACTCTTCTAGCAGGGCGTCCAAAACCGGGCCGATATTTCCTTTTGGGGTGGAGTCAAAGGTGGAGCAGTATTTAATATAGAGTTGCTTTGCCCCCTGGCCTTTCAGCCATCTGGCAGCAGAAAGGGAATCCTGCACAGCGAAAGGGGTTTCCTGTGTCCTGGTTTTTAAAGCGATGACAACAGCCTGGCAATTGCCAACAGAAGCAGGGGAGGGAAGGCCGTTAAACAGAACGGTCTTCAGGCCGCCTTTTACAAAGAAGGAGGCGGCATCGCTGGCGCCGGTAAAATCATCGGCAATACATCCCCACAATATGGAATCTTTCATTTTACACCTCGTTTCTCAATCGGTTTTCAGCCAGGAACTAATCTTTGGCCAAGTGCCGTCTTCATTCAAGTGCCATACCCTGCTGATACAGTTCATACAACCGCTGCCCCTTCAGATCCACATCAGACAGAGTAACCGGGGCGCCTTTTTTTATGTCATTAAGCAGAAGCATGCCGTTTAGCAGATAGAAGGGAGCGATATCCGCCGCATCCTTTTTCTCCCAAAGCTGCGGAGCGACATGGTCAATGGAATGGTGGTGGCCATGTACCTGCAGCAGGGTGCCCTTAGGGATGTCCTTCTGGGCCACTGCGGCCATGACAGCAGTCTGGCGGCAGTTTTCATTGGCTCCGATTCCCATCAGATCCCCTAGGAGAACGGAGATGGGGGATTCCAGTCCCATATAGTGGTAGGGAAGGTACACACAGGCATATTTTCTGTTTCGGCTGACCACATGCCCTTTTCCGGCAAGGATTTTCCACACCTTTTCATTTTCACAGCGGATGATGATAAATACCCCGCCGGCAAAGCTCGCTTCATCCGGGCGGCGGAGATGGCAGAATACATCCACAACACCGGTTTTCTCTAAGATGCCCCCATCTTTTCTGGGGATAAAGACATCTGCAAGTTCGCTGATTTTGGCAATGGGATAATGCATGCTTTTGCATGCGGGAGCCATGCCGGAGGCATTGGATACAAGATTCATCTCACAGAGGTCAGCGGATATGGAAGTCCTGTATTTTTCCAAAAGAGCCTCCCTTTTTTCCAAGGTTCCGGTTCCCTGATAGTCCCACAAAGCTTTCATGCCGGGCATAGGTTCATGAGGCTGGTCCGTATCATTGAGGTAGGTAAATTCACCGGTGTCCGGATTCCAGACAAAATCGTATTCGCTGGATTTACCGGCGCACACAATGTCCAGCCCAAGGACACGGCCCCAGGAGATCAAATCTAAGAGATTCCGGGGCTGGTCTCCGTTTACCAGGGTGTAGAGGCTGTGATTTTCTTTGGCAATCTGATTCAAGGCAGTTCCGCATACGCTGTCCGTTTCCTTGGAAACCATGTACACATGGATGCCCTTTTTCAGGGCAGCCTCGGAAAGGCCTGCGCCAACGAAGGTATTGCCGGTACATTCCACCAGGGCAGTGATGCCGGTTTCCGGAACCAAACGGTAGTCAGTGAGAATCAGGATGGCATGGTCCGGGGCATCCTGAATCTGCCGGGTATTTTCACAGATAACCATATTTTCTTTGCTATAGCCTAGTTCAAGAAGAACTCTCTGGCAATCCCCGGCGTCTAAGGCACAGATCATGCGCAGTTCCATAAGAGATACTTGGGATATCTGGGCGAGAAGGGTATAGCCGTAGCCGCTGGTGGCTCCCACAATGCCCACCCGTGATTTTCTGCCTTTGCTGTTTTTTATGAGAAAGCTGTAATCCATGTAAAAATCCTCCTTTTTGTTATTCTTTTGCTAACCATTATTGCAGCAAATCCGGTGCCAGATTTTAAGTATAGCAGAAAATGGAAAAAAACCTATGGAGAAACCGGAAAATAGAGGGAAAATTTTCTATATTTCCGGATTTTGCTGTTGAAGCAGTATTGGAAAATGTTTCATATGCAACAAAATACCACAATTGTGTTGACGGACAGGGGGAAGGGAGATTACAATCGATAGAGATTATATTGAGAAAACATGTTGGGAAATGAGGTGGAGAATGATTCGGCTGTTATTTATTGTCCCTTATCCGGAACTGGAAAAAACCATTCGGTATATATTGGAAAACCACCCGGAAAGGCAGCGCATTTCGGCAGAGGTGTTGGTGCGGAGTGTGGATGAGGTGGAGGGGCTATCCGTTACCGGCTATGATGCAGTCATAGCAAGGGGCTACAGTGCCAGGCTGCTGCGTTCTGTCTGCCCCCAGACTCCTGTGCTGGATATGGTGATTTCGGGTTATGATATCATGCGGACTGTGATGGAGTGTAAAAATGCCTATGGGGCGAAAAAGATTGCCATCTGTGGATTTTTCGGAAAGATTTACGAGGCTGCTGCCCTTTGCCGGGAATTTGGCTGCGAGGTGGAACTGTACTCACCGGAAACATACCGGGAGTTGGAAAAAAATGTAGAAGATGCAAAGAGAAACGGGTGCGACGCCCTCATAGGGGGTTTTTCTTCAGGGAGATATGCAAAAGAATATCACCTCCCTTTCAAGCTGATCCGGACAGGGGAGGACACGGTTCTTCAAGCGCTCAACGAGGCGATCCGCACGGTTGACGAGGTCCGGAAGGAACGGCTCCGCTCGGAGACCTACAAGACCATTATCTATTCCTCCAAAAACGGAATTTTGTTTGTGGACTGCAATGGCATAATCCGGGTGCGCAATCACATGGCCCGGGCCATGAACCAGGAAGCCGGCTTGCTGAACCGTCCCTTAAAAGAGGCCTTTCCTTTGCTGTATCCTGTGTACAGGGAAGTGCTTTGCTCAGGGCAGGAGACGGGAGGGAGAATTTTTAAGCTGCCGGGGAACCAGGCCACGGTGTCGGCATCCTTTACGCCGGTGATTGCCAATGAGAAAATATCAGGCATTGTGATTTTGATGAGTGACATTACCCAGGTTCAGAAGTTAGAGGGGCAGATCCGGCGGAAGCTAAGTGAAAAGGGGCTTAGGGCCAAATACACATTTGAGGACATAATCCATGAGAGTAAAATTATGGAAGATACCATTGAGACGGCAAGGCGGTACGCATTGTCTGAGTCCAATGTGATCCTGGTGGGGGAGACGGGGACGGGAAAGGAGATGTTTGCCCAGAGCATACATAATGCAAGCAACCGGAAAAACGGTCCCTTTGTGGCCATCAACTGTGCGGCTCTTCCGGAGAATCTTTTGGAGAGCGAACTGTTTGGATATGTGGAGGGAGCCTTTACCGGCACGGTGAAAGGAGGGAAAATGGGGTTGTTTGAGCAGGCTCATGGGGGAACCCTGTTTCTGGATGAGATTGGGGAGATCTCCCTGGCGATCCAGACAAAGCTGCTGCGGGTGCTTCAGGAGCGGGAGATCCGCCGGATTGGGGACAACAAGGTGATTTCTGTGGATGTGCGGATTGTTTCTGCTACCAATAAAAGTATCCACAGGCTGTCGGAGCAGGGGATGTTCCGCAGGGATTTGGCATACCGCCTGGATGTGCTGCGCATTTTTTTGCCCCCCTTAAGGCAGCGGGGGCAGGATATCCCTCTTTTGTTCCTCCATCTTCTGCAGCAGCTGGGAAAGTCCCAGAACCGGCTGGTTCCCCGGATAGAGCCGGAGGATTTAAAAGCCTTGGAGGAGCATTCCTTTTTGGGAAATGTGAGGGAACTTCACAATGTGGCAGAGAGGGCCTGTGCCCTGAGCAGCGGCAGCAGGATTACGAAAGAGGCTCTGGCGGCTGCCATGGAGCCGCCGGATTTGGAGCCGGAGGAGGATAGGAGGAAAGATAAGGAAAGGGTTATGGAAGAGGGGCTGCCAGATGAAAGAACTATGATTCAGCAGGCTCTGGCCTTGTGCAGGGGGAATCAGACAAAGGCGGCAAAAATGCTGGGGATTGACCGGTCTACCTTGTGGAGGAAGATGAAGAAATACGGGTAAAAGCCGACTATAGTTTCCTGGTATGGCATATATGTTGCAATATTGTTGTATCTGCTACAGTATTTTGGCGGGATGAGTTTTGGATTTATCTGATAAAGCTATGATTTTCTGCTGGTTTTTCGATATTTTAGGCGCACTTGGAGATGTGTTTTAAACTCTGGCACAGAAGTTGCTTAATAATCTGGTATCAAATAAAAACGGAGGGTTTATTTATGGCAACTGGATATGTGTTAGGGGTATTTGCAGTGGTGATTGTACTGATGATTTTCCTGATTTCCAAATGCAAGGTTCATGCGGCGATGGGAATTCTCTTTTCTGCCATTGTCCTGGCTATTGCGCTGAAAACGCCCTGGCAGGATATTGAAGGTACGATCAACGGAGGTTTTTCAGGCACGATTAAGAGTGTGGCGATTGTGATCTTTCTTGGTTGTACCATGGGGACAGTGCTGGAAAAGACAGGGGCTGCCATCCGCATCACCAAGTGGGCCATCGGGCTTTTCGGGGATGACAAGATGATCTGGGGGATTGCCCTGGCATCCTTTATCCTGGGAATCCCCATCTTTGCGGACACGGTTGTGATTCTTCTGATTCCCATTGTGTCCCTTTTGGCAGTGCAGACAAAGAAATCCATGATGTGCTATGGAACCGTTCTCTATCTGGGGGCTCTTGTGACGGCATCCCTGGTTCCTCCCACTCCCGGACCGGTGTCTGCGGCCGCTCTTTTGAACGTTCCGTTGGGGCAGGCGATCATCTGGGGGCTGATCACAGCTGTTCCTAGTGTGATTGCCGCCACCCTTTACTGTATGACACTGAAAACCCCGGTTATGCCGAAAGAAGAGTTTATCAAGGCGGCTCAGGAGGTGGTGGAGGGCAGTAAACTGCCCGGCCTGGCGAAATCCCTGGCTCCGATTATAGTCCCTCTTGGTTTAATCGTGTGCAATACGGCGGCTTCCATTCTGGTTCCGGATACAGCGGCTGCCAATTTCCTGGCATTTGTGGGAAGCCCGCTGGCAGCGCTGTTTACCGGCTGCCTGGTATCCCTGACACTGACCGGCAAGGAGTGGAAGACGAAAAAGGTTCTGGACAGCTGGGTGGGAGAGGGGGTCACCGCAGCGGCCATGCCGATTATCGTCACCGGCATGGGCGGCGCCCTGGCGACCTTTGTCAAGAATGCAGGGGTTGCTGACCGGATTGCAGAAGTGGTGGTTTCCTCCCCCTTCCCGGCGATTCTGATTCCGATTATCATTGCGGCCATCATTCATGTGGTGACTGGCTCGAATGCCCTGGGAGTCATGACGGCGGCAGCCTTGGTGGAGCCGATGCTCGGCACCCTGGGGATTTCCCCGGTGGCGGCATTTCTTGCCTGCGGCACAGGCGCATTGATGTTTAAGCATGCCAATTCCAGCGGCTTCTGGGTGACAGTCTCCATGTCCAACATGGATGTGAACCAGGGAATCCGGGCCGTGGGAGGTGCGTCTACGGTAGCGGGGCTGACAGGGGCGGTCTTTACCTGCATTTTCAACGCGCTGCATTTGATTTAAGGTAACTGGAAGACAAATAGAGGAATTTCGCGGGAATAAAACAGCACAGGAGGTTATCATGGAAAAATTCATAACAAAAGCGGCATGTCTTAACGGTGCCTATGACATTGAACTGATTGACAGGGAACTGGTGTGTGGGGAAGACGACATTATTGTAAAGAATCATTTGATGGGAATCTGCGGATCGGATAAAAGCTTCTATCGGGGCTTTATGCCCCCTCAGACGGCAGAGTTCCGCCAGCCTCCCCAATTCCCCTTTTTGCTGGGGCATGAGAGCGGGGGCACGGTGGTGGCCGTGGGAAGCCGGGTCAGCGACTATAAGGTGGGAGACAAGGTGATTGCCTTTGGCTGGAACAATAATTTTGCAGAGTATTTTATGGCAAAGGCATTTCAGCTGCAGCCCGTTCCTTTTGGCCTGGATATGGATATTGCCAGCCTGGGCGAGCCTACGTCATGCGCCATGTATTCGGGCCTGAATTGCCGGGTTCAGCTAGGAGACTGTGTGGTGGTCATGGGAGGCGGTTATGCCGGGCAGATTATTGCCCAGTGCGCCAAGCTTAAAGGGGCTTATCAGGTGATTGTGGTAGACGTGCTGGAAGGAAAGCTGGATCTGGCAAAAGCGCTGGGGGCAGACCTTGTGATTAACAGCAGCGAGGAGGATCCGGTGGCAAAGGTAAAGGAGATTACCGGAGGCATCGGTGCAGATGTGGTGGTGGAGGCGGCCGGAACAGAGGAATCCTTCAACGCCGCCAGCGCCATGGTCCGCCATAACGGAAAGTTTGTATTTTATAGCTGGGTGACCAAGCCGGTGACACTCAATATCAGCCGGTGGCATGATGACGGGCTGGAATTTGTCAATACCTGCCTGGTCCATCACACCTGGCAGCAGAGGTATGTGTGGTTTCCTGAAACCATGCGCCCCATTGCCCAGGGCCTGGTGGAGATCCGGCCGCTCATTACCAACGAATTTAAACTGGAAGATTTGAAGGCAGGTTTTGAACTGGCAGACAGGGACGATGCTGCTATTAAGATTGTATTCCGCCCGTAGGCGGAAAGGCTGAAAATGAGGGGCAAAGGAAATAATGGGCATAATTAGGAAAGGAAGGGAACGGCCCAGGGTGCATGGGCGGTCAAGGGGATGGCGCATGGAGAAAGAGTTGAGGCAGAAGATGGAGGAGGCAGTTTGGGTTGCATGCAGTTTGTTTGCGCGCAACCGGGTTACCGGCTCTTCGGCAAATCTGAGTTTCTTACATAACGGGAGCATGTATATCACTGCAAGCGGAAGCTGTTTCGGGACATTGACAGAGGAAAGCTTTGCCGCTATGGATTTGGGGGGCAATCTGCTCAGCGACAAGCAGCCCAGCAAGGAGTGGCCTCTGCATCTGGGGATTTATCAGAAAAAGCCTGGGACAAAAGCTGTGCTGCACACCCATGGGATCCATGCCGTGCTGTGGAGTTTTGTGCCCGTAACAGATGAGGCAGACTGCATCCCGGCCTGTACCCCTTATCTGAAAATGAAACTGGGGCGGGTGTGCATGGTTCCCTATGAGCAGCCGGGATCCCAGGCTTTGTTCGATGCCTTCGGCAGCCGGGTGATGTCCGGGGACGGATATCTGCTAAAACGCCATGGGGCGGTGGTACCGGGGAAGGATATTATGGATGCTTTTTATTGTATGGAGGAACTGGAAGAAAATGCCCGGATTGCCTGGGAACTTTGGCGGGCAGGGCTTTGGGGCATTCACCAAAAGCACTGATTTCATCCCCCCATCCTCTCCCTGAGCGCGACAATCTCCTGATAAAAACGATGGTCAAACTTTTCATAGTTCTGTTCCTTTGCTTTTTCCAAGAATTCGGCCGCCTGGATGGGGTCTGTTTTGTGGTAATGCTCTGCCAGGATGAAGCTGGCTCTCGCCGAACCGGCGATAGAGGCTTGGGTCATGGTGGTGATCCACAGGCCCTGATCCGGGGCAATGCCATCGGGGCTGTAAAAGAGGGCGGCCAGGTTGTGGGGCACGGCATCCGCGGCATACCGGAAGTAGGCGGCCGCCAGGCCAAAATTAGGGGTTACTTTATACGGACATGGCTTCCTAAGTCTTCGACATTGTGGATTGCAACAACTGAACACAGAGGATCAGTTGTTGCGGAACAGATACCTTCTATGCCAGTGGTTTCAATCCTTTGCGTGATAACTGACTGTAAAAGACTGATTATGTTTTCAACTCCTTTTTCTAACGGTTCTGGACTTTTCTTTTCGACTTTAAAAAAGAAAAATAAAATACCGTTAATTGAATCCAAATCAAATGGTGGATTCTCCGTCAACAGATTTGGAGTTAAAGGCCGGCATAATGCGGTTAATTGGCAAAAATGCTCCGTTAAAATAGTGTAAAGAAAATTTCGGAGGAATTTATAATTTGGTTCCGCCCTTTTGCACAATTCTGTTTCTTCTTCCGTTCAAGAACTGCATCTTTTTTGGTCTGAATCCAACCGAAAAACCAGCACAGGATACAAAAGATTCCCAATAGAAAAATACTATATTTTTCAATAATATTCTGGATTATCGAAAATATCATAGTAACAGTCCATAGGGTAACAAGGATAGCCATTACCCCAGCAAATAAGATGCCAACAATTTTTATTACCTGATGTTTGGTTTCTGGTTTTTTTATGCAAGAAATGATTTTTCCCTGCAAGGTTTTTAAATTTTCAATTATTTCAGAACCGAGTTCTTTAATAAGAATGACTGTTTTTTTAATCATTTTTTCCTTTCCGGTTGAAGGAATTTTTTATTCCTTCAATCCATTTATTATTTTTTGTTATCGCAAAAATTGCAACAAAAAACGGCTATAATTTTGCGATAAAAACTCCCATCGTAAAAGATACGAAAAAATGTTTTCATCGGCAAAATCACGCCGCAACAAATCTGCCATCTCATCATTAAAGACAAGTCAATATTCAAAAAAGTATAAAAACAAAAAATAAATTAGACAATCACTCCCTTTCGATTTAATATATTTATTATATCACAAATCAAACAAAAATCAAGTTTTTTTATAAAAAACATATAAACAAAATGAATAAAATGTAAATTGCAATTATTAATTTTTACAAAAATGTTACTATATTTTATAGAAGAAAAAATCATCGAATTTCTTGTTCTAAAGATTCAAAAACGGAATGACTAAAAAACTCTCCTAACGTCATTTCCAGTCCATCACATATTTTTTTTACAGTAGAAAGGGAAATGCACCTTCGTTTTGGATCAAAGATACTGTAGACGGTTGATGGTGTCAAACCGCAGATATTCGACAAGCTATTATAAGTAATTCCTCTTTCCTTGCATAAAAGTTCAATTCTTTTTGCAGTTGCATCTTTTACATTCATGTCAATGAATCCTTTCCTAATTATATAGTGGTTTTAAGAAAAGGATATGACTTTTTACGCATTAGCGTATACGCATTTGCGTATATTGTTGTAATATGCTATAATGTAAAAGATAAAATACTATACTTTAAATTGATAGGAGGAATTGATAATGAGACTCAAAAAAATTTTATCCTTGTGGCTACCGCTTTGTGCCTTACAATAGGTAGTTCCTTAACTACTTGGGCGGCAGGCGCAACAGTGAGTAGCAGTACTCAAATGGCAACAAATCAAAATGACCCCACAGAACAGGTATCTGTAAATGGGGCCAGTACATCAGTTTGGAGTTTCAGCAAATCAGATGATTTAATTTTTACACAAATGGATATACCATATAGTAGTTACCGAAATGCTATGATTTATATTTATTATCCAAAAACTGATGGAAATTTTACAATCAACTCTCTGCAATATGGGTTATTAGATGATTTTGCCTTTGGAGTTGATGCAGATGGTTATATTGATTTAATTGGGGCAGATATAAATAAATCATTCCCGTTGTATCAAACAATTCAAAATTCCGGTCAACTAAATGGATATCAGCCAGAAGATTGCTTATACTCGATTTCAATAAGATATGATGATGCAGAAACAAAAATAGACAGTTATTGGGTTTATCGCTTTATCAAATTTTCAAGAGATAATAGTGTTGTAAATACCACATATACAACTAATAGTGCAGGGACATGGGCTAGTGATGATAAGGGCTGGTGGATTCAGTATGCGGATGGAACCTATTTAACAAATGCATGGTACCAATCTCCGACTTCCGGGCTATGGTATTATATGGGGGCTGATGGCTATATGCTCACCAATACCACGACACCAGATGGATGCAAGGTCAATGCCGATGGAGTTTGGGTACAATAATTCAGGTTTTAATGATTTTCAGGGCGGTTCTCCGAAAGGGGAGCCGCTTTTTATAAAATTTTTGTGTACCATTCCTTCACCCCCCAAAACAGTGATTTTAGGAGTGAATGTTGAAAAGCACATTCACTCCTAAGCAAAATCACTTGCCCCCTATGCCCATCTCCCATAGGGGGAAGCATCCTGGAGACATCTTCCGGGGCCAGGGCGTGCTTTTCCTGGCGGCATACCCAGAAATAGTGGAATATGGTCTGCAGCCGCAGGATGATGCCGTTTCGCTCTTCGGCGATCAGGAAATGTTCCCGGTGAAGCAGCGGAAGGGGGGAATCCGGATGGTTGTTAATGTGCTTTCCGATATTGGCGGAATTGCCATCTAAGGATTGGGTTACAATGAACCGAAGCTGCCGGGCCTGGGGTTTGGCAGCTTCGGGCATCTGGCTGCCATGCCTGGCGAGCAGCACCCTCAGCTGCCCGCACAGGGATTCTGAACAGATATTTTTCTGGGTAAAAGCAAACAGGACATGATAAAAGACAACCTGGTTCGGGAACAGCTTTTTCCCTTTGCCGCAGAGGCGGCCGGCCAACCGCCGGAGCAAGGTTTCTTGTGTCATGGGTAAAAGGTACCTTTCCGCGTGGTTTACTGATTTGCTGCCTGGTAAATCTTATAGATATTTTCTTCATCCAGGACCCGGAAGGTTCCGATGGTCCTGCTTTTCTGGAAGGAACAGCGGTAAGCCAGATCCCGGAGCGTCTCATCGGATTGGATGCCGATATCCGGGTTCGTCCCGAAGCTTACGGGCATCCCCAGTTCGGAGAAATAGGCTACCGTGGCCTGGATCCCCGCCAGGGCAAGGGCGTTCTCATCCTCATTCTGCAATCCCCAGACATTTCTTGCATAGCGGGCAAAGCGTGCCGGTTTTTCCGGGCAGACGGCCAAGGCCCAGGAATCCCATATGGTAGACAGGGAAGCACCGTGGGCGGTGCCGAACATGGCAGATAATTCATGCCCAAGCTGATGCACGGCAAAATCCCCGGGGCCGCCGAGGCCGGTCAGGCCGTTGTGGGACAGGGAACCGGCCCACATCAATTCACTCATGGCATCATAGTCACGGGGGTTTTGGATGGCGGTACGCCCTTTGTCGATTACCGTGCGCAGGAGGGCCTCGGCAATCGCGTCGGTCAGTTCGTTGTCGGTTGGATTGAAATAGCGGTCTAAGGTGTGCATCATGATGTCCGTGACGCCACAGGCAACCTGGTAGACAGGGAGGGTGTAGGTCAGTTCGGGATTCATGATGGCAAACCGGGGGCGGTTGAGGTCAGAACTGAGCCCGCGTTTGCTGCCGGTGGCAGAGTTGGTGAGGACAGAGGAGTTGCTGGTCTCGCTGCCGGCGGCCGGGATGGTCAGGATCGCCCCGGTCGGCAGGGCGCGTCCGGCATTCTTTTTATGGCACCAGAAATCCCAGATGTCGGTCTGTGGGTTGGCGCTGCCGATCGCGATGGCCTTGGCGGTGTCGATCGCGGAACCGCCGCCGATGCCAAGGATAAAGTCGGCAGAGAAATCTAATGCCTGCCGGATGCCTTCGCGGGCGTGTTCCAGTGTGGGGTTGGGCATTGCGCCGCCAAATTCCCGGCAGGGCAGCCCGGCTTCTTCCAGATTCTGGCGAACCTGCCCTAACAGCCCGCTGCGGACGATGCTTCCCCCTCCGTAGACCAGCAAAACACGGGTGCCGCCATACTTGCGGACATAGGCAGCGGTTTGATCCTGGGTGCCTTTGCCGAAGGCGACTTCAGTGGGGGACAGATAGGTGAATGATTGCATAAATGTTTCCTCCTCATTCTGTTTTTCAAAATTCTATCATAACTTGGTGAAAAGTTCCAGGGGAAAAGAAGGGCGGTATTGGCAAAATAGCTGCTTTATGGTAAGCTTTGTGGGACGGGGGCGCGTTCCCCAAGATTATTTTTGGCTGGAATATAAAGCTGTTAAAAAAGGATGGGATAGGTTGAACACAAAATACAGGAAAATAAAATTGATTTTGCGCTACTTCCATGGCTCTAAGCGGTATTTTTTATGTGCCATTGCGGCTTCGGTGGTGACGACGGCGCTGAATGCGGTGACACCGCAGATTTTCCGCTTTGGCATTGACCAGGTACTGGGCGGGGATGCATATGGGTATTTGCGGGAGAACCTTTGGGTATTATCGCTGGCCATTGTGGGGGTGGCGGCTTTGTCGGGGCTGTCCATGTTTGTGAGCCGTACCTGCACGGCACGGGCGGGAGAGAATTTTGCAAAAAACATGAGGGATTCGCTGTTTTCGCATGTGCAGAGGCTGCCTATGGGCTGGCATGACCAAAACCAGACAGGGGATATTATCCAGAGGTGCACCTCGGATGTGGAAGTGATCCGCAATTTTGTGGTCACACAGCTTCTGGAGGTGTTCCGTACCGTGTTTCTGGTGGGCATCTCCTTTGCGGTGATGGTGTCAATGAACGGCAGGCTGGCATTGGTGGTGCTTTTGTTTGTTCCGGTGGTAGCCGGGTATTCGGCAGTGTTTTACCGCCTGATTGCCAAACGCTTTACGAAGGCGGATGAGGCGGAGGGGGAACTGTCCACCGTGGTGCAGGAGAATGCCACCGGGGTGCGGGTGGTGCGCGCCTTTGGCCGGGAGCAGTTTGAGATGGAGCGCTTCCGTGAGAAAAACGAGGCCTTTGCCAGGATGTGGATCCGCTTGGGGACGCTGTCAGGGCTTTACTGGGGGGGCGGTGACCTGATTACGGGGCTGCAGATTGTGGCAGTGGTGGTGCTCGGGGCAGCGGAGGCCGTCCATGGCAATATGTCCGTGGGGGAGTTTGTGGCCTTTGCCTCCTATAATACCGTGCTGGTGTGGCCGGTGCGCGGCCTGGGGAGGATCCTATCGGATATGAGCAAGGCGGGGGTGTCGTTTGAACGTGTGGACTATATCATCCAGGGGGAGGAGGAGCAATACCATGGCGGGGAACAGGCAGATCCGCAGAACATGGACATTGTCTTCTCCCATGTGTCTTTTGCCTATGAACGGGGGAAACAGGTGCTGGACGATATCTCGTTTTCGATTCCGCAGGGAAAGGTTTTCGGTATTTTGGGGGGCACGGGAAGCGGCAAATCGACGATTGTGCAGCTGCTGACCAGGCTTTACGAACTGGACGGGGAGGACGGGGCGGGAAGCATTACAATCGGAGGGGTTGACATCCGTAAACTTCCTTTGGAGTGGCTGCGGAAAAATATCGGCATGGTGCTGCAGGAGCCGTTTCTGTATTCCCGCACGATCCGGGAAAATATTGCGGCCTCAGCGCCGGGGGCGACACTAGAGGAGATCAGGCAGGCAGCCCAGGTTGCCTGTATAGACGAGGCAATCCTGGATTTTGCGGATGGCTACGACACTTTGGTGGGTGAGCGTGGAGTGACGTTGTCCGGCGGGCAGAGGCAGCGGGTAAACATTGCGCGGATGCTTTTGCAGAAGGCACCGGTCCTGGTCTTTGACGACGCGTTGTCGGCGGTGGATTCCAAGACGGATTCCCGTATCCGCAGGGCGTTGAAGGAGCGGATGGAGGGGGCGAGCGTAATCCTGATTTCTCACCGGATCACGACGCTGATGGGGGCAGACCAGATCCTGGTGCTGAACCGCGGAAGGGTGGAGGAATTGGGAACACATGCCCAGCTGCTCCAGAACCATGGGATATACCGGCAGATTTATGAGATCCAGATGGGCGGGGATGACAGAAAAGAGGTGTGCCATGGCAGCATATGAGGAGCAGGAATACAACAAACCATTCAGTTTCCGGGTGTGGGCGAAAATGTTTCCTTTTTTCCGGCCTTACCGCCGGTACTTTATGGTAACCATGGGGCTGAATGTTTTTTTGGCGGCAGTGGATGTGCTGACACCGCTGTTCCAGAGTTATGCGATTGACCATTTTATCACGAAGGATACCTTAGACGGGCTGCAGCCGTTTGCGGCGGTGTATGTGATGATGATTGCGGCACAGGCCGCCAGTGTGTATTTTTCCGTGCATGCAGCGACGACGATTGAGATGAATGTGGGGCGGGACCTGAAATGGGCACAGTTCCGGCATCTGCAGGCCCTGTCCTTTTCTTATTATAATACGACGCCGGTGGGGTACATCCATGCGCGGGTGATGAGCGACACCCTGCGGATTGCGACGATGGTTGCCTGGGGGCTGGTGGATATGTTCTGGGCCATGCTCTACGTGGCCAGCGTGTTTGTGATTATGTTTTGGCTGGATGCGGGGCTGGCGGGGATCATCCTGATGATTGTGCCGGGGATTGCCCTTATCACCGTTTATTTCCAGAACCGGATGCTGTATTGGAACCGGAGGGTGCGTAAACTCAATTCGCAGATAACCAGCGCATACCATGAGGGGATCACCGGGGTGAAGACTTCAAAAAGCATGGGCATTGAGCCGGATAATGACGAGGCATTTTGGGGGCAGACTGCCGGGATGCACCGGGCTGCCAGCCGTTCGGCCAGGCTGAATGCCGTCTACATCCCCATCATCCTCCTGTTTAGTTCGGTGGCATCCGCAATCGTGCTGGTCCGTGGCGGAGGGATGGTGAGGGAGCAGGCCATGCAGCTGGGGACTTTATCCGTGTTCATCTCGTATGCAGTGATTATCTTTGAACCGATCCAGCAGCTGGCAAGGCTGCTTTCAGAACTGATCTCCTGCCAGGCCAACATCGAGAGGGTCATGGATTTGCTGGAGCAAAAGCCAAACGTGGTGGACAGTGACGCGGTGGTTGCCAGGTATGGCGATGCCTTTACGGCGAGGAAGGAGAACTGGGAACGGATCCGGGGGATATCGTGTTTGAGGATGTGTCATTCCAGTACCCGGACGGCAAGGAATATGTGCTGGAACATTTTAATCTGCATGTACCGGCGGGGATGAATGTGGCGATTGTGGGTGAGACCGGCGCAGGGAAATCGACGCTGGTGAATCTTTTGGGGCGGTTTTTTGAGCCGACAGAGGGGAGGATCCTGATCGACGGTGTGGATTACCGCGAGCGTTCCCAGCTATGGCTGCACAGCCAGATCGGCTACGTGCTGCAAAGCCCGCACCTGTTTTCCGGGACAGTGCGGGAAAATATCCGTTACGGGCGGTTAGATGCCACGGACGAGGAGGTGGAGGAGGCGGCCAGGCAGGTTTCGGCAGATGTGGTGGCGGCGAAACTGGAGAACGGCTATGAGAGCAATGTCGGTGAGAGCGGCGGCAGGCTTTCCATGGGAGAGAAGCAGCTGGTCTCGTTCGCGCGGGCGATCCTGGCAGACCCGGCGATTTTTATGCTTGATGAGGCGACCTCTTCTATTGATACGCAGACGGAATTGCTGATACAAAAGGCGATCGGCCATCTGCTAAAAGGCCACACCTCCTTTGTGATCGCCCACCGCCTTTCGACAATCCGGCAGTCGGATTTAATCCTGGTGGTCCGGGACGGCAGGATCATCGAGAGGGGGAACCATGACGAACTTCTGGCGCAGGGCGGATACTATCAGGAACTGTATTCGCGGCAGTTTGAGGAAGAGTCGGCGATAGGGGTGTTTGCAGGAACCCGCAGCTGAAGAGTTAGGATTGCAATGATGGTAAAAAAGCGGGCAGGGAAAAGGACAGCGAAAGGAATGGCGAAAAAGAAATGACAGGGAAAAAAATCAGCATAGGGCTGAAAAGAGGCATTTTATACGGTTTGTGCCTGCTGTGTGTCGGAAGTGCGGCAAAGGGCATGGGGCAATGGCAGCAGGCGCATGCGCAGGCAGTGCCGGACGGCCTGGTACTGACGGATGGGGGAGTTTATTACGAGTATCAGTGGGCGCTGAAAAATACCGGCAATCTGCAGCGGATTTCAGCAGCCGAGGAGGGGAAAATCACAAACAGCGCAGCAGGCGTTGACATCGGGGCGGAACCGGCATGGGCGGTGTATGAAGGGATACCTCAGAGGCGGACCGTCACGGTTGCGCTGATTGACACCGGCGTGGAGGTTTCCCATCCTGAACTGCAAAATGCGATATGGGTGAACGAGGACGAGATCCCCGGGGATGGGATTGACAATGACGGAAACGGCTATGTGGATGACATCAATGGCTGGAATTTCCATGACGGCAATAACCAGGTGTTTGCAGGCGCGGAGGATGAACATGGGACACATGGGGCAGGGACTATTGCAGGCGCTTGGGACGGGAAGGGGATTACCGGGATTGCAGAAGGCAGCTATGTGAAGATTATGGTATTGAAGGTGCTTGCCTCGGAGGAGGGCATAGGGCTATCCGACGGGGTCAGGGAGGCGATCCGCTACGCAAAAGACAACGGCGCGGATATCTGCAACCTGAGCATGGGGGCAAAGGATTATGATGCAGAGATGGATCTCTTGATCCGTGAATCCCCGATGCTGTTTATCGTCTCGGCAGGGAATGGGGATGAGCAGGGGCAGGGGTACGATATCGATGTATCCCCGGTCTATCCGGCTGCCTGCCCCGGGGAAAACATAATCACGGTCGCCAATATGATGTTTGACGGAAACCTGGACGTGACATCGAATTACGGGGCGGCAGGCGTGGACATCGCCGCCCCTGGGACTTATATTTTAAGCACCGTGCCAGGCGGCTATGGTTTCCTTACCGGAACCTCGATGGCAGCCCCGATGGTTACAGGCGCCGCGGCGCTGGTTTGGTCCTGCCATCCGGCATTCGGGCCGGCAGATGTCAGGCGCAGGATCCTGGATTCGGCTGTCAGGAGGGAAAGCCTGGAAGGGAAATGTGCCACCGGAGGGATGCTGAATGTGCATGGGGCGCTTTTGCCGGAATTGCCAAATGAATTGCCAGATTAAGTGAGAAAATAGATTGACAAAATATTCATATCCCTTTATACTTATTACAGTGTGTTACTGATAAAGAAGTTCTGTCAGGCATAAACTACCCATAACGCGGCAAATTGCTGTGGAAAGGGGGTTTATGCCTTTTTTGCCGTCTATGGGCAGTTTGTGCCGCAAAATCTAAGAGAAGGTGGATATAAGAAATGAAAGACAAGATTTTTGGTGTATTACAAAGAGTCGGACGTTCCTTTATGCTTCCGATCGCAATTCTCCCGGTGGCCGGGCTTTTGCTGGGGATCGGCGGTTCCTTTACCAATGCCACGATGATAAACGCTTATCATCTGGAAGCGATCCTGGGGCCTGGCACATTGCTGAACGGATTTTTGAACATTTTAAACAGCTGCGGCAATGTGGTTTTTGAGAACCTGCCACTTTTGTTTGCCATTGGTGTGGCAGTAGGCATGGCAAAGCAGGAAAAGGAAGTGGCGGCTTTGGCCAGTGTGATTGCCTTTTTCATCATGCACACGGCGATCCACGCGCTGCTGGTGCTTTCCGGCCGGCTGGTGACTGCGCCGGAGGTGATGGACGGGGCAGGGAATGCCCTGGCAGGCATGGTCGGTTCCGTGGAGCAGACCGTAGGGATGCTGGACGGCTCGGTGACTAAGGTTCTGGGGATCTCTTCCTTGCAGATGGGAGTATTCGGCGGTGTGATCGTGGGCCTGGGTGTCGCGGCTCTGCATAACAAATATTATAAGATCCAGCTTCCGCAGGTATTGTCCTTTTTTGGCGGAACCCGGTTTGTGCCGATCGTGTGCAGCGTGGCCTATATCTTTGTGGGAATCCTGATGTATTTTGTATGGCCAATGATCCAGACCGGGATCTATGGGCTGGGGGCTCTGGTGAACAGTTCCGGCTATGTGGGAACCTGGATTTACGGAATTATTGAGAGAGCCTTGATTCCTTTCGGGCTCCATCATGTGTTTTATATGCCTTTCTGGCAGACGGCTGTGGGCGGCCAGCTGGAGGTAGGCGGCCAGATGATATATGGGGCTCAGAATATTTTCTTTGCCCAGCTGGCCCATGTGGGTGAGATCGCCCATTTCAGCGTCAATCCGGGAACCCGGTTTATGACAGGAAAATTCCCCTTTATGATTTTCGGGCTTCCGGGGGCTGCCCTTGCCATGTACCAGGTAGCAAAGCCGGAGAAGAAACAGGCAGCCGGGGGGCTTTTGGTATCTGCGGCATTGACAGCTATGCTGACTGGTATCACGGAGCCTCTGGAGTTCACATTTATTTTTGTAGCGCCGTTTTTGTACGCCGTACACAGTGTGTTAGCAGGCGCGGCCTATATGCTGATGCATATTTTGAATGTTGGCGTGGGCATGACCTTTTCCGGAGGTATCATTGACCTGGTTTTGTTCGGGATCCTTCCCGGTGCGGGAAAGACCAGCTGGTACTGGATCCCGGTGGTGGGTGCGGCCTATTTCGCGGTATATTTCTTGCTGTTTAAATTCCTGATCCTGAAATTTGACTTAAAGACACCGGGGCGGGATGACAGTGAGGAGGTTAAGCTGTACCGGCGGAGTGACGTGGACGCGAGGAAGAATTCTGCAGACAGCCAGGCTGCGGTGGATGAGCGTTCCCAGATGATCCTCAATGGCCTTGGGGGGCGGAAAAATGTAGTGGATGTGGATTGTTGTATCACCCGTCTGCGCTGTACGGTCAATAAGCCGGAACTGGTCAATGAGGGTATCCTGAAAAAGACCGGTGCGGCAGGCGTGATCAAAAAGGGCCAGGGTGTCCAGGTGATCTACGGGCCGACGGTGCCGAATATCAAGGCAGACTTGGTGGCTTATCTGCCTTCGGCTCCGGATGTGGAATATCACGAGGAAGAAAGTGCAGCAGCCGGCCAGGCACAAAAGGACAGTGCGGCAGGAAACGCAAAAGAAGGCCAGGCATTGAAGGAAAGCGCGGCAAATACGGCAGGCAATCCGAATGGCGGGAAAAAGGTTGCGCTTTACAGCCCCTTTACCGGAAGGGTGGAATCCATCGAGCATGCACCGGATGTCACCTTTGCCCAGAAAATGATCGGAGACGGGTTTATGGTAATGCCTGTGGACGGCAAGGTGCTGGCTCCATGTGATGTGGATGTGGCGTTTGTATTTCCTACCGGACACGCAATGGGCTTAAAGACCGCGGACGGCACGGAATTTATGCTGCATATCGGCGTGGATACCGTGAAGCTGGAGGGCAAGGGCTTTGAGCCGCAGGTCAAGGACGGCGAGCATGTGAAAAGGGGAGAATGCCTGCTGAAGTTCGACCTGGAGTATGTCAGGAACCATGCGGTATCTGAGGCCTGTATGGTGATCTATACGGCATTGCCGGAAGGAGCATCCGTTTTGGTGCCGGAAGAGAGGGAGCTGAAGGCACTGGATTATGCGGCGGACTTAATGGGCGTGTAACGCAGCCACACCGCAGCCGGATCTGCCAAAGATTAGTATCCGGACGGAATACCCTCCTTGTCCACTGAGGGTAAACAGCAGAAATTTATGCAGGACAAATGTGGGGAGATATGTTAATATAGATTATGGCTCAGCCATGCGGCGTGTCCAGGCAGGAAGCCGTATGGCTGGGCCATGGTTATACCCTCCGTGAACAAGGGAAGCACATGCCCCTTTATCCACGGGGGAGGAAAAGAAAATAAAAACACAATCTGTGGGCGGGGGGGATAGCAGGGTGTATCGTGTGATCAAGGTATTGAACAATAACGGGGTACTGGTTTACGATATCAAGCGGGAAGAGGAGGCAATTCTGCTGGGCAATGGCATTGGGTTCGGAAAGCGGGTCAACGAGCGGTTCGAGCGGGATGAGAACACAAAACGCTACACGATCGTGGACAGGGAGGAGAAAAAAAGAACGGGCCGGCAGGTCTTAAGCGGCATGGACCCGGAGTTTTTGGAACTGGCAGGGAGGATTGTGGACTTGGCGAAGGCCGAACTGGGAGAGTTAAATCCCAATATCCTGATCCCGCTGGCAGACCATATCGCGGTGGCAGTGGAGCGGATGCAGAACGGGATCCTGCTGAAAAACCCGTTCCACGGGGACATACGGATCTTATACCCGGAGGAATATAAGATCGCATTAAAAAGCCGTGACATGGTTCAGGAAGTTTCCGGATGTGCGCTATGCCAGGATGAGGTAGGCTATATCGCCCTCCATATCCGGGCCGGCAGGATGGATGAGGCGTTGGAGGAGTCCCTGCAGATGGTCACGGTTATCCGGATGGTAGCAGCGATGGTGGAAGAGGCGCTGGGGCAGAAGCTGGATCCGCATTCCTTTATGTTCGAGCGTTTTATGGCACATCTGCGCTATCTGGTGGTGCGGATCCGCGATGGGGAGCCGATTGCCCTGGACATGGACGAGTATGCAAGGACGCAGTTCCCGCAGTCCTATGAACTGGCCGGGAGGATCTGCGCGCGTTTAGGGGAAGAACTCCACAAGCCGGTGCCACGCGAGGCCATTGGGCACTTAGGGATCCATATTGAGCGGCTGAAAATATAAGGCCGGCCCTCCAAAAAGGCAGCAGTGCCCGCAGAAATCCGATTCATAAAGGGAGAAAGGCAGGAACCGAATGGATTGTTATTTTGCCCCCATGGAGGGGATCACCGGGTATGTGTACCGCAAGGCCCACCATCGGGTATACGGAGGGATTGCCCGTTACTACACCCCTTTTATCGCGCCTGGGCAGTCTAAGAAGCTTAAGTCCAGGGAGATGAATGACATATTGCCGGAGCATAACCAGGGCATACCCGTTGTGCCTCAGGTGCTGACGAACCGTGCGGAGGATTTTCTGTGGGCAGCAGAAAAAATACAGCATCTGGGGTATGGGGAAGTCAACTTAAACTTAGGATGCCCTTCCGGGACAGTAGTATCCAAAAACCGTGGTTCCGGGTTTTTGGCTATGCCGGAGGAACTGGACCGTTTCCTAGGACAGGTAAGCAGGGAATTGGAACGGAGGGGAATGAAATTTTCCATCAAGACGCGCATCGGAAAGAATGACCCAGGAGAGTTCGTAAGGCTTTTAAAGATTTTCAACCAATACCCGCTTCAAAGCCTGATCGTCCACCCAAGGACCCAGGCTGACTTTTACCAAAACCATCCCAACTGGGAAGCGTTTTGGCAGGCAGTGGAAGGCAGCCGGAACCCTCTCTGCTATAACGGCGATATTTTTTCCCCGGAAGATGCCGTCGCATTCAAAAAATCATTCCCCATGGTGCAGGCCATGATGTTAGGGCGCGGGCTTTTAAGAGATCCTGCATTGGCAGAAAAAATCACCGGAGCCGCCGCTGCAGAACGGACAAGCAGCAACAATACGGACAATCCCGGACTCCGGCGCTTAAAACACTTTCACCACCTATTGCTATCCGGCTACCAGGAGGCAATCCCCGGTGAGAGGAATGTGCTCTTTAAAATGAAAGAATTATGGACTTACCTAGGCGCCGGATTTGAAAACAGTGACCGCCCATTAAAAAAGATAAAAAAAGCCAAACGGATAGAAGAGTACCTGGATGCAACAGAACAGCTATTCACAGAAGGCAGCAGAATCCAGATGCTTTAAAAGCCCTTAAAGCCCGAAACCGCAGCAGAATCGGATTCTATGGCATGCCTCTTGCCTTTTCCCTCCCTTTCTGCCAAGGCGTAACTTCCCGGCATGTCTTTTTTGCCTCTTCCTGGCAAGGCTTTTGCTTCCCGGAAAATTTTCGCTTCCCTATTTTACAATTCTGTGCTATACTCACCCATGTACCGGCCGCAAGACGGCCAAAACCAAAAACAAAATAAGAAAAGCAGAGTAGGTCTGTGCGCGTTAAGTGCCGGGTGGACGGGGAGTTGCCATCCGGACGAAAAGGGCAGAAGGATATATGCCCTTGCGGTGCATGGCCCGCATCCCGCTGCAAAGAGGGTAATCCATGAATTATCTCCTTTGTGCCGCGAGAGGTCTGCAAAGGAGGTAATTTTTATGAAAAAATTAGCAACTTTGTTCACCGATTCGTACAACGAATTCAAGAATGTGAGGACACTCACCATGACCGGCATGCTTGGTGCGGTCTCGGTTGTCCTGGGGTATCTGACCCTGGCAATCGGCGATTACATCAAGATCGGTTTTTCCAGCATTGCCAACCAGATGGTGCACTACCTGTTCGGCCCGGTGGTCGGGGGTGCATTTGGCGCGGCGCTGGATATCCTCAAGTATATGGTTAAGCCGACCGGCCCGTATTTCCCGGGCTGGACATTCGGTGCACTGTTAGCCGGTGTGGTCTACGGTATCTTTTATTACAAAAAACCGGTGTCTTTTTGGCGGGTGCTAATAGCGGAACTTGTGGTAGCGGTTCTTTGCAATATGCTGTTAGGGACCTATTGGCTCACTTTGATGTATGGCAACCGCTTTTTTGATCTGTTTTGGCTGCGCGTCCAGAAGAACCTGATCATGTGGCCGATCAATTCCGTGATTTTTTATACGATTGCAAAGAACATGGAGGCAGCGGGTATATTCCGTATCCTGAAAGGTTCAGGAAAGGCCGTGCCGCGGTAAGGGGGGCACGCTTGTCCGCTGAGGGCATCAACAGCCGGTAAAACAGGAATGTACGGCTTGAATCTGCATATATTGAGACAAAGAGATGTGCGGAAGTGGTGCTAGATGCAGATTTATGTTGTAAAAGAGGGGGATACTGTTGATAAAATTGCGTCCTCCATGGGGATTTTGGTGGATGCATTGATTTATGATAACCAGATTGAATATCCTTATCGCCTGGCTGTTGGCCAGGCACTTTTTATTGGGGATTATTTGGGAAAGTACACAGGTGACGGGTGCATCCAGCAGCGGGACGGAAGGGAACGCAGAAACCGGAGGCCCTTGTATGTGAGCGGCTATGCGTATCCTTACATCCAGAATGAGGTGCTTGAGGAGACACTGCCAGGGCTGACGGCGATTTACATCTTTTCTTATGGGTTTACGGCAGAGGGGGAACTGCTGCCGCCTTCCCGCAATGAGGACTGGATGATTGCAGCGGCACAGCAGCAGAATGTCCGCCCGGTGCTGACCCTGACGCCGCTGGGCAGCGACGGGCGCTTTAACAATCACCTGGTGACAACCCTGGTGCAGAGCCGTGCCCTGCAGCAAAAGCTTCTGTGGGCGCTGGGGGGCATTATGCAGCAGAAGGGCTATGGAGGGCTGGATATTGATTTTGAATATGTGCAGGCGCAAGACAGGGAGGCATTTGCCGCCTTTGTGGAGTTTGCCACGCAGGTGATGAACCTGTTTGGTTATCCGGTCAGCGTGGCTCTGGCTCCGAAGACCTCCAAAGACCAGGAGGGGCTTTTGTATGAGGGGATGGATTACCGCCTGCTGGGGGCGGCGGCGAACCGGGTGATGTTGATGACATATGAGTGGGGTTATACATATGAGCCGATAGGGTTATGGTAATAAAAACAGGATATCTCAGCGGTTTTCCGGGAGCCTGGGATAGAAATGGAGTTCAAAGGTGGCCGTATCCCGCAGCCCCTTTTTCGTGCGCTCAGTCCGGGAATAATCAATATGGTCTAAAACTTCTTTCAGCATGGAATTGCGGGTTTCCATATCGTCCGTATCCCAGTAGCTGTCAATAATCCTTCTGGCGGCCGGGAGAAACTCCCTTTTTGCCTGTTCCTGTAATTGGATGTCTTCTATCTGCTGCAGCAGGCGGGACAGTTCCGTATCGAGGCCGGACTGCTTTTCTTCCAAAAGCTTTCTCCGTTCCTGAAACACGCTCAGTGTGTAAACACCCTGCTCCAGCAAGTCATACGTGCTGGAAAGCTGCTGGCGGACCTGCTGGCGTTTGGCTTTCAGGGTTTTGGCGCTGTTGCTTAACAGGGACAGGGCAGAGGAGGTGTCTTCTTGTGGTTCTTCTTCCCATTCCAGTTCATATCGGGCAGCCCATTCCCGCAACCCGTCAATCACCTTTTTCTCAATCAGGTAGATCGGTGAGGATACGGTCTTGCATTTGCTGTTCGGGCAGCGTAGGATGGCGTATTTGGCCTTGGTGTTGCTGACCTGGCGCGTCATCAGGCTATGGCAGCCGGAGCAGTATACAAGGCCGCTTAAGGGGTTCCGGAGGGCGTTGGAGCCGCCGGTATGGGTGGTTTTCTTGTTTTTGCGGACATCCTGTGCCATTTGGTAGACCTCCTCTGTAATAATAGGTTCAAAACGCCCCCGTATTTTGGGGCAGCCGTCATCCTTGGGGCGGCTTTCGACAATGGTTCCGGCATTGGTTATGGTCTTGTGTACCTTCCGCCAGCTCCACCTCTGGTACCCGGTGTAGACGGGGTTGCGGATGATGTCCATAATGCTGGAAGCAGACCAGGAACTGCCGGAGCGGGAGGGGATATGGAGGGCATTTAACCGGTCACGGATCTGGTAAGACCCGAATCTCTGGTAGCTGCCGTCCGGCTGCAGTTCGCCGCAGGTATAAAGCCGGAAGATCATCCGGACAACAGAAGCCTCATCCTCTACGATTTCCAGGACATAGCCTTTGTCCCCTTTATGCTTTACCTTCTCATACCCATAGGGGGCTGTCCCGGCGATGTACCATCCATCCTGGAAGGCAGCCGTGCGCCCGGTCTGGATCCGGCGGTTGATGGTCTTGTATTCCCGGCGGCTCATGAAGAGGTTGAACTCAAAGTATTCCTCGTCAAATTCATTGCTGGGGTCATAGGTTTTGGCAGGGGTGATGATTTTGGTGCCGCTGAATTTAAACGCTTCGGCCACCGTCCCCTGATCTTTGGTGTCGCCGCGGGCCAGGCGCTCTATCTCCATGACAAGCACACTGTCCCATTTGCCCTGCATAACCTCCAGGAGGAGCTGCTGCATCTTCGGGCGGGCGGCGATCGTCTCCCCGGAGACCAGTTCCTTGTAGACGGCGCCGACGGCCAGCCCCATCCTGGCAGCGAGCGCGGCCAGGATGTCCTGGTGGCGGGATAAGGTCTCCCCCTCGCCCCTTGCCTCAGCCTCCTTGTCGGCGCGGCTTTTCCTCAGATACATGGCTACCATATAGGTTTATTTCCGCCTTTCCTAAAAATGGAACTGCTATAAAATGCTGATGCATGATGTTATTATGCAGTCTCTTCGATTCTCTGTTTCAGCCTCCGCACTTCGTTCTCCAGACGGTTTACCCGGATCAGGAGCATCTCTTTCTCATTCTCTGTTTTTAAGGCATCATCCAGCTTACGGGACAGGTCTAAGTGGCCTTCGGCGATAATGCTGATATTCTTGTTTGTTTCATTTTCCAAAGTCATTTGAACCTCGGTAACTTTTGATTCTACTTTATCGAGCCTGGAGTCCATCGTATCAAGCCTGGAGTCCATCGTATCAAGCCTGGAGTCCATCGTATCAAGCCTGGAGTCCATCTCATCGAGCCTGGAATCCATCTTATCAAGTCTGGAATCCACCTTATCAAGCCTTTCATATATAGGCTTATTTAGTTCCCCTACTGTTTTACTGACGATTTCAGCTATCATTTCCAGGTCTTTCTTTTCTAACATTTTTTATCCTCCTTTAAGTTTAATCCGTTTCTGGCTCCCCCGGAAATTTTCCTGGTTTTCCAGTACTTGGGTTATAAAAGTAAATCCGTGATTTTAATGCTCAAATTGTTCATCTGTGCTATACTCGTGCTGTTACCGCCCCTAGGCTGGTACGGAAAGGGGGTGTCCTCGTGGATGTATTCGTGTCGTTTTTCATCGCTGTTATGGCTGGTGTAGTTTGCCACTACATCATCAAATGGTTAGACAGTGATAAATAGTCGGTAACTAGCCTATGGCCTTAAGCCCTGCCATTGCCAAAAATGGGAATAAAAAAGCCCCAGAGGTGACGCTCCGGGGCTTTTTGCTGTCGTCCTGCATGGACTTTCGTGTCTTTTGCCTATTGGCATTATAGCATATGCAAATCTGATTTGCAATATACCCCCGGGAATATTTAATTGTCAATCTTCTTCCGCTTTTCCCAGCGCCTTTCCAATAATGTAATCAGCAATAAAAACGAATTTCATTAAAATAGTTTGACCGCTTTTTTTCAATATCTGCATGACGAGCTTCGATAATATCCATAATATCCCTCAGTTTTCTTTTAGGGATCTGAGAATTATTATGGCATAAGAGACAGCGCCCGGTTTGGCTGATCCAGATCTTTGTTGCATTTTCAGACGGAAAATTTTCAGAGACATGTACATGTATAGGTTCTAATGGTTTATTCTCATTTGACCAGAAATAAATCAGATAAGAACCAACTTTAAAAATTTGCGGCACTATCAAAGCCTCCCTCTCTTGCAAGCCTGATGACAATATGGGCTACTGATTGCAGAAATTCCTGAAGGTTATTGATTTCATCCTGAGAAAAGCCGTCTATGTTTTTCCATTCATAGGAAGGCAGGCAACATTCTGCAGAATGGAAACCGCCATATACAGGTTTTTCAAAATAGACTTTTACAGTTTCAACATCGTTTTCAAAGTAGGTATCAGAATGGACAATTTCTGTAGCATCATCCAATGTCATAAATTTATACATCATAAAATGTTTTACCCTCCTTGTCTTAATCTTCTTCCGCTTTTCCCAGCACCTTTCCCAAAACCGTAATCCTGTCGCCATCAACTGTAGGCAGAAATTCTATGCAAACATAAGCCGTCCCTTTGGTTCCGGGACTTCAAGCCCCCTTTCCAATGTTACTTCAATCCACTCTTTGATAACGACCTCAGCATTTGCGATCGCTTCTTCTATGGTTGCACCGTCAGCCATGCAGCCTGGGAGTTCCGGCACCTCGACAATAAAAGAATTGTCATCATCTGACCAGTAAATAATACGTTCATATTTATACATGGGATACCTCCTATAATTTAAGCTGATATTTTTGTAAGAAAGTCCTGATTTGCTTTACCTGGTAAGGTTTTGCCATATTACCACTGGGTTGAATATTTATATTTTCCGGAAGATTACTGTAAGAGTATATGAAATGGTCACCTTTTATACGGCATTCAAAACCTAATATATTAAGGAGTTTTTGCAAATCCCGGAATTTAATATTTTTGTCCTGCATTCCGCTCAGGATGGATAAATATAATTTTTCTATAGTTGCCATGACAGCAGATGCCCTTTCTGTATTATAGATTAAAAGCTATTTTATAATCTTATACTCTCCATCAATCTTCTTCCGCTTTCCCCAGCACCTTTCCCAAAACCGTAATCCTGTCGCCATTTTCTAAATCCTGGATTGCGTCTATTGTTTCGGCATTAGGGAGTTCATCAGGAATAGCGGCACCTTCTAATACTCCGAGAATATAATACATCTTCGTTTCAGGTATACGGTCTAATAATTGAATTGCTAATTCTTTATTACTCATAATAATGGATATTCCTCTCTTAAAATAAAAGTATCTATTTTTATAATCTCACTCAGCCTTCCTCATCACCTGTCCCAGTACTTTCACATCGTCACCAGGAATAGGAAGGAGGCTTTATATTGTTGAAGGTTTTTTATTATTTTAATTTTTTGATAAATAAATCTCTAATGATTTTGTCATATTTACTTAATTCTAAAATCGAAGAATTAAAGATTAAAGCCGTAACTTCACGTAACATTTCGTATGTACATAGATTATATGGGCCGATAAATTCTTTATAAACATCTGACAATATGTTTTCGTTATAGTATTCCCTTAATTCGCATATAGATGCAGCTACATAACTGTCTATTTTTATTGGAGAGTAATTTAGCATTACCTCTTGATTTTTTAGTTTTAAATCCTTTTTGTATCCAATTAAATAGTTATTTTTACATCCACTAAGAGATAATAACACATTTTTGAACAGTGCCTTTAACGCATCGATATAGCATTCTTCATCTAGAAATAGCTGATACGCATTGATATATAAATTATGCAATTCAGAATACTCAAAAGGACTCATTCCGAATTTCGCTTTCTTCATCTCCAATATCTTAGTATTTAAAAGCGAAAGAATTATTTCATTAAAGCTTTTCGTGCCATTGGTTTTATCCTTCTCATTTTGATATTCCCAAAAGCCTATACCCCATTCAGAGTGTTGTTTAAGTATTATATAATCATGGTGAGTTTCTATATATTTTTTTCCTGTTGGAGATAGCGAAAAATAATGTTCGTTTATTATAGGTAATTCATCTGCATCAATATGAGATAATATTCGTTCTATTAATTCGCTCTTTTTTCCGCTTTTTTTTAACGTTCTTTCAGATAGAATATCTTTCAATTCGGATACTTTCATTAACCCAAGGATTTCTTCTGGGGGAGATAAGGTAATTAATCCTTCATCTTTAATCTCGTTAAAGTACCTTGGCATATTGATTATACCATATTCATAGTTGAAATATTTAGGAAAAGCATCATCTTCTTTATATGGATGTTTTTCAAACATATGTAAGAATATGGTTTTTATAAAATCACTATTCGGAAAAGGAGGGTCATTTCGATAAGGAGAGAAATCATCCATGTCCGAAAAAGTTTTATCGTTGAGATTAGAAATAGTTGCATTTTGAAATTGTTGTTCTAACGATTCAGATTTATCTGCTTTATAATTATCGATTATTGGCTTGAACCTTTTCAAATAATACAATTTTTTATGTAGATTTAATGAGAAAAAAATAAGGACTAATCCAACTAAGAAAAGCCTTATGGATACTTTTCTGGTATAGCTATCTACATCTTTGCTTGGGATAACGATTATGCCTATTACTATAAAAATGAAAGCAAAAGACAGACTTGTAATTTTAATAATGTTTTTCATTGTGATTTCCTCAATTATTCAATATTAGTTTCACTATTACATAGCATTTTCTATATCATCTGCACAAGTTTTGTTAAAATCGTTATTTAAAATATGCTTCAATGCGTGATAGTAAGCAATCATCTGTCTCTCCCAATTTAAGCGAGCGTTAATAAAGATAGAGAAACTGCCATCCTCATTCAAATTTATTTGTTCATTCACAGCGGTATCCATGTCAAGAAAATAAACGCCAATATCTTCTGTTAGGAGTGGGTGATCCATGTAGACTTCCTTCCTTGATTCATTTTTAAAAATATATCTTATGTTGGTTTGTATCAATTAGCACCCCTCATCCGTGTTCCCCTGTTCCTGGGCTTTAAGGGTTTTCATGAATTCTATGTGCGCTCGGAGACGTGCAGGGGGGACGTCTCTGGCAACCTTGAAGAGAGCACGCAACTCTGGGTTGTTAAAGGCTTCTTGGGCAATTTCTCGGGTCTCTTCATTAAGATAATAGTGGTCATTGTCGGAAGTGGAGTTTTCTTCTATTAGATCAGAACGATTTATTTTAAAATATTGGGCTAAAATTTCCACTTTATCCATCCTAGGCAATCGTGTTCCATTACACCAAGTTGATACGGCCGATTTGTTGAAATTTAGATCATTTACTAAATCACTTTGAGTTTTATCATTTATTTTCATATAATAATTTAGATTTCTAGAGAAAATCTTTTTATAGGATTCTTCTGACATTGGTTTACACCTCCTATGAGTATACTATAACAAAATGTAGAAAAAAGCAATACTATAATTACAATAAGTTTACAAAAAGTATTGACAGTTTACAAAAAGTAGAATATAATACAATATAGAAAGTGAGGTGATATAGATTGGCAGAATTCCAGATTAGCCTTGCAGCAGCAAGAGTAAATGCGAAAATGACACAAGAAGATACTGCAAAGGCTATGAGAGTGAGTAAAACCACTATAGTAAACTGGGAAAAGGGCAAGGTTATTCCTGGAATTCCAGAAGTGGAAATGATGTCTAAGTTATACGGGATACCACAAGATTATATTTTTTTGCCTTGTTATTCTACTAAAAGTAGAGACGAACTGCCAGAAGTAACCTAGGAAGGGAGGTGAGAGAAGATAGAAAAAAGACTATCAATTGAAGAGAGAGGTGGAAAAGTTGAGTATAATCCCATTGATAATTATTAAATTGGTAGTAGGAACCATGGCTTTATGGGTTAGTTTTGTTCTCTTTACTCGGAGTGGAAAGGGGAACGGATTTCAGTACTATGCTATTGCCATTTCCATTTTGAACATCATTATCTTTTTGAACCGGTAGAAACAAAGCAATAATAGAAATTACAAGAGTGATGTTTCCATATGACATAGGGGGTTAGAGAGGGGAGTGTAGATTTGAGCAAAGTGACATCAAGGGTTTCTAGCTATATTAAAACAAAGGGAATTAACCTTTCAAAGATGGCACGAGACACTGGTCTTTCGTATATGGCACTATATGATAGTTTAATGAATGATGAGAGAGATCGGGATTTAAGAGACGAAGAATTTTTGAAAGTTTGTGCATTCCTCGGGGTTGACCCTATGGATTTTGCAGAGCGGGAGCAGGAAGGGGGGTGATACAAAAAGCCACTGGATAAACCAGCAGCTTTGTACATTGACAATATTCAGGATGCTGGGTGTTCGTGGGCAGATTATCAGGGTTATCACCTTCACTGTCTATGCGTTGCACCTTCCAGACACACAAAGATAACATGCCTGGCTTGGCTCAATGTTGTCCGTTCTGTGAAAACGGATTTTCGTTGAATTAACCCAGTTTTTCAGTGCCAGTTACCTGGCAGAGGGGCAAAGAATTTACCCATGTTAACATGGCCTGCTATACGGGACATAATTTCACGAGTGCCAGCAGGCCGGGCAAAGCCATCAGCTAAATCCCTCATTGAAATATCAGGATCAGCCAACATAGGATTATTAATAGTAGCATCAAAAAGACTCAATTTAGAATTAATTTCATCCATTGGGTCATTAAATGTAACAAGTTGTTTTTCTAATGCTTTCGTAATATTGTTACCTCCTAAAATGTTGGCAAATGAATCATCTACGAGTTGCGTGATTGCCGGTTCTTCCAAATATGTTATCACACGGCTTTTTATCCGTGCTTCTGCATGTTGCCATGCAGTTCAGCATATGTCATCATCCAGAATATTGCCATGGTATTAAATAATTTTATCATGTCGTAAAAATAAATGCAAAGAAATTTTGATAATTTTAGAAATTTCTCAAATATAGGAGGTGAGGGTGAGACGGAGTTAAGGAATGTTCTGCAAGAAGAAACAGGACTTCTCCATAAGCAACTGAAATTACTTGCAGAGAAGTCCTCTAATTGTTCAATCGAAGAACTAGTTAAATTGACAGAACAGATGGTTAATATATTTACTGTTCTGAATGAGTCTTAATGTTGTCGTAGATAAAGTTGTATGCTTCTACGATAGCTTTCGGAAGATTACCAGCATTTTCTGTAAATTTGTTTGTAGTAATTAGTTTGTCGGAAATAAGCTTGGTAAGTTCCAAGGATAATTCTTCTTTATTCATGCGTCATTCTCCTTTCCTATTTATTTCAGCATGGCGGTGCTGATGTAGGGATTATAGCATAGGATGGAGGGATTTGCCAGACAGGAATGCCTAGTGCAGCATCAGACAGAGGCGCTTAGAGAGGGGGCGGGGTGAGACGGCAGTTTTGCACATAGACAAGAGAATAGGAGGTGGAACGATAGTGAGTTCGGATGAAGTAGATAAAGAGATAAGGGAGCATATGGCGCACAAGGCTCAAATGGCACAGAGTATTGTTGATTTTCTTAGGGAAAAAGAGCCGGAAATTACTTTTGAAAGGGCAGAAAGAATTCTCCTGGATACAATTGATGTACTGCAAAAAGCATCCAGGAGGAGAGTAATCTAACAGAGCTTGCTTAGGTCAAGTTCCTTATCTTCTTCAGGGATGTGAAGTAATGCAAAATGATAAGTTGCAAGGAATGACCGAATTTCCTCGCTTGTGTGATCGAGGTTATATCCAATGGTGTTTTGTTCCTTAATGAGCTTCGTTTGTGCATAAGCAATTGCCAATTCATGGATAGTTTTATCATCCATAATTTCATACTCCTTTCCTTTATACTCAGCCTTGATGGAGGCTTATAAGTACAGTATAAGACATGATGGGAAAAAGGGCAAGTGTATCAGACAGAGGCGCTTAGAGAGGGGGTGAAACGAATAACAATTTCAGATGGTTCGCCTGCTGGATTTGGTGGAGCCGGAGAGCAGGGATGCAAAAATTGTGCAGACTGTGAACTTTTAAAAACAGTGGTGTTGAAAAACAGTCAATTGCAACAGGAATGTGACACCGTTTTAAAGGTAATGGATTTTCTGCTATCCCTTACTGAACTGTGGGCAAAACATAATGGTTTTATCCCATCAGGTTCTGGGTCTAAAGAAGACATCGAAAAGGAACTTGCCGATGGGAAGGGCAAGGTCAGAACTCTTTTTAACGACCTCATAAAAACGGGAGAGCCGGCCTTTATCGACAGGCTTTTCGGAGCTTTGAATATCCCGAAGGATTGCCAACATTTCCTTTAACTCTATTTGGTCATTGGCGGATTTTGATAAGATGAGGGATTCTAGTTCTGCCAGTGGGGAGTTGGCATTAAAAGTAAGCTGGTTTCCGGATATCCCGGAGCCAACAACAGAGTTTTCAAAAGTAGTATTGTTGAAATTAAAAGTTGAGTTTGGTAAGGCGGCATCAGGGACGAAACCATTTAGTACAAAACACTCCCCTTTTTCAGTGAGGGAAAGATGATATGCACCGATACTGTTAAAAGGCTGGATAAGATAGCCTTCCGCCTCAAGTGCAGAGATGTCAAACGTATTTATATTTGAGGCAGGGACGCTAAATGGTGAAGGGTTACTTTGCTCATGTTCATAAATTTGTTTCGTTACCAGCGAATCGAGGATGGGAGTATCTTGGGCAGTATTCGGAATTGGGATGCCTTGGAGGATCTGTTCAAAATCCATCAGAGGATATTGAGGGCGGAAATTCAATAGCCATAGAAACAAGTACAAACCATAGGGCATACAATATACCGGAAGGGGGAGGGAAATGGCAGAAGGTAAGATTGTAAAAGTGGTAAAAAGCGGGGGTGTCACCATGTACTTCCATGATGATTACTGCCGGGATAAGACCCCGGAAGAGGTGAAGGCGATTTTGGACAGGGTTGCAGCAATTGTGTACCCCGCTCTTAAGTCAGCCCATATCCGGAAAGGGAAAGCAGGGCCCGCCTGATGGCGGGGACATTGGACAAGCTGAGAGGAGGGAACTATGAGGAAACTGATGTATGAACCCATTGGGAAGGTCTACCTGACCCCCGGCCAGCGCCAGGCCAGGTACATCCGGCAGCTGGAGCGGGCAGTGCTGGTGCTGGGGGGCGTGTGCATCTTCCTGGCGATTGTGGCCGGGGTATTGTTTGTGGCATGAGAGAAGGGGCATTATGGCCAGGGGAGGCTGGGAAAGAAGAAACCCCGGCAGTAGACGCTGCCGGGGAAACGGAAAGATAAAAAACATATCAATACCCTTATTATGGGGGAGATTGGAGGAAATGTCAAGATGGAAGCAATTAAAATCAACAAACTAGAGATTGAGAATGTAAAACGGGTGAAGGCGGTAAAGGTAGAACCGACGCTGAATGGGCTGACTGTGATCGGGGGGAAAAACAACCAAGGGAAAACCTCGGTGCTGGATTCTATCGCATGGGCGTTGGGCGGGGAACGGTTCCGGCCCTCCCAGGCTCGGCGGGATGGCTCCGTGATCCCCCCTAACCTGCATATTGTTATGAGCAATGGGCTGGTGGTGGAACGGAAGGGAAAGAACAGTGATTTAAAAGTAACGGATCCGGACGGGAAGAAAAGCGGCCAGCAGCTTTTAAACGAATTTGTGGAGACCCTGGCACTGAACTTGCCTAGGTTCATGGAGGCGTCCAGCAAAGAAAAGGCGCAGACACTTCTTAATATCATTGGGGTAGGGAAAGAACTGGCAGAGTTGGAACAGAAGGAGGCGGAAGCCTTTAATCAGAGGAGGACGATCGGCCGGATCGCCGATCAGAAGGAAAAGTATGCAAAGGAGCAGCCGTATTATCCGGAGGCTCCAGAAGAGCCGGTATCCATGTCTGAGCTGATCCGGCAGCAGCAGGAAATTCTGGTGCAGAATGGGGAGAACCAGAGAAAGAGGGAAAACCTCCATCGTCTGGAACAACAGTACCAGGACATTATACAGAAACTGGAGGATCTGCTGGCTAAACAGAAACAGCTGGAAAAAGATCTGGCCATTGCACGAACATCTGCCAGTGACCTGCAGGACCGTTCGACGGAGGAACTGGAAAGAAATATTGCAGACATTGAGGAAACAAACCGGAAGATAAGGGCGAACCTGGACAGGGAAAAAGCGGAGGATGATGCGAAGGAATACCGGAGCCAGTACGATAAATACACGGCAGAGATTGAAGATGTCCGAAAAAAGAAGGAAGCCCTCCTGGCGCAGGCAGACCTGCCGCTTCCTGGATTATCGGTAAACGCAGGGGAGTTGGCCTACAATGGTTTCCAGTGGGACAACATGTCAGGGTCTGATCAGCTGAAGGTGGCAACTGCGATTGTGCGGAAGCTGAACCCCAAGTGCGGCTTTGTGCTATTGGACAAGCTAGAGCAGATGGATCTGGATACCTTAAATGAGTTCGGGCAGTGGCTGGAGGCAGAAGGCTTACAGGCGATTGCTACTAGGGTATCTCTGGGAGAGGAATGTAGCCTTATTATCGAGGACGGGTATGTGAAAGGCCAGGAAATGGCAGAAGGGAATAAAAAAGGATGGAAGGCGGGGGTATTCTGATGGATGGCATAAATGCCATTTCGACAAAAATTAGGATCCCGGTAGGAATGCATAATTATATCAGGAAAGAGAGGTAAACCATTTGGAAATCATCAGAGGGAAAATCCCATGTGCAAAAAAAGTGACCGTTTATGGCCCGGAGGGCATTGGGAAGTCCACATTCGCGTCCCATTTCCCAGACCCCATATTCATTGACACAGAGGGGAGCACAAAGGAAATGGATGTAGCCAGATTTAAAAAACCGTCCAGCTGGGCAATGCTATTGGAACAGGTTAAATATACCCGTGACCATCCTGGCATTTGCAGGACATTGGTTATTGATACCGTAGACTGGGCAGAGCAGATGTGCGTAGAGCATATATGCGATAAGCACCAGAAAAGCGGGCTGGAGAGTTTCGGGTATGGCTCTGGCTATATTTATGTGAGGGAGGAGTTTGGGAGGTTTTTAAACAGTTTGGAGGAAGTGGTGGAACGGGGGGTGAATGTTGTCCTCACTGCCCATGCAATGCTCCGGAAGTTTGAGCAGCCAGATGAGATGGGGGCCTATGACCGCTGGGAGTTAAAGCTTGGAAAGAAGACATCATCCCAGACATCCCCTCTTGTAAAGGAATGGAGCGATGCTTTGCTGTTTGCCAATTATAAGACATGGTCTGTGGCGGTGGATGACAAGGGGAAGAAACGGAAGGCACAGGGGGGTAAGAGGGTCATGCATACCCAGCACCACCCATGCTGGGACGCAAAGAACCGTTATGGCCTGCCGGAGGAGACTGAGTTTGGCTATGGGGCGGTCCGCCACATCATTGAGCAGGGCAATGGGATGGCCAATTCTGCTGTGCAGCAGCCAGCTAGGGATCCTGCCCTGCAGCCGGAACCGCCTGCCCAGGCTGCAGGGGAGCCAGTGGCCATGGTTCCAGGGGAGGGGGACGGCGGCCAGCCAGGGCCTGGCAAAAATACGGAAGCGCCCGCAGTTGACCCCCGCGTGCCAAAAAAACTCCGTGACCTGATGGTTGCCAACCAGGTAGATGAATGGGATATCCAAAATGTAGTGGAGGCGCGAGGGTACTTCCCCGGGGACATGCAGGTGTGGGAATACCCAGAAGATTTTGTGGAGGGCTGCCTGGTGGCAGCGTGGGATCAGGTATATGGGATAATACAAGAAATGAAAGAAAAGGATGCCCTTATTTTTAATGATTAAAAGGAGGATATGATGGAAGGGACTAAGGCAATGGAACGGGAATTCGGATGGGATGATTCCATTGAGAAGGACAGCAATGAATTTATCACCCTGCCAGAGGGGGACTATGATTTTACCGTTGAGAATTTTGAACGTGGGCGGCATAACGGCAGTGAAAAACTGCCGGCATGCAATAAGGCGATCCTGCATATCCGGATTGATGCCCCGGAAGGTGAAATATACCTCACCCATAACCTTTTCCTCCATTCAAGGGTGGAAAGGCTCCTATCAGCATTTTTTGCATCTATCGGCTTAAAGAAGAAAGGGGAGGCGCTCCGCATGGATTGGCAGGCCGTCCCCGGCTGCAGGGGGCGCCTGAAACTTGGGATCCGGCATTACCAGAAGGATGGGGAAGACAGGACAATCAATGAGGTTAAACGGTTCTACCCGAAGGAAGCATTGAAATACACGGCGGGGAGGTTCTGATGGGGCGGCAGATAGAGTTACGGCCTTACCAGCAGGAGGCAAAGGAGGCGGTCTTCCAGGAGTGGGGCAAGGTAAAGCGGACGCTCCTGGTGCTGCCAACAGGCACGGGAAAAACGGTTATTTTTGCAAAGATTGCAGAGGAATGTGTGCGCCAGGGCAGCCGTGTGCTGATCCTGGCGCACCGGGGGGAACTTTTGGAGCAGGCTGCTGACAAGGTCGCTAAAAGTACCGGGCTGAATTGCGCTGTTGAAAAGGCAGGGAGCACCTGCATGGGAAGCTGGTTCCGGATCACTGTGGGATCGGTACAGTCCATGCAGAGGGAAAAGCGCCTGGAACAATTCCCGGGGGATTATTTTGACACCATCATTGTGGACGAAGCGCACCATTGTATTTCGGACGGGTACCAGAAGGTGCTGGGGCACTTCCCGCAGTCCCGTGTGCTGGGGGTGACGGCAACCCCGGATCGGGGCGACATGCGGAACCTGGGGGGATATTTTGAAAGCCTGGCCTATGAATATACCCTCCCCAAGGCAATCCGTGAGGGATACCTTTCCCCTATAAAGGCCCTGACCATCCCCCTGAAGCTGGACCTGGCCGGAGTAGGGATGCAGGCAGGGGATTTTAAATCCAAGGAGATTGCAACTGCACTGGATCCTTATCTATATCAGGTTGCCGATGAGATGGCCAAGTACTGCAGTGATCGGAAAACCGTAGTGTTTTTGCCATTGGTGAAGACCAGCCAGAAATTTAAGGATATTCTGACAGAAAGGGGATTCCGGGCAGCTGAGGTCAATGGAGAAAGCAAAGAACGCACAGAAATATTGGGGGCATTTGATAAAGGCAAATATAACGTCCTGTGCAATTCCATGCTGCTTACAGAAGGGTGGGACTGTCCTTCTGTAGACTGCATTGTGGTATTGCGCCCAACAAAGGTGAGGAGCCTTTACAGCCAGATGGTAGGGAGGGGAACCCGGCTTTATCCGGGCAAGGAGGATTTGCTTCTGCTGGATTTCCTTTGGCATACAGACCGCCATGAACTTTGCCATCCGGCAAACCTGATTTGCGATAATGAAGAAGTGGCGAAGAAGATGACCCTGAATCTGGAAGAGGCGGCAGGATTCCCGGTGGATTTGGAAGAGGCAGAAAATAAAGCTTCTGAGGATGTGGTAGCCCAACGGGAGGAGGCCCTGGCAAAGCAGCTGGATGAAATGAAAAGGAGAAAAGGAAAGCTTGTAGACCCATTGCAATTTGAAATGAGCATACAGTCAGAAGATTTATCTGGGTATGTCCCTTCATTTGGATACCAGATGGCACCTGCCAGTGACAAACAGCTGCAGGCATTAGAAAAATTTGGAATTAATCCGAATACAATTGATAACGCAGGGAAAGCAGAACTTCTTTTAAACCGCTTGATAAAACGCCAGAAAGAAGGGCTGGCAAGGCCAAGGCAAATCAAGCAGCTGGAGTCTCGGGGATTCCGGCATGTGGGAAACTGGACATTTGAGCAAGCTGATAAGATGATTGCCAGGATTGCAGCATTGGGATGGAAGAGAATTCCTCCCGGAGTAGTGCCTCAAGAATATGTTCCGGAATAACGGAGGTGAAAGATTAACCCATGGACAGACAGCAGAATCTTCTGGAAATATTGGAATATCTTGACCCAGCAGAATTGGATTATACAGAATGGTGCACGGTTGGGATGGCACTCCAACAGGAAGGCTACGATGCCAGTGCATGGGAGGAGTGGAGTTCCAGGGATCCTGCACGCTACCACCGGGGGGAATGCCTGAGGAAATGGGATACTTTCCATGGGGCGGAATCGCCGGTCACAGGCGGGACTTTGGTCCAGATGGCAAAAGACCGGGGATGGGCACCGAAGCCCGGCAGGGAACTGGAGTGGGATGGCGTAATAAAGAACGACGGGCTTATTGTGGACCAGCATTATATTGAGGATGCAGAGTTCCATGAACCGCTCCACTGGAACCCAGCAGGGGAACTGTCCCGGTATTTGGAAACCTTATTTGAATCTACAGAGAACGTGGGGTATGTGACACAAAGCTGGGAGAAGGATGGCAGGTACCTGCCGAACAGGGGGAGCTGGGACAGGACGGCAGGGCAGCTGATTGAAGCCCTCTCCAAATGCAATGGGGACATTGGCTCAGTGGTTGGGGATTATGCCCCGGAGGCAGGGGCATGGATCCGGTTTAACCCCCTGGATGGGAAAGGGTGTAAAAATGAGAACGTGACGGATTTCCGGTATGCCCTGGTGGAGTCAGACTCCATGGACCTAGGGAAGCAGAATGCCATCATCCGGGAATTGGAGCTGCCAGTGGCCTGCCTGGTGTATTCTGGGAATAAGAGCCTGCACGCGATTGTGCGGGTGGATGCAGCAGACCAGGCAGAATACCGCAGGAGGGTCAACTATCTGTATGAGGTATGCCAGAAGAACGGGTTAAAGACAGATAACCAGAACAGGAACCCTTCCCGGCTGTCCCGGATGCCCGGGGTAACCCGCAAGGGGAAGAAGCAGTTCATCCTGGAGACCAATATAGGGAAGCCTTCCTGGAATGAATGGCAGGAATGGATTGATGGGGTCAATGATGACCTGCCAGAGCCGGAGAGCATGTCAGTGGCATGGGATAACCTTCCGGAACTGGCGGAGCCATTGATTGCGGGGGTGCTCCGGAAAGGCCATAAAATGCTCCTGGCAGGCCCATCAAAGGCAGGGAAGTCCTTTGGGCTGATTGAATTATCCATAGCAATTGCAGAGGGCCGGGAATGGATGGCATGGCCGTGCACAAAAGGAAGGGTGATGTATGTCAACCTGGAACTGGACCGGGCAAGCTGCCTGCACCGGTTCAAGGATGTGTACCAGGCTTTGGGATGGGAGCCGGGCTGCCTGGAAAATATTGATATCTGGAACCTGCGCGGGAAATCTGTCCCGATGGATAAGCTGGCGCCGAAACTGATACGCAGGGCATCGAAAAAGAACTATATAGCGGTTGTTATTGACCCGATCTATAAGGTGATTACCGGTGATGAGAACAGCGCAGACCAGATGGCAAATTTCTGCAACCAGTTTGATAAGGTGTGCACGGAACTGGGGTGTGCAGTGATTTACTGCCACCACCATTCAAAAGGGGGGCAGGGCGGAAAGAAGTCCATGGACCGTGCCAGCGGTTCCGGCGTATTTGCCCGGGATCCGGATGCACTTCTGGACTTGATTGAGTTGGAACTGACGGAGGATATATTAAAGCAAGAGGAAAATAAAGCAGTTTGTGCTGCCTGTGTGCAATATCTGAACGGCCGTTTAGAGTGGCAGGATGACCTTTCCCAGGACGATTTATGCAGCAGCCACCAAATGCTTAACTACTGTGAAAACAGGCTGGATAAGGGGCAGTGGAGGGCATTGCAGGGGATCCTGGATTCTGTGCGCCAACAGGTAGGGGCAATTACGGCCTGGCGGATCGAGGGGACACTGAGGGAATTTCCGAAATTTCCTCCGGTTAATTTGTGGTTCCGGTATCCGGTGCATAAGGTAGATGGGGTGGGGGTTTTATCGGATATTAATCCAGAAGATACCTATCCTGCCCGGGATTTTGCTGCTCAAAAAAGGAAAAAACAAGCGGAGGAAAGCAGGGAAAAAAAGCAGAATGAGTTTGAAATTGAGTTCTCCAATCTGGAGTTGGAAGGTAGGCCGGTGGCTGCACAGGAACTTGCAGGAAAGCTGAAAACGACGTCCAAGGAACTGCTGGCCTGGTTGGGTGATGGGAAACGTCAGAAGAAAAATATTAAAGATAATTTTGAAAAACACATGGGTGAGGATGGAAAAGCATACATCAGGAGGAAGGAATGAGGGGTGTGCAAGACTAGTGTTGCGCATAGTGCTCAGGGGTGTGCAAGACTATTCCTGCACATAGTGCGCAGGGGTGGACATGACTGGTTCTGCGCATAGTGCGCAGGGGTGCGCAAGACCCAAAAAACATATGCTCCCCCCAGGGGTGCGCAAGACCCTTATTATATAATAATAAAAAGTGTTGTGCACCCCCCCCTCATGCGGGGGTAGGGTAGTCGTGCGACAAGCTTACGCACGACGACCACCCCACCCCGCACACGAGGGGACACCAACCTTGAGCAGGGGGGAGCAAAAAAAAATTCGCACGTTAAAGGGGTGAAGTGTATGAGGGGCAACCTGAAAGAAGCCCGCCAGAAGGCAGGCATGACACAGCAGCAGATGGTGGACAGGCTGGATTCAGATGTGAAATATGCAATAGGTTATGGCTCATGGACTGGAAGGGGAAATGGAGAGGCTTTGAAAAACTGAGAAGGAGGTTAATCGAGTGGTGACTGAATTTTATATGCCAATGGCTCCGCCCACCTGCACCCACCAGATGAAGCAGGCCCGGGTAGTAAATGGCAAGCCAATGTTTTACGAGCCCCAGGAAGTAAAAGCTGCCAGGCAGAAGCTGAGCGCCTGCCTGGGGAGGCATAAGCCTGAGAAAGCTTTTGGTGGGGCAGTCCGGCTGACAACCTGGTGGTGCTTCCCGGCAAAGGGCCGGCATAAAGACGGCGAGTACCGTACCAGCAGGCCAGACACGGACAACCTGGTCAAAATGCTCAAGGACGTTATGACGGAACTGGGATTCTGGAAAGACGATGCCCAAGTGGCCAGCGAAGTGACAGAAAAATACTGGGCGGATATCCCGGGGATTTATGTGAAGGTGGAAAGCCTATGACAAATGAGGAGGTAAAACAGGGTTTTGCTGAGGTCTATAATGGTTTCTGGTGCAGATACAAAGAC
Source organism: bacterium 1XD21-70 (assembly GCA_003669055.1). Lineage (GTDB taxonomy): Bacteria > Bacillota > Clostridia > Lachnospirales > Lachnospiraceae > Brotaphodocola. Next base: position 98,069 of record RAYB01000014.1, read on the forward strand.
CGGGTACCGGGAAAGCATTCCCCGGAATGGGAGCACATGTATGCCAGGTACACAGCCTTGAAAAAGAAATACCCATTTTTGGGGAAGGCTTTATCGGAATTGGTTGCAGAATTGGATCAGAGAATGCGAAGCAGGGAGAAATGATTATGGAGGAGATCAATAAGAGCGGCCTGACACTGGGGGAGGCACAGGGGCTTGTGGATGCCAGCATCCGGGATGTGAAGGACGGTTTCGTGGCGACGGGGTATTACCTGTGGCTGATCCGCGAGGAGCGGCTGTGGGAGGAGGCTGGGTATAACAGCTTCCAGGAATTCCTGTATTGCCAGTACCAGAAAGACAAGTCTTGGGCTTCACGGTGCATCGGTTTGTTTGAGCAGTTCGGAAAGAGGGTCTCATTTGGGGAACTGCCGGTGCTGGCAGCCCCTTACCGGGATTACTCGGTCAGCCAGCTGATTGAGATGCTCTCCATGGCAGAGGACCAGCGGGAGCAGGTGACGCCGGACATGAAGGTCCGGGAGATCCGGGAACTGAAGCCGAAGCGGGAGAAGAAGGCGGGGGGACAAAAGGAAACCCGGCCAGGGGAAGGGGATCAGCTGCCGGGGAAGATCAGCATAGAGGATTACCTGGCGCCGGTTGCGACCGTCGCAACGGATGGGCAGCCAGATGAAGAGCCAGATGAAGAGCCAGATGGGGGAGTGGCTTGTCAGGGAGGGCTTCCCCGTGTGCTGGCGGGAGGGCAGGAGGGAACGTCAGGGGGAAGTGGGGAGAAAGGCAAAAAAAACAGGCTTAAAGGGCCAGGGGGCAAGGCACAGGCTGGGAAGCCGATGGCCTATGACCGGAACCTTTTGGGGCAAATGATATCCGAGGCAGAATACGAAATGGAAACCTTGGGGGAATATTGGATGGCGGACTTGCCGGAATGCTACACCAGGAAGGCGATGGAGATCCAGGCATACAAAGGCCTGCTGGCGGAGCAGGATGCTGTGGGGGCTGCCGGGCCTGGCCTGGCGGAAGCCCTGGGGCAAAGCCAGCCACAACTCCCGGTTCTGAAAAATAATGACCAGCGGAAAGAGTGGCTGAAAGATTATAAAGCCTGGGGGCTGTGGTATCGGGATGAGCATATTGATGTGAATTATTACAAGTTTGATTTTGGTAATGGTTCCCGGTTGATTGTCGCGGAATTTCCGCAGCGGGAAAATGGCTGGTCGAGTGATAAATATGATCGTATATATTACCACCTGGTAGAGAAGGGAAAGAAAAAATATAGGGGTGAGGGGATTTATGATGAAAAATACCAAGATTCTCCTACCAGTGAGACAGAGTTGGTGGAGTACTTGAAAAAGATCCAGAAGAAGAAAGAGGGCGGGAATTAATGGCAAGGCTATCAAAAGCAAGGAGAAGAGGGAGTGCCGAGGTCAGGGGGGCGAAGCAAGCCATATACAAGGATATCCTGGAGGCTTTTGCACCACCGTGCAATACCTGGCCAGCGCGGATGCCAGCCTACTGCTTCACGGTGCTGTGCCTGGATGCGAGGTACCGAACGGGAGGAGGAAAATAAATGCCAAAAGAAGCAAACCCCTCAAAGAATCTGGAAATTTTTTTGGATTTTCTTGACCAGTGTGTAAAGGAATACCAATATGCCTATGGCAATGTGTCCAAGGAGGATAAACGCCTTCAGGATCTTTTGCACGAGATGGAATTTGCGGCAGATAGGGCAGAGCGGAACCGCGTAGCAACCAGGCTTCAAAATAGCCGGAGGGAACGGAGGAAAAATAAAGACACCGTGAAGCTTTATGAGAGAATTGTAAAGTTTCAGGAAGACCAGAACAATCGCCGAACTCTAAATTTATTGAGTCAGCTTCTGGGGCAGCAGAGGAAAGAGGAAGAATATCTGAGAAGTAAACGGGTATACAAGAAACGCGTGGAGGAATGAAGTACAGGAGGGGGAGGATTTCAGTGGATAAAAAAATACTGATCCAATACTGCGACATGAAAAATGAGATCAAAGACATACGGGCAAGGATAAAGAAGCTGGACAGGTTCCTGGAAAACCCACCTATCATATCGGACACGGTGAAGGGCACCAGGAGGGACGGGACGTTTGGCCCAATCAGAATCACCGGGATCCCGGAGCCGATGTATGCCCGGAAGCAGAGGCTACGGAACCGCTACAGGCAGCTTCTGGAGCAGAAAGAGGTGGAACTGCTGGAACTGGCCATCCAGGCAGAGGAGTACATACAGACGGTTCCGAAATCGGAGTTGCGGATCATGTTCCGGCTGTATTATATTGACGGGTACAATTATGCAGGGGTGGCCAGGCAGATGGACAGCATGTTCCCTAAGCGGAAGTATACGGAAGAGAGCGTCAGAAAGAAAATTACGAGATTTTTTGAAGAAAATTGAAAAATGTCCGGCAATGTCCGGTAAAAGTGTGCTAATATATAGACTGGAGTTGCTGGAAGCAAACAACAATCTTCCCTATTTCCTCCACAATCTCGTATACGGCCGCCTGGGGTCACAGCCAGGCGGCTGGTTTTTATTTTGGTATTTTTTGGCTTTTTAACTTTACAGAAGGCTGAAAAAATGTTATAGTTAAAAAAAAGAAAAATATAGTTAATGGAGGAGGGGGAGAGGTGAGTTTTACAGAAGAAAAAAGAAATCAGATAAAAAGATATGTTTTAGAGAAGATTAATGAAAATGGAGCAAATATTGCAAAACGTACAGCCGAGACTTTTGGGATATCATTAAATACTGCATATAGATATATTCGTGAAATGGAAGACCAGAAAATTATAGAGAAGGATAAAGATAAATACAGGCTGGTAGAGAGAACGGAAACATTTATTCTGAAACGGTTAAGGGGAGAATTGAAAGATGAGGATTTAATATACGAAAAATATGTAAGCAAATACATAGTAAAATTTCCGGATAATATTCAAAGAATATGGCAATACTCATTTATGGAAATGATGAATAATGCGATAGATCATTCGGAAACAGAAATAGTAATGCTGTCGATTTTCCAGAATTTTATTACCACAACAATAATGATTGATGATGCTGGTATAGGTATTTTTAGAAAAATAAAAGATTTTTATGGTTATGAGTTATTGGATGATGCTGTAAATGAATTGTTTAAAGGGAAATTAACTACAGATTCCAATAACCATTCTGGAGAAGGAATCTTTTTTACGTCGAGAGTATTAGACAGATTTGCCGCAATTTCTGATGGGAAGATATTTACACATGATAAATATAGTGAAGCGGTAAGTAATTTGGAAGATACAAGGGCAAAAGATTGGAAACATAAAAAAGGGACTCTTATCTATATGGAATTGTCAAATTTTAGCAAGAAAAATTTGATGGAGGTATTTAACATGTTTTCTAATATTGATGGAGGGTTTACGAGAACACACATACCGATTAGGAATATATATGAAACGTATCCTGTCTCAAGATCACAAGCAAAGAGATTATGTCATCGTTTTGAAAAATTCCAGGAGGTGGAATTAGATTTTGAAGGGATTACAGAAATTGGTCAAGGATTTGCCCATGAAATATTTGTTGTATTTCAGAATTGCCATGAGGATACGAAACTAATACCAATTAATGTATCTGAAAATGTAAGGAAAATGATAAACCATGTGAAACATACCATTAATTAAAAAACAGTTTCAGTTATCTGTTCTTCTTCTCCTCAAAAACCGACCAACAGGAGGTGATCCGGCATGGCCAGGGCGCCTGACCCAAGGATAGCGCAGGCAAAGGATCTCTACTTTGCCGGTATAAAACTAGTTGAGATAGCCAGGCAGCTAAGCCTGCCGGAGGGCACGGTACGCCGCTGGAAGTGCACCCACAAGTGGGATCAGGCAGGGGGCGAACGCTCGGGCAAGGCGGGGGGCAAGAAAAGCGAACGTTCGGAAAAGGGGATAAAACGCAAACGCGGCGCCCAGCCGGGGAACAAGAACAGTTCCGGCGGGCCGCCGGGGAATAAGAAGGCAGTGAAAACGGGAGAGTTTGAGGCTCTCCTTTTTGATTGCCTGGATGAGGATGAAAAGCGCCTGGTTGCGGGTACCCCAAAGGACAAGCAGCGCCTCCTGCTGCAGGAGATCGGCCTTTCCTCTGTCCGGGAACGCCGGATGCTGAAGCGGATCAAGGCTATTCAGGAATCAATAGGGCATCTGGATAATGGGGAGCCGATAGAAGGCATGACCCTTGTCAAATGGAAGAGTGATGCTGACGGTGATGAAAAGGAGTACCACAGCAAAGTCAGCCAGATCCAGGCCATCGAGGAAGCCCTGACCCGTGTGCAGGCCAGGAAGCAGAGGGCGATTGAATCCCTGCATAAGTTTGGCTTTGACGATGCCCAGATCATGCTGGAAACAAAGCGGGTGGAACTGGCAGCCAGGGCAAGCGGGGAGATGGAGGAAGAAGAGGCTCCGGATGACGGCTTTTTGGATGCACTGAAAGAGAAGGATGACTGGAAAGGGTGGAAGCAGGCGGATGAGGAAGAGGATCCCGATATTTAAGTTTCAACCGTTTTCCCGAAGGCAGCGCCAGGTTATGAACTGGTGGATGGAAAAATCACCGGTGAAGGGTTTCAACGGCATCATAGCAGATGGTGCGATCCGGTCAGGCAAGACTGTGGCCATGTCGCTCAGCTATGTGTTCTGGGCAATGGAGTGCTTTGACGGCCAGAATTTCATTATGGCCGGGAAGACCATCAGTTCCTTTAAGCGCAATGTGCTGCAGAACTTAAAGCTGATGCTGACAAGCCGGGGATACCACTGGGTGTACCATGTGTCAGGGGATACCCCCAACATGCTGGAGGTCACCAGAAAGGGCAAAACGAATTATTTTTACATATTCGGCGGAAAAGACGAGGCCTCGCAGGATCTGGTGCAGGGAATCACGGCAGCAGGCGCTTTTTTTGATGAGGTTGCCCTGATGCCGGAATCCTTTGTGAACCAGGCCACAGGCAGGTGCTCTGTGGCAGGGAGCAAGTTCTGGTTCAACTGCAACCCGGAGGGGCCAATGCACTGGTTTAAGACGAAATGGATAGAAAAGAAGAAAGAGAAGGGGCTTGTCTATCTGCATTTTACCATGGAAGACAATTTAAGCCTGGATGAGGCAATTAAGGCAAGGTACCGCGGCATGTATGCCGGTGTCTTCTTCTTACGCTATATCAAAGGCATGTGGGCAGTTGCCGAAGGCCTGGTCTATACGATGTGCACCAAGGCGAACTACTATACGGACGGTGGAAGGCCGGTAGCATTAAAATCGGTTGCCCAGAAGTATATTGCTGTGGACTATGGAACCACAAACCCTTGCGTTTTCCTGGAAATCTGGGATGACGGGGAGGTTATCTGGGTTGACCGGGAATACCGGTGGGACAGCCGTTCAGAAGAGGCCAGGCGTACCGGCAGCCCGCAGAAGACAGATGCCCAGTATGCAGATGATATGGCGGATTTTATGGGGGCTAATCCAGAGGATCAATGCACAATCATCGTTGACCCTTCTGCAGCATCTTTTATTGCGGAACTTCGGAACCGGGGATTTTATGTCAGACCAGCAAACAATGAGGTTCTGGACGGGATCCGGGTAGTGGCTACGCTGCTGGCTCAGAGGAATATCCGGATCCATGAATCTTGTGCAGGGATTAAAGCAGAGATGCAGTCTTATGCATGGGATGAGAAGGCAGCGGAACGTGGGGAAGAGAAGCCGGTGAAGCAGATGGACCACCATTTAGACGCCCTAAGATATTTTTGTTTTACTATATTGCCAAGTTGGAGGACAGGAGTTGCATGAGCAAAAACAGGACACCCGCCGTACCAGGGCGGATACCACACAGGCCAGGCAGGCGCCCATCCAGACGATGGACGCTTTTTCAAACCCTGCGGCAAGGATTGGCTATGGGACTATGGACCTTCTGCAGGCCACGGAATACCCCATGACCCGCTTAACCCAGAATTACCAGCTTCTGACCAGCCTGTACCGGGATAACTGGATTGTGCAGAACATTATTACAACCATCCCCAATGACATGGTGCGGAAATGGTATGATATCAAGTCCGGCATCGATCCGGAATATCTCGACCAGATGGCAAGGATGGAGCGGCAGACGCAGATCCGGAAGAAGATCCTCCTAGGGATGTACTGGGGCAGGCTATATGGCGGGGCAGCAGGTGTGATCCTTGTGAAAGGGCAGGATGATTTAAGCCAGCCCCTTGATTTGGATACCATTCTGCCGGGCAGCTTTTTGGGGCTGCACATCCTGGACCGGTGGAATGGTATTTATCCAGGCTCAGAGATGGTCACAGACCCGGAAAACCCGGATTTCGGTTTGCCGGCGTATTATACTGTCCGGGATGACGAGACGGGCAGGCTGGTTGCCAGGGTGCATCACAGCAGGGTAATCCGTTTTACCGGCCGGGAACTTCCATGGATGGAGCAGGCAGTGGAACTGTACTGGGGAGAGTCGGAGATTGAGGCAATCTATAACGAACTGATCCGCCGCGACAATGTGGCCGGGAATATTGCAGCCCTTACTTTCCGGGCGAATATCAATTACATGGAGACGGAAGGGCTGGATCAGCTGCTGGGGACTGCCAATACAGAGATGCAGCGCCGGTTCTGGAACCTGATGGCATCCCAGGCCATCATGGAAAGCAATTTTGGCACCAGGGTGATTAATAAAGGGGATGCGATACATAACACTCAGTATACGTTTACCGGATTATCCGATGTATATGACCGGATCATGATGGATGTGGCGGGGGCTGCCCGTACACCGGTCACTAAGCTGTTCGGCCGGTCGCCAGCTGGCCTGAACGCGACCGGGGAATCGGATATGCAGAATTATTATGATTATATTGACGGGCTGCGGGAGACGGAGTTAAGGGGAATCCTGGAACGGATTCTGCCGGTTATGGCTCTGTCGGCCTGGGGGATGATCCCGGAAGACATGGATATCAGTTTCCCGCCGATGTGGACACCGGATGCAAAAGAGATTGCGGAGATTGCGGAACGGAAAGTGAATGCTGTCCTGGCGGTGTACCAGAATGACCTTATTGATTCGGCAACGGCGCAGAAAGAACTCCAGGCTACGGTGGATGAGACAGGGATGTGGAGCAAGATATCGGATGAAAGCATCAAGGCAGGGGAAGGGCAGACCTACACCAGCAGCCGCATGATGGCGGATCCGGAGGCTGGGCTGGGATTTTTGGAAAAGGCTGATGATGAGGGAGAAGATGGATGATAAAACTGATACGGCCGCCGGATACCGAGGATGCCGCCACATTCATGCGCCTGCTTTTCCTCCGTACAGAACGTGCGCTGGTCAATGAGATCACACGGAAGCGGGGCGCGGGGCTTGTGGATTATGCAGAGTCAGCTGCCCTGGAACGGGTGCAGCGCATCCTGCAGGGGATGGTGGATGAATCCTGGGATTATGTCCCTGAGATGGTAGAGAAGGTGTTTTACCAATCGGGGAAGGATGCCAGCGGGTACCGCAATGCCAGGGTGCTCACAGCGCCGCAGGCGGCCATTGTGCAGCAGCTGAGCAATAACCTTTTGGGTGAGATTGCCGAGGCATCAGAGGTGGCTTATGAAAGCGTGAAAACACTTTATACGGTTGCCCGCCTGGAAGCAGATCCTTTCCGCGAAATGGCACTTCAACAGGTGCTGAGGAAGGGAGTTTCAGGGGGTTCCTGGAAAAAAGGGAGTGCAGAGATGGTCCGGGAGATGCAGAACAAAGGGATTACTGCATTTGTGGACAAATCAGGGCGCCAGTGGAGCCTGCAGGCATATGGCAACATGGCCGTGCGCACGACGGCTAGGCAGGCGCAGGTGGCCGCACTCCTGACAGCGGATGATTATGACCTGTGGCAGATTGTAAAGATCGGGAGCACCTGCCCGGTATGCGCTGCCCTGGAAGGGCGGGTATATAGTAAAAGCGGTACGAATCCCGATTACCCGCCGTTGTCCCTGGCTTTTGGTAAGGTAGATCCAAAAGGGCCGGATGATCTGATGAATACCTATCTGAATATTCATCCGAACTGTCTCCACTCCTATGCCAAATATACTACGATTGGGAAAACGGAAGAACGGATCCAGAAGGATAAGGACTTTTCAAACCCGGAAAAGAACCCGATTACCCATGACCCGCGGACAAAGAAGCAGATCAAGGAGTACCGGGAGAAGGAGCAAAACCGGCAGAGATTGATCCGGGATAAGAGGCAGCATAAGGAATACCGGGCAGTGCTGGGGAATGAAATACCGGAAGATTTTGCAAAGTTCCGGGAAATGAAGTATAATAATCCCGAGAAGTGGAAACAGATGAAAGGGATCTACAGGGATGTAAATTGGCAGAGAAGTGCCCTTTTGAATAAGCATACTTCCGGCACGGCTCAAAAAGTGCCGTTGGAGAACGTGCCAAATAGTGTATACGATAAAATTCAAAACGGTAAAGTCGTTCAAAGGCGGTATTATGGGAAGACGGGGAAACCAAGGCTTGACCTTGATTTTACAGATCATGGAAATGCAAAGCAGCACCCAATCGTACCACATCGGCACGGATGGAAAGAGTTGCCAGGCGGTAAAATGGCACGCTCAGAGATGCATGATGAACCGTTCCGGAAAAGTGATAAAATTGTCAATGGAGATGTTCTAAAGGAGGGAAAGAGGTAATGTCGATATCAGGTGTTGGTTTTGATAGGCTGAAAAGCCTGGATGAATTAATAGAGGCTATTGAAATGCGGCTGGATATTGAGTTTATACTGAGGGGAATTCGTTATAATATTTCAACAAACGGCAGGCCGTTTATTGCCGTTTGCCCGGGCGGGGATGGCGTTTTTTATGCCAATGCGAAGGAATTGTTGGAGAAGTATCGGATTGGCGGAAGTCCATTAATGGAATTGTGGCCGGAGATGGAGATATTGGCTATGTAAAAAAGGGGGGCGGGAGTGTGGTAAAAGGAATTTCTTAAGTTATGATGCAATCTCAGGAAAGGGGATAAAATATGCTTGCCTATTATGGCTACACCGTAAGCCCCAACCAGATCGAGACTGGTGAGGGCTTTTTAATTTGCCGGAATGTCCCCATTGCCCGTACCGGGGAACAGCCGTATCTGGGGAGTGAGATCGGGCTGGCAGGGGAGGAGGCATCCCGGGTAGTTACTGTGCACAGGGCACCGGAAGAAGTGTTTTCGGAGGCGGCTCTGGCGTCGTTTGAGGGAAAGCCGGCTACGAATGGCCATCCGCCCACCTTGGTCAGCCCGGATGACGTGGCAATCTATGGGAAAGGGCATGCCCAGAACATACGCAGGGGGGAGGATGAATGGAAGGATTATGTCCTGGCTGACCTCCATATCCAGGACAGGGAACTGATAGAGGCTGTCCGGAATGGGAAGCGGGAGATTTCCTGTGGATATGAGTGTGAATATGTACAGAATGAGGACGGCACATACAGCCAGAAAAACATACGTGGGAATCACATAGCAGTCGTGGACCGGGGAAGGGCCGGGAAACGGGCTGCTATTTTAGATTCAGGTACTGTAAAAAAGGGGCAGGCCAAAAGGCCGGAAAGGAAAAAAATGAAAAAACAGGGATGGCTTTTCAATCTCTTCGGGCAGGCGGTAAAGGATAAAAGCCCGGAGGAGATTGAGCAGATGGCAATGGATGCGGCAGCAGCTTTTGACGAGGAGGGGGAGGGCAGCAAAGAGATGGAAAAGGATCCCCCTCCTGGGAAGACAGAGGATGCGGCAGCGGTGGATGCGATTGTGGGCAAGGTGATGGAAAAAATCGCTGCCAAGGAGGCGGAGAAGGAAGAGGAGCAGAAGGAAGAGAAGGGCAAGGCGGAGGATTCCCTTGACGCTGCGGCCCGTCTGCTTGCAGGCGGGATGGCAATGGGGGATGGAGCATCCCAAGTGGTTCCGGCGGGAAGGGATGGCAAGGAGTGCGGGGTGGACAAAGCACTGGCGGCCAGCATTTTGAAGGCTATGCGCCCTTCTGTGGCGGCGATTAAGGACGAGGCACAGCGCAAGGCGGTTTCAGATGCCTTGATCCAGTGTGTTACGGCGCAGGAAGGGGCCAGCGATATCGCTGCGATCATGCAGGCAACCCAGAAAAATGCCCAGGCAGCCGCAGACAGGGCTCCTGCAGCAGTAGATAATGACACGATTCAGGCAAAGTATGATGCTATGAATCCGCATAAAAGGAAGGAGACGATGGAATGAGGGGACAGGTTATCGGAACATCTATGCCGCATGGCTATGCGGGAAGCTATTCCCGGCAGCCGGACATGGTGGTTGACACCCATCCGCTTGCTGGAGATGAGGGGATACGGTTTGGCGCCCCGGTTGTGATGGGGGCTGATGGGGCGGCAGCTGCCTGGGGTGGATCCTCTGTGGCAGATGGATTTTTGGGGGTGGCAGTCCGGGAGGTGAAGTCAGCCATTGACTTTATGAACCAGAATGAAGGCGCTTACCGCCCTGGCGAGGCCATCCCGGTGATGAAGCGCGGGTGTGTGAATGTCATCTGCCAGGCCGGGACACCGGCCGCAGGCGGGGCAGTATACGTCCGGACAAAGGTAAATGGGGCAAAACCCAATGCCGTGGTCGGCGGATTCGAGGCGGCGGAGGACGCCGGGAACAATGTGGCATTGCCTAATGCCCAGTGGAAGGGCAGCGCCGATGCAAACGGAGTGGCAGAACTGCGGCTCCTTACGATCACCAACGCATAAGGAGGATATTAAGGTATGGCTTTTAAAAATGTTGGCACAACGAGGCTGGATGTGGCGTCCACCGGGTCTGCCCAGGGTGGGAATGCCGCTGTTTTTAACATGGATGCTGCCGGGATTGCTTCCGGCCAGGCATTCCTGAATTCGGAACTGGAGAAGCGAGACATGATGGTGCGGACGCCCCTTACCAGCTTTACGTATGCGCGGGATATCCCGATCCGCGTAGGCGGAGGGTGGGCTGAGTTTGTCTCTGCCATGCAGGTAGGGTACGGGATCGCCGGGGGTTCGGGCGACGGGATCTTCCACTCCGGAGGGGCGAACGGCATCCCGATGGTGCAGGCAGATTTTTCTAAGGGGATGTTTAAGGCGCATATGATTGCAGCCGGTACCCGGGTGATGTGGATTGACATGCAGCGGGGCAATATGACCGGCAGGAATATTGACAGCCTTCTGCGGGACGGGCTCCGCATGACCTATGACAAGCACATGGAGGAAAATACTTATGTGGGATTTGCCAAATACGATACCACCGGCCTGGTAAATAATGCGGATGTGGAGATCATGGATGCGTCTCCTAATGGGGAAACAGACCCTAAAACCGAATGGAAGGGCAAAACCCCGGATCAGATCCTGCAGGATGTAAATGACATCATTCTTGCCGGATGGGAGCGGGCGGAGTATGACCGGGACGCAATGCCCAACCATATCATCATGCCGTATGAGCAGTACAATTACATTGCAACCAAAAAGGTGACGGAACTGGCTGAGAAGACCATCCTGAAGTTCCTTCTGGAAAACAATGTGGCGAAGCACAATGGCTCTGACCTGTTTATCGGGGCGTCGAGGTGGTGCAAGGGAGCCGGGGATGACGGGAGTGACCGGATGGTGGTTTATTGCAATAAGGAGCGGTACCTGGCCATGGATGAACTGGCTCCGCTGACCAGGGCAATGACCAGCCCGAATACTGAGAATTTCTGCTATGATACGGCATATGCCGGGAACCTGTCCGAGGTTGAGGTTTTCTACGACCAGACGATCACCTATATGGATGGGATTTAAGGAGGGAACCATGTTTATCATATCGAAGAGGAATTACAGGGTGAAACGGGCGGATGGCTCGTTTTATGGGATCAAGAAGGATTTTATCGGCATTATTCCGGATGATGTGGCAGAGAGCGCCTTGGTTCAGAGAGCCATCCGGGGCGGCATGGTCTGTGTGCCGGAGGGGACAAAAGACCGTGAACTGGAAAGGGCAGATGGAGAGGCGGCTCAAAAGGCTTCTGAGAATGATGTGCGTCCGGATGCAGGGGAAGGGGGTGCCCGGAAGGAGGGCGGTGAGAAAGCAGGGGAAAAGGGAAGCGGAAAACAAGGTTCTAAAAAATAGCTGGGGGTGAGGCGTATGTGGCCAGTAGGGTATACCAATCCCGCAATGCCCTGTTTTATGGCAGCAAAATCAGTTGCTGCCAATATGCCCCGGGCAGGGGAGCGCGGGGCATATACAGAGGAATTGTTCCGGGAGGACTTCCCGCAGTTTACAAGCCGGATCCCGGCTGCGGAGGAGGGAGGGCAGGAGGAGGTTAAGGATCTTGTGCCAGGGAAGATGCTCCGGAATTTTATCTGTCAGGCAAATGACAGCATCCTTCCCTCCCGCTGGGGGAGTATGTGGCAGTATGCAGCAGGGCTATATGTGGCGCATTTTTCTGCCCTTTATCTAAAAACTTATGCCGCCGGGTCAGAAAGCGCTGCCCAGGCAGCTGCCGGGGCAGACCAGACCGGTGTGGTAAAATCAGCGGTCATGGGGGATACATCTGTCAGCTATGACAATAGCGCGGTTACTGCGGGAACCGAGAAGTGGGGAGCCTGGAATGCAACTCAGTATGGTTCTCAGCTGGTGACCATGGCGCGCATGGTAGGAATGGGAGGGATGTTTGTCTTATGATTTTTAACAACCCTATTTTTAGCGGATGGTATACGGATACCGTAGACATCTATCGTGTCGTGACGGTGATGGAGGGGAATATCAGCCGCCAGGAACGGAGGAAGGCCAATAACGCCCCTGTGCCCTGCCGGATCTATAAGCCGGAGAAGGGCGGGCCGGGCATGACGCAGAATGCCGCCAGGGAGCGGTCATTGGAAAAAATGGCCTGCGGCCTGTCTGTGGACATCCAGGCAGGGGATGAACTGATGGTAGTCCGGGGAGGGAACCTGGGGCACGGCAATGAGCCGGAGCGGTATTTTGCAGGGAACCCGGTTTCGTATTATGACCCGGTAGGAGGGGCGCTTACCGGGCTGCAGCATAAAGAGGTTGGGCTGCTGATGGACAACATTATTGGGGGGTGAGGATATGTCAAGCTTTGGGAGCCAGATGAGGAAGCGGATGGAAGAACTCAGAAGGGCGGGGCAGAATGTCCCAAGGATCCTGGAGGAAGTGGCGGAAGGGGCAACGATAGAGGCGGTGCGTATTGCCACAGAGAACACCCCTCCGAACGGCGGCGCGGCGATTGCAGGAACGAATACCAGGAGCGGGGACATGGCCCAGCACTGGGCGACTGACAGCCAGACGGAACCTATGGGCGGTGCGCTTTCTGGCGGCAGTGTATTCCACACGGTGCTTGCGAACAACATGCAATATGCATCTTATGTAAATGACGGGCACCGGGTAGACAAGCACTTTGTGCCTGGCTTAATAATCAATAATGGGATGCTGGAACAGCTTGATGGCGACTGGGCTGGTGTAATGGGGATCATGGTGGGCACGAAGACAACCTATGTAAAAGGGAAATATATGAAGGAAAAAGCCATAGGGAGGTATAAAACCGTAATAAGGAATGAACTGGGCAAACGTGTCCGGGAGGTGATGCGGTGATTTTTAGCCTCAGCAATATCATCGACAGCCTGGCGGGGGTGCTGAGGGAACGGTACCCGGATTACCCTGTGTATGACAGCCCGAACCAGCAGGGGACAAAGCCCCCTTGTTTTTTTATATTCTTCATGCCTTCTGAGATTAACGGGCAGGTTGGCGGGCGCTATCTGCGTGACCTGGGGGTGGATATCGTATTTGTGCAGCAGAGGAACATAGTTAACGGGAATGCCGAAATCCATAAGATAGCGGATGGCCTGGATGAAATGTTAGAACTGTTCCCTTATTCGGACGGGGGCAAAAACTCTGCTTCCGTCCGGACTTTTGAGCGCCAGTGGCAAAATGAAGATGGGGAACTGCATTATAAATTCCATATCCGGGAGCGGGTATGCCTCCCGCGCCAGGAAACGGCCATGGAAGTGTTAGAGGAGGGCGATGCCTATGTCAAAAACTAGTAAAGTTGCGACATCGCAACAGAAGGAAAAGAAATACCCGACAGGGAGGCTGTTAAAAAGCCGCCATTTGCAGGGATACCAGAGGGACTTTGCAAAGGCGGTCCTTGTGGAGCCGGAGTATAGCATATCGGGAGCCAGGGAGGCTTTGGATGCGGCATTGAAATGAAAGGCCGCCTGCTTTCGGCCGGCGGCAGATATTTAATAGGATTGTATTTTTGTAAGCAAGGCCTCTTGAAGGACCTGGGAAAAATTGATTCCCATAGAAATAGCCCGGTCATTCAGCCATGATGGTATGGTTAATGTTTTTTTCACTGCTTTTGTGTCCTTGTACTGGTTAATGTCACAAGATACGAGAGAGGAAAAACCATCATCCGCGTGAATGGCAGAAATATCGGAGGGAGAAGCGATATTATCTCCATGTTCTAACAATGACAAAAGATATCCGGTAAGAGCTTCTTGTGCCATTTCCATAGCTTCCGGGATGGTGGAACCGTAGGTATTACAGCCTTTCAGATCAGGAAATTCCACCCAGTAGGATTCATCTTCCTTGTGGAAGATGGCGGGATATACAAATAACATAACAAAACCTCCTTTTGATTTTTTGAAAGGCGGAGCTATCTCAGCCCCGCATCTTTCAAAATTTGATGTAGCAGACTGGTAGGAACATCTTTTCCATGCACGGGAACCGAAACGGTCATACCCTCTTTTCTAAAAATATGGTGGCTTCCGTTAATCCTGTCAAGCTGCCAACCATTTTTCTTTAAGAGTTTGATAAGATCCCTGTCTTTCATGTTCTGCCTCCTTACAAAAATATTATAACACGTACTACACGTACCGTCAAGGGGAGGATGATTATTTTGAATAGAGAAAAAGATGAAAACAGAATAGTGAGATGGATTGAACACAGGGGAGAAGTCCTGCCAGGGTACGCTCCTGGCCTCCCCATAAAGCCTGCTGGGCGCTGCGGAATGCAGTGCTCTTTTAATTTTCGTAGGTAGGGCGAAAAAAATTTGAAAAACTTCTTGACTTTTGTAGCTACATAAGTTATAATTTAATTACAGTTAAGAAAGATTTAACGAGTAAGGCAGGCAAGAAGCCGGAAAGGAGAAAGCATGGACGAAGAAATGAATGTAGGTGAGTTGCTTAAGGAAGTTGCAGAAGAAAATCAGACTAGAAAAATTCTTGAGATTTTAAACGAGTGCAAAGACATTGAAGAAGCAAAAGAGAAAGTAAAGGCCCTGCTTAATAAATAAACAGGGCGAACGCAAAAGATATATCAGGCGGTACTTGCCACCGCCTGATATTAATAGAATAACTCTTATTAAAGGCAAAGTCAAGGAGTGGTTCAAGTAGAAAAGAAAAAAATGGGTAGGCCAACAGATGCTCCTAAAATAATTGTTAAGAGAGCGAGAATGTCTGAATCAGATGTAGAAAAATTAACAGAATGTTGTAGAATATTAAAAATGTCTGAATCAGACGTTCTACGAAAAGGGATTGATGAGGTCTACCAAAAACTAAAAAAATAAGAAACACTCGACAACCTACCAAGTCAACCGAGTGTTTCGAATCACAAATCCAGAAAGGACTTGTACATCCAGTGTAACATTTTCTTTCTGGGAAATCAAGAATTTTTAGAAAGGAAAATTTTGTTATGCAGGATTTAAGAAACAAATCTATTCCATCTATGGAGGTAGCGCAGATGGTAAAGAAGCAACACAAGGAGTTATTAAGAGACATACGTAAGTATTGTGAGCAATTAGCCGAGAGCAAAATTGCGCTGGGCGATTTCTTCTCTGAAAGCACCTACTTAGATTCCAACAACCAGAGCCGCCCCTGCTACATGGTCACCAAGAAAGGCTGCGAGTTCATTGCTCATAAGCTAACAGGCCAGAAAGGCACAGAGTTTACCGCAAAGTACATCAACCGTTTCCATGAAATGGAGCAGGAATTGATAATCCCTAATGCAACAGAGATTCCTATTGGCGAGATTGCCAGTTATCTGAAGGCTATAGACCGGGCGGCTGTGCGCCAGAATACGCCACCATACAAAATCATGGAAGTTTTTAAAATGGTATCAGAACAGTTTGGTATCCGGCTACCTGCTGATTTTGTAAAAGTGCCAATCTACGAACAGATGACGCTTGACATCGTGGAAAGATAGGGGGGAGTAGTGAGATGACAAAGCAGGAAGCAATGCAGTACCAGAGTACGTTTTTGGAGGATATTCAGGAATCGGCATCGGATGAAATCCGGGAAGCCTACAGAAAGATAGATGACAGCTTTAACGAATATCTGAACGCAGTACAAGATGACATGTTCCAACAGGCATTTAGATATGGCTACGAAAAAGGTTTTGAGGCGGCAAGCAGAGCCAAAACAGCATAACCAAGATAATCAGAACGCCTTTCAGATGAGGGGCGTTCTTTTTATACAAAAAATCAAGTAGAAAGGAAGTGGTCAAGATGGCAGGTGGCACATGGACGAGCCAGAACAAGATCCAGCCTGGGGTTTATATCAATACCCAGTCACGGGGGAGCCTTCCCGTCAGCATCGGGGAAAAAGGGATTGTGGCTATTGCGGAGCCATTGTCCTGGGGGGCTTTTGGGGTGGTGCAGGAGGTCATCCCGGGGGATGACCTGCGCAAATTCATCGGGTATGACATCACCCATGAAAAGGCAATGTTCCTGCGGGAGATGATGAAAGGGAGCGATACCACGCCGGGGCCGATTAAAATTTTACTGTACCGCCTGGCAGGCACCGGAGGGGCGAAAGCCTCCGGGACGGTTGGGGGGCTGGCAGTAACAGCCTTGCATGAGGGGGTACGCGGCAATGACATTACTGTTATTGTGCAGGAGGATCCTGATACGGAAGGCAATTATGAGGTGGAGACGGTAATCGATGGGGCAGTTGTGGACAGCCAGACGGTAACGGAGGCCGCAGGCCTGGAAGCAAACGGCTGGGTGGAATTTTCCGGGACGGGTGCATTGGAGAGCACGGCAGGCACCCCGCTGGCAGGAGGGGAGGATCCTACGGTGGCATCCTCCGGTTATGCCAGTTTCCTGTCTGCCATCGAGCCGTACCAATTTGACATCCTGGTTTATGACGGCAAGGAAAGCATGGTTGTGCAGGCAGTAGCGTCTTTTGTGAAGCGTGTTTCGGAAAGCATCGGGAGGAAGTGCCAGGCCGTCATGGCGGAGGCGCAGGGCTGCAACAGTGAGTGGGTGATTTCTGTCAATAACGGGGTAAGGCTGTCTGACGGTACGGTGGTCACGCCGCAGCAGGCCACCTGGTGGGTAGGGGGCGTGCAGGCCGGGGCACAGTATAACCAGTCCCTCACTTATGCGCAGTACCCGGGGGCTGCGGAGGCTGTGCCCAAGCTGGCGGATGTGGAAGTCAGTGAGGCTGTCAAATCAGGGGAACTGGTATTCATTGACAATTTTGGCACGGTCAAGGTATGTACGGATATCAACAGTTTTACCTCTTTCATGCCGGACAAAGGGCAGGAGTATTCTAAAAACCGGGTTATGCGGGTGGTTAACCAGTTCTGCAATGATGTGTACCGGCAATTCAGCCTGTTTTATATTGGGAAGACGGACAATAACGATAAGGGAAGGGGCCTGCTGAAAGCATGGATTGCTGGGTACCTGAATGAAATGCAGGCTAATGGGGGGATCCAAAATTTCACCCCGGATGACGTGTCGGTATCACAGGGGGCCGCTGTGGATTCCGTATTGGTCGGGGTTGCTTTGCAGCCAGTGGATTCTATTGAGAAGATTTACATGACAGTGGCCGTATCTGCCAATGCAGATGTGGGATAGGGAGGTGGAATATGGGTTATTTGCTGGCCAATGACGGGCTGAAAGGAAAAGCTGGGAGTGCTTTCATGGTAAAGAATGGCCGGAATGTAGAATTGTTCGGGCTGAAAAAGTTTGAAGCCAATGCGGAGTTTGAGACATCGGAATTCCCGGTGGTAGGGGCGCTGGTCAACCAGACAAAGGTGAAGGGCGTCAAGTATTCCGGGAGCCTTACGATTTATTATGGCACCCCGGAATTCTTGGACGTGCTGACTGAGTTTAAAAGGACAGGGAAACTCCCGGAGATCAATTTCCAAGTGATAAACCAGGATAAAGGGGCATCCGTAGGCAGCCAGGTTGTTGCGGTCTATGGAGTCACGCTTTCTAAGATCCCTATTGCCATGCTTGATGATTCCGTGGATTACCTCCAGGAGGAGATCCCGTTCACTTTTACAGACTATGAGCCTTTGGAATCGTTCCATACACCATCACAGTTAGGAGGAAATGAATAAATGGGAAAGTTAAGTGCATTTTTAAAGCCGTCACCGGCAGGGAAGACACTGGAGGTAGTTTTAAAGCGTTTTGTGGATGAGGATGGGGCGCCTGCCCCGCTGGTGGTGAAAAGCATCACCCCGGAGGAGAATGAGGCGATCTCCAGGCGCTGCACGGATGGAAAAGGGATCCTGGATAAAAACGCCTACGGGAACCAGCTGATAGTTGCCTGCATGGTGCAGCCGGACTTAAGGGATTCTGAACTCTGTGCATATTACGGGGTGATGGATCCTTATATGGTGCCTGGGAGGATGTTCTCCATTGGGGAAAAGCAGATCATCCAGGACGCGATTATGGAAGTGAATGACTTAAAAACGGCTCAGGAGAAACTGAACGAGGCAAAAAACTCCTGATGGGGAAGGACTGGGAGACAGAGGCGGCGTTTTTTGCCTTTGTCTCTTTTGGGGTCTTCCCCTCGGATTTTGAGGCCAGGCCGGAGAATGAGAAACTGTTAATGCTGGCCATGATGGAACGGGCGGCAAAAGAGATGGGGAGGAAGTAAGGCATGGGAGAGATCCGGGAAAGCCTCGTGCTGGAGGACAGGTTCACAAACAGTTTTTCGCGGTTCATCGGTCTTGGGGGGCAATCGGTGTCGCAGATGGCAAGGATGGGTTCTGCGAACCAAAAATTTACGCAGTCCATGGCTCTGACAGGCCAACAGCTGGCATCCATGAAAAGTGTCCTTGCCAGTCAGCAGGCGATACATACGGCGCAGGTTCAGAGGCTGTAGGCGCAGGGAGAGAAGATAGCTGATTTGGCTCAGAAGTATAAGCAGCTAGAAACTGAAAAGGGGATGGATGCTGCTGCGACTCTTCGGGCTAGCCAAGCATTGGCCAGAGCGCAGATTTCAGAGCAAAACATGCTTCAGCAGTCTCTCAGGACAGAACAGGCAATATTAAGGCAGAACCAGGCCATAGAACAGTTTGTGAAAAAGATGGGGGAAGCAGATAGCATTGGCCGGAAGGCCTCGGGTGGATTGGCAAACGGAATGGGCCAGGCTGCAATTTCAGCGTCCAAGATGGCAAAGAATATTGATGAAGCAAAATCAGCCCAGGACCGCCTGGGGGATTCCGCAAAAAGGACGGATGACATATCAAAGCGCCTGCTTTCCACAGCTGCCCGGATTGCAGCCGCCTTCGGCGGGATCCGGCTGGCAGCAGGCCTCATAGGCCTGTCGGACACGATGGCGCAGACCCAGGCAAGGCTTGGGATGGTGATCAAGGAGGTGGACGGCGGCCTGGGGACAACACAGGGGCTGCAGGAAATGATCTACCAGTCAGCCCAGCGCACAAGGGGGGCTTACCTGGAAACGGCAGACGCCGTGTCAAAGCTAGGGCTGATGGCCGGGGATGCCTTTGGCAGTTCGGAGGAGATTGTGGCGTTCATGGAGCAGGTGAATAAGCAGTTTAAGATCGCCGGTACGGAAAGCGCCGGCATACAGGCGGCAATGCTGCAGCTTACCCAGGCCATGGGTTCCGGCGTCCTCCGCGGGGAGGAGTATAACAGCATCCTGGAGCAGGCTCCCAACATCATCCAGTCGATCGCAGATTACTTGGAAGTCCCCAAAGGGAAATTGAAGGACATGGCATCAGAAGGGGCGATTACGGCAGATGTCATAAAATCAGCCCTGTTTGCTGCGGCGGATGAGACCAACGCTAAATTTGAAAGCCTCCCAATGACTTATGATGGCGCCTGGGCACTGGTTAAAAATGCAGGGATAAAATCCCTGGATCAGGTATCGGATAAGCTGAATGATTTCTTAAACAGCGCTGCCGGAGGCAAAATGGTGGATGGCCTGATCAGGGGTTTTGAGGTATTGGCGGATGTGGCGTCTGGGGCAATTGACCTGATGTCTTCCGGGGCAGAATGGGCGGTTGACGATTGGGATTATATATACCCGGTCCTTATTGGCATCGGGGCGGCATTTGTTGCGGCGGGGGTGGCCGGGGTTGCTTCAGGCCTGGTGGCAGCGGCAGCCTGGAGCCCGGTTACGATGTTAATCATAGGGATTGGCGCCGGGATGGCATTTTTGGTGTTTACTCTTGCCCAGTCAGGGGTATCGTTTGAGCAGATGGGGGCGGTGGCTGGCGGTGTCCTGGGCGGGCTGTATACTGCGTTTTATACGATGATATCGTACTGGTGGAATCTTGTCGCCACGTTTGCTGAGTTTTTTGCCAATGTGTTTGACAACCCGGTCACTGCGATTGCCAACCTGTTTGCAGGCTTACTGGACGCGATCCTTTCGGCGGTGCAGACAGCGGCCAGCGCAATTGATGCGCTCCTTGGTGGCGACATATCTGGGAAGGTGGCTGGGCTCCGGAACACAATCAATGATTTTGTCGTGGAAAAGTACGGGGAGAACCAGGTGAAAATTAAACGTATGGGCGCGGCGGATGTCGGGGCGAATGTACTGGGGTGGGCGCAGATGGGGAAAAACTTTGGCAAGAAGCTGGATGACTTTAATTTTAACCTGGAGGGCTTCACGGAGGGATTTGGCGGTTCTGGGAAATTTGCAGGTGCTGGGGGCGCCAGCATGCCGGATATTGGAAAGGTCGGCAAGGTCGGGAGCGTGAAGAAGGTGGAGGATGATATCCGGCTTTCGGATGAGGATGTGAAACTCTACCGGGATCTGGCGGAACGCCGGTACATGAATGAGATTGAACTGAAAACCCTGGCGCCCCAGATCCAGGTCGTCTTGAATGCGGCTGCCTCGGGGGCTTTGAAGCCGCAGGATGTAGCGGATTGCGTAAAGAAGATACTGGTTGAGCAGATGAATGCCCAGACAGCGGTAGCGCATGGATAGGAGGGGATTGGGTTGGGGGTTCCGAATAGCTGTTCGATTTATGTGGTTTTTGGGAAGAAGAAGGCCAAAATACCGGTAAACCCGGAGGAACTGTCCATTAAAATGCCCACAGACCATAAGACTTATGAGGTGCTGGGGGCAGGGCAGGTGGTAGTCCAAAAGAAGCCTTCCCTGAAGGAGGTTTCCTGGGAGGGTTTTTTCCCGGGGGATACCGGCGCCCCTTATGTGAACAGCCGGGCAAAGCCGCCGGAGTATTATGTAAAGCAGTTTGAGAAGGCGCTTAAGGACAGGCAGAAATGCCGGCTTATCATCTCCAGGTCTGGGCTATACGACACGAACATGAGATGCATCGTATCCAGCTTTGAAGTCAAGGACAGGGGAGGGGAGCCGGATGACATTTATTATTCGATTGAATTATTGGAGTACAGGCAGCATTCCCCAGAGGTGGTGGCAGTGGTGGCGGATGCCCCTGCGGCCACTCCGGGCAGCATAGGGATCCAGGGATCCCAGGAATCGCCCAGGCCGGTGGAAGAGCCGGTGATGCGCGTGGGGGCAGCCGTGGTTGTGAATGGGGCATACTGTAATGACAGCTATGGCTCAAAGCCGCATGGCCATGCGGATAACATAGCCACTACGGTCAGGCGGATTGTATCCGGGAACCCTTACCCAATCTTGGTGGGGCATTATGGGTGGGTACAGGAGGGGCAGCTGCAGATAACGGGGTGATGGGCATGGGAGCGGTTTTGACAGCACAGATAGTGAAAGAGTCCCCGGGAGGGGTGAAGCAGACGGTTGCCATGGATTATACAGACGTAGTGGAAGAAGTGGAGATCACAACAAACCGGATGGACAGCCCTGGGAAGATGGCATTTTGCATCCTGGGGCAAGGGGCGGCAAGCATCCCGGAGGGGAGTTCTGTTGAGTTCGTTGCGGATGGGGTGAAGATATTCAAGGGATATGTATTTTCGGCGGAAAGGAACCAGGATGGGGAGACTTCCTATATTGCCTATGACCAGCTGCGGTACCTGAAGGCGAATGCAAGCTATGTGTTTGAAAACATGTCCTTGTCCCAGATCATCCGGAGGATTGCGGATGACTTTGGGCTGGCAGTGGGCACGCTGGCAGATACCGGCTATGTATTCCCTTGCCTTTTAAAAGAGGATGAGGGATGCCTGGACATCATCTTTGATGCCCTTGCCCAGACCATTATACAGACAGGGAAGATATTTGTCTTTTATGATGACTTTGGTGCCTTGACGCTGGCGGAGGCAAAGGACCTCCTGGCCAATTCCCTTATCGGGGAGGGCAGCATGGCCACAGGGTATACCTATAAGCGGGACATTGACACAGACACCTATAACCGGGTCAAGCTGGTACGGAAAAACGAGAACAGCGGACGCACGGATGTCTATATACACGAGGACACGGATACCATCAAAAAATGGGGCATCCTGCAGTACTACAGTGAGGTGGATGAGAACCTGAATGAAGCCCAGATTGACGAGATGTGCGGGCTATACCTGCAATATTATAACCGGGTGCTCCAGACGGCCACCATAGAGGCATTAGGGGTGAAATCAGTGAGGGCAGGGTCGGTCATCCCTGTCCGGATTCCTGGCGTGGAAGACCTGGAGGCCGTGAGGCTTTTGCTGGCGGAGAAAGTGACACATAATTTTGAGGGAGGGGTGCACACGATGAAGATTGAGATTAAATCGTTTGCCCAGCTGGGGGGCGTGGGCGTTGTATGAACTGGTAGGGGTAATCCAGCGTATTGTGCAGGAAACGGTTGCGGCCATGAAGCTGACGGACAAGGCGGCAGGGACGGTCATTTCCATATCACCCCTTAAAGTGCTGCCTGACCTTAACGCGCAGCAGATCCCTGACGCAGCGCTTCTCCTCACGGACTCAGTCCGTGGAAGGCTGGCAGTAGGGGATAAGGTGCTGATGCTGCGTGTGCAGGGAGGGAACCAATATATCATTTTATCGAAGATGGAATAGGGGGTTTTTGGATGGCAACATTGCCGGAGGGAGTGGGGCTGGGCGTATCCGCGGGGCGGACGGAACAGCCTTCCAAAACGTTTATTATTGACTGGTCGGCGCAGCAGGTATCGGGCATGGGGTCTGGGCTTGAGGCAATGCGGCAGGCTGTAGACATCATCCTCCATACAGAGAGGTTTAGGTGGCAGATTTATTCTTCGGGTTTTGGCAGGGAACTGGACGGCCTGGTGGGGGAGGAATACGGCTATATAGTTGGGGATCTCCCGCGCCGGGTTGAGGAGGCGCTCTTGGCTGACAGCCGGGTTTTGTCAGTGGAAAATTTCCGGTTTTCTGATCCGGGAGGCGGCAGTGTCACATGCAGTTTCGATGTGGTGACTGTGTTTGGGGCATTTGGCAAGGAGGTGGCCTTGTGATAGATTTTTCTGCCTATACGGCAAAGGGGATTGAGAGGGACATGCTGATGCAGGTGCCAAAGGAAATCGATACCAGGGAGGGCAGCATGGTGCAGACGGCCATCGGCCCGGTGGCCTGGTACCTGGAGGGGCTCTATCTGCTGCTGGAGAAGATGCAGGGGAATTCCTATGCCGATACTGCAACAGGGGATGCCCTGGATTTAATTGTGCAGGAACGGGGGATTGCCAGGCGGCAGGCAACCCGGGCGGTACGCCAGGGGGTATTTGATGCCCCGGTGGTATCCGGATCCAGGTTTAAGACAATCAATGGGGCGGATTCCGTGATATTTATTTCCGGGGAACCGGTTGGGGGCAGCCCTGGGCGGTATGTGTACCGGATGGAATGCCAGGAGCCAGGGGTTTGCGGGAACGCCTATGTAGGGAACCTGACGCCTATCACTGCAGTGCCTGGCCTTACCTCGGCAGCCCTGGGGGATATCATCCTCCCGGGGGCGGAAGAGGAAAGGGATGGGGCGCTCCGCAGCAGGTATTTTGAGACTTTCCGGGTAGCGGCGTTTGGCGGGAACATCCAAGCATACAGGAATGCCATACTGGCACTCCCCGGGGTGGGGGCAGTACAGGTATACCCGGCCTGGAGAGGGGGAGGGACTGTCCTGTGCAGCATCCTGGATGAGGGATTCAAACCGGCGCCGGAAGCATTGGTCAAGGCAGTGCAGGATGCGGTATGCCCGGCGGGGGATGGCAGGGAGGCGCCTTCTGCGGATGGCTATGGCATGGCTCCGATTGGTGCTGCAGTAACCGTCACTACTGCGGTGGCGTTGACCCTGGACGTGGCATGCAGCGTGGAATTTGCCCCAGGGGTGCAGGGGGGCGAGGAGGTATACCTGCAGGAAATAAAAGGCAAGATCAACGGGTACTTAGACGTGGTGACCAGGGCGTGGGGGGATGCGTTAAAGGGGCATGCCATAAGCTATTCGGTTACCGTATATGTGTCCCGGATCATATATGCCATCCTGACAGTTGAGGCTATTGACAATGTGACAAATGTGAGGATTAACGGGTCGGCGGATGACCTGCATTTGGTGGAAACAGCAGAAATGCAGCAGGTGCCGGTTCTGGGGGAGGTGGTGGTCAATGGGGTATGATGTGGCAGGAACCCTCATGGGGCAGCTTCCGGGGTATTTCCGGCCGGTTATCGAATTCCAGGAGATCTTGAAGGCGCATGGGCATGCAGTAAATGCTTTGGAAGGCATGGCAGCGCGGGTGCGGGATAACCTTTATGTCACTACGTGCGATGGGGACACGGCATCTTATTATGAGGGCTTGTTTGGGATCACCTGCCGGCCAGGGGATGCCCTGGAATTCCGCCGGATGCGGCTGCTGTCGAAGTTCAATACTATTGTGCCTTTTTCGGTGGGGTTCCTCCGGGACAGGCTGGATGAACTGTATGGCAAGGGCGGGTATGCAATGGAAGCTGACGCGGTAGCCCTTACCTTGAAGATAAAGGTAACATCTGACCGCTATGGGGCAGTGGATTTACTGTATGATTTATTGTGGGATATTGTCCCGGCACACATCCAGGTCATAGCCAACCAGGAAGCCAGCAACCGGGTCTATGGCAAGCTGCATGTGGGAGGGCAGGTTACAGGGAGCACGTTAATCCAGACAGTCTATTTTCAGACGGAAGCTTTAGTCCCAAGCGAAGCCAATATATCTGGGGCAGTTTCCGGGGCAGCTGTCCGGACAATAAAAATAGGAGGGGAAACATAACATGGGAGCATACAAGTCAGCAGTTGTCACAGCAGGCGGGCAGAACCTGATTGCCCAGGCATTGGCGGATAATAAGGCATTGGAATTTACCAGTGCGAAAACCTCCAGCCATATATATCCATCTGGCACCAATATTGCCGGGCTTACGGGGCTGCAGGATGTTGAACAGAACACCGTGCCTTTTGCGTCGCAGGTGCTACATGGGAATATTGCCCAGGTGAGTGTCCGGTTCGATAATGATGGGGTTGCCCAGCAGTACCAGATCAATACGATCGGGCTGTATGCAAAGGTTGAAGGGGGCGAGGAGGCATTGTTCTCCGTGATCCAGGCGGTCACCCCGGATGAGATGCCGGTGCAGAGCGAGGTGTCGCCATCTGCGTTTATTTACAATATCCAGCATACGGTGCAGAATGCCGCACAGATCACAATCGTGGTCAACCCGGCAGGCACGGCGACGGTACAGGACATTTATAATATAGAGAACCCTGCCTTTGATGATTCCGGGGCTGTGGAGGGGATCACAGGCTTCCCGGATTTTTTGGGCACTGTGACCAGCAAGATGAACCTGTTCCAGTTTTTCCGGAATTTGAAAGCAGGGATGAAATTCGTGCTGCACGCGGGGCAGGTTGTGAATAACTGCATGTCCGACGCGGCAGACCTGCCGCTGGCGGCGGCACAGGGCAAGGCGCTGATGGAACTGTATACTAAATTAAATAGTGATTT
>RAYB01000129.1 GCA_003669055.1 bacterium 1XD21-70
ACAAGAAAGTGCCTACGGCACATCAACTCCCCTAGCCCCTCATTCATGAGGGGAATTAGGGGGTTCCATTTTTTCCCATTCTAGTTCATAATAGTCTCATGAACATACTAAAGAAAATATTCACAGAGCATTTTGAAGAAATTCAATATATCCTTCATCCTCGTCCTGTTGTGATGGAAAATATCGAAAAGATGATTAATTGTGGGGATCCTTCCTATGGCGGTGCCATGTATGGATGCCCTCATTGTGGTAATTTTAAATTTGTCCCTTTCCGATGCCATTCCAAGTTTTGCCCCACCTGCGGCAATAAATATTGCATTGACCGTTCCACTAAAATGTCGTTTAAACTGCTCCACGGGCCCCATCGCCATCTCGTTTTTACGATTGACGAAAAACTCCGTCCTTTTTTTCTCGAAGACCGTTCCCTGTTGGACTGCCTCTTTCGCTCTGTCCGCAGTGTCATCATGGAACTCTTTCACAAATTAAACAAACGTAAAAATTTCGTCCCTGGTTTTGTCTGTGTTCTTCATACCTTTGGACGCCCCCTTGAATGGAACCCTCATATCCACTGCCTCCTTACCGAAGGTGGATTTTCCGATGATGGATTCTGGCGTAATGTGAACTATTTCAATTACACTTATCTCCGGAAAGCTTTCCAGACCGCTCTCCTAAATGAAATGGAGAAGAAGATCGGCCCTTCTTTTAAAA
>RAYB01000130.1 GCA_003669055.1 bacterium 1XD21-70
CCTTCCCTTTGGAATGGAGTTGATGGTTTATGTGGTGTGTGGTACATGTGAAAGGCCGGGAAGAAAAGAATACCGAAGAATTTGTGGCAAACCTGCTCCCGGGGAATTTGAACGCCCGGTGCTTCCACCTGACCAGGAGCAGGAGGAAGAAGTATGCAGGGCAATGGCATACGGTGCAGGAGAATTTGTTCCCGGGATATGTGTTTATCGACACGGACCAGCCGGAGCAGGTACACAGGGAGCTGAAAAAAACGCCGGGGCCAAGGCTTTTGTTCAGCGATGATGAGTATGTATCCACCTTAGGGCAGCAGGAATCCGACTTCATGGAAATGATTGCGGATAAAAGCGGCGACATAGGGCTGTCCATGGTCAGGGTCGGCAGTGACGGGGAACTTTCCTATCTGTCCGGGCCGCTGAGGGTGGCCGGGGACAGGGTAAGGAAGGTGAACCTCCACAAAAGGGTTGCCGAAATCGAGGCAGACCTTATGGGGCAGCGGCGGGTTTTGTACCTGGGCATAGAGATTGAAGGCACAGCAAGGTGATGGGCTGGATAGCGGCGGTATTGGGAAGGGTGGGAAAAGGATGTGGTACG
Source organism: bacterium 1XD21-70 (assembly GCA_003669055.1). Classification (GTDB taxonomy): domain Bacteria; phylum Bacillota; class Clostridia; order Lachnospirales; family Lachnospiraceae; genus Brotaphodocola. Next base: position 593 of record RAYB01000130.1, read on the forward strand.
TAATCCGCACCGGGGGAGGCCGGGAAGAGCTGGCAGAAGTGCAGGCCGGCATTTTAGCGTCGGGATTGTTTCCCGGGAAGTGCAGGGCATTGTACTGTGTCAGGAAAAAA
>RAYB01000131.1 GCA_003669055.1 bacterium 1XD21-70
AAAGGACACGGTGCATTTTTGGACTGTGTGCAATACCTCACACACGAAAGCGAAAAGTGCCAAAAAGAGGGTAAAACACTTTATGAAGATAGTGAGGTTATAGCTAATTTTGACTGGCGAAAAGAACTCAATGAAAGAGAAGAAAACAGGGCAAAATACGGTGGTGATTTAAGCAAAAAAGATAGAATGTTATGGGATGTTTTATATGATGGTAAGACATTAAAAGAATGTAGAGAAGAAGATAAATTACTATATATGAATAATCTTGATAAACTCAAAAAATATAGATTAGAGTATATTTCAAGTCATATGGAAGTTCCAAAAAACCGCATAAATATTTATATTTGTGGCGGTGGCGGTGTTGGTAAAGATGTAGCAAGTAAAGCAATAGCAAGATGCCTTTATCCTGAGATAACAAGTGATGAAGATTTATTCTTTGAGTTAGGATGTGACAATGTTTCATATGAAGGATGTGACGCTCAACCTGTGAATATTTTATCTGATTATAGAGCATATACGCTATTAGACGCATTTAAAGGGCGTGAGAACCTTTTCAAAGTATTTGATAGCCACCCACACAATAGCCGTGTAAACGTCAAATTTAGCTCTATAAAGCCCGTTAATGCTGTTAATATAGTTAATAGCGTAGAACCAAAAGATAAGTTCTTAAATGG
>RAYB01000132.1 GCA_003669055.1 bacterium 1XD21-70
GAGGAAGCAGCTTCCTTAAGGGCGGAGGAGATGGCGTCAGGGCCGTTGGCAGCAACGATGATTGCCTGGTAGCCGCCAGCCACGGCGTTGTTTACACACTCAATCTGCTGGGCATCGTCCTTGGTGTTCGGGGACATGAAAGTAACGGATACGCCGAGTTCCCCGGCAGTCTTCTGGGCGCCGTCATTTAAGGTAACCCAGTGCTGGTCAATAGAATCCATGGTAATCAGGGCAATCTTCCACTCCTGGCTGGCCTTGACGGCGGTATCACCGGAGGCGGCTGCTGCGGAAGAACCGCTGGCACTGATGACAGATACACCGGTGTCGGTGACTTTGCCTCCTAAAGACTCACCATTCAAAGCAGCAACAGCAGCCTTCACGCCTTCTGCACCCATAACATCCGGGTTCTGTGCCATGGTGCACAGCAGGAATCCGTCGTTGATCAGGTTCATGATGGCATCCGATTTGTCAAAGCCGACACCGATAATGCTGGAGTTGCCGGAAGCCTTGATGGCATTGCCGGTACCGGTGGTGGAACCCTCATTGCATCCGAAGATACCGACCACGCCCTGCGTGATATAGTTCTCTGCAATCGTCTGGGACTTGGCAGCATCGCCTTCGCCGTACTGGGTCTCCATCAGTTCATAGCC
>RAYB01000133.1 GCA_003669055.1 bacterium 1XD21-70
CCCCGCTTCCGTCAGCAGCGCTGCTCTCCCCGGATTCGCCTGTTGCTTCCTCCGGCTCGCCGGCATCCTCTGTGCCTGCGGTATCTTCCTCGGCTTTTGTCCCTTCCTCAGCCCCGGCCGTCTCCTTGTCTCCCACGACCTCTGCCTTCGGCTGGTCTGCCACGTCATTAATCATATCCGACGCCTCATAGTTCTCCGCATATGCGGCGTCCTCGTCCTCTATGTTCTTCGTGTTCGGGTTCACCGTCACACCTTTGGTCTCATACCCGTCGATGTTCACACGGTAGTCCACCACCATCTCGCTCTCGTTCTCAAACAGGAAGACCACGTCTTTCGTCCCTGCATTGTAGAATACCTGCACGGATGCCCCTTCCGGCGCATAGCTGGAATCGATGTCTAAGTCCAGTTCATAGACCTTGCCTTCCTTCGTCCCCAAAAGCTTCTCGTACTTGTTCTTGATGCTCTTCCTGGATGCTGCCAGCTGCAATGAGGAGAGTTTAAACACTTCCCCCTGCTCCTCTGCCTCCCGGATGGCCTTGCGGAGTTCTCCCCCATCCACCAGGAACAGGGCGTTCTCTGACTCCCCCGCCGCGAATACGGTGCCCAGGTTGCCGCCTACGTTCG
>RAYB01000134.1 GCA_003669055.1 bacterium 1XD21-70
TAGGCGTTTGCGAAACGCCAGAACCCGCATAAATACGGGATTCTCTTTGTCACAAAATAAAACAACTCCTCACTGGTCTGTGGTATAATTGAAATGTCCAGTAACAATTATCCATATCCACCAGTAAAGGAGTCGTATCTATATGATAACACATAAACAACTCTCTTTGGCAGATATTTTTACCGATTGCCAAAATAAATTTGATAACGATAAATATGAGTTTCTTTCCATACTCGATGAAACCATCAACCTTGATGAAATTGTTCCGGTGTCTTTTGTTTCTCACTTTCACGCTGCCACCGGCAGACCCCGCAGGCATCTTCTTTACCCAATGCTGAAGGCTCTGTTACTACAGCTTATTTTCTCAATCCCAACAACATCCCTGCTGATCGTATTCCTGAAATACTCCCAGGAACTGCGGGACTTCTGCGGGTTTGATGTTGTCCCGGATGCCTCTAAATTCACCCGGTTCAAACAAGATTTTTTATCGGACTTACAATCCATGTTCGATCATCTTGTTGACTTGACCGAACCAATCTGCCATTGTATTGATACACAGAAAGCTTCCATGCTTCTCTTTGACACCTCCGGCATT
>RAYB01000135.1 GCA_003669055.1 bacterium 1XD21-70
ATAGTGATTTAGATACTGCACTAAGTGGATATCGTTTGATATTTGGGGAAGCATCAATTGAAGGAATACAACCAAATACTGATAGTCAAATCACTGTAAAATACGAAACGAGACTAACCCAGGCAGTTTGCGCGTTTGTTACAAACACTAAAACATCTAACCCAAAAACAAGGAATATTTCGATTAATCCATCATTGGTCAGTGCAACAATTTATTACAACTATACAGGGACAATCGAAGGTGCCATGCATATTTTTTGGATGGTTATTGGAAAATAGATTATCTTATAATCATAAATAGTATGCATTTCCAAAAATATTATCATTTATAATAATATAAATGGGATGCCTAAGTGTGTAAGAACATAATATAGCCCAACCATGCGTAGTTAAAATATGCTTATAATACAATGCTACAATGGCTCCTCCATAGGATTGGACGTAAGCCCATCCCATTTCGCGATCTGTCGTTGGAAGAGAATCCCATTTTTCTTTAAACATAGATACTGCAGTTGCATCATTGGCATCTATTTTTTGCAAATCACTAT
>RAYB01000136.1 GCA_003669055.1 bacterium 1XD21-70
CCCAGGCCGACAACAATCTGCCCCAAAGGAAAAGCTACTGTAACCGCCCCCATCTGATCCGTACCTAATCCACCAACAAAGTAGGTATCTGCCAGATTATAAAGTGCGTTAATCAGCATACCTATCATGGTTGGCAGTCCCAGTGCCAAAAGAGCCTTTGGTATTGGCACAGCCCCCAGTAGTTCCATTTTCTTGCTTTGCTCGTTCATGTTGTTTTCTCCTTTCGCTTGACTGATACTATTATTTATACTACTATAAATTATAATAGTTGCGCAACAGAGAATATATTACTATAATTTATAGTATCTGTCAAGTATCAAAGGAGAACGAATATGGCCACAATCGACCTAATTGTACTGGGAATTTTAAAAAGGGAATCTTTAAGCGCCTACGATATTCAAAAACTGGTTGAGTACCGTAACATATCCAAATGGGTAAAAATCAGCACTCCCTCAATTTATAAAAAAGTCCTTCAACTGGAAGAAAAAGGATTCATTAAAAGCCGTATTGA
>RAYB01000137.1 GCA_003669055.1 bacterium 1XD21-70
TGGATGAGGACAAGGACGCCAGGAGCGTGAGGCTTGACCTTTATGTGAAGGATGGCAAGGGGTCTGTCTACAACGTGGAGATGCAGTCAATTGATACGAAGGAACTCCCCAAGAGAAGCCGTTATTATGGGAGCATGATCGATTTGCAGGAGTTGGATAAGGGGGAACCGTACTGGAACTTAAAGAAAAGCTATGTGATCTTTATCTGCACTTTTGATTTATTCGGGGAAGGGAGGCACCGCTACACCTTTGAGAACCGGTGCCGGGAGGACTACGGGATTGCGCTGGGGGATGAAGCCATTAAGATGTTCCTCAATACGGAAGGGACGAAAGAGGACATAGGCAGCGGCCTGAAAGCATTTTTAGATTATATGGGAGGAAGGGAAAGCGACAGCGCCCTGGTGAGGAAGCTGGACGAGGAAGTGAACAGAGCCAAGAAAAACCGAGAATGGAGGCGGGAATATATGACGTTGCTGATGCGTGACCAGGAGAATATTGAGAAGGGAAG
>RAYB01000138.1 GCA_003669055.1 bacterium 1XD21-70
TGGAGAAGGATCTCTTTTGAGGTCTTGCCAAAGATGTCGGAAAAAATGGACTGGTATTCAGGGAAAACCTGATCCAGTACACAGACAACCTTACGCTTCAAGTCACTGATGGATTCCACCAGATAGGTACGAAAACGCGTAAGTGAACGCAGGGAGAATAAATCCTCATCTGCGAGCCTGGTTTCGACAAACTGCCCATAACGGATTAGGTCGGCAATAAGGACAGAATCAATGATATCATTTTTCCGTTTGCGAATTTCAGTGCCCCTGCGCCAGCCGTCGGTCTGAATGGGATTGATGACATGGAGAAGGAACTTCTTTTCAAAAAGAAATGAGTAGACAGAGAGCCAGTAGTGCCCGGTAGCCTCCATGCCGATTTCAAAGTCATCAGGACTGGGAGAATAAGAAGTGAGTTTGGAAAAGAGGGCATGTCCGCCGTCCGAGGTATTGGGAAAGGAAAAAGCCTTAAATACCACCTTGCCAGATTCATCCATCATGGAAGCGAC
>RAYB01000015.1 GCA_003669055.1 bacterium 1XD21-70
TGGCTGCAGACCGCATAATTACTGGGTCTGTAGCCACTTCTTGCTTTCACAAGTGTCAAACTTGGGATTATAGCATAAACACATTTTTTGTCAAAGCAGAATCACTATTTTTGCAGGTTTTTAAACAATTTTCGACATTTTTGTAACCATCCGGGCTCCTCCTCCCTTTCTTTTTTCCGGGGCATGCCGCCACACCACATAAAAACCAGGCGGTTCTGCAGCACACCGCCGCAAAACCGCCTGAAACATAAATCCTAAATCCTATTTGATTTTACTCAGCCTCTTCTTTGGGCTTGAACCCCAGGGTGATCTGAACCGTCCGCTCCACATACTCCCCGTTCTCCAGGGATTGGACTGTCAGGTCAACCGTGCTGTCCCCCTCGTAGTAGGTCAGCATTTTCTGCAAATCCGCCATCGAACGGATCGACTGGCCGTCAAACTTGGTAATAATGTCCTTTTCCCGCAGATCAGAAGCCGCTGCCGCCCCGCCGTCAACTATCTTATAAACGTATACGCCCCTGGGCATCCCGTAGGCGGCAGCCGCCATATCGTCAATATTGGTTCCCTGGATCCCCAGATACCCCTGTTTATCTTCCTCAATCTCCACCCGCGTTTTGCGGTTCATCAGATCATTGATAATGTCCTGCACCTTAGATACCGGGATCGCATATCCCATCCCCTCTACCTCAGTGGAGGAATACTTCGCCGAGTTGATTCCGATTACCTCTCCCTGCATATTCAGCAGGGCGCCTCCGCTGTTGCCTGGGTTAATGGCGGCATCTGTCTGGAGCAGGTTCTGGATTGTCTCCTCCTGCGTCCTCACCTCACGGTCCTTTGCACTCACATAACCTACCGTCACCGACTGGCCATAGCCTAATGCATTGCCGATCGCAATTACGCCCTGCCCAACCTTGAGTTCATCCGAATCTCCCAGCGTTGCCACCTTGATCTGTGCCATCGTTTCTGAACTGATCTCAGACACCGGCACTGCGATTACCGCTAAGTCATTCGTCGAATCCGTGCCTTTGATCGCCGCATTTATGGAGGTTTCATCGATAAAGGTCACTGTCAGTTCCTTAGAATCAGCCACCACATGGTTGTTCGTCACGATCAGCAGTTCATCATCGTTCCGCCCCACGATAATGCCGGAACCGCTGCTTGGGATTTCGTACCTCTGGCTGGAACCAAACCAGCTTCTCTGCTCTAACACCATCGTGTTGGTGAGCGCCACCACGGACGGCATCGCCGTCTCCACAATCGCAGAGACATCTGTCTGCAGGGCTGGCATCACCGTATTTTGTGCCCTGGCTGCCCGTGTCGCTTCCTCTGCCTTTTGGGTTTCCACGGTTGCCAGGCTGGCCTGTTCCTGTTCTTTCGGGCCGTATTGTGCCTTTAAATATTCCCCTGCCGTATTGACACCAAACATAGTGCCTCCTGCCACGGTGCCAAACAACAGCGCCGCTGCCGTAACCCCGGCAATTTTCGCTGCCAATGGGCGCCGCTTTGCAGGCTTCTTTTCCGGTTCCGGCGGAATGTGGGACATATCCATCCGGTTGTACTGTGGTTCCTGCCCCTGGTCGTGCCATTGGCCGCCATACCCTTCCTGGCGGTTCCAGGCTTCCTGGTTTCCTTCTGCTCCCTGCCTGTAATCTCTATTATCTTCGTACATAATCACAATCCCCTTTCTGCAGCCTTTCTGCAAACGGCTGTCTTCTGTTTCCTTCTTGTTATGCATTCAATATAACCGGAAATTGTGATAAAATTGTGATATATTTATATTTTAATTGTGAACGGCGGCCTATGGGTGCAGTACAGGGATGTTACTGCCCGGGGGCGGAGACTACTCCGCCCGACCCTCCCTGCCCAGGGTTTTGGCCTCCCGTCGGCGCACCGGCGCCCCCTCCTGGTGAGGACATCCCCGGTGAAGGCTGGGCTGGGGCAGGCTGCCCGCTTCCCGGCCCTCCGCTGCTGCCATTGCCGGACGCAGTCGGGTTCACCGGATTGGCTGTATTCCCTCCCGGCGACGGCGTGGGCTGGGGTGAAGGGTTCACGGCCTCCGTAGTTCCTGGCATATTGCTGTTGCCTCCTCCCCCCGGTCCGGCCTGGGAGTTATTGCCTGCCTCCGTCTCCGGCGACGTGGGGCGCTGGGCATCCGTGCTGTCGGTGGGGCGCAGGCCCGGCCTCGATGTGCTTTCTGCCGGTGAGGAGTCACCCGGGCGGGCCGGAAGCCTCTCCCCGCCTTCTGTCAGATCTCCGTTCTCGTCGGTCTCTGCGTCGGTGGGGCGCTGCCCCGGCCGGTCTGACACACTGCTTTCCTGGGGATCCCGCACACTTCCGTTGTTCTTGCGGCGTACCAGTTCACCATCCTCATCCAGCACCCAGCCGGTGGCAATCCCGTTCTCATCGGTCTCCTGCTCTATATAATCGCCGTCCTCATCAGTCTCCCGCGGCACCCGTTTTTTCACCTTCTTGCCGCTGGAATTAAGCACATTGATATATTCATAGCGGTCATCGTCTTCCGTCTCTGCTGCCTTCTTCGTCTCGGCCGCCGTCGTCTTGGGAGGCTGGATCACGCCTCCGTCAGTATTGACACTCTTGACATAATTCCCTTCTTTATACATCCCGGAATCTGCCGCAATCTTCTTGCTGATGCTTTTCACCGTCTCCGACGGCACATATTCCTCCGTACCAAACAAAAACTGATGCAGCTTCACTACATTCGTCTCCAGTGTCTGCGGGATCACACAGGCGCCTTTTTTCCCCATCTTGGCATCTCCCCGCGCCTCCGGAAAGCCCATGGTCTCTCCCAGATGGTATTTGTTGATATTTTTGAGGCTTATATAGATGTCATCTACCCACAAACTGGTGGAAACCTGCGGGAACACTGTGCCCAGGACGCGGTTCAAGGTCTCAAAATCTGCGGTTTTTGCCTTCTCAAACGCCAGCTTGATTACTTTTCTCTGGCGTTCTGTCCGCGCAAAATCCGTATCCATCAGGCGCAGGCGCCCATAGGCCACTGCCTGGACACCGTCTAAGTGGTTCATCCCTGCATGGGTCAGCGGGGTAGACCCCACCCCCGTAACCTTCACCGTCTCCGTGATAAAAGAATTGATGTAATAAAACTCCGCCTTGCTCAGTTCTACATCCACACCGCCCAGAATATTGATGGCATCTGCCACTGCCTTCCAGTTAAAAGTTACATAGTCAGTGATATTCAGGTCCAGGTTCCTGTTCAGGGCAGTCATGGCCTGCTCCGGGCCCCCTACAAAGTAAGCCTGGTTAAACTTATTGTAAGAGCCGTCCTTTGAGATATTCAGGTAAGTATCCCGAAACAGTGATACCAGCTTAATCTCACCTGTCTCCAAGTTGATGTTGCAGATAATGTTCACATCGGAATTGGTGCTTTTCTCGATCGCGTTATCCCTGGCATCCACACCAAAAACGGCAATCGTCCAATAGCCTTTCAGTTTCTCCCTGGTCACCACATCCAGGTCTTGGTTCTGTACCTGTTCCATATCGATCACAGGGCGTTTTACCTGGTTCATCAGCCTTGCCACATAGGCATACCCAAAGATAAACACCAGCGCGAAGCACTCCGCTATGATCATCCCTATGATCCGGCGGCGCCTGCGCTTGCGGGCATTGTCCTGCCCCTTTTGCTGGAAACCGCCAGGCACCCGGCGGCCATTGGCAACAGCCCCGGCGGCTGTCTGCCCGGCGGCCTGTCTGCCCGGAGAAGCCGTCCTGCCTGTGCCGCCCTTCTTGACGGGATGCACGGACGCATCATTCATCACTCTCAGCCCATCCGCCCTCCGGCTCCCATATCCTGATCCCTGTCCCGCTGCCCCGGTCCGCCTGCCCCCCATATCCTGCCTTGCAGTCTTCGGGTTCCGGCGGCTTTTCCGTTCCGGGCGTCTCAATTCCTCATCATAATCACGGCTCATGCAACATACCTCTTCTTATCTTAATAGGCGTTTTTATTAATAAAGCCTTTAAATACCGTCAGAAACAAAATCTTGAAATCCAATCCCAATGTCCAATTCTCAATATAATACAAATCATGTTCAATCCGCTTCTCTATAGAAGTATCTCCCCGGTACCCGTTGATCTGCGCCCACCCGGTCATCCCCGGGCGCACCTGATGCTTTATCATATAGCGGGGGATCTCTTCCTTAAACCGTTCCACAAAAAACGGGCGCTCCGGCCTAGGCCCCACCAGGCTCATGCTCCCCACTAAAACATTGAAAAGCTGCGGCAGTTCATCGATGCTGGTGCTGCGGATAACCTTCCCTACCGGGGTTACCCTCGGGTCATGGGGCGTGGTCCACTGTCCCTTCTCCTGATGGGGGGACTGCACCTCCATGGAACGGAATTTATACATTTTAAATGGCCGGTTATGAAGGCCTACCCGTTCCTGGCTATAGATCACCTGTCCTGGGGACGTCAGCTTGATCACAACTGCCGTTATGAACATCACAGGGGAAAACAGAACCAGCGCCGCCACCGCACCGCACAGATCCACAACACGCTTCATTGTGGCATTGAGCAGGTCATTCAGCGGCACATGCCGGATATTGATCACCGGCAGCCCCTGCAGATCCTCCGTATAAGGCCTTGTAGGGATAAACTTATTGTAATCCGGAATGAATTTTGTATGCACACCCGACTTCTCGCACTCTGCCACCATCTTTTCCAGGCCGCCATAGTCCCGGATGCTGAGGGTAATGGCAATCTCATCCAGCAGGTTCATATCCAGGATCGTCTTCAGGTTCCCGGTAGTGCCGATCACCTTCACGCCCCGGTAGCCTTCCCCCCGTTCCTTATGGTCATCTAGGATCCCGCGGATCTGATAGCCCCACTCCGGGTTTGCCTTCACCCGGTCTATATAGCTTTCCGCTGCCCGGCTATAGCCGATTAGCAGCACATGCTTCTGGTTGTAGCCCTTGGAACGGATGGAACGCAGGCAGATGCGGATAAAATTCCGCTCCACCGTCTCCGCCACAATATTCACCCCGAAAAAGAACACCACCAGCCTCCGGGAAAAATGCTGGAAATAGGGATTCTTCCCCCCCAGGTACAATACCATGCCGGACAGCATAAGCCCGATTAAATTTGCCTTGAAAATATTGGCAAATTCCTGCCTGCGCCCCTGTACCCGCTTTGGTGTAAACAAATGGAAAATCGTATATAACAGCAGATATGCCGGTACGATAATCACCAGCACGCCCAGATAAATCTCCGGGCCGAGCACCTCATTGGCCGCCCGGAACCAGCCGCTGCCAATGATGATATACCAGCTCAAGATGTAGGCCGCCACAATTACCATTGCGTCAATCAGCACGTGCAGGCGGTTCAACCTTTTTTGGTTATCTTTTATCATAATGTTTTACCTTGCATGAATTGTTGGACGGCCCCTAAGACACCGGCGCCTCTGACGGTACGATTATACACGAATTTTTCCCATTGTACTATTAAATTTCTCTTAAATCTCTGTGTTTTCGCCTCTCATCTGTCTTTTTTTCAGCTGCCGACGGGTGAATTCACAGATGTATAAGGCTGCCCCGTACATCAGTTCCCACTGAACCGCCAGGTAATTCCCCAGGTTTTCCCGGCGGTATGGAACCTTTTTCGTCTTGTGGGCAGTCAGGATTCCTTCCCAAAAACCGGCCAGATATTCCTTCCCAAAGCCGATTTTTCGGAAGAACACGTACTTTCCGGCTACCCCGGCCAAGATGGGGACACCATTCACCAAAAGCTGCGGCAAGGGCATGTTCTTATAATTGAGGTAAACATTGTTGCGTGCCGCCAGCCGTACCTTAAACGGATTGTATTTGGATCCGCTGGTGCCGCTCCCCACATGGTATACCACCGCCTCCGGGCAGTACCGGTTATAGTATCCCTCAATTTTGGCACGATATCCCACATCGATATCCTCAAGATAAGCAAAATGCATCTCGTCAAAGAACCCGATCTTCTCAAATACCTCCCGCCGGTAGATCGCCGCCCCGGCACAAGCAGAAAAAATATGGCAGGGGCGGTTGTAGCGCTCCACCTCCTGCCCAACCCCGCGCTGGTAAGCCCAGCCCATGACACTGTACATATCCCCTGCATCATCGATCAGTTCCCGGCGGTACATCTGGACCATACGCGGGCTGACCGAAAAGATCCGGGGAGAACGTTCGATTGCAGCTAAAAGTTTTTCCACATAAGCCGGGTCCGCCTCGGTATCATTATTAAGCAATATCACATAAGGTGTCCGCGCTGCGCGGATCCCTGCATTGACAGCACCGGAAAAACCTGTATTCTGAGGCAGGAGCAGAGCCTGAACCCCCTGCTCCTGCAGCCATTCGGCACTGCCGTCGCCGGAACCATTGTCCACCACCAGAACCGTAAAGTCCTGGCTGGTCTGGCGGGACAACGCATCCAGGCATAAAGGCAAAAACTTCAGGCCGTTATAATTGGGAATAATAATGGTGATCTTTTTCATCTTTATATGCTCCTTAACCTGCCGGTACCGCATTTTCTTCTTTCTCAGCCGCCTAAACCTCCGCCTCCAGCTTATACGGCTCCCCGATCTTTTCTTTTAAAAGGTCACGGAGTGCGAAGTTGGATTTGCGCAGGGTCAGGTTGGGGTTGTAGTAGGGATCCCCCTTCTCAAGGATCTCGGGCCAGCGGCGGGCAAAAACCGCAATCTCCCGGTTAAACCGCGCTACCTTCTCCGGAGTGTCCTCAAGCCCGCGCGATTTCGATTCGTAATGGTACATCAGCGCATAGGGGGCATAGACAACCAAAAGCCCGGCAGCGCGAACTTTCATACAAAAATCGATATCATTGAAGGCCACTGCCAGTTCTTCCGTAAAGCCCCCCACCTCACAAAACACGCTGGCCTTCGTCATCATGCAGGCAGCCGTCACTGCACTGTAATCCTGGGCACACATTGCCCGGTGGAAATAGCTGTTCTCCGCCTGGTGCAGGCCAATGAAAGTATGCCCGGCGATCCCGCCAAAGCCTACCACAACACCTGCATGCTGGATCGTATCGTCCTGGTACAAAAGCCTGGCCCCTACAATCCCCACATCCTCCCGCTGGCAAAAGCCCAGCATCTCCTCGAACAGGCGCGGCTCAATGATTTCCGTGTCATTATTCAAAAAGAGAAGGTACTCCCCCTTCGCCTGGGAGGCGCCGAAATTGTTGATCGCCGAATAATTGAATTCGCGTTCCCAATTCACCACCCTCACCTGCGGCAGTTCCTTCTGAACCTCTTTATAGTAGGCAAAGGTCTCCTTTTTGGTGCTGTTGTTCTCAATAACGACAAATTCCAGGTTCTGGTATGACGCCTTTCGTAAAATGGAACGGATACAGAGATCCAGATCCTCTATATGATCCTTATTCGGGATCACGACAGAAACCAGCGGGGTGCCCTTGATGCAAAAGGACGTATGGTAAATCCCATAGTCCACACCCTTTTCCACCTTCTCGGCAGCGATCCCGCAGCGCTCATAATGCGCCATAATCGCGCGGGAACCCGCCTCGAAAGCATACAGCTTGCTTTCCGGGTTGCTGGCAGTCGAGCCCTGGTGGCACCGCCAGTGGTACAATACCTTGGGAATATGGTAAATCCCTTTTGCTGCCTCGCTGCAGCGGAAGATAAAATCATAATCCTGGGCACCGTCAAACTCATGCCGAAGCCCCCCTACCCGTTCCATCAGCCCCCGTTTCACAACCAAAAGGTGGCAGATATAATTGACACTGGTCAAAAGGTCGGGATTGAAGTCCGGCTTAAAATGGGGGTCAAACAACGCACCGCCGTCCATATCCAGCTTATCCTCGTCCGAGTAAAGCATGTCGCACTCCGGATGGGCCTCCACCGCCGCCGCCACCTCGTAGAGCGCATGTTCCGGCAAGGTATCGTCATGGTCAGCCAGCACGATATAATCCCCCCTTGCCATCTCAATGGCGGCATTGGTATTGCCGGAAATCCCCTTATTCCCTCCCAGGTTTTTATAACGGAACCGGCTGTCCTTCTTGGCATACCATCCCATCACCTTCTCCACCACGGCTCCCTCGCCCTCCGGGCTTCCGTTGGCCACACACACCTCCCAGTTGCTATAGGTCTGAGCCAGGATGGAGTCCATCATTTCCCGCAGGTATTTCTCCGGGGTCTTATAAGCCGGGATCACGACCGAGAGCAGCGGGCGCACGGACAGCGGCTGTGTCCGCTGCCGCTTCAGTTCCTCTTCCCCCGGCTTGGTCAGGTCATACCATTCCTTATAATCATAATCATTGTCCAATCCCTGGAGTTTATGCTTTGATTTTAAAAACAGTGCCCTCAGCCCATACTTTTTCCCGAATTCCGCCGCCACCCGCACCGTCTCCATATTCATCAGGTCACAGATCTTCTCTAAGCGTTTGTGCGCCACGCTGGCCCGTTTTGCAATCAGTTCCTCATTAAACTTAATCCGCTTCTCCCGGCCGTCACACCGGATCCGCAGCCAGTAGCTGCGCCCCCGTTCATAGGGAAAGCAGATGTCAAATCCAAACTCCCTATCGTAAGTCTTCTTATAATAAATCTGGCTGACATCATCACGCCGGGTGGCAACATGGCGGAACCGGAGCGGATTCCCCGACTCATCCGTCACCCTAAAGGTTGCCCTCGACTCCGGCGCCTTCCCGATCACCCAGCCGTTCAGTGTTATGGAGTTCTCCCGGATCCTTACTACGTCTATTTTATATTTCATTGGTTATCATTTCCCTTTTCCCTTAATTCCGGTGCTTCCCCGTGCCGGCCTGAAAAATTGATCCTCTCCTCCTCGATCACCAAGGGGCGTTTCATCACCCGCTGGTTGATCGAAAGCACATACTCCCCGATCATGCCGATAAAAAAGATCTGCACGGAGCCTAAAAACAGCATCCCCAACAGCATCGGAGCCATCCCTGCCGGAAAACGGTCCCACCAGACCAGCTTCATGACCAGGTAGGCAAAGGCTACCGCCAGGCTTAACGCACAGCTGACTGCCCCGACAAAAGTTGCCAGCCGCAGCCCTGCTTTCGTATAGGAGGTAACGCTTAACATCGCCGCATCATATAGCCGGTAGAAATTGTTATGGGTCTTGCCCGCCCGCCTCTTTGGCTGCTCGTAAGGGATTTCCTTACGTTTATATCCTAGTTCCGCCACAATCCCCCGCAAGAACGGGGTGGGGTCATCCAGCCTGCGCAGCACCTCGATAAACTCCCTGTCATAAAGCCCTGAGCCCGTGAAATGTTCGATCTGCTCAACATCGGAAAGCTTGCGGATCATCTTATAATAACAGCTTCTCAGCCAGTACATCAACGGGTTCTCCCTGCTGCTCGTCTTGATGCCGATCACGATCTTATAGCCCTCTTCCCAGGCCTTGACATATTGCGGAATCAATTCTACCGGATCCTGGAAGTCCGCCACCATGGCGATCACGCAGTCCCCCTCCACCTGCAAAAGCCCGTAATAGGGGGAATTGAACTGCCCAAAATTCCTGGCGTTGAAAATGGCCTTGACCCTGGGGTTCTCCCCGCACATCCGGCGCAGGATCGGCCTTGTATTGTCCCGGGAATCATTGTCAATAAAAACCAGTTCGTAACCATATTGCGGCAGTTCCTTTTCCAGCACCCCGATTACCGCACCGGCAATAGCCTCTACATTCTCTTCTTCATTATAACAAGGTATCAGTACACTGATTGTCTTCATCCCAACCTCCGCGCCGCAGAACCTGCAAACTTTTCCAGCATCCTTTGAATCCCCTGGGCAAATGTAGACTGCTCCTCCCAAGTTCCCCTGGTCAGTTCCTGCAACACCTGCACAGACGGGCAGACCGAGAGCGCCCCTTCCTTCGCCTGGACAAAGGTACCGTATTCCAGCTTCCCCTTCCCTTCGCACAATCCATGGATCTCCTCCACAAACGAACGCAATGGCCGGGTATCCGCACTTGCTACATTCACCACATGCGCTTCCCCGTCCCTGCCGTCACTCTCCTTGTAAAGCTGCACCACCGCGCTCGCAGCATCCGAAATCTCCATAAAATTCCAGTGGTGGCGGCAGGCGCTCAGCGAAACGGTATTCCCTTCCGGCAATTCCCGTACCAGGGTGGAGATAATCGACCAGGGATGATCCCCCTTCCCATATACGCTGAAAAAGCGCAGATGGTAGTATGTCATTCCCCACTGCCTGCAAAGCACCTCTGCCTGGCGGTAGAATTCCAGCTTCGCTTTGCCATACTCGTTCACCGGATGGCACTCCCGGCTCTCTTCCATAATGCCATCCGCCATGATCCCGTACTCCACCCGCGATCCGGCATCCATAAAAATCCGGCATCCCAGCATCCGGGCCGCCTCCAGGCATGCCAGGGAATCCTCCACGTTTTTCCCCTGCACCGCCGGGGAATCGATCTCTTCCCGGTTCACTCCGCCCCATGCAAAATGGAGGAAACCGTCGGCACTCCCCGCCCCGCTAAGGCAGGCTGCAGCTTCTGAAAGCTGCCCCCCGACAAGATGCAGCCGCCCGTGCTCCGGCAGCCGGTCCCGGTGTGCAGAATCCGGGCGTACCAGGGCATATACCTCTGCTCCCTGCTCCAGCAGAAGCCCCGCCACATGGCTGCCGATAAAGCCGGTCGCCCCAGTCATCACTATCCTTTTTCCTGCCATGCCCATCCCGGCTCCCTCCTACACACTCTCAATATGGCTGGTACGGATGGCCAGGACTTTTACCTGCCTTCCCGCCTTCTCCCGAATAATCCCTGCAATCTCTTCCGTATACCCCGGCGCCACAATCAAAACCACATCCGCCGGATCCCGGAAAAAACAGTCCGGCGCCACGATCGGCAGATGGGAAGCGGGAGCAAACCGCCCCTGCTTAAAGGGCGCAGAATCGATGATATATTTGGCTGCCTGCCCCAGCACCGTGGTTGCCGCCAGGGTAAAGCCCTGATGGCTGGCTCCCCAGACCGCCAGGGTCTTCCCCTCCTCCTCCAGCTGCCTTGCCAGGTTTGCGACCTCATTGCTGGTTGCCTCATACCCGGCGGCCAGAGAATCCAAAGAAACCTCTTCCACCGGTTCTTTCGGCATCGCCCAGCTGCCTTTTGGCTTCTTTCTTACAACCGCCGAGATCGTATCGCGGTTGACCATCTCCTCCTCCAAAACAGCAAAGCCGTTTTGCTCCAGCAGCTGTCTCAGGGTGTGGAACGAATAGTAGGCAATATGGTCCCGAAGCAGTTCGTAATAGCTTCCATGCTCCAGGATATATTCCAAGGCCGGCACCGTGATAAGCCCCATCCCGTCCTCTGCCAGGTTGTGGTAGATGGCCTGCAGCATCACGTCCGGCTCTGGCTGGTGTTCCAGGAAATTAAACGACAAAAACACGTCAAACGGCCCCTCGGGGCAACCGTTTTTGCCAAACACCTGCCCGGCCTCCTCCGGGAATTCCTCCCACACCTGCAGCCCGGATGCCTTCGCCTGCGCCACCAGCTGCGGGCGGTTCTCCATGCCGAACGCTTCCACCGGGAACTCCGCCAGCATGCGCAAAAATTCCCCGCCGCCGCATCCCACTTCCAGAAAACGCTTGCCCTCCAGATGGTATGTCCCGATCAGATGGCGGTACTGGCTGCGGCGCAGGCTCTTCATCGTCTCCGAAAATCCCCCGGCCCGGATCACGTCCCGGTAATAGGGCACCGGCCGGCAGCTAAACTGCACCAGGCCGCAATGCCTGCATTGGTAAAGTTCCAGGTCGATCCCCTGATCCATGTGTACGCTTTCCTGATCCGGTATATCCTGGGCCGAAGCCGGTGCATTCTTAAGGTTAAATATTGGTTTTTCCGGAAGTTCCCTCCGGCAGGCAATGCAATGTCTCATATATCCCCTCCGCAAACGGTGTCTTTGGTTCCCATCCTGTCTCCGTATGGATCTTGGTGATATCCGGCAGCAAATCCGCCAAGCCTTCCGCATTCTGCGGCCTTTCCCCATATACGAAGCTTCCCCGGCACTTACAAAGCCGGTACATCTCTTCCACAAATTCCCGCAGTCTCCGGGTATCCCTGCCGGCCACATTGTAATAGCCTGCCCGCCCCTTTTCCATCAAACAGGCAAGAGCCTCGGCGGCATCTTTTATATAGAGGAAATTCCACCACTGGGTGCACTCCCCCAGCTTGATCTCTCCCCCCTGCTGCCAGGTCCGCAGGCATGACTGCACCAAAGACCAGGGGTGGTCCCCCGGGCCGTATACACTGAAAATCCTGGCATGGATATAGTCCATCCCCAGCGTCCGGCAAAGCGGCTCGGCCTGCATGGCAAAATCCGTCTTGGCCTTGCCATATTCCGATACCGGACGGCAGGGCATCTTTTCGGTAACCGCCTCATGGCAGATCCCATACTCTGCCTGGGACCCGGTGAACACAAAACGCCTGCAGCCTGCCTCTTTTGCCGCCCTCACTGCTGCCAGGGAACCCGCCACGTTTGCCTGCTGCACGTCACGCAGGGTTCGGTTGTCACTGCCCGCCCCGCCCCAGCAGGCATGGAGCCAGCCGTCTGCCGGGCCGTGCATCCATTCCTTTATCCTGGCAATCTCCCCCATGTCAAGTTCCAATATCCGGATCCGCCCTCGGCTTTCCTCCGGTATCTGTTTTTCTAAATGCTGCAAATTGCCCGACATCGGGCGCACCACTGCGCATACCTCGTGGCCTGCCTGCAAAAGCTGCCTAATTGCCGTCGCACCGATGAAGCTGGTTGCCCCTGTTACCACTACATTCATGGCTCTTCCCTTCCTGCCGTCATCCATTTTGCCGAATCCTGGGGATGATCATCATCGCATCCATCTCCTCCTCCGGCAAAAACGGCGAGAGGTCTTCCAACGGCGGTGAAACCATCGTCCCGTCCGGCAGGCGTTTGGCTGCCGACTTTGGCTCGAAGTTCTGATCCATGGTTACAAACGCCTCACAGATAGCCGGCCCCTCCAAAGCCAGGGTTTCCTCCACCGCCGCCGCCAGTTCCTCGTTATGCCGGGCGGCTGCATAGGGGTAGCCATAAGCTGCCGCCAGCTTCTCCATATCCGGGAAACTCAGGTCATGGCTGTCCGTCCCAATCCCGACTAACGGCTCCCCAAAATAATTCTTCTGGGTCTGGCGGATCGAATGGTATCCCCCGTTGTTGATAAGGAAAATCTTCACCGGCATCCGGTGGTGGATGATCGTCTGCAGTTCCTGGAGGTTCATCTGGATGCTTCCGTCCCCGGTCAGCAGGATAACATCCTCCCTGCCGTCTTCCTGGCTCTCCGACAACGCCTGGCAAACGCCGATCGCCGCTGGCAGGTCATAGCCCATCGCCGCAATCGCCGAGTTGCTGATAAACCGCTGCCCTTTCTTTATGATATAGGAATGGCCTCCGGCCACACAGGCAGATCCGTTGCCAACCACTGTAATCTGGTTCTCCCTCAGCCTGCTGCTCAACTCCTTGATAAAGGCATAGACATTGGCGGCCTTTGAACTGTCTGGCTTAAGATGTTCCGGGCGGATCACCGGATACTTTTCCTTCCACATCCGGCAGGTCTCATTCCAGTTCATCCCCTTCAGCCCGCTGCCGCCGCCAAATACGGGCGACGGATATTCCTCCCTGAGCACCTGGCAAAGCGTCCCCAGCAAATCCTTCGCGTCCGCATGCACCCGCATGTCCGCATGCACGCTTGGCTTCTTTAATTCTTCCTCATCCACGTCGCTATAGATCACATAAGCCTCCCTGGCCCATGTCTGATAATTATACCCTACCTGGCGGATGCTCAAACGGCTCCCCACCGAAAACACCAAATCACTGTTCTGAACCGCAAAATTGCCCGGGCGGTCTCCCATGCTGCCGGCCCGCCCCACATACAATGGATGCCCGTCCCAGATGCAGTCCTGGCTGTTCCAGCCGGTCACGACCGGTACCCCCAGCCGCTCGGCCGCTTCCATGAATAACGGATGAGCACCCGCAATCCGGATCCCGTTGCCTGCATTGATGACAGGCCGGCTGGCTTTGCGGATCCGTTCGATGATTTCCCTCGCCGTCTCTTTTGCCACCTTCGGCGCAGGCACCTGGCGGGTCTCCCCTTTGCCCGCGTAATCCTCCGCTATCGCATGGGGCGGCTCCTCCACGGTCAGCGGCTTTGTTCCCCGGCTGCCTGCTAACACCGCTGCCTTTAAGCTGTTCTGCGCAGCGGCTGCCACCACCGGGGTTCCGGACGTATGATCCACCCCTACCGCGTGCATCGCCCAGCCGGTGCCTCCGGCCTCATAATCCGCAGCGTCAAAGCCTGCCAACTGTTCCGTATCCACATAAGCTCCCTGCACATCCAGCGGGATATCCAGCCATGCCGGCCCCGGCCTTCCGGAATATGCCAGGTACAATGCCTTCTCCAGGCAATATCGGATCCGCAAAGGGTCGGTCACCATCTCGCTATATTTCGTCATGCAGCTGACTGCCTTCACAATATCAAATTCCTGATCCCCCATGGCGCGGATCCCTACACCCGACCAGCGTGCAGTGGTGTCATACCGCACCTGGCCCGACAGAACCAGCATCGGGATCGAGTCCAGCCACCCCCCTACCACGCCAGTGATGGCATTCGTCCCTCCCGGGCCGGTGGTCACACACAAAAGGCCTATCCTGTTATGGATCCTGGCGTAAGCCTCTGCCGCAATCGCGCAGGCCTGCTCATGGTGCTGATAGAGGCACCGCAGCCCCGGCTGGTGGCCAAGGGCATCATTTAAATGCATCGCCCCGCCGCCGGTCACCGTAAATACCTGGCAGATTCCCGCTTCCACCAGCTTATGCGCAATATAGTTGGACACCTTTATCTTCATAATAGCTGCTCCTTTCGTTCCCGGAAGGGAGGTTTTCTTTCGATTATAGCATATCCTGCAAAAAAATCCTACTCCCTAAATCTTACGCTTTCCGCCCCACCCCTCCCACGCCACGCTCTTCCAACTCTGCCAGCAACACTCACTTTTCAAATCGGTAAAGATCGACTATAATCGCAGAGTAATGCAAATATGGATTTTCGGCCACCAACCAATACCGGGACAGGCAAGTCCCGACACACAAAAAAGGAGAGTAGTGAATTTATGAAAAAACAAGTTCAGTTCCTGGCTGTATTATCCACCGCGGCAGTGATGACTGCGGTAGCCCCTGGTGTCTTTCAGGCAATCCCTGGATTCGCGCAGCAAAATGCATATGCTGCTTCCAAAGCAGGATGGACTGAGGAGGACGGCGACCTGCGCTATCTCGACAGCGACGGTTACCCCATCACGGATGCCTGGAAAAAGAAAGATAATGATTGGTACTATTTAAATGATGAAGGGGTAATTGCCCGCTCTCAGATGGTAGATGAGTACTTTGTAGATGAAAACGGCAAGCGCATTTATAACCAGTGGATCAGCGAGGAAAATGATGACTGGGATGAAGACGGTGCCGAAAACAACTGGTACTATTTTGGAAATGACGGCAAATTTGCCGTTTCTGAATGGCAAACTATTGACGGCAAGAATTACTACTTTAATGAAGACGGCCATATGCAGTCCGGAAAACTGGAACTGGATGGCTTCACTTATTACCTGGGTGATGACGGTGCCATGAAAACCGGTTGGATCCAGCTGGAGAATGAAGATGATACCCTGGACGCCGATACCGTCTGGCATTACTTTGACGGCAAAGGCCGGATGGTCATCAACGAGGTGGACCGCAAGATCAACGGCAACTACTATACCTTTGAAAACGGCATTATGCAGACCGGATGGTACCTGCTTCCCTCCAGCGAGGCCGAGGAGCCTGGCAGCACAGAGAACACCGGTGAGTCCGCTGCAAATGCAGAAGGCACAGAAGCCGCAGGAAATGAGGCAGGGGCTGAGGATTCCGGCAGCAGCGAAAGCAACGGCGAAGGCAGCGTTGCCCCGGCTCTGACGGTTGGTTCCTACCAGTATTACGAGGAAGACGGCAAACGCGCTGACGGCTGGTACCAGATTGAAGGTGCCCCGGGCATCAGCGAAGAAGGCGAGATCTTTACCTTCTATTTTAAGAAGGGGCGCCCCTACTATGCTTCCACCGGCATCCAGACCTTCAACATCAATTCCCGCCGTTATGGCTTCAATACCAGAGGTGAAATGGAGACCGGCCTGCAGCTTGTAACCACTGAAGACGGAAGAACCGTGAACTACTATTTCGGTGAGGACGGCGTCATGAAAACCGGCAAGCAGACGATCTATGATGAAGACCTGGATGAAAACCAGACCTGGTTCTTCCTGACTGACGGCGGCAACAAGGGGCAGGGCTTCCATGGTGTCCGTGACAATAATGTATACCGCCAGGGACTCCGCCTGGATGCCGACCGCGATCTCCGCTATGCCCCGGTGGAACTGGACGGTGTCCGCTATCTGGTCAATGCCTCCGGCTCCATCCAGAAAGCATCCTCCTCTTCCAAATCGGACGAAAGAGCCGACCTTGGAAAGGGTTTTAAGGATTACAAAGATACCAATGACAAAATCTGGACCGTGGATACCAACGGCGTGATCCAGCAGTAACTCTTAACCGGCAAAAGATAAAGCATCCGTTCACATGCTGATACCTTATGAAAGAGGGTGCGGCCGCACCAAAAACATGCGGCGCACCCTTATTTTTTGCGCCTTATCTGCACCACTCGCTGCCCGCCCCAACGGAGAACAATGCCCCTGTCCCCCCTGGCATATCCAGCACAAGCCTGCCGTCCGTCACTTGGTATTTCTCAATACCGGCATTATATCCCTCCGAATGGGTCAGCATGACCCTCCACAGTTCCTGCCCGTCGGCAATCCCCAGTTCCCATACCGGAACCTCCACCAGCCGCCTTTCCTCGGCATTATTTACCACCACCACACATTGGTTGGAGCCTCTCATGCGCCCATAGGCAATCAGGTGCCTGTCTGCCAGCAGCTGTTTGATTGACCCCCGGCGCAAAGCCGGAAGCGACTTATGCAGCTGGATCATATAGCGATGGAACTCGATCAGTTCATAATCCTCCTGCCCCCAGGGATAAGTCCTGCGGTTATCCGGATCCGTCCATCCGCAGACACCGGCTTCATCGCCATAATATAACGTCGGTGCCCCCGGCCAGGTCATCTGGATCAGCACTGCCTCCCGGAACACCCCCTTCTTCACGCCCACACTGGCCATCTCGGCACCTACCGTGCCGATCCTGCCAACCATGCGGTTTGTCCGGGTCAAAAACCGGCTGTGGTCATGGTTCGACAGCTGGTTCATGGCTACCATGAGGGAAGGCGTCTGCATGCGGCTCATATGGTATTTCATATTGTTAAAGAATCCGGCGCCATCCCCCCACAAATGTTCGTTATATTCATCGCTGTGCTTTTCCATCCCTGTCAGGAACCAGGTCAGCGGCTCCATGAACGCGTCATAGTTCATGACGGAATCCCACTGGTCCCCCTGCAGCCATCCGCTGGGATCCCCATAATGCTCTGCCAGGATAATGGCATCCGGGTTTGCCTTTTTCACCTGTTCGCGAAAATCATGCCAGAACTTGTGGTTGAATTCGCTGCTGTGCCCTAAGTCTGCTGCAACATCCAGCCTCCACCCATCGACGCAATACGGGGAGGACACCCATTTACGGGCAATCTCCATAATGTACTCATATAATTTGGGGGACTCCTCATAATTTAGTTTTGGCAATGTGTCGTGCCCCCACCAGCCGTCATAATTTGCATTGTACGGCCAGGAACCTTCCTCGTAAAACTTAAAAAAGGTATGGTAAGGGCTGTCTTCCGACTCATAAGCCCCAGGCTCATATCTGCCCTGGCGGGCATAAATCAGTTCCCGGTCCAGCCATTTGTTAAAAGAACCGCAATGATTGAACACCCCATCGATAATCACCCTCATCCCCCGCTTATGGATCTCCTCCATAAACCGGGCAAAAAAGGCATCACTGGCCTCTAAGTTCTCCATAGAAGCAACACGGACCTGATACCGGGTAGCTTTCTCATTGCCCGCGGCATCTTCGGCCACCAGTTCCCCGCCATCCTTCACAATCACCCCATAATGAGGGTCAATGTGGTCATAATCCTGGGTGTCATATTTGTGGTTGGAAGGCGAAACGAAAAGGGGATTAAAATAAATCACCTCCACCCCCAGATCCTGCAAGTAATCCAGCTTGTCCCATACCCCCTGCAGATCCCCGCCGTAAAAACAGCCAACATCCATGGTGGACGGGTTCTTCCCCCAGTCCTCCACATGGTAAACCGGCCTTCCTATATATACATATTCGCATGACTGCACATCATTATCCTTATTGCCGCGGCAAAAACGGTCTACAAAGATCTGATACATCACAGCCCCTTTTGCCCATTCCGGTGTATGGAACCCTGGTGTAATCCGGAAATTATACTCTGCCTGGTCTTCCCTGGCTGTCCCCAGACGGTTAAAATAGCAGGTCTCATCCCCTTTTACCACTTTAAAGCAATAGCACCTGGGATCCTCCCCTGCTACAATTACATATTCGTAAAAGTCAAACAGCCCTTTGGAAGATACCTTTATCATCCGGGCTTCCAGCTGTCTTTCCCTCTCTACGTAAAAAACAGCATCCGCATCATCCTTTGCAGTCCGGAAACGGAGCACTACCCGGTCTCCCGCATTCGGCTCTTCCGGCCTGCGGTAGTCCGATGTCCCGTCTGCAAACAATGCCCTCTGGTTCAGCCCTGTATTATGCCCTTCATTCATTCTGCTCTACATATCCTCTCATTGTCGCTGTTCCTATTTTATCCAATTATCCCCTCAGATACAACCTGTTTCTTCATAAATTATTCAAAAAATTTCCAATCCCCCTTTACGGGGACATAAAAGTGAAAGAGCCGACGGGGTAGTCGGCTCTTTCAGGAGAAGGTATTTCGTTTCTTATGGGGTGTAGCAAAAACTATATAATGTATTGGGGGGTTACGCCTATTATAATAACATAAACCTCCAAACAAGTGTGCACAAACTTGCATAAATTTTCATCTTTTTTTTATGCATATTTGCCTTTTGTTTCTTTCCCCCACCTAAAAAAGGCCGTTCCTTTTTACAATTCCTGGGCATCCGCACCAAATAACGCCTCAAATTCCTGCTGCCCAATCTTCTCTTTTTCCATCAGAAGGTCACAGCACTTATCCAGGACATCCTTATGCTGCAGGATAATCGCCTCGGCCTTTTGGTAGCACTCATCAATAATCTTCTTCACCTCGGCATCAATGATCCCTGCAACACCCTCGCTGTAACTTTTGGCATGTGCCAGGTCACGGCCGATGAACACCTCATCCTCGTCACTGCCGTAATCAATCATGCCCACCATGTCTGACATCCCGTACTTTGTCACCATCGCGCGGGCAATCTTGCTGGCCTGTTTGATATCCTGGGACGCCCCTGTGGTCACATCCCCGAAGATGATCCCCTCTGCAATCCGCCCTCCCAGGGCAACCATGATATCCTGCAGCATCTTCCCCCTGGTGTTAAACATCTCATCCTCACTGGGCAGGGGCATTGTATAACCGGCCGCCCCCAGGCCTGTGGGGATGATGGAAACCGTGTGCACCGGCCCTACATCCGGCAATACATGGAACAGGATCGCATGACCGGCCTCATGGTAGGCCGTGATCTTCTTCTCCTTCTCGGAAATCACGCGGCTCTTCTTCTCCGCGCCGATCCCTACCTTGACAAATGCCCTTTCAATATCGGACTGCAAGATGAACGCACGGTTGTTCTTTGCCGCATTGATTGCCGCCTCGTTCATAAGGTTTTCCAGGTCCGCACCCGTAAAACCGGAGGTGGTCCGTGCTATCCGTGTCAGATCCACATCCTCAGCCAGCGGCTTCTGCCGGGAGTGGACCTTTAAAATCTCCTCCCGCCCTTTTACATCCGGACGCCCTACCGCAACCTTGCGGTCAAAGCGCCCCGGCCTTAAAATCGCTGGATCCAAGATATCCACCCGGTTCGTTGCCGCCATGACGATAATCCCTTCATTGATGCCGAAGCCGTCCATCTCCACCAGCAGCTGGTTCAAGGTCTGCTCCCTCTCGTCATGGCCGCCCCCCATGCCGGTGCCCCGGCGGCGCGCCACCGCATCAATCTCATCGATAAACACAATACAAGGGGCATTTTTCTTGGCATCCTCAAACAAGTCCCTCACGCGGGATGCGCCTACCCCCACATACATCTCCACAAAATCCGAGCCGGAGATACTAAAAAACGGCACCCCCGCCTCACCTGCTACTGCTTTCGCCAACATGGTTTTCCCCGTTCCGGGAGGGCCTACCAGGATCACCCCTTTGGGGATGCGTGCCCCGACGCCGGTGTACTTCTGAGGATTTCGCAAAAAGTCCACCATCTCTTCCAGGTCTTCCTTTTCCTCCCTCAGCCCGGCCACATTTTTAAAGTTCACCAGGCTGCTGTGTATCATCCGGGCACGGCTCTTCCCGAAATTCATCATCCTGGTATTTGCCCCGTTATTGGCGCTGGCACGCATATTCATCATAATTATCAGCACTACCGCCATCGCTACGGATACGCCTACCGGCAGGATCACGCTGATCCAGTAATTCCCCTGCGGCACATTGTTCATCAGATAATCAATGCCCCTCTCCTCCAGGAGTTTCCTTGCCTCATTGACATCTGACACATAGGCTATATATTCCTGGTCTCCGGCCAAAAATACCACCTCACCGGTAGGAGCCTGCTCGTTCTGGTTGATCGTGGCCTGGGTGATTTCTGCACCGTCCAGGATCTGCATGAACGCCTGGTTGCTCAGCCTCACCTGGCTGCCCCCCTGCAAAGCCTGGGTAAACCACAGCATCGCCACCAAAAGCAATGCCAAAAGCAGGATCCCGGTCCCTCTAAACGTCTGTTGTCTCACTTATCGTTGCCTCCTTGTTCACTGCCGTTTTTGATTGGCGCCGCTGCGCCCGCCGGGCGTCTTCCCCGGCATCTCAGAATTCCACCACACCGATATAAGGCAGGTTCCGATACTTCTGCGCATAGTCCAACCCATACCCTACCACAAACTCATCCGGAATCGTAAAACAAGTGTAATCCACTTTCACCTGTTTTTTCACCCGGCGCTCCGGCTTATCCAGCAAAGTGCACAGGCGGATGCTTGCCGGCCCCCGCTGCTTCAAAACCTCCATCAGATAAGAAAGGGTGCGCCCGGAATCAATGATGTCTTCCACAATCAGTACATTCTTATCCTTAAGCGATTCGTCCAAATCCTTGATGATACGGACCACCCCGCTGGACTTTGTGTCATCCCCATAGCTGGATACGGACATAAAATCCAGGCTGACCGGCACCGTCAGCCTTTTTGCCAGTTCACAGGTAAAAAATACCCCGCCCTTTAAAATACAGATCAGATGAAGTTCTTTCCCCTCATAATCCAGGCTGACCTGCCTTGCAACTTCACTGATCCTCCGGTTCACTTCCTCTTCTGACAATAATACCCGGATCTTGTCTGCCATATGCTTTTCCTCCGTAAAATTCCACCTGCAATATCGTATGGGTCTCTTCTACAATCTTATAATATTCACTGATCCGGTAGCCGACTACCCAGAGCACATGTTTTCCTTCCGCCAGCAGCCAGATTTCATCCCTATGCTCCCGGGGAACCTTCTCATCGATCAGAAACCGTTTCAATGTCTTGCACCCTCCCCCCGGCAGCGTCAGGTAATCTCCTGGTTGCCTGTGCCGGGCAGACAGCGTACCCTTTATTTTATCATAATCAAACCATTTCGTATACTCTTTTTTAGGAATTTCTGCCCCTTTCTTCCGGGGAAATACCGCACACCTCAGTTCACCCGGCAGCAAAGGCACCGTTCCCGGCACCAATACCTCTGCCGGGCAGGCATCCCTTCGCACTGGCAGGATCTCCTCCCCTGCCGCTGCGCCATAGTTCTCAATCCCGATTTCCTGGCTGCTGCAAAATGCCCGCAGACATCCCGGCAGATCCAGGCTCCCACCGGCTGTGAGCCTCCCGATCAGCCCTAAGTGCCTGGCAGTGATATCCCTATGGCCGGCATCCGCCTCATCCAGCATCCGCCGGATCAGGTATATGCGGATGACCGGCTCCTGCCCCCAAAACTCCCGGGCATCCATAGATGCCCGCACCACCTGCCTGCCGCCCTTCCCTGTCCCTTTGCCGGCTTTGCCGGACTGCTGCCATACCTTCCCGGCCTGTTTTTGTAAATAATCATCCGCCTGCCGGAAAATCCCTCCCGCACGGAGCACATTTTCCACCGCGCGGCCGTTCACGTGCCCGGACACATAGGGGATCAGTTCATTCCGGATCCTGTTCCTGGTATACTCCCCCGACAGGTTTGTGGAATCTTCCCTCCATCCTATCCCCCTTGACTCCAGGTAATCCTGGATTTCCTGGCGGCGCACTGCCAAAAGAGGGCGGATCCTGTTCTTTTGCACCGGCCGCATCCCGGCCAGCCCCCTTAGGCCGCTCCCCCTAAAGAGATGGTGCAAAATCGTCTCTGCATTGTCATCTTGATGGTGCGCCACCGCTATCCATACCGGGCGCTGCCCTTCCCCATCTTCTTCCTGCTGCCAGCGCCCCGCTTCTTCCTCCATCACTTCATACCGCACGGCACGCCCCGCTTCCTCCACGGATAGGCCATGCTCCCTGGCATATCCAGGCACATCCCGGCATACGGTTTTTTGGGGTACTCCCAGCCTCGCGCAAAACCCCTCTACATATGCCGCATCCCGGTCTGCCTCTCTTCCCCGGATCCCATGATGCACGTGCACTGCCCGGATCTGCAGGCCGATCTCGTTTTCTGCCAGCACCAAAAGCAGGCACACCGAATCCGCGCCTCCTGACACCCCCACCACGACCCGGTCGCCTGGCTTTAACATTTCATTATCTTCTATAAACTCCCATACCTTCTCCCTCATAACGTCCTCCTGCCAGCTTTGCTTTCCGCTGTTTTTAACTATACCCGGATTTCCTTCCCCTTGCAAGCCTCTCTTTCATGCAGAAAAAGAGAGCGGCCACGCCGCTCCCTACCGTTTCCAGATTCCTCCTACCAGTACCATCATATCATCCCGCGCCTCTTCCTCCTGGCTCGCAAAATTCAGGATGTCTTCTGCCATCTCCTGGACGCTGCGCACCTCCATGCCCTCTATGTACTCTTTCAGACTCCCTTCTTTGTCCTCCCCCGGACATGCTTCCAGGATGCCGTCCGTCACCATCACCACCCGGTCGCCGTCCCAAAGCTTTTTTGACAGAAGCACCGGCTCGACGCCAGACAGGATGCCCGCAGGCACCTCCCCGGCTTCTAACACTTCCACTCCGTTTCCGCTCAGCACAAAGGTCGCCACCGCCCCTAATTTCATGGCCTCCAATACCCCTGTGTGAAGATCCACACAGCATAAATCAAGGGTCGCCGGACGCTGCTGTTCCCCTGTCAGCATCAGCACCGTATTGACCATCTTAAGCGCCGCCCGCGCCGAGAAGCCTGTTTCCAGAAGCTGCTGCGCCAGTTCCACCACACGCCTGCTCTCCGAGGATGCCTGTTCCCCGCTCCCCATCCCATCCGATATGCTCAATATGGCCTGTCCCGGCGCCTCCTCCGAATAGGTAAAATTATCGCCGGAGAACATCTCCCCCTCCCGGGGCAGCCGGGCTACACCATACATCATCCGGTATCTCCCTGCTTCGGAAAAATGGACCGTTGCCGCCTGTTTCGTCACCAGCGCACGCGTGTCCTTCGGGGCATACCAGCCTTTATTGCCCATCGCACGCCCTAGGATTTCCGCCGCCTCACGCGCCGTCACGCACCGCCCGTTTAATGTCCGCACAGTCAGGTAAGCTTCCCGCTGGTGATTCTCATATTCCAAAAGCAAAAGGTTCTCAACCATCATATGGTGCTGCCGGAACATCTTTTTTACCACATCAGCCTTGCTGTCCGTGATATCCGATGCCTCCTCCATCTGGTGGGCAAATTCCTCCAGGATCACTGCCAGTTCCCTAAACTGCACGATCACCGTATCCCGGCTCTCCAAAAACCGGTTCTTCCACTCCAAATTCATGGTGGCCCGCCCCAAATTCCGGTTCAGCTGCCCCACATAAGCCTCCCTCCTCCGGCAGGTCTCCATAAAAAAGCGGGGCATGTCTTCAAACTCCACCTTCCCCTTCTGCTCGAATGCCCGCAGAAGGTAATAGAGATAATAACTATCCTCTTTGTTGCTGTCATGATACAGGTTGCAGCGGCTGCAGCCGCCGCACACCATAACAGCCGACATCTGCATGGCCGCCAGGGCATCCTCCTTTGTCAGGCCCCGCTTGTCCTCCAGGCCATCCTGGCAGGACTTTGCCAGAAGCCCCAGCGAACGGGCCATCTCTCCTAAACGGCTGGCCGTATATACATTCACATCTGCCATATCGCGGCGTTTTGGTCGTCTCCACACAAAAATCCCCTCCTAAACCACATTATATGCGGCAGGAAGGGATTGTATTCCCATCAGTTCTTTGGAACTGGCTTTAACAGAATCTCATCAGGCTTCACCAGACCCAGTTTCTGCTTTGCCACTTCTTCCACATACTGTTTCGTCTGCACATAGACCTCATACTCTTTTAAGTCCTCAGCCCTGCTCAGTTCCTTGTCATACTGCTGCTGAAGCAGCAGTTCCCGCTCCTGGTACTCCTGATCCTTTTTCTCCATAGATGTAATCCTGACATTGACCACAACTCCCAGGCAGAACACTACCAGTGTAATGCCCATGATAGCCATCCGGTTGCCCCAGCGGTCTTTTTTCCTCTTTCTTGCCCCTCTTCCCATGCTGCTGTTTTTTTTCATAAAATCACCTGCTTTAAGCCCAACCCTATTGCCATTCATCTTTGGTTCCGTCTCGATATCCTTATTCTAAAGCATCTTCCAACCTTTTTCAACACTTTTCGGAAAAATGCGCCAACCAGCCGGTCATATACCACCATGCTTAAAAGCACCGCGCTGATGACATACAGGCGTAATGCGCCGTCATTTTCCCTGTATAGCAGATAAAACACCGTAAATCCGGCAAAAACCCAGTAGCCCAGGTCTTCCACTCCCACCCACAGCCATCCGTGGCGCACCAGCACACGGAAAATCCGCAGCAGGTCGTAAAGAGCCATCAGTCCGGCACCGGTTATCATGCCCATCACAAGCAGCCTTGCTTCAAAATGGATATTGGGGCTCATGCCTTGTCATCCGCCCCCTCACTTGAACAGCCGGACAAAAAAAGACTGCCCTGCCTTGCGGTATGCTTCATTGGAGGAATAGGCCATGCTGTCCACAGTCCCCGTGACATCCACTTCCCCTTTTTCCACCAACAGGCGGCTGACATGCAGATCCTTCCCTTTCAGGGTCAAAAGCCCCAGGTCTGTGTCCATGACCACCTGATTCTCATCAAATGCCACTACTTCCCGCACTCCTGTCAGATTGGCTGCTGCACGGTTCTGCAGAAAACAGGCGTGGGGACGGTTTCCCGATTTTTCCTCCATGCAAAAAGACCTCCTGCTATATGAAACACCTGATTTCAATATATGAGGAGATCTCTTCCCTTATGACTTTTATAAATACCGGTATAATTCCTTCGCATCGTCCTTACGGACTGTCTCCTGGACATCCAGGACCTCTACCTTCACCGAACTTGTGCCAAACTGTATCTCTATAATGTCCCCTGCCTTGACGTTCACCGACGCCTTGGCCGGTTTTCCATTGACTAGGACCCGCCCAGCGTCACAGGCCTCATTGGCCACTGTCCGGCGCTTAATCAGGCGGGAAACCTTCAGATATTTGTCTAATCTCATAAATTATTCGTTTACCATATCCTTTAACGCTTTGCCTGGTTTAAACTTCGGGCTCTTACAAGCCTTGATCGGCATCGACTCACCTGTCCTGGGATTCCTGCCTTCCCTCGCCGCCCTCTCAGATACCTCAAAAGTACCAAAGCCTACCAACTGCACCTTATCGCCATTCTTCAAAGCAGCAGACACAACATCAGCAAATGCCTTCAATGCTGCTTCCGCATCCTTCTTGGATATCTCTGCCTGTTCTGCAATTGCCGTTACTAATTCTGTTTTATTCATGATTATTCCTCCTGAAATCGTCTGGCACAGCCCTTGCCGCACCCTTGAAATAGTATACTCTACATTTTATATCTGTTTTGCTACTGTTTGTCAAGGTTTTTTGGCTTTTTCCTGCTTTTTAATCTCCCCCCACAGCTTCAGGCTTTCCTCCGGCGAAAGCGGCTTCATCTCCCCGAATACATGGGGATGGCGGCGGATCATCTTTTCACATATTCCGTCAACCACGTCTTCCAGCCGGAAATATCCCTGTTCCTTGGCGATCTGGCTATAGATCAGCACATGGAAAAGCAAATCCCCCAATTCCTCACACAGATTTTCCATGTCCTTATTGTCAACCGCCGCCAGAACCTCCCCTGCCTCCTCCTCAAGGCAAGGCTTTAAACTCTCAAAAGTCTGCTTCCGATCCCAGGCACAGCCGTTTTCCGAACGGAGGGTCTCCACCACCGATATCAATTCCTCAAATGTGTGCATCCTGCTCCTCCTGAACTTTTTGTTTATGTTCTTTTCCGATCAGCACCAGGATGGACCGGGGCGGCACCATAATCTGCTTTTGGTTCCCGGCCTCAGGCTCCTCCCCCGGCTCATAATAGCCGTTATGCCCGTCATCCGCAGTGTCAAACGCCAGATGCCAGCGCAGCCCTTTCGGCAGGTGGGGGAGCGCAAACCCATGCGGCTCCCAATGCATGTTGTATGCCACAAAAAAGCTGTCATCCTCCGTCCCGTCCGGCTTCCTGCCGTACTTCCCGCAATACAGGATCCCTAATTGGCGCCGGAAATTGTCAAATTCCGGAACCCATGCCCGGACCCCATGATAGGACACATCCGGAAACCCACACATCTCATAATCCATCATCCTTGGTTCCGTGCCTCTCCTAAACACTGGGTGCGCCTTGCGGAACGCAATCACAAATTTCACAAACGTGTACAGGTCCTGGTTGCTCTTTAGCTGGCTCCAGTTAAGCCAGGAGACGGCATTGTCCTGGCAGTAGGCATTATTGTTGCCGTTCTGTGTATTGCCGAATTCATCCCCGGCCATCAAAAGCGGGGTTCCCTGGCTCAAAAACAGCAAAAGATATGCATTGCGCAGCTGCTGTTTTCTAAGCCCTACTATCTTTTTCTTCCTCGCAGGCCCCTCTACGCCACAATTCCAGCTATAATTATAGTCACTCCCATCGAGGTTCTTTTCCCCGTTGTCTTCGTTATGCTTCTGCTCATAGCATACCAGGTCCATCAACGTAAACCCATTGGTATTGGCCATATAATTGATGATGCCATGGGCAGCCGGGTTCCGCCTGCTGCAAAGAGCCAGCCTGCCCATCTGCCCTTCATCCCCTTTAAGCACCCTGCGCATGTCAATAAGGAAGCCGTCATTGTATTCTCCCAGGTATTTGGGTGAGGAAGGCTTTGCCACGCCTTCCCAGTAGGAAGCCCAGACCTTGCTCCCGGCCAGGTACGGATCCTGAGCCAGCAGCGCCGCCGGTGCATCCCCTGTTATGTGGATGCCGTCCAGATGATACTCCCTCACCCAGCGGCGCGCCATATCCAAGACATAGGCCGGGGATTCCTTGCCGGTAAAGAAGAGTTCTGCCACCAGTTCAATCCCCGCCCGGTGCAATTCTTTCACCAGGTGCTTAAACTCCAGGTCCGGCCGGCGTTTTTTCCCCGCATAAGACGCTTTCGGAGCCCCGTTAAAGGCACTGCCATACCCCCAGTAATTCAGTCTCCCATCGGCCTCCCGCCTCTGGTTAGGCCCGTCATAGCACTCCTTTGCCATCACCTCGGAAAACTCTGCCATTGGCATCAGTTCAAGTGTAGTGACCCCCAGTTCCTTCAGATAAGGGATCTTTTCCACGATTCCCCGGAAAGTCCCCTTATCCTTCACCTTCGAGGAAGAATGCCTGGTAAATCCACGCACATGGATCCGGTATACCACGCACTCCTCATAGGGGATATGCAGAGGCACATCCCCTTCCCAGTCAAAGCCTTCCTGCCCCACCGGGCAGCGCAGCAGGGCATGGACCTGGTCTTTCCCGCCCCATTCCTCCTGCCCGGTAAAGGCATGCCCATAGGGGTCGGAAAACATCTTCCCATCCGCCTCAAAGGCATACTCCATCCGTTCCAGGCCTTTGCCTAGCACGGTCATTTCCCAGACATTTCCCACCCTTTTTTCTGCCGGGAACGGGATGGAACAAAACACACCGTCCTCCTTACCGGCCGCATGGGCCGCTGACGGCGCAAACAAAACCAGGCTGCACTCCTCTGCCTCTGCCGTTACCGAAACGTGAATCCCCCCGTCTACAATTGTGAGCCCCAATGGATATGCTTTCCCGTCCGTGTTGTCAATCTTATACTGCCGCATTCTCCAGCCACCTTTCTTCTGCCCGCCTCATATGCCATCTGCTGTCTGCTTAATATAGCTTTTCTTTGTATATCCCTTTCTCCACCAAGTCCCGGATGGATGCCGCCACAGCTGCTTTATCCTCCTGGTACGTCACCCCAAACCATTTATCCCTGGTCTCTAACACCTTCACCCTTGCCTTCCCCTCCCGGATCAGCCGGTCAATAATCTTAGGAAGCAGGTATTCTGCCTTTAAATTGCCTGCGGCGCTGTCCAAAAAACCGGGGAAACCATATTCCAGTTCATCAAGAAATGCCGGGGGAAGCCCCCACATGTTCATTGACACATGCTGCCCGGCAAGAACTTGCACCGGGTTGCCCTCCTCATCACTGGCAGACAGGCTGTCACCCTTTTGTTCAATGCCGTAAGTCTCTGTCACCCCGCTGAGGGTTCCGTCCCCATTCAGGCGGCAGACCCCCCTCGTCACCGCCCCGTTCTCACTTAAAGTATTGGACAGGATAAAGCCCGCCATGCACATATCATAGGCCGCTGCCCCCTCGTCCATCTCCTTCACCATATAACCATGGATCTTAGAAAAGGCTTCCTTCCCATAATAATCGTCTGCATTAATCACCAAAAACGGCTCTTTCACAATCCCCTTCACGGATAAAACCGCATGTCCGGTTCCCCAGGGCTTCTTCCTCCCCTCAGGCACTGCATATCCCTTTGGCAAAGCATCCAGTTCCTGGTAAGCATATGCCACATCCGCCACCTTCTCTATCCGATTGCCGATCACCCTCCTAAAATCCGCTTCCAAGTCACGGCGGATTATGAATACCACCTTGTTAAACCCTGCCTCCCGGGCATCGTGGATGGAGTAATCCATGATGATCTCGCCGTTTGGGCCTACCGGCTCCAGCTGTTTGATCCCGCCCCCAAACCGGCTCCCCAGCCCCGCGGCCATGATCACCAATGTCGTATTTTTCATTATTTTTTCCCCTTCTTTCAGACTTTTGGCCTCTTTTCTTTTACTTTTCACTATACCATACAATCCGTAAAAACGCAACAAAGGCTGCCATGCTTTGGCAGCCTTTGTCGGCATCTGTCTGTCCGTCATTCGATCTTCTTAAATCCCGGGAAATACCGAAACAGCACCTTTGCCACAATCTTCTTCTTTTTCACGTAAGTGTTCTTCCATACCCTGGCATCGGACGAATAATTCCGGTTATCCCCCAGCATAAAATAGCACCCTTCCGGCACCTCATAATGCGCCGGTTCTTCCGGGATCATCGGTTCCCGGATATACTCTTCCTCCAAGGGTTCTTCGGAACCGTTTAGGTAGACATGGCCGCCTCTGATATCCACGGTCTCACCCGGCAGCCCGATCACCCGCTTCACGTAATAAATTTTCTCATTGTCCGGATAATGGAAAATCACAATATCCCCCCGCTGCGGATCGTCAAACAGATAGGACAGGCGGGAACCGATCACCCGGTCATTGGTCATAATCGTGTTCTCCATGGAGCCGCTTGGAACCTTGCTGTTGGCAATAATAAAAGTGTTCAGCACCAACGCAATCACTGCCGCCGAGAGAATGATCTTTAGCCATTCCCAAAGTTCTTTTTTCCAGTTAATCTTTTCTTTCATAATACAATGTCCCCTATCGCTTCGGATCTTTGCATCAGTTCCGCTCACTGCGGTAGCTGTCCAACAGTTTATTGATTCTTCTGGCCGGATTCAGCAGTTCGCTCAGGGAATCGTCATGGTTCAGATTATCAATAATCAAAGCAATGTACTTACTCATGTCCACATTGATATAATAAGGCCGGGACAGCAGTTCCGGGCTTTGGTATACCAGGTTTGTCGTCAGGATGCGGTCAATCAGCCCGTTCCCATAATACTCGTCAAACTTAGCCAGCCCGTTGGTAAACAGGCCGAAGGTGACGCAGATAAATACCTTCCTGGCCTTCCGCCGCTTCAATTCCTTGGCCACATCCAGCATGCTCTCCCCCGACGAAATCATATCGTCGATAATCAGCACATCTTTCCCCTCCACGCTGGTGCCTAGGAATTCATGTGCCACAATCGGGTTCCTGCCGTCCACAATACGGGTATAATCCCGGCGTTTATAAAACATCCCCATATCCAGCCCCAGCACATTGGCAAAATATACGGCACGGCTCATGCCTCCTTCATCCGGGCTGATCACCATCATATGGTCGCTGTCGATGTCCAGTTCCCGCTCCTTGTGCAGCAAATACTTGATAAACTGGTAAATGGGCTGCACCGTCTCAAACCCCTTTAACGGAATCGCATTCTGCACCCGCGGGTCATGGGCATCGAAGGTAATGATATTCTCCACCCCCATATTGGTCAGTTCCTGCAAAGCCAGGGCACAGTCAAGGGACTCCCGGTTCGATCGGCGGTGCTGGCGGCTCTCATATAAAAACGGCATAATCACGTTGATCCGGCGCGCCTTGCCCGCCGCCGCCGCGATCACCCGCTTTAAATCCTGAAAATGGTCGTCCGGTGACATCCGGTTGGTCATGCCACACAGAGAGTAGGTAAGGCTATTGTTGCACACATCCACCATGATATAAAGATCGTCCCCGCGGACAGACTCCTCAATGGTTCCCTTCCCTTCCCCGGAGCCAAAGCGCGGTGTCCTCGCTTCCACAATATAAGAATCCCTCTGGTATCCGGCAAACGCGATGGTCGATTTATGCTCGCTCTCCCGCTCTTTCCTCCATGCTACCAGCCATTCGTTTACTTTTGTCCCCAACTCAGCACAGCTTTTCAATGGAATAAGCCCCAGCGGGCCTACCGGTATCGTCTCAATCGTCTTTTCTTCGTAAATCATACTTATCCTCCATGTATGGTTGTGTAAAACCAGGTGACGTTTCTTTTATATCATTATGCTTCATGCAAGTCAAGTTAATCCCCTGAAGTTTTTCTTTTTCATACGGATATCCTCCCCATACAGCGGGATGGTCGCATAATGGCTCATAATGCGGGAAGCCACCCGGTCCGAATACATATCCCTCAGCATACCCATGGATAAATTGGTTGAGATGATCGTCCCCTTATCTCTGTTAATCCGTTCATTGACACAGTAGAAAAGCTGCGAGGAAACAAACGTATTGTTCATCTCTGTCCCCAAATCATCTATAATCAGCATCTCACAGTCCAGGATATGGCTAAACGCCTCACCGGCATCTTCCAATTGGTCACGGCCAAACCGGTAACGCGACAAAAGTTCAAACAAATCCTGCGAGGTCAGGCAGACCACCGAGATATAACGGTCAATCAAGGCTTTGGCTATACAATTGGTAAGGAACGTCTTTCCCACGCCCGTGCTTCCGGTAAAAAGGAGGTTTTTCCCCTTATCCGGGAACCCGGCAGCAAATTCCCGGCAGTTTTGCACCACCATCTGCATATAGCCGGCCTGCGTCATCCCCAGCTGCCCTAAACGGGCGGTATCATCATACCAGGCAAAAGAAAGGGTATCAAAATTCTCCTTCTGCAATATCTGGCTGATATTGGACTGGGTATATAAAAGGCGGATCCTTGCCTGTTCAAAACAATGGCACCGGCGCCCCTGTGCATAGCCGGTATCGCGGCAATCCGGGCAGTTATATTGCAGTTCCATATAATCCGCCGGATATCCCGCCGATGCCAGGAGGCAAAGCTTCTGCTCCCTGAGATCCTGCAGTTTCTCCTTAAACCGCGCACTGGCACCTTTTTCCCCTCCCAGGGCCTGCCTTGCCAAAGATGCCCCCCAAGCCCTGATCTCATCATCCAGCGCTTTGATTTGCGGCAGCCGCCCGTATACCTCCTCCACCCGGCTTTGCTGGCTGTACCGGTTCTTTAGCTGCTGCCTTTCATAATTCCTCATCACCTCATTGTATTGAGAATTGTTAAGTGCCATATCCCCTCACTCTCTCCTACGACTGCCCGATCCAGCTTTTCACCTGGTCAAGCACCATCGCATCGTAATCCGTACTCCGCTGCTCGAAATTGTGGAACTGGTTTGCCGCCCTTTTTGCCGGCGCCCTCTTCTTGTTCTCCTGGCGTTTCCCATCCAGCGCCGCCACATCCTGCACGGATCTCACCCCTGCCTTCTTCCATTCGGCCAGGATCTTGTCCGCATACCGGAAACTGGGGGAATGCGTCGCTTCCATCGTGCGGTTGCACGCTTCCAAAACCAGTTCCCGGGTAAAACCGTATTGGGAAAACCATTTCTCAATCATCTTTTTTTCCCCGTCCCCCGGTTTCCGATCCGTCAGGCCGAAACACCGCATCACGGCAAACGAATCCCGGGTAAAACCGCTGGCATAGGCCCTGGCCTCCTCCACGGTATTCAGCCCCCGTTCCTGCCAGTTGAGCCCCACCGTTTCAATGTAACGGATGCTCCTATGCCCGTTCTGCACACAGTATTCTACCAGGTACTCCAAGAGTTCCGCCGTCATATGCAGCCCGTCATAAAGGTAGGCGAACACTTCACACTCCCGGGCAGTAAATACCTTGTTCATATATTTCTGCGCAATATACAAAAGCTGTGTGAAATCACCGTCCTCCGCCAGGCTGTTTACCTGGTCCTGGCTATAATGCGGGCGGCCGCAGGCTGTCTGCACTGCCGCCTTTTCCTCCTCGGCGGATGCCTCCGCAGGCGGATCCTGGTTCTCGCCGCCCTCGTTTTGGATTACAACCGTCCCTCTTTCCGCTTTTGCCTGCAGCACCCCCAGTTTCTCCCAATAGGCAAGGGCACGCTTCACATCCGACTCTGTATGGTCCAGTGCATCGGCAATCCGGCCGATATCCACCGTCTCCTGCTGATGACGCAGCAGGTACAGATATACCTTTACATATTCCCCGTTGGCTGCCGCCATATAGTTATCCACGAATTCATTCGCCACCAGGGTTGCCTCCATCCGAAAACTGCAGATCATCTCCATCATTTCCCATCCTCTCCGTTGTTTTCTATTCTAGCACATCCTTTTTGAAAAGAAAATAGGCGTATTTATCCACCAAATGAATTGTGGACATTGTGGATAACGTGGATAATCCGTCTTCCCTGCCAGCCGGGCACATGTCAAAAACCGTCGTTTCCTGCCGAGTTACGTGGGTTTTGGGATTTTTAGGTTTCCGAATTATGTAAATGAAAAAATCCACACAGTTTCTCGACACAAAAAGTGGAAAACTGTGTGGATATTGTGGATAACTACTGCCCGAGAAGCTTTTCCCCAACTTTTACAATGTCTCCGGCACCCATAGTTATCAACAAATCGCCTGGGGAACAATTTTTTAAAATAAATGTTTCAATTTCGTCAAACGTGTCAAAACAGCTTACCGGAGTACCATATTCCTCTATCCGTGCGGCAATATCCGCCGAACTTACCCCTTGCGTATCCGTCTCCCTGGCCGCATAAATCTTTGCCAGCACTACCTCGTCCGCCGCGGAAAGTTCCCTGGCAAAACCTTCCAGCAGCGCCTTTGTCCGCGAATAGGTATGTGGCTGGAACACACACCAAAGCTTCTTGTGCGGGTAACGCTTGGCCACTGCCAGCGTGGCGGCGATCTCCTGGGGATGGTGCGCATAGTCATCAATGATAACGACCCCGCCCACCTTCCCCTTTTTCTCAAAGCGCCGTTCCGTGCCGGAGAACCCGGCCAGGCCGCGGCGGACTGCCTCCATCGGAACCCCAAGCGCCTCCGCAGCCGCCACTGCCGCCAGGGCATTATACACATTGTGTTCCCCGGGAACCCCCAGGCATACCTGCCCGCACGGCGCCCCGTCCTTCGTCAAGGTAAACGAGGCACAGGCACATTCGTCATAGGTGATATCCGTCGCGCCGTAATCCCCGCCCGGCCCGTGTGTTACCGTCACTACCCGGCAGGCCAGCCCGGCAGTGATCTCTTCCGGGCAGGAGATGGCTCCGTCCAGGATCAGCAGGCCTTCTGCCGGGATCTTTTTTGCAAACTCCCGAAAGGAGTGGCGGATGTCCTCCAGGTCTTTAAAAAAGTCCAGGTGGTCAGCCTCTATGTTCAGTATCACGCCTATTGTGGGAAAAAATTCCAAAAAACTGTTGGTATACTCGCAGGCCTCAGTCACAAACAATTCCTGCCCGCCCACCCGGATATTGCCGCCGATGGAAGGCAGGATCCCCCCCACGGATATTGTGGGGTCCGTCCCGGCCGCCAGCAGGATCTCGGCCACCATAGAGGTGGTTGTCGTCTTGCCATGGGTACCTGCAATGGCAAGGGCATGCCGGTAATTCCTCATCATCTGCCCCAAAAGCGCTGCCCGGCTGAGCATGGGGATCCCCCGGCGCACAGCCTCCCCATATTCCGGATTGTCCGGATGGATGGCTGCCGTATAGACCACCAGGCTGGCGTCCTCTGGCAGGTTCCCTGCCCGGTGCCCATAAAAAACCTTTGCCCCCTGGCTTTCCAAATGGCGGGTAAGTTCGCTCTCATGGGCATCCGACCCGCTCACGTCAAACCCTTCCCGCATCAGGATCTCTGCCAGCCCGCTCATGCTGATGCCTCCAATCCCGATGAAATAAACCGGCATCGGATTTTCAAAATCAATCTGGTACATAATATTCCGTCCCTTTCTGCTCCTCCGGCATCCACACCCCTTTGCCGGGTTAATCTCTTTACTTTTACTTCTTTTTTCCCTGAAAGTCAATATTTTCTTCCTATTTTATGCATTTCAAACGTTTTTTCACTACCGTTTTCCTACATTTTGTATTATACTATCCAGGTAAACAAGGCACAATGCGAATAAACCGGCAAAAGCTTCCCCTGATGCCGGCATCAAAGAAGGTACCCTTATGAAAATAATCAAAATAATACTGAAATGCATTGCCAGTTTCCTGATCAGCCTGTTCGGCATATTAAGCTGGCTGTTCCATGGCATCTTACAGCTGCTGGCCGTCTCGCTAATTGCCGCTGTCCTCTTTGCTGTTTTTGCCTATGGCAAGGTCAAACCGGAACTCGACTATTGCCGCCAGGTAGCCTATGATAAGCTTGCCCAGATGGAACGGCAGGATTTCCGTATGCTGTCCGATACGAAGATCTATGACAAAGACGGCCGGCTCATCGGCCTGATCAATTCCGGCCATTATGAGTACGTCCCGATCAACCAGATCAGCCTCAATATCCAGAATGCCTACATCGCCCAGGAAGACCGCCGCTTTAAAAGCCATACCGGCGTAGACTGGATTGCCACCTTCCGGGCCGCCCTCGCCCTCGTCAAAAACCGCGGCGTCATCACCCAGGGCGGGAGCACCATCACCCAGCAGGTCATCAAGAACACATACCTGACCCAGGAAAAAAGCTTTACCCGCAAGATCGTGGAAATCCTGCTCGCCCCGGAGATCGAAAAAGAATATTCCAAGGCAGACATCATGGAATTTTACTGCAACACCAACTTTTACGGCAACCACTGTTACGGGGTGCAGGCCGCCAGCCGCTATTATTTCGGCAAAGACGCCTCTGAACTTACCCCCGCGGATGCGGCCATCCTGGCCGGCATCAGCAACAGCCCCTCTGCCTACGACCCGGTAAAGAATCCGGACGCGGCACGGGAAAAACGCAATGATGTCCTGTACAGCATGTACGAGGTCAGCCTGCTGACCAAGGAGGAATATGATTCCTATGCTTCCCAGCCCTTAAACATCGTCCGGGAGGAAACGGAGGGCACGGACGAGAACTATTTGAGCAGCTATGCCATCCACTGCACCGCGCTGGAACTGATGAAGATGGACGGCTTCGATTTCCGCTACACCTATGAAGACAAGGAAGATTACACCTCCTACATGGAGCGCTATCAGCCCTTATATAATGCCAAAAACGAGGAGATCCGCGCCGGGGGCTTTAGCATTTATACCTCCCTCGACCCCTCCCTTCAGGCTATCCTGCAGGCCAAAATAGACGAGGGGCTTTCCTCCTACACAGAACTGCAGGATAACGGAAAATACGCCCTCCAGGGAGCAGGCGTCATT
Source organism: bacterium 1XD21-70 (assembly GCA_003669055.1). Classification (GTDB taxonomy): domain Bacteria; phylum Bacillota; class Clostridia; order Lachnospirales; family Lachnospiraceae; genus Brotaphodocola. Next base: position 36,476 of record RAYB01000015.1, read on the forward strand.
GTAGACAACCAGAGCAGCTATGTGGTGGCCATTGTCGGCGGGCGGGGGGAGGAGGATCCCTTTAACCGGGCTTACTTAAGCGCCCGCCAGCCAGGCAGCACCATCAAACCCCTGATCGACTATGCACCTGCCTTTGACACAGGCGAATATTATCCGGCAAGGCTGGTGGATGACCACAAATGGGAGGACGGCCCTTCCAACAGCAGCGGCTCCTACCACGGCGAGGTCACTGTCCGTGAAGCCTTGAACCGCAGCCTCAATACAGTGGCCTGGCAGATCCTGTCGGACATCGGCGTCAACTTTGGGCTGGAATACTTAGGGCGGATGCAATTCCAGAAGATCACTTACATAGACAACAATATCCCTTCCCTAAGCATCGGCGGCTTCACTAATGGGGTGCGGGTGGTGGATATGGCCAAGGGCTATAGCACCCTCGCCAACAATGGCGTCTACAATGACCGTACCTGCATCCTGCGCATTGAGCATGAGCAGCAGGGGGAGATAAGCAAAACCATCAAGCCCCAAGCCCAGCAGGTTTACCAGGAAGATACTGCCTACATGATCACGGATATTTTAAAGGGTACCCTGACGGAACCTTTTGGCACCGGGCGCGGCCTGTCTTTATCCGGCGGCATGCCTGCTGCCGGTAAAACCGGCACCACCAACAGCAGCAAGGATACCTGGTTCTGTGGCTATACCCGCTATTACACTGCCGCTATCTGGGTCGGATACGATATCCCGCGTGCTATGCCGGGCATCTTTGGCAGCACTTATGCCGGACGGATCTGGAAAAAGACCATGGATGAACTGCATGCCGGGAAAGATCCCTGGGATTGGGAGCAGCCCTCCACGGTAGAACAGAAGGAAGACCCTAAAACAGGGATTACCGACTTAGTCAGCGTTACCGCCGAGCGCCGCGCCCAGCAGACCCTCCACGACAAAGAGCAGCGCCGCCTGGAAGAGGAACTGACTGCCGGTGTCGATGAATTCGAGAAAAAGACGATTGAGACCGTAGAGGACACCTATTGGGTAAAAGAACGTTATCAGACGATGGTCAGCCAGCTCAACCTCATGGATGAAGGCATCCTGCGTGGGGAACTCCTCGAACGGGTAAACGCCCGGTATGAGGTATTCTCAGTTACCATTAAAGAGATGGAGCAGACCATTGCCTTATATGAAGTGCAAAAGGCAAGGGAAGAGGCGGAAGCACAAAAAAAAGCCGAGCAGGAAGCCGCACGGCAGAGAGAACTTTTGGAGATCGAGACCCGCAAAACCGAATTCCTGGCCGCCCTGCAGGCTGTGGAAGCCCTGGAATACCAAGCCCCGGACGCGCAGGAACTGGTGCAGGCCGCTATCGGCAAGCTTCCGCTGGTCTCCAGCTATGCCGAGGCCGAATCCTATAGCCAGCGCCTCAACTCAGCCATCACCCGCATATCATCCCTGCCGACAGCAGAGGAATGGCAGAAAACAGAAGCTTCCCGGCAATCCTCCAAAAACCAGGAACAGGCCGCTTTGCAGCAGCAGGTATCCGTCCAGCAGCAGAGGCTTTTCGCCACGCTGGAACGCGAGCGCTGGAAATGGAACAACCCGTCAGGAAGCCCCGGCGCCGGCCCTAGCGCTGTCATTACAACCGGGGAAGGGAGGGAATAGGCTATGGAGCATGAACAGATGGAACAAAAACAGATGGAACAAAAAACGGAAACCAAGCAGATCCAAAAAGCTATAGAACAGATGACAGACAACGAAACGAATTCCCTGCAAAGCCCCCCTGCCGGCACCCCCGCAGAAAACAAGGAAAGAACCAGGGAGGAAGCCTCTCAGGTCCACCGCTGGTTCTTTACCTTCATGTGCATGAATATTCCTATTATTGGATGGATATACCTTTTTTACCTGGCATTCAGCAAAAAATACCCTGACCGCAGGAGTTTTGCCCGGGCATACCTTTTCTATAAGCTGGTCTTTTTGATCCTCAGTGTCTTAATCCTGGGAATCCTTATCTATATCGGCCTGGATCTGCTGGACCAGCTCCTTGCCTATATGGAAATGCTGTAAGCCTTACTCCATCGGCGCCTGATAAAACCCGCCGTAGAAATCTGCCGTCTTAATCACGTTGACAATGATATGCGGATCCTGGGCACGCAGGACTGCCATAACCTCTGATACCTCGTAGGAGGACACCACCGTGTGTAGCAGGTACATCTTTTGGCGGCTATAACCGCCGATTGCCTCCACGCACGAGATTCCGTGGCGGCAGTTAGCCACATAAGCCCGTATTACCTCATCCGCCTTCATCGTCGTAATCTGCAGCGTCACACGCTCGTAACGGTGGTGGAAGGCGGAGATCGTCTTTGTGGTAACAAACTGGAACAGGATGGAATAGCCTGCATATAGCCACCCGAACATATACCCGAACACGCACAGGATCAGCACATTCCCTGCAAACACATATTCCCAGATAGAACGGCCTGTCTTGTTGGAGACATACAGGGCAATAAAATCCGTTCCTCCAGTCGATGCATTCCCCCGCAGCGCTATAGCAATGGAAATCCCATACAAAAACCCGCCAAAGAGCACATTCAGCATCAGGTCATCAAACAATGCAGGGAATTGGAATATCTTTAAAAACAAACTGGCCAGGAACACCTGGATCATGGAGTAAAAGGTAAAGCGCTTGCTGATGCTCCGGCTGCACATCACCGCCACCGGGATATTTAAGACAAGGATCCCCAATGATGTGGAAAAACTCTTTCCGTACAGGGATGCAATATCATCAATCAATATCGCTATACCCGTAAACCCTCCGGACAACAGCTGAGCCGGACGGATAAACGACTGGATCACAAAGGTCTGCAAAAGCGCCGATATGACCACTGCCGCAATGGTGATTATCCTCCGGACCATAATATTATGCCTGTACTTTTCTATCATAAAAACCTCGATTCTACTTCTTTCCCAGCAGACGTCTCATCAGCCCATAGCCATGCTCCTCATAATTTCCGCTCGCTGCTGCCGTCTCCTCCGTATAAGTATCCACTCCGGATCCCTTTTTTTGTGTACTGCAATAGAGCAGGTATGGAACCGGATCCGCAATATGGGTCTTAATGGCAACCGGGGTCGGATGGTCAGGCATCACCAGTACCGCATAATCCTCCCCGGCCTTTTCAAGCCCCGCCGTAAGCGGCCCTACGATCTCTTCATCAATCCGTTCAATCGCCTGGATCTTGCCCTCCAGATCCCCGTGGTGCCCGCACTCATCGGGAGCCTCCACATGGATATAGACCAGATCCTGCCCTTCTAACAGCGTCTTAAGCGCCGCCTCCCCCTTGCCTTTAAAATTGGTATCGATATTCCCGGTGGCGCCCTCCACCTCAATCACCTTCATGCCTGCACAGATCCCGATCCCCTTGATCAGGTCCACGGCCGAAATCACGGAACCCTTCACACCATAGGCCTCCTCAAAACGGGACACCGCCGGGCGCGTCCCCTCCCCCCACAGCCAAATTGAATTGGCCGGGTTAAGCCCTCTCGCCCGCCGGGCTTGGTTGACCGGATGGTCTTTAAGCACATCATAGCTTCGGCGCATCAGGTCAAGGATCACCGGGTTCGACGGAAGATATTGTGTGATTTTGCGGTCAGAAATATCATGGGGCGGCGTCAGTTCCAATCCCACCGGGCCGCCATGCCAAATCATGCAATGGCGGTAGCTGATGCCGGGATAAAACAAAAGTTCATCCGTTCGGAAAGCCTCATCCACCGCCTCAATCAGCTTTGCCGCCTCTTCTGTGGTAATCTCTCCCGAACTGTAATCTGCCATGGTCTTGTCCGCGTATTCCTCTTCCTCTGTCAATGTCACCAGGTTGCAGCGGAATGCCACATCCGTATCCGACATCTCAATGCCAATGCTGACCGCCTCCAGCGGCGACCTCCCGGTATAGCAGCTGACCGGGTCATACCCCATGGCCGCCAAATTTGCCACATCGCTCCCCGGCTTCATCCCCTCGGGAACCGTTTTTACCATCCCCAGTTCGCCATGCCTGGCCATCCGGTCTATATTGGGCTTTTTTGCCACCATCAGCGGCGTTTTCCCGCCCAATGCCTCAATCGGGTAATCTGCCATCCCGTCTCCCAACATCACAATGTACTTCATACAGTCCTCCTTGCTGTTATTTGTTTTTCCATAATCTCCCGCAATTCGTCCACCACAGCCCCCGGCCCCCGCCTTCCCTCGCTGACCGTAATCTGCGCATACTGCTCATACAACGGCACCCTTTCTTCATACAAATCCCGCAAGGTCATCCCGGGCCTTAGCACTACGCCCCGGTCAGCCAGGTCTCCCAGGCGCTGTTCCAGTTCATCATAGGAAAGTTTTAAATAGACCACCTGGCTGATCTGTCGGAGGTGTTCCATCGCCTCCCTGCCATAAACCACACTCCCCCCCGGGGCAATCACACTGCGGCTGACATCCAGCCCCCGGTTAACCTGGTTCTCTATCTGCAAAAAACCTTCTATGCCTTCCTTGGCAATAATCTCCTTTAACAGCCTGCCTGTCTTTTCCTGGATCACGATGTCCACATCCACGAAGGAATATCCCAGGCGTTTTGCCAGCAGCACGCCGATTGTGCTTTTACCAGAGGCCGGCATCCCGATCAGAGTTATGTTTGGCTTCATTTTTTCTTCCCTTCATTCGTTTTTCTCCCCTGCCCCTTTGCCCGTTTCCTCCTCACGGAATAACCAAAACTTCCCAGCTTCTCCCCCAAGGCAAAATATTCGCCGTGCGAGTACGCCACCAGCCCGCTGCTGTTAAGGTTAAACTTTCCCTTCCCGTCCAAGTACTGCTTGTCTACCGATACCCCCAGGATCTCTGCCAGGAACAAATCATGGCTTCCTAAGGGGATCCTCTGCACCACGCGGCATTCCAGGCACACCGGGCTCTGTGCAATCCCCGGCGCCGCGATATTCCTGGAATCCAGCGGCTCCAGCCCCGTCTCCTGGTACTTGTCCACATCTCGCCCCGACTTCACCCCACAGTAGTCCGCCGCATAAACCAGCTTCCGGTTCACGAGGTTCACTACAAACTCCCCGCTCTGGCGGATCATGTCATACGAATATCGTTCTTTCCGCACGGAGATTGACAGCATCGGCGGATCCGAGCACACCGTCCCCGCCCATGCCACAGTGATGATATTCGGCTTTTTCCCCGGGCTCATGCAGCTCACCATTACTGCAGGCACCGGATAAAGCATGTTGCCTGGCTTCCAACTCTCTCTTTGCATCTTTTGTCCCGCCATCCCTTTAAGCCTCACAGGCAATCATGATTGCCGGAATCAGCTGCTTTTTCCGTGACACCACCCCCGCAAGTTCCACCACGCCTTCCGTCAGGGGAGCCTCATCCTCCATATCCAAGTGGAAGGCATTGCGGACCATGCTTTCTGCACCGCTCCCCTCACAAAGCAGTTCTGTGGATTCCGTAAGAATGTTGGTCAGCATGAAAAACAGCATGTCCACCTTATGTTCCGCCTGGGCCTTTTTGAGGTATGGCATCATCCTATCCTTTAAATCTGACAGTTCGTCTTCATTCAGCGAACTGATCTGGGCCACCCCAAAAGATACCTTGCCGGCGCTGAAGCGTTTGAAATCCTGGTAGAAAATGTCCTCGTCGCTCTTCCCCTTCAGGTTGCTCCCTGCCGCAAACATCTCTGCCGCATAGCGGTCAATATTAAGCCCCGCTATCCCTGCCAAGGCCAAAGCCGCCAGTTCGTCAATCCGTGTGCAGGTAGGCGAGCGGAACAGCAATGTATCCGAAATAATCGCACTGCACAAAAGCCCTGCCGTAACCTTATCAATCTGCACATTGTTTTCGTTGTACATCTGGTAAATGATCGTCGCGGTGCACCCCACCGGCTGGTTGCGGAAAAACACCGGTGAGATCGTCTCCACAGTCCCCAGCTTATGGTGGTCGATAATCTCTAAGATCTCTGCATTCTCAATCCCGTCCACTGCCTGGTTCCTCTCATTGTGGTCTACCAGCACAATCTGCTTCCCCCGTGCCCCTAGGAGGTTCCGCCGGGAAATCATCCCCTTATATTTCCCGTCCATATCCACGATCGGGAAATCCCGGTGCCGTTTGCTGGCCATCACATCCTTGATCTCATCAATAAAATCTGCATCCTCAAAGGTAATCAGGTTCTCCGTCCGCATAAAATAGCTGATCGGCATGCTCTGGTTAATCAGGCGTGCAGCCGTATACGTATCATACGGGGTCGTCATGACCGTGCAGCCCCGCTCCTGCGCAAGCTTGCGGATGGTCATGGATACTGCCGCGCCCTCACAGACAATAATGCAGTCGGCCTCCATCTCAATCGCGCACAGCTGGGACTCATAGCGGTTCCCCAAAATCACCAGGTCATGGGGTGAAATATAATACTCCATCATATCCGGGTTCGCCGCTGCCACCAGCACCTTCCCCTCCTGAAAATACCTCGTCTCATCCCCAACCACCAACGCCCCCTCAAGCGTCTCCAGTATATTGCTGTATTGTGTCCTGGCTTTAGACAAAATACTGCTGTCGTAGACATTCATGTAGGACTTCGTGATATCCCCTACCGTGATCAGCCCCTCCAATGCCCCCCGGCTATTGACTGCCGCCAGCGTGACCGCATTCACATCCTGCATCAGGTTCCAGGCTCTTTTTAAGGAAATGCTTTTGTCCACCCCTTTCGTTTCCCGGATCTCGATGTCCTTTACCTGTGTCTTCACGTTCTCTACCAGGCGCGGCGCCTCCACCCCAAAATACTTTAACACAAACTGTGTTTCCTCATTAATATGCCCGGCCCGCCCCGGCTCATACTCCCTGCCAGTCACTTCCTTTTTAAGGTTCGCATAGCAGATCGCCGAACAGATAGAATCCGTATCCGGGTTCTTATGGCCGATCACTACCGTTTTTCTTTCCTCCGGCATAATTCCCTCCCTTAGTTACAATCTATTTACATTGTGTTCATATCCTGTACACATCTTGTTTTTATACTAAATGTATAGAAAGTCAGAAAAACAATTTAGTTCACTAGTCAAATTGCACATAGATTTTTCATAATTGCCCCGGTTGGACGAAAGTCCTCCGGGGTCTCCTCATATACCATAACAGCCCCGGCTGCTCTTTCCTCATCCCTATCCCTGATGTTTTATGACAAAACTAAGCGTGCCGCACCATAGATCCCGGCATCATTCCCCAGCTTTGCCAGCCCGATCTTCGCCTTATTCTGGGAAATAGGAGAATAATGGTCATAGTATTTCTCTATCCGCTCAATCAGAAACTGCCCGGCCTTAGACACCCCGCCGCCGATGACAAACATCTCCGGATCCACGGTCATCGCTACCTGCGCCAGCATCAGCCCCAGATAGCGCCCCACGGTCTCTGCCACCTCCAGGGCTATGGCATCTCCCGCTTTGGCCTCTTCTATGACATCCTTTGCCGTGACCGCATCCCCATACTTCCTCATGGAAGAGGGCGCATCCGTGACGGCCAGCCTTCTTTTCGCCTCCCTCGCAATCCCGGTGGCACTGGCAATCTGCTCCACACATCCCACACCGCCGCAATTGCAATGTTCCCATTCCTCATCCCGGACATGGATATGCCCGATCTCTCCGCCCAGCCCGTGCTTCCCGGAGATAATCTTCTCGTCAATGATTACGCCGCCGCCCACGCCGGTTCCCAGCGTCACCATCACAATATCCGTATACCCCTTGCCTCCGCCCTGCCACATCTCGCCCAGGGCAGCCACATTGGCATCATTGCCGCTTTTTACCAGCAGGCCGTCCAGCAGACGGCTCAGTTCCTGCTGCGGGTTCATGTCCCGCCATCCCAGGTTCACACAGACCTCCACAGATCCGTCCGGCATCACCGGCCCCGGCACCCCCATGCCGGCGCCGGCCACAGTGTCGCTGCCAATCCCCTTATCTGCCAGCACCTTCTTAACGGAAGCCGCCACATCAGACAGTATATATCTGCCTCCCTCTTCTTTCCTGGTAAGCACCTCCCATTTATCCAGCAATTCACCCTCCGTCGTAAAAAGCCCCATTTTTACGGTGGTACCCCCTATATCAATACCGATACAATGCTTCTTCATCCTTTCCTCCTTCCCACCCGGTACTATACCATATTCTGCCAGGTGCCTTTACCTGTAAGTATAAAAGAAAGTATATTCGATTGCAAGCAGAAATAGGCAGAATAACATAACAAAACGCCCGGCTCCCGCCAATCACGCGGAAGCCCGGGCGTTCACCTTTCGCCTCACTCTGCCAGCAATCCCCTCGCGGCATTTAAAACACTCTCTGCTGTAATGCCAAAATGCTCAAACAGCTGCTCTGCCGGGCCGCTTGCCCCGAATCCGTCCATCGTCACCAGGGCTCCGTCCAAACCGACATAACGGTGCCAGCCAAAGCCACTGAGAGCCTCCACGGCCACGCGCCTGCGCACCTGGGAAGGAAGTACCGACTCTTTGTATTCCCTGTCCTGCTCCTCAAAAAGTTCCATGGAAGGCATGGATACCACCCGCACCTTCCTCCCTTCGCCGGCCATCACTCCGGCAGCCTCCACAGCCAGCGCCACCTCAGAGCCGGATGCCATCAGAATCAGTTCCGGAAGCCCCTCACAATCCTGTACCACGTAAGCCCCACGCAAGGCTCCCTTGCCTGTTCCGGCCACCGGCGGCAGGTTCTGGCGGCTTAAAATCAGTGCCGTCGGCGTCTTCTCCGAAGCGACTGCCGCACACCACGCCGCTGCCGTCTCCACCGCATCACAGGGACGGATCACATGGAAATTGGGGATCGACCGCAGCATCGCCAGCTGCTCCACCGGCTCATGGGTAGGCCCATCCTCCCCAACCCCGATGCTGTCATGGGTAAACACGAATGTGAGCGGCAGCTGCATCAGCGCCGAAAGCCGTGCCATCGGCTTGGTATAATCACTGAACACAAAGAAAGTTGACACATAAGCCCGCAGGCCGCCATGCAGCATCAGGCCATTGCCAATCGCCGCCATTGCCAGTTCCCTTACCCCGAAATGAAGATTGCGCCCGCTCCGGTCTTCTGCGGAGAAATACCCGGTGTTATTCATAACCGTCTTATTGGATGGAGCCAGGTCTGCGGAACCGCCCACCAAGTTCGGCAGCAGCCCGCTGATATGGTTGATCATCTTCCCGGAAAGGCTCCTGGTGGCTTCCGGCTTTTTGCCCCCTGCCCACAATACCTCATCCGCCAGGAGCGCGTCTGCCGCCTTTTTTGCGCCCCCGCCATAATAGTCCTTCCACAATGCTTCCATCTCAGGGAATTCCTCACAGTAAGCGGCGAACATTACCTTCCAGGCCGCCTCTGCCTCTGCCTTCTCTTCCGCCGCCTTCTGGAAATGGCCGTATACCGCCTCAGGCACATAAAACGGTTCCTGGTATTCCCAGCCTAAGTTCGCCCGCATCGCAGCCACGTTCTCCGTCCCTAACGGTTCCCCATGGGCGCTGGCCTTCCCCTGCTTAGCAGGGCATCCATAGCCTATCTCTGTACGGATCTTGATGAAAGACGGGCGCCTGGTGTCTGCCTTGGCCTCCTCGATTGCCCGCCCGATTGCTGCCAGGTCATTGCCGTCCTCAACAAAAAGCGTCTGGAACCCGAACGCTTCCATCCTCTTTGCCACATCCTCCGTGAAAGCAATGTCCGTATTGCCCTCAATCGAAATCCCGTTGGAATCATACAGGACAATCAGCTTCCCCAGCCCCAATGTCCCTGCCAGGGAAAAGGCTTCGGAAGAAATCCCCTCCATCATGCAGCCGTCGCCGCCCAACACATAGGTATAATGATCCACCACAGGGTAATTCTCTTTATTAAATACACTGGCCAGATGTGCCTCTGCAACCGCCATGCCTACTGCCATGCCCATCCCGGCTCCCAGCGGCCCTGTCGTTGCCTCCACGCCCACTGTATGGCGGTATTCCGGATGCCCGGGTGTCTTTGCCCCCATCTGCCGGAATTGCATAATGTCTTCCTTGGACAGGCCGCCATACCCGAACAGATGAAGCAGGGAGTAAAGCAGCATGGAACCATGCCCGCCCGACAAAATAAACCTGTCCCGGTTTTCCCACTCCGGGTCAGCCGGGTTATGGCTTAAATGGTTCATCCACAGTTCATAAGCCACCGAGGCACAGCCCAGCGGTAAGCCCGGATGGCCGGAACCTGCCTTTTGGATCGCATCCGCTGACAATATACGGATTGCATTGACTGACATCATGTCTAACTCACTCATTGGTACCCTCCTCATATCCTATATGTAAATTTCACTGTTACCTTAATTTGATCTCCCGCATCTCCTGCGGCCCCATCACCAGCAATGTGTTCGGCAGCCGCCCCCTGCGGATCTTTGAAACTGCAAAATCAAAGGTAGCATCCAATTTCTCCACCCCTGCCATGTTATACACTTTACATGAATTTTCATTATACAGAAATATCAGTTCCCCGTCAATATCTGCATGGATATAATCATAGGTAAATTCCTTGCTCAGCACATGGCTTCCATCTGCACGGAACACTTCCAGGCGCTTCTCCCCTGCCCCCGCCGTATTCCATACAATTGCCGCCACGTATTCATCAGAATAGAAGACCCCTGCAATAGTCTCCCCGGGCAGCGCCACCTCCTTGATAAGTTCTGGCTTTGCCAGGTTTTTGGAAGAGAAAAAGGCTGGGCCCTGGCTGCTGAATGCACAAGAAAAAGGTTCTTTCAGATACGCAACCCGCGGCACAATCGTATTGGCAAACGCGTCGTCAAAGCCCCCTACCACCCGGGTGGGCACATTCTTGCCGATCTCCGAAAAATCATAAAATACAACCCTCGTTTTGGCCTCCCCGCTATCCAAATAGACATAGGAACACATCATCTGCGTACCGTCCTTCGACAGGCACAGATCCAGCGGATACCCGTTCCCCGACATATTGCTCCTGATATTCACTTTCATCTCCCCGCCATCCTTGCGGAAAAAATAGAGATAGCTGGATGTGGAATCCTCAACGGCTGCCGCTACCATCCCCAAGCCGGACACCGCAACCCTGGTGATCGGGAGGATTGTGGTTGCCTGCCCCACCTTCCCCTCGGTATTGCAGATAATGATATCATTTCCCTGCTGATCCGCAATCACGGCAAAATTCCCGTTGACCGCTGCAACCGGCATCTTCATCTCGTAGCTTTCCGTCCAGACATTGTTCCCCCGGTCATCGATATAAGAAGCCCCATCCCGGGTATATTTAAGCACATTGCTGCCAAACGCCTCATACCCCACCAGGCTGCCCTGGTTGAGGGAAACCTGCCGAACCGTCTCATAGCTGGTATAACGGAAAATCTGCTGGTAATAAAACCAGCCGCCTGCGCCGGCAAAAACCAGCACCAGCGCCAATATGGCCAAAAACATATGGCGGCGGCGGTTTTTTTGCCGGTTCGCATGCATCTCTTCCTCTTCTAACTTCCTTCTGTTTGGAGGATAATCCTTTTCAGGAGTAATCATTTGGCGGCGCAGCTGCTGCTTTTTGCTTTCCCTGCTCATGGAACTCATATCATTCATGGCTTTGTCCCCTGCTTGTAAATATTGACTTTTAGTATACATCATTTCTTTTACAGGGTCAAAGGATTTTAAAAACGCCATGTTTTACTGGACTGGCGGCAGGTAAAGTTCCTGCCCCACCGACAAATGGTTTTCATCATTTAGCTGGTTCCACTGGCAGATCACAGGCAGGTTGTTGACACTGTGGTAGTACTCCAGGCAGATCCCATAAAGAGTCTCCCCATCCCGGACAATATGGACGACCGCATCAGATGGCACCTGCACAGGTTCCGCCTGGGGAATTTCCGGCTGTTTTACCGCCTCCGCTGCCTCCGTATCCTGGCCTGCCGGCTGTGCCTGAGCCGCCGGTTCCTCCTGCGCCTGGCCTGGCTGTGCCCCGCCGTCCTGAGCCGGCTGCTGCCCTTTTTGCGGCTCCCCCTGCCCCGGTTCCTGCGCTTTCAGCCCGTCCGTTCCTGCCGGCCCATCCGATGCCCCGGCTTGTCCGCCGCCTTGCCGGCCTGGTTCCTGCCCTGGCGCCCCTCCCATGCTTTCCGGCTCAATCACAAGGCTGCCGCTAGTCGGGTAGATCTCCCCTGCAACCTCTTCAAACACCAATTCTCCGCCCTTTTCCGTATCCGCCTCCTGATCCTTGCCCACGAAATCCGACCACCGCTGCTCTATTTCCTCCGGCAATGCGGAAGCGATCACTGCCTCCATCTCCTTCATGCGGTGGTAATTGTTAAACAGCGTCACCCCGCAGGCCAGCACCAGCACGGACAGCACCCCGCAGGCCGTCTGCAGCCCGCTCAAGGTTCCGCGCCGCCGCATCGCTTCCTCCTTATTATCCTCCATCTTCTGGCGGAAATCTCGTATCACCGTATCCCGGTTCCCGGACTCCACCCGCCGCACATCCCTGCGGGAAACCATGTAGTCCTGCATCATCTGGTTCCGTTCATAGTAAATGCAATATCCCCTCAGATGGTAAAAGCCGTCCTCCGACGCCACATAGGCCGCTTCCTCCCCTTCCAGGCCGCAGCTTAGGTACATCAGCTGATTCTTCTCGGGAAAATAGCGGCTGTGCTGTTTCCAGTAGTTTAACGGGCTTAGGGGCCGGTCTGGCGCACTGCACAAAAACCATCCCAGCACGGTTCTTTTCGGAAACAGGCGGTCTACTGCACGGTACGCCTCCTCCCATGCCTTCTCGGTAAATTCTACATTTTCACCGCCCTGTACGACATCCTCCATCTCCAAGGCACCATCGGCAAAAAGGTAGGGTATCCCCTCCTGGCTTCTCATTTCCCCCAGCAAAAGCCCGACCCGCAAAGCCTGTCCGCCGGCCGGGTATAACCGTTTCAGATATGTATTGACATAATCCTCCACATATAATTTTACATTTAAATCCCGCTCCCCAATCTGACGGATATTTTTCGGCAGCTTTGGGTACGGAGCATAAAATTCTCCCATATGTCTCACCCCTCTGTTATGATTTCATTCTTGTATATATGGATCGATCATAACACATCCAGGGTGCTGATTTTGTCAAACCAAAGCCGCCCGTTCCAAAAACTGTTCGACAAGAAATACACTTTCGCAGATATAGTCCGCCATTTTCATCACCATTGACAGGCGGACGCTCTGCAGCATCAGCGGGTCGTAACTCCCATATCCGCCTACTATTCCTGTGATAAAGATGTCACCCACTGCCTGCAGGTCCTTGCAGACCCCTAACCCCGGGCGCAGCGCACCCTTTCCCAGGGTAATGCACCCCACATGATCCTGCCTGCCGACGGAAGCGTCTACCGCCACAATCACATGGTTCGGGTATTTCATGCGGATCCGGATCATGGATTGTTCCAGGTTCATGGCATGCACCGGGCGTTCCAGGGTTCCCATGATCTGGATTTGGCGTACTCGCTGCTCCTTTAGTTTGTATCCGGTCAGCGGCCCTAAACTGTCCCCTGTGGAGCGGTCCGTACCGATGCACAGCACCAATACCCCCCGTTTCCCTTGTTCCTGTATGACCTCACCAATCATCCCATGGAGCATCCTGGCAAACTCCTCCGTTTCAAAACCCCTGCCGGAATCAAAATAATAAATTTTCCTGTCTGTCCTCCATTTTCTGTGCCAACCCGTCTTCATGCTGCCCTGCCTGTACTTATTTTGTTATTCTTATTATAAGCATCAGGCATGGATTTTATACTTTCAGCCACAGGATTTCCCATAGGCTTTGGCCAAACGGCTACCCCCGCTGCCTCTGAGCCTGATACACGGAAACCGCTTCGCTCACATTGGATGCCCTCCCCTCCTGCACAATAGCCGATAATTCCACAATCCGCTGCGAATCCATGAATTCCCTTCCCAGGTAAGTGCCATAGCGTTCTGTAACCTGCAGCCTTTGCTCTTTCACCTGCTGCATGACTGTGCGCAATTCTCCCTCCACCTGCCGGTGCCCCTCCTCCAGCTGGTCAATCTTTGCCTTGTGGTTGTGTTCAATCTCATCGACCAGGATTGTCCTTGTCACTGTCTCGAAGGCATTCATGGCATCCTTCTGCTTTGCTGCCACATCGCTCAGTTCCTGCTGGAGCCTTGCGATCTCATCATCAAAGCGTTCCAGGTTATACAAGGATTCGTTCCGGTCCTTCCTGATCCCGGAAGTGATTTTTTTGATCTTTTTCCGGTTCAAAAGGATCTGGTCATAGACCTGGCGCCCTTCTCTTAGAACCTCCATATATAACATCTTAGTCCGGTTCCCCACCGCAATGTAACTTCCGCCCACTAACAGGATATCCGCCAGGTAAATCGCTGCCAGGTACCATGGCTTCCTTTCCGGCATCAGAAAATAGATCCCGCACGGAACTGCCAAAAAAATAACCAGCACATACAATAAAAGCAGCAAATATTCCTTTAGGCGGCGTGGGAAATACAGGCCGTAGTACAAAGCGCTGCGGCAAAAGCCCGGCACATGTTCCTTCCTCATCATAGTTTTCATCTGCACTTTCAGATCCCGGATCTGCTCCCGGAATACTGCCGTTTCTTCTTCTATCCTTCCCTTCACACCCTCGCTTTTTGCCCGCTCGCGTTTATTGCGCGTCTTTTTCAGCTGATCCTGTGCCCTGGCCATCTCTTTCTCATAAGTAATGCTGATCTCATCCCGCCGCTGCTTCACTATCTGCTGGATTGTATCCGCCACCAGTTTCTTTTCTGCCTCCAGGTTCCTCTCCAGACGCTCCTCCTCCTGCATAAGCTGCTTCTCCTGCTCCTCCAGAAGTGACAGCTCATCCAGCGCATCCCGTGCCTCATTCAGAAATAACAGGCATTCCCCCATGGTCTGCACCATATATCCGGTCCTCCTTTGCAAGTTCGCTTTTCTCTAGTTTACTACAGAATACACCCACCCGCAAGGCTTTGCCAAAAAGAATCCCTTTACACTCCTGCCAAAATCGTTTATACTTTTTAAAAGATTTCTTTACAAAATGGAGGCCTTTCTATGTTTCGCATGTGGGGCAAAATCTGGAAAAACAACCATATGACCCGGGACACGGTTGTCTGTATCAACGACTACAGCCTGTCCCGCACCGCCATGGTCTTTCAGGCCCTGGACGAGATCTGCTATGAATTTGACTTAAGCAAGCCAATCTGGCTGGATTCCAATATCTCTGAATTCCGGCGGATTGCCAAAACCCGTTTCACCCAAGACAGCTTTATCGAACAAATCCCCTTTGATTTCTTGGAATTCCAGGTCATTGAGGAATGATTAAGCAAAGGGCAGATATCCCAATTTTGAGATACCTGCCCTCCGGGGCATGCACACAGCTTTTTGAGGCAGGCCGTCTGCGGCCTCTCATATGTAGCTTTAGCGGGCAAGGGGGTCTCGCTTGTCCACCGAGGGTATTCATGCCAGATATTCCTTCAAAATATCCCCCAGAAGCTGAACCTCGTCCGGCCCTAACTCCTTCATCCAGTTTTCATCCCCATCTTTATTGCGCTCCCGGCTGGCTGCAATCTGTTCTAAGCTCCTTTTCAGATAATCCACATCCCGAATCCCTCCATGCTGCTCGTCCTTGAATTCCGTGACGGTTGCTGCCGCTTCTCTCCTTCCATTCCTCCCGGCCTT
Source organism: bacterium 1XD21-70 (assembly GCA_003669055.1). Taxonomy (GTDB): domain Bacteria; phylum Bacillota; class Clostridia; order Lachnospirales; family Lachnospiraceae; genus Brotaphodocola. The sequence goes on from RAYB01000015.1 coordinate 52,163, forward strand.
CTTCCCGCCCCCGGCGGAAACTGCCCGGATGGCCGCTCCTTCTCCCGTCCGTTCCTCATTCCCCGCCCTATCGGCACGTTCCTGGCCGGTACGGTCTGCCTGCCGCCCCCGCTCTGCCGCTTTTTGACCCGCCTGCGCTTCTTCCTCCGGATACTCCAGGCTGCCTTCTGCCGGCTGTGTACGGTCTGCTACCCGCACAATGCTTCTGACCTTTGCCCTGTACGTATCCTTCCCGTCCCCCCGGATCCCGTCCTCCAATGCAGTTCTCTCTAAGCGAGGGAAAAGCACATTTTCCAGATAATCCTGCAAGGAGGCTTCCAGCTGCTCCCGTTTCCCTCCTGCCATCCCATTGTCAAACAGCATGGTCAGCATCGCCATCAGCACGGCTCCGCCGCCGTACATGACAATATAGAACGTGTCAAACCGGTACCAATAGGAGAAAAATGCCCCAGTCCCCCCAAGCAGCAGGCAAAGCCACGTCAGCTGCAGGGACAAGTTTGCCCATCCGGCAAGCGTCATCCCCCGGAAACGCAGTTCACATAGCTGGTGCTCCAGCCAGGCACCGCCGTCCCGCATCCCTTGGTTCATCCGGTAAGCATTCTCTGTTCTCTGCTTCAATTCCTTAAGGCTCTTATTCTTAGTGGCTGCCATATTCCCACTTTCCTTAATCAGTCTTTTGTAAAGGTTTTTTGTCATTACCCTGGTAAAGATGCCCAAAAGGCAAATTCCTGCCAGCACATACAGTGCCTGTCCTGTTTCTAAAAATTGCAACATAAAAACAGCTCCCCTTTCTTTCCTGAATTTTTCAGACAAGCATCATTATAGCTGTCCCGATCCGTTTTGGAAAGTTCAGGGAGCCTAGAATCGTTCGTCAAAGTTCGCTTCAATTCGATTCTCAAGTTCCAGCCATATTTTAGGCAGCCTTCTTCTCTTAGGCCATTTCAATCAACGCCCTTGTCAGATTTGTACTATGGATAATCGCCAGCCTCTCAAACTCTTCATAATCCATCTGGGCACTGTCGTCGGCCTTATCAGAAATCGCCCGCACGATCAAAAAAGGAATCCCGTTTAGGTAGGCGGCCTGGGCTATCGCCGCCCCCTCCATCTCTGTACAGACACCGCCGAAATTCTCGGCCAGCCATGTCTTCTTCTCCTTGGATGAAACAAACTGGTCTCCCGTCAGAACCCTGCCCTCATGGACACGGATATCTGGGTTCACCCGATTACAGCATTTTGCCGCAGCTGCCCTCAGGCGGCCATCCGCCGCAAAAGAAAATACCCCCATCTGAGGAATCTGCCCGAGAGGGTAGGCAAATTGTGTCGCATCCACATCATGCTGCACGGCATCTGTAGCCAAAACCAGGTCACCGATATCAATCTCCGCCTTCAGCGAACCGGCAATCCCTGTATTCACAATCCCGTCCACCCCAAACCGGTCTGCCAGGATCTGCACACACACAGCTCCATTCACCTTGCCAACACCGGAGCGGACTACCACTACATCTTTGCCGCCGATCTTTCCCTCATAAAAATCCATCCCGGCCACGGAAGTAATCTTAGGCTGCTCCATCTCCTCCTTCAGAAGTTCCACCTCTTCTGCCATTGCTCCTATAATTCCTAGCATAAAAACCTCCATTCTGAAAATCTTCACGATTAGTATACCACAAATTATACGCTTGACAATCTCTTTGTTCCCTAGATATAATTGTGAAAAGCCATAATATTTAATATTTGAACGGAGGATGAATCATCATGGTTTATAAAACACACGGCGTCTGTTCCAGGGAAATCCACTTTGAGGTCAAAGACCACAAGCTTACTAACGTCCGCTTTATCGGCGGCTGCCCCGGCAACGCCTTAGGCCTCTCCCACTTGGTAGAGGGCATGGACATCAGCGACGTGATCCGGCGCCTGGAGGGGACACGCTGCGGGTTTAAGCCCACCTCCTGCCCCGACCAGCTTACCCTCGCCTTAAAAGAATACGAAAAGGCCAATCCCGTTTCCGCAGAACCGTAAGATTTCTCCTGGATTCTGTTCCGGGCCTTTTGCCGCCTTTGAGGCAGGCATCCCCCTGGCTCGGAAACCAGAATCCGGCTGAGGTTCTGCCCTGTTCTGCCACGCCTATCCGCTGGCATGCCAAAACTCCCCCGCCCGTCACTGGCTGTTCAAATACTCCATAACCCCCATGTGGATCGTCCATGCCATCCGGTTCTGATATTCCTCTGTATTTAATGCGGTCGCCTCCTTCCAGTTGGAAAGGAAACCGCACTCCACAATCACGATCGGCTGCCTGACATGCAGCAGCAGATAATAATTCCCGTTTGGCTTTGCCAGGCGTTTATTTTTTTCCCCTAACACAAAGTCAAACCGCCGCTGGATAATCTCCGCCAGTTGTTTCCCCTTCTCGGAGTCCTTATAATAGAATACCTGGCCGCCGGAAACGCCCTCCTCATGATAACTGTTCTGATGGATGCTGACCACCAACTCCGGCCTGGCCTCGTTGATTAGGTTGCAGCGGTTTTTCATGTCTGACATTTTTTTGTGGCTGTCTTTTTCACCATAGAGCCCTTTATCTGCCTCCCGGGTCATCACTACCTCCACATCCGATGCCTCCAGGTATGCCTTTAGCTTCCTGGCAATCTCCAGGTTGACATCCTTTTCCAGGCTCCCGTCCACCCCCACTTTCCCAGGGTCGTTGCCTCCATGTCCGGGAAGCGGTGACAGACCAAAAAGGATAGGGATGGAGCAGCCATACCAGGAACACGCCCGGTAAATCCCCATACTCCCTTAAGACGCTGCCATGTAAATCGTTCACCGATAAAGCTTCAGTTCATCTGTAAACAGCTTAGTTGCATCAATCGCGCCTTCAAAATCCTCATGCCTTTTTTGATAACATTCCATATTAATATCACAAAGAATATGTCCTAAAGGCTCATGGGTAAAACTGCAGCATGAAATGACATCATCTCCAAGCAATGCCGTAAATTCCAGTACATTTAGGAAGAAAGTAAAAGTAAAAATTTTCAAAAAAGGTTCCGGCAACTCTGACACCCTTAATACAGGCTTTATACCCATCTGTATGATGACCAAAAGCAGAATCATGTTCTAATACCCAGGACACTAATGTGGTTTTATAAGGTTTGTCGAAATAAATAATCCCATTCTTTTCGCGCATTTCTGGCATGGCTATCCCACACTCCTTTCTAACCCATCAAACTCCCCGCTGAACTTATAGACAATTTCAATATGCTTAACCTTTTTACAAGTGCCTACAAGCATTATATTTGGATTTTTTCTGTAGATAGTATAATAGACTTCGAACTGCATGGTTTCGCGGTAAAAGATAATCTTTCCGAAGAAATTCCTCCTACAATTATGTGATTTTGTATTTATGCTGCTTTGGTAAAATCAATAATGGCTAATTCGGTTAGCATATTTTTCATTTTAGCAATAATTGTTTCGATCTTTTGCATGGTACGACCATTTAAATATTCTTCTCCGCATTGACTGCATTTTGTACAAGGTACATTTTTAATGATGATATAACAACTGTTAACTTCTGTCATATAGGTAGTGGTCGATTTTTTCACATCGCCTTTACATATAAAGCAAACCATAATTAAATCTCCTTTCTGGTTTTGAAATCGGATGTCCATTTATTTCTATCAGGATAATATGCAGTTATAATCCAAAGAGTATTCAAATCTGTTCCTATAACAACATGCAGAATAGTATTTTTTAATGAGATTCCTAAAACAAGACAACTTGGATAAGGATAATCTGTTGGATATTGTTCTATAATTTCTCCGGTTAAAATGCAGGATATAACATCATTGATAGATATATTCCTTTGCTCTAAGCGTTTTGCAGCATGTAAAGTGATTTCAATATTTTCTGGGATACATAATTTTTGTAATTCTAATATTTCCAGCATTTTACTCCTTTCAATTCCCCAAAGTCATCATAATTGAAACAACCTTCATATAAGTATAACATTCTGCCTGGTATATTGCAAGCCATCTAAAATCTTACCGACACGCTTAAACAGACTTGATAAACAACCCGTCAAACTCTCCGCTGAACTTATAGATAATTTCAATATGCTTATCTTCATACACATAAATCTTATCAATAAACTCCACCACCGTAGCACGATCAAGTTCTGTGATTACTCCATTCTCCAAAAGCCTCTCTACCCACGGGTTAGAAAGCACATCGCTGACCTTGGAAACGGACTTCTTCAGCAGCTTGATTTCATTATTTAAACGGTCAATATCTGCCTGAATTGCTGTCTTATCACTGGCGTACTCCTCTTTACTGATTGTTCCGTCATACAGCAAATTCCTGGCACTTTGTAAACGTTCTCTGTACTGATGGATTTTCCTGTTTTTGTTCTCAATCTCACGCTGAACCCCAGGGAACTCTGTCTTTGGTGTTCGTTGATGTTTCTCTGCCAGTTCTCTTAAGTTTTCTACCTGACGGATGATTTTATTCAAATCGTCAATGACAATCTTACGAAGCAGTTTATCTGACACATAATGGCTTGTACACTTTGGAGCATTCTCTCCAAGATTCTTCTTATGCTGGCTGTAATCACGGTAAGTCGCGCAGTTATAATATAAGTACTTTGCCGCTTCGCCGGTTTTAAGCTGTGTATAAGAGTCCCACCTTTTCCGCATAGCATGGCGGCAGTCCCCGCACTTCAAAATCCCCTTAAAAATAGTCACTTCATCCTCTTTTGTACTATCCCGCTTAATCGTTTTCATCATGGACTGGGCAATCTTCCATCGCTCCCTGGAAATTATCGCTTCATGTGTACCTTCACAACGAATCCACCGGTCTTTGGCAACTTGTGTCGGCTTGTCATCGGTTAATTTTTTTTGCACCTGCTTATGCTGTACCAGTGTTCCCGTGTAGGTTTCATCCATTAGAATCTTTTTCACCCCATCACCGCGCCAATGGACTTCTTCATCAGAAATTTTTTTACTGCACCTGAAATTTGACCCATGAAGCCGCTTATAGACCGCTGGATTAACGATTCCATCTCTGGTCAGCCCCGCCGCGATTTCCTTTGGAGAAATACCTTGAAGATATTCCTCATAAATCCGCTTTACCACAAGAGCAGCCGTAGTATCAACAATAAGATGGTGTTTATTTTCAGGGTCTTTCTGATAACCATAGGGGGCAAATGCCCCCACAAACAGTCCTTTTCGCTGCATAGAATGCATTCCAATACTAACATTCCGGTGCTGCTGTTCGGAGTACTCCCGGTTAATCAGCAGGCGGAACCTGTCTGCAATATCCGGTTCCTTATACAAGCTGTCATAATTGTCTCCAATGGCAATCAGCCGGACTTCCCTGCCGTTCTGCTCAAATTCCTTTTCCAGATATTTTTGCATCTCCGTATCATACCGACCCAGGCGGGACAGGTTTTTTACCACAATGCAGTCAATCCGGTTCTTTTTTATATCACGCATCATCTCCTGGAACCCGCCCCGGTCAAAATTCATCCCTGTGCGGTCATCATCACAGTAAACCTTATATTCCGCAAGTTCAGCCTCTTCCTCTGTCTGCCCGTTGAGGATCTCGATAAAAGCCCTGCAATAATCGGTCTGGTTTTGGATACTCTGGCTTAAATCCGTTTTCTTTTTCTTATCCCTGTCTTCATCGGACAACCTGACATAAATACCCACGCTCCATTTATCGCCATATCTGGAATTATGCAGACAGAATCTGGCTTTTTTCTTTTCCATCGGATTCCTCCCTGGCAGAGCTATGAATCTGAACCAGACGTTCCACTGCTTCCATACAGGAAAACCTTGACTGATAATTGCGGATAACCGCCCGCCCCTCTGTCTCCTGCTTTCCAACCTTAACCTGGTTTGCCATATTGACCCACTTGCTGAGTTTTCTAACAGCGTATTCAAGGAATTTCCGGAATATGAATCTCATCCTGAGTCAGAATCCAAAAAGCCACTGGCATGTTACTGCCAATGGCTCTAAATGATCCTGTTTTTAGTTTAAAACCATGCTACTGAACCCAAACCCCATCTGCATTTACCACATATCCGTCTGGTGTGGTGGTATTGGTGAGCATATATCCGTCAGACCCCATATAATACCATAAACCGCTCTCAGGCGACTGATACCATTGGTTCGTCAGATAGGAACCGTCCGGATTCTCAATCCACCAACCCTTACCATCCTGCTTCCAGGCTGGCGCAGTCCCGGCCTGGCTGGCTGCGGGAGTGTTGGCGTTGGAAACGCCGGGATTGCCTCCAAGCTTTATAATCAGGGCATCCAGTTCAGCCGCGTCAGCCCCTATACTAACACACCAATCACGGCTAATGCCACCAAAAACCACACTATAAGCAACTATTACCTTTGCGTAATCAGCGTTCTGCCAATCTGCACATACTTCTTCTACAGCAAGCAGAACCTCCTTTCCAAAATCATCACCTGCCCCCTCTACACTTAAGTGAAATTCTACCATTTCCGCAGCCATATACTTCTCATCTTCGGTTAAATTAGGAAACCGATCACGAATCTCCCCCAAAACATATCCCGTTTCACCACTTACCGGAGGAGCTGCACTTACCGTGATCACCGGAACCATCGTCAGGGCTGCTGCTAAAGCAATGATTTTTTTGAATATCTTTTTCATCTTTCCCTCTTTCCGCAAGATTTTGGCTTATCCTGCATTTCGTATATAACGGCATTTTCTGCCAATTTGGACTACAGTATAATTCTAACATATCCTGGCATTGATATCAACTTGAAAATCTATTCCCTGGTCATTTCCGTCTGTAAGGCATCCCTCCCGAGTTTGCCGCTTACCTGATATAAGTAAATAAAAATTATGTATATGAAACCTCTCAGCTTTCGTTTCCATCTCTATTCCTCCTTGGTAACACTATGGATTTTAATCAATCGCTCAATAACCTCTGTACAAGAAAACTTCGATTGATAGTTACGGACAATTGTCCATGTATTGACCTTTTGCTTTTTAACCTCAATCTGATTTTTCATATCTGACAAATCCGCTGCGCTTTCTAACAACGTATTCTCAGAACTGATTGAATATGATACAGACCCTAAAACTGTAGACATGCAAAATGCCTCCAACGAAAAAGATATTTTTCATGCCACATCCAAAGGCTCAGCCTTATTCCATCAGGAAAACCTGGACATCCTTTCATCGCAAAAAAGAGGTACGCTCCCCATAAAAGCCCCAAGTAGCCGGAACCACCATACTGTTTTTAGGACTCTATTTCCTTTTACCCCTCAAAAAACCGGAATTTCCTATAAACTAAAATCGAGTAGGAGGTAGGCGGTTATTTCGCCTGCCGACCTCTCACACCACCGGCGTACCGTTCGGTACACGGCGGTTCAATCAACTTAACAAGCAACACACTTTGTTGTGTAGTAGTCTAACATTGAGATTAGTCCAAACTTTGCCAGCCGTTCGTTACTTATACATTTGCAGATATTCCAACTCATACAAACTCTGGCATATCCTTTTGCGTAGGATATCCCGTGTGCTGACCGTCTGTTTAAGCCCAGCTTTACCAACATCTTTTCTCTGTTCTTTGGCGTTTTCCAGTGTTTCCATATGCACATGCGTAGACGGTATCGTATCTGCCCGTCAGGCCAGAGGTTTGCCGACTTACAGCTTCTTTCAGATTCCACCTCACGGCGGACACCCTTGCTGTTCAGCTATGTGCTTCGCCGTTGCCTGCGCGCACTCGGGACTTGCACCCGTTAGAAAACGCCCATGCTGGGCAAACAAAAGGAACAGAAAAACAAAATTTCTGTTCCTTAATCATTTGCTTCCTTCTTTTCTTTTTTGCTTTTAAAAAAGCTGAAATCACTCAGATACCCACCCGGTTTCCACTCCGTCAAGAATGTATCTTTGGCGGTTTTCGGGAGTGTTATCTACACCATTCAGTATTGGGTATGGTTCTGCATAAACTGAAAAATATGCTTCATATGCTGATTCATCCCTATCCTCCGGATTCCAGGAATCAAATTCAAAGTTCTTTTCCTCCATCACGCTTCCGTCCTTACGACAATAATACAGTTTCCCATCAGATGGCCTTCTGTATTCACCCGATTTTTTCTCACCGCACCAAAAGCTGTCTTCAGTTCTGTTTTGCAATGATTATATTACTTCAAAACCGGCTTCCATTCATCCGTATATAATTCCTTATCCTGGAAACACAGGCGCAGTATATCACATTCTTCTCAGCCTTGTCAATGAATCCCATTTTTCTTCATAATAAAAGACCTGCCTTCCTAAAGACAAGTCTATCATTAAAAACCTTGCAAAACTACCCCTGGTATCGACAAACTCCCCCAGGTCGGAATCATTTTTTGGTCTGTGAAAAGCCCCTCCATGTCCGCTGTCAATCACTACTACCGGTTTTGCTTTTCCTGCCACCACATTCTGCCCAGATACCATCATCCCCGCATGCCGGGATACCAGAAAGACAAATAACAGCAAAATGGCTCCCATCCATAGTTCCGGCTTTCGACTGTTCATTCTCCATCCACCTATCGAATTGACTCCATTTCAATATATCAGACGCCGGATGAAAAAAGAACCAATAAATGGTACATTCCTGCCATCAGTCTCCCGATACCCGGTTATAATCTTGTTTTGCATCACTGATGATATATTCCACATAATCTGTCAGCACGGTAAAAGAGCCGTCTCCTGTCCAAAGCTGATAGTCCGGATCCCGAAGCGTCTTTTCCCGGATTTGGTACGCAGTCCCCTGGTAATAATGGTAATTCAGTTCTGAGTACAGTTCTGACATCTGATCCAGCTGTTCCATGGTCAACCCGGAAATCACCTGCAGCTTGTCATAAGACTGGTTATAGAATACCCTGCGCAGAAACGGTTCTTTAAATTTATTAAATTCCAGCAAATCCTCCTCTGTCCGGTTGTGCTCCCTCGCCCACCGCTCCACATCCACGGACTGTGTCCAATAGGAAAAGCTTCCGTCATCCCGGTAAATCAGGTTTCCGTATTGGCAGGCAGGTGTCGATAAGGAACTGGTCACCATCTCCCATATGCCCCTGTCTGCCTCAGAACGCTTCGCGTGCTGCACATGCAGATGCCCGCTGAGGAAAAAAGGCACACCCCAGCCTTCTAGGATTTCTACCAGTTCCTCCCCATGCTCAATGGTGCAGTCTTCGACATAAATCTCACTCTCATCGAGGAGGTTATGATGTGCTACCGGGATTACATTCATCCCGTTATCCCAGGCATTTTCCAATTCGGCCTCAATCCATTCATAGGTACTGGTCATGATCGCTCCGCCAACCAGAGCCTTTTGCTGGTACTGGCAGGTGTCAAGCATCAGCAAACAGTTGTAATCATCCACCTCATAAACGTAGCTAAGAGTTGCCCCATCCTCACTGACCGCCTCATCATACCCAAAATCCCTATAGATCTCCCGGAATTCCTCCGGCGTAGTAAACTCTGCCGGGAAACGCTCTTCCCCCTTGTATTGCGCCGCATGGCGGTTGTTAATATCATGGTTCCCGGGAATTACCAGCACCGGTATCCCTGCATCCTCCACCCGGTATAATTTCTCTGCCAGTTCTTCATGGCTCTTCTTCTCACCATCCAGAGTCAGATCCCCGCTTAAGATCAGCATATCCGGCCTCTCCTGAATCACTTCTTCCAAAAAAGCATCCGTAATCTGCTCCACATAAGTCACTACCTTGCCGTCGCCATGTTCTACCATATGTTGGAATCTGCTGCCTCCATCTGTCAGGGTTCTCGACAAATAATGGATATCTGTACCGATAATCGCTTTTTTCTCCCATTTATATTCGGGTTCTTCCGGTTCGCCCTCCTGCCCGGGAAACGGTTCTATCGGCTCTTGTGCCCCAGGTTCTTCTGTCTCCTCTTCCGACAGTATTATCTCCGGTTTTGCCGTTGCCGCCTCCGTGTCCCGCTCTGCCTCATCCGTCCCGGGCGGGGCTTTCGTCTCCTTAGAACAGGCTCCCAACAGCACGATGCATAATACGGCCGCCAAAACCTTTCCTAGGCGCCGTTGCCCTTTATATGCTTTCATCCTCCCGCTTACCTCTGCTTGTTGCTGTTTTCCTTTCCCATAGCTTTTTCTGCCTTATGGCTTCTTGGGTTTCACGATCTTCCAAACTTCCGGGGTCTCAAACCCCAGCTTCCAGCATGCCACCCCTGCCAGCCCATGCTCCCAGATCAGATCCATCTTCCTGCTGACAGACTGCTCCTCCTCCATCCACAGGCGGTAGACCGCATTCCCTTCCTGCAGTTCCCCATAATATTGTCCTAACTCCTCGTCCCAGTCCAGAACCATCCCCTTCTCCTTCACCCAGTTCTTCGCTGCTGCAATCCCCATGGAAGTGGCGGTTGTCTCCCCTCCCTCCTCCTTCCACAGGCGGGTATAAAAGGGGATCCCATTGACAAACTTTTCCTTGGGGACTATCTGCAAAGTATCCTCTATACCCTTTTTCACATATCCCAGGGACGCAACCGAACCGGCCTCCCCCCCTGCATGATGTTCATCATATGCCATAATGATTACGTAGTCTGCCACACGCCCCTGTTCCTCCCGGTTATAGAAAGAGGAATAGGCGGCAGGAACCGTGTTGTCCACAGAAAGGATGATCCCTTCTTTTCTGCAGCTTACCGACAGTTCACGGATAAACTGTACATAATGGGCGCCTGCCTCTTCCTTGATCCCTTCCACATCCAGGTTGATTCCGTCAAGCCCGTAAGTTTTGGCATCTGACATCAGGGACTCGATCAGCTTTTTCCGCACACTGGTTTTGGCAAACAGAACCTCAGACTGGACATTTTCCCCTTTATTAAAATTATCCAGCACCGCCCATACCTGAACCCCCATGGCATGTGCCTTCTCCACATATCCCCGGTCTGCCAGGCATTCATAATTTCCGTCATTGTCCGTCAGCATAAACCAGGTAGGGGCAATCACATTGATCCCTTCTGTGGCAGACATCAGCTGTTCCATGGCATCGTTGGCCTGCTGGGAAAACACCTGGTGCCAGGCTAAGCATACCGGCTCCCCTAATGATATGCTGGTGTACTCCGGTTCCTGGAAGCTGCTTACAAAATGATGGTCTTGGCCTTGCTCCAGGAAACGGTTCTGAATATAGCCCACATATCCGGAACCTGTACGCACTTTAGTCCAGTTTTCCATCTTTTCTAAGGCCTGCATGGCTTCATTCTCTGCCGCCTCTGTCAGGATCGGGCTCTTGATGCCGCCCTTTACCCGGATTTTCCCTGCTTTTTTTATTATTGCCGTAGGAACCGAATCCCATGTAGTATCGATAAATACCCTTCTGGCCTCTCCTTCTGCAAAAAACTCCATCCGGACATCCGTATAGTTGAGGATCAGGCCTGCCAAGAGCCAAACCTGGCCTTCCTGTTCTATGACCAATGGCTTGCCGTTCGTCCCGGCGGTTGCGGCATCAGCATAGATGATCTCCTCCGGCAGGGTGTAGACCAGAAGTTTTTCTGTGGCATCCCAGTAAAATTTTTCGTTCAGCGCCTGGTTGACCCAATCTAAAGGAAGGTATACTTCTCCGTTTATATAGCGGCCTTTTGTACCGTCAGCCAGTTCGTTGTCCAACAGGACTGCCACGCGGTCACCGGTTACGCCAAACCACTCGTTTTGATCTGCCAGGTCATTGGTTGGCATATACTTGTGGTAGAAGAAAAAACCAGCGCCGAGGGCTCCTGTGAAGAAAAGGACACAGAGGAATGTTACAACTGATATAAGAAATCGCTTCATGGGATGGCCTCCTGTTGATTGACGGGCATTGCGCGCTGCCTTGCCAGCAGGCTCTGCCCTATGAAAAAAGGGACATGAATTTTCTCACATGCAGGCATGGCGAAAACTCACGTCCCCTTTTTTGCACTGCTCATTGCTTACTTATACATTATACCACACCTCCTCTGGTTCGTGGGAAATTCTTTTCTCCGGTTTGGGTTATATTTTTCTTCCCTGGCTGAATTGGGATTCTCTTTTAAAATATTTTATCGGTTATATACCCGGTCAAAACGGATCTCTTTCAATATTCCCACAAAATGCTGCTCCTGGTTCGCCTGCCCGTCCGATACCTGATATTTCTTTGTTTCCTCACATATCATGGATACTGCCAGGATGCCTTTTCCTTGGTATTCCCGTTCACTCTTTTCCACAATGTCTGCCATGTCTTCCACAATATAATCGCCCATATAAAAACTGCCGTCCGGCTGCTCTTCCAATATTTTTATCCATTCCGGAGGTTCTGCCTCCTTTCCGTCTACCCGAATCACAACCCCTCTGTCCCGATACCGTTGCAAACCATCCAGAAACACCTTCCTGTTCTTCCCATACAATTTATATTTTTTTCTCAATTGCCCCTCCCTTTCCGGATCCACACAGGCGGTATTCCTGAAAAACACCCTCACCAAATATTCTTTCCGGTATCCTTCACGCAATCCCACAAGGTATAAGCCGTGACACAAATCCCTGCATGGTACTGCCTGTTCAATCTCCTAAAAGTTCTTTCAAAAAAATCATGTCAGCATAGGTGATGGAAAAGGCATCCTTTGCACAGGGGATCCTCCAGACAGGAATACGATAACTTTTCTCTATGCTCTCCCTGGTCTCCTCGCTGCCGAATACAGCGGCGTACTTCCAGCTTTTATCCCGTTTCTCGCCCTCTCTTACGACCTTTAGAAATGCTTCTGCCCTCCACTCACTCAACGAGCCGACAATCACTTTCAAGTCACACCGGGCACAATCTGTGAATCCCTGTCCGGTGATTTCCCCATAGTCCACAATGATATATCGGTAATTCCCATTCAGGCACTCTGCCAGTTCCTTGGCGCCTGCCTGAACATAATAATCCGCTTCCAGTATTTTATATGGCATTTCTTTGCCAATGCTGCCGCAGAATCCCGCCATATGCATAAAATCCCCATGGCGATTCCACTCCAGCACTGCTGTCTTCCCACGCCGCACACCTGTCAGGTAATTCGCCGCCCAAACAGCAAAATGTGTCACTCCTGTCCCTCTGCCTGCCCCTATAATACCCAGGGTACGCCAATTTCTGCCTATGCCTTTCTGCTCAAAAATCTTCTTATTTTTGCCAAACATGTTTGCAATATACCCCCTGGCCGCCTGCCGGCCAATGAAAAAAACACTTCATCATAAACCTGCTTCACCGCCTTTGGGTGTACAAATGGATTGGGACTATCTGGCATCAGGAAGCATTCGGCCTCCCCTGCCGGACCAGGCAGCCTGACTGCAAGGCGCCCACAGAATTGATTGTAGATAACCGCCATCCCTGGGAGATTCCCCAGAAATTGAACAGCATCCCTGGTATTTTTCCACTGCCAGGGTTTGCTTCCACATACCAGCAAATATCCGTCAGCCGGTTCTTGTGAAAAGTTTAACATGGATGTGCCGCAATCCCTGACCACAACATGGTAAGGGTGTGGCTCCAGTTTCGCCGCATCTCCATAAAACGGAAGCATCGGCAGGCCGTGGATCCGGTAGACCCCATAACGGTCCATACCGCTCCCTGTGCAATCTGCCATCTGACGGACTGCATCAGATCCGTTCTTTTCCTCATATAATGCGGAAATCCCCCGCCGCCAGAGATATGCGGCAAAACTGATTGCTATATGGGTTGCCCCTGCACCAGGGAAAGCCCCTGCCACCGCAACCGTCAGAGATGATCCCGGGTCTTCCCCAAAAGCACCTTCTCTATTTTTTACCATCTGCTCCTCAATGCACTCCAGTTCACCACCAAGCTGATATGCTGAATCATACCGCTCTTTCGGATCCTCCTTCAGACAAGTATGGATCACCTTAGCCAGTTTTCGGTCAATCAGAGCCCGCGGATATACAGGTTTTTTTTCCGGATATTTCCCGGTCAGCATGTAGTAGAGGACAGCACCAATGGCATAAATATCTGTCCGTTCATTCAAATCTTCTCCTGTATATTGTTCCGGCGCGGCACAGCCGACGGTCCCATAACTCTTCGTCAGGTATTCTGCCTCGTCCAAATGGATCGCGTGGTCAAAATCCACTAATTTTACGATGTTGCCACATACCAACAGGTTCCTTGGTTGTAAATCCAGATATAAAATAGGGGTAGGTTTTGCCGAATGCAAAATATTCACCAGATGACAAATCTGAATCCCATATCGGACCGTCATTGCCTTTGAAAAATGCCCCATGTCAGAAACAAGGGCGTACAATGAATCTCCTTCCAGAAATTCTTCAATCAGATAACAGAAATCCTCATCCTCCTCCAGATCATACACAACCGGTATTCCCGGATGACGGATACATTTCAGGATCAACGCTTCCTTTCGGAACTGCCTGGCATCCACACAGGTCTTTGGTACCTGCTTGATCGCCCGGTATTCTTCCAGTTCGTTATGCTTCGCCAGATAGACTGTTCCGCTCCTTCCGCGGCCTAAAACCCTGCATAACTGATATTTTCCAAATAGTGTGGTGTTTTGAATCTTTCCACCTCCTTCTTTCCCCGATCACCTCTGTACATACAATACTAATATAATTGACAAAATTTTACAACTGTCTTTTTCATTTACTTACATTATGAGTAAACAAGCCAACATTCGACAAAATGCGTCACTGCTGCCTAAGCAAGCATAAAACCCGGCAGGGCACGCCGTTTGCATGCCCCGCCGGGTTTTTATAATCGTTCATCAGTCACAGATATAAGGCATCAGGGAGATATGGCGTGCCCTCTTGATTGCAACCGTCAACGCCCTCTGATGCTTTGCACAGTTGCCGGTAATCCGCCTCGGAAGGATCTTCCCTCTCTCCGATACGTATCTTTTCAGCTTATTGGTATCCTTATAATCAATCACACCGTTCTTCTCACCGCAGAATACACACACTTTTTTTCTTCTGCGAACGCCGCCTCTTCTCACCTTGGCGCCTTCGGGCTTATCTGCTTTATTGAATGCCATTGGTACTGCCTCCTTCTTCGATTAATCCGTGTCCTCCAACCGCTGTCCCTCTTCCTAGTTGAAGGGCAACCCCTCATCTTCTACACCATCCGGGATGTTCATGAACCCATCGCCGATTGCACTAGACGGAGCCGGCCTGGAAGTCTGCTGATAGCCGTAGCCACCGCCATTGTCCCCGCTGCCGGAATTCTTGCTGTCGGCGAACTCCTGATCATCCACAATAACATCAGTGGTATAAACACGCTGGCCTTCCCTATTGGTATAGCTGCCTGTCTGGATACGCCCGGATACCAACACCCGCATTCCCTGGCGGAAATACTTCTCCGCGAACTCCCCCGCCCGGTCGAATGCCACAATATTGATAAAATCAGCCGTCTGCCCCTGGTCGCCTTCCTGGCTGCCCCGGGCACGGCCTCTGCGGTCTACGGCAAGGGTATATCTGGCAATTGCCATCGAACGTTCCCCTTGTGAGTACCTCACTTCCGGATCCCTGGTCAGCCTACCCATAAGAATTACTCTATTCATACCATCACTCTTCTTTCTCTTAAGCTGGTCATCTATTCCCTACTGCTCGTCCTGCTTCACGCAAAGATATCTGATCACCGGCTCCATAATACGAATGTGGGCTTCCACTTCGTTCGGGCAGTCGGAATTGTCAGACTCGAACCGGATAAAGTAATAGAACGCTTCTTTCATCTTCTGGATCTCGTAGGCAAGCCTCTTTTTGCCCCAGTCATCCACATTGGTCACGGTACCGCCAAAGCGGGTGATATAACCCTGTACCTTCTCCAATGCCGCTGTTCTCTCTTCATCCTCGAGTTTTGCGCTCAGAACAACTGCTAACTCGTACTTGTTCATTGCTTTTACCTCCTTGTGGTCTCTGGCCCTTGATTTCAGTATCAAGAGCAAGGAATATTGTGTCACGGGTATCTATTCTACCAGAAATCAACCATAAATGCAAGCATTTCCCGGTGTTTTCCGATATTTTTTCTGCATTCTCTTTGGGTTCCCGCTTTACTGGTAAATCGGGTATTTCTCACAGAGTTTCGTTACCTCTGCCCGGATCGTATCTGCCTGGTTCTCAAAATCGGTTGCCGCCAGCCAGATGCACTCCGCCACCTTCGGCATATCTTCTTCTTTTAAGCCGCGGGAGGTGACTGCCGGGGTGCCGATCCGCACGCCGGAGGTGACAAACGGGCTCCTTGGGTCGTTCGGGACTGTATTCTTATTCAAAGTGATATAAACCTCGTCGCAGCGGTTCTGGAGTTCCTTGCCGGACACCTCCATCCCCCGCAGGTCCACCAGCATCAGATGGTTGTCCGTGCCGCCGGTAAGCAGCCGGAAGCCCTGCCCTGACAAAGCCTTTGCCAGGGCGGCCGCATTCCGGCGCACCTGTGCCTGATAGGTTTTAAATTCTGGTTTTAACGCCTCCCCAAAGCAAACCGCCTTAGCGGCAATCACATGCTCCAAAGGACCGCCCTGGGATCCCGGGAAAATGGCTTTATTGAAATTAAAACGTTCTGCCGCCTCCTGGTTGGCCAGGATCATGCCGCCCCTCGGCCCCCGCAGGGTCTTGTGGGTCGTTGTTGTCACCACGTCGGCATAGGGGATCGGGCTGGGATGCTCCCCTGCCGCAACCAGTCCGGCAATATGGGCCATATCCACCATCAGGCTGGCTCCCACCTTGTCTGCCACCTCCCGGAACCGCTTAAAGTCAATCTCACGGGCATATGCACTGGCGCCTGCCACAATCAGCTTCGGTTTGCTCCCGACGGCAATCCGCTCCAGTTCATCATAGTCGATATACCCTTCATCATCCACCCCATAAGGGACAATGTTAAAATACAACCCGGAAAAATTTACAGGGCTCCCATGCGTCAGATGCCCGCCGTGGTTTAAATCCATGCCCATCACCGTATCCCCCGGCTTTAGCATAGCCAGGAATACCGCCATATTCGCCTGTGCCCCGGAATGGGGCTGCACATTGGCATAATCACAGCCAAACAGCTTTTTCGCACGTTCAATGGCGATCGTCTCCACCACGTCCACATACTCACAGCCGCCGTAATACCGCTTGCCGGAATAGCCCTCTGCATACTTGTTGGTCAAAACTGTCCCCATTGCCAGCATCACCGGCTCAGACACGATATTCTCCGAAGCAATCAGTTCCAGGTTCCTCCTCTGGCGTGCTGCCTCCTGCTCAACCGCCTTCCCCACCTCCGGGTCATAGTCTGTGAGCAGCCTCATAATATCATTTACCATAACAATTCTCCTTTTCCTCTTCTGCCAAACCTTCCAGCGCTGTGCCAGGCATCCGGCACACCTCTTGCGGTTCATTGCCAACTGCCGGAAAGGCACTGGTTTTCGTTTCCAGCGCCTTTTCTGATGTGTCTGATTATAGTACAGGACGGCAACCCATGTCAAGGTTATAATTTTACGGGTGCAGCTTGTATTCCCGGATCACAACCTGCAGCGACCTCTGCCCGTTATATTCATTCACATCCGGGTAATACACCACATCGATCCGGGTCTGCCTGCCCAATTCCTCCATAAACCGGTCACCCTCGGTAAATAGCATCCCGTCCATCGCCAGCCCCTGTTCCGTCACCAGTGCCAGTTTCACCGCATTGCGGTTTTTCCCCAGCACCCGCGCACTGCGGATGCGCAGTCCCTTCTGGGCAAACTGAGGCTTTTCATTCCCCTGCCCGAAAGGTTCCAACCGCTTCAGTTCCTGCATAAGCCCCTCCGATATGTACTCAAGCGGCATCGCCACATCGATCCAAACCCGCGGGATGAAGTCCTCCGGTTTTAAGGTTGCCTGTCCGTTCAGGCGCCTCCGCAGTTCCTCCACATGGCATTCCCGGATCGAAAACCCCGCCGCCATCGGGTGCCCGCCAAATTTCAGGAACAGGTCCTGCACCCCGCACATTTCCTTATACATATGGTAAGCTTCAATCGAACGCCCGGATCCCTTGACACACTCCTCCCCCGGCGTCAGCACAAATGTCGGGCGGTTCCACGCCTCCCGGACCCGGCCGGCGATAATGCCTGCCACCGATTCATGGCAATCCGGCAAAAACACTACCAGCACCGGGTCTTTGGCATATTTCTCCTCAACCTGCCGGAGCGCCTCCTCGGTGCCCTGCAGCGTCATCTCCTTGCGCTCCTCATTCAGTTCCCGCAGCCTCCCGGCCATTCGGGCCGCTTCCTCCCCCTCCCCGCACAGCAAGAGTTCCAGCGCCAGTTTCGCCGTCTGTAAACGCCCGCTGGCATTGAGGCATGGCCCAACCACAAAGCCGATGTGGTACGCAGTCAGATCCCGGATATCAAGGCCGCATGCCTCCACCAGCTTCCTCAGCCCCAGGCTCCTTGTCCTTGCCATTTGCTTTAGGCCCAAGCGCACCAAAATCCGGTTCTCATCCTGCAGCCGCATGACGTCCCCCACAGTGGCAATCGCCGCAAACTCCAGCATCGCCTCCCATTCCTCAATCGGTATATTGCATGCTTCATAAAGAGCCTGAACCAACTTATAAGCCACCACGCCTCCGCAAATCCCCTTAAACGGATACGCGCATGCCCTCTGCTTGGGGTTCACAATTGCATCCGCCGGCGGCGGCAGTTCCTCCCCGCCCTCCCCCAGCGGCACCTCATGATGATCCGTAACCAAAACCGTCATCCCCAGTTCCTTTGCCATGCGGATCTGCTCCAGCGCCGCAATCCCGTTATCACAGGTAATCAGTGTGTCGATCCCCTCCCCGCCTGCGCGCCGGATGATCGACTCATTGATCCCATACCCGTCCTTTATCCGTTCCGGGATCTGGTAATCTACCCTGCCCCCGCACCGCCGGATCCCCTGGTACAGCAGATAGGTGGCGCAAATCCCGTCAATATCATAGTCCCCCACGATGCGGATCTTCACGCCCTCCTTGATCTTCCCTTTCAAAATCTCCACCGTGCGGTCCATATCCTTTAACAAATGCGGGTTGTGCAGATCCTCCATCCCGCCATCTAAGTAGCGCCTGATGGCCTCCTCCCCCACCACGTCCCGGTTGCGGATAATCCTTGCCGTCACCGGACTGATGTGGAAACGCTCTGCTATCGCAGAAAAGTCCGCCCTTTTCGTCTGTAACATCCAGGTTGCCTCACTGCCTCTGCCCATGCTTATCTCCTTTTTCTCTGTATATTTTTACATTTTTCCGTCTCGTCCAAAAATCTCCCGCAAGCGCCATGCCCTCCCGCATAGCCGCCTTTTTCGCCGTGCCTAATTGGGCTGTCACCCCAGTATAGCATCAAATAATACAAAATTCCACCCCATCCCTTGCCTTCCATCTTAAGCTGCGCTATACTATACATACCAAATTGTACTATGCATGATACATCAAGGAGACCTCCCCATGGCAAAATACCGCGCCCCGGACGGCACAAAAAAAGCTTCCAATACCGGCAACCTGTTAGTTCAGGGCAGCATCCTGGCCATTGCCGGTATCCTGGTCCGCTTCATCGGGCTCCTCTACAAGGTTCCCATGATCCGGATCCTGGGACAAGAGGGCATTGGCTATTATAACACTGCCTACGAGATCTACAACATCGGCCTGATCCTTTCCTCCTACAGCCTGCCCTTAGCCATGTCCAAGCTGATTGCCGCCCGGCGGGTCCGCAAGCAATACCAGGATGTGGAACGGGTCTATATCAGTGGGATGGTCTTTAGCGCTGCCACCGGCGGCCTGATGACCCTGATCCTCCTTCTGGGGGGAGATTTTATCACGGCTGTTATTTTTAAAAGCCCCAGCAGCGCCTTGCCCCTAAAGGTCATGGCTCCCACCATTTTTGTGTTTTCCATCATGGGGGTGATCCGCGGTTACTTCCAGGGCCGGGGGAACATGATCCCCACCTCAGTCTCCCAGATTTTGGAGCAGGTTGTCCATGCCGCAGTCAGCATCGCTGCTTCTTACGCTTTCATGGACTGGTTCGCCGGCCAGCCCAACGTCCGCTCCTATGGCGCCGCCGGCGGAACCTTGGGCACACTGTGCGGTGCGCTCGTAGCACTTCTTTACTTGGCCTTCATGATGCTCCTTTACCGGCAATACAATGCCAGGACTTTGCAGCGCCGCCAGCCGATCCCGCCCGAATCCTGGCCGCAGGTCTACTCTGCCCTGCTTTTTACCCTGACCCCCATCATCCTGAGCCAGTTTGTTTACCAGCTCAGCGGATCTGTGGACAACTCCCTGTTCGGCCAGATCATGGATGCTAAAGGGCTGTCGGAAGCAGAGCGTGCCACACTGCTTGGCGTCTACGGGGGTGAGTACCGCCTCCTGTCGAATGTGCCGGTCGCCATCGCTTCCTCGCTGGGCGCCTCCATGATCCCCAGCATTGTCCAGTCCCGGACACGCCACAACCTGCGGGAGGTTAAATACAAAATCCGCATGACCGTCAAGTTCAATATGCTGATCGCCATCCCCTGCGCCGTCGGCATGGGTGTGCTGGCCGGCCCTATCATACAGCTGATCTTCCACGACAGTTCCAAGCTTTCCGCCGGCCTCATGCAGATCGGTGCTTTTGCGGTAGTTTTTTTCTCCCTCTCCACGGTCACCAATGCCGTGCTGCAGGGCATTGACCGCATGAGCAAATCCGTCACCCATTCCGCCATTTCGCTGGGGCTCCACGTCATTTTGGTCTATGTCATGCTCCAATACCTGGACTGGGGTGTATATGGCCTGGTGATCGGGAATGTAACCTTCGCGCTGGTCGTCTGCATCCTCAACTGGCACTCCATCGGCAGAGTCCTGCACTACCGCCAGGAAATCAAAACCACTTTCCTCCTTCCCCTGCTTGCTGCCTCCATCATGGGTGCGGCCGCCTGGGGCACTTACCGGGGGGTCTTTGCCTTAGCAGGCAGCAATACCGTCGCCATGCTGATCACCGTGCCCTTGGCTATGGCCGTCTATGCTGTGCTGATTGTGGCCTTCCGGGCTGTAACCGAGGACGAACTCCCGGAGATGCCGTTGGGCGGGAAGCTGCTGCGCCTCTTCCGGCGGCTGCACCTGATGTGACATTATTCTGATCTTGCCAATCCCGAATTTACAATCAAAATGCCTCGCTGCCGGAACCGGATGTTTTCCTTAATTCCCAGCGAGGCATATCTTTGCCCGTGCCCCCATACGTATTCCCTATCTGCCCTTTCTTTGATCCGCGGGCCATGCTAAATACCTCCTGCTCCTTTGGGCAGATACATACGGCAAAACCGGCTCTTCTGCTGAAGAGCCGGCCACATGTTAACCCGTACTATAATAAACTTTTATCAGAACAGTCCCGGGAACAGCTTCGCAGGAATCATAAGCCATGCCATCGGGAACAGCACCAGCAGCATCAGCACTAAGATCGAGGACAAGAAATACGGAAGGGTTCCCTTAAATGCGTCTTCAATGGTAATCCCGCTGATGGAAGAGGCAATCAACAGGCACAAGCCATAAGGCGGGGTGACCAGTCCAAGAGCCAGGGTAACCACGATAATCAGGCCAAGGATAATCGGGCTGATCCCCAGGGCATTCGATGCCGGAAGGATGATCGGCACAAACAGGATCATCGCCGGAACCGCATCCATAAAGGTACCTACAAACATAAAGAATGCCACCACCACCAGCAAAAATACCAGCCAGCCGCCTGCCATATTGGCGAAGAACTGCTGCACAATCACGTTCAGCTGATAATAGCTGAGAAGTTCACCCAGAGCATTGGCAGTTGCCAGTGCAAACAGAGACAGAGAGGACATCTTCATGGTCTCAATCAGAATTCTGGGCAGATTCTTTACCTTAATCGTGCGGTAGAAGAGCAGGCCTACAATCAATGCATACATGCTGGCAAATGCTGCCGATTCCGTAGGTGTGAACAATCCGGAAACAATACCTCCGATCAGGATAATCGGGGTCAGCAGGGCAGGCATGGACTGCCATACCAGCTTCATGGCATCACCGGCAGATACCTTCTCACACTTGGGGAAATTTTTCTTCTTGGAATACAGCTTGACCACCGCCATCATCGCCAAGCCCAGCAGGATCCCCGGTATCAAGCCGGACATGAACAGGGCACCCGTACTGACATTCGCGATACCCGCATACACCACCATCGTGATACTAGGAGGGATAATGGAACCTAATGTGGAGGATGCCGCCGTGACGCCCACAGAAGTTCCCTTGTCATAGCCCTGCTTCTCCATAGCCGGGATGAAGATCTTTCCCACTCCGGCCGTATCCGCCTGGGAGGAACCGGAGATACCGGCAAAAATCATGGATACCAGCACATTGGAATACGCCAGGCCGCCGCGGAAATGGCCTACCAGGGCATTACAACAGTCAATCAGCTTCTCGGTGATCTCCCCCTCATTCATCAGGTTTGCCGCCAGGATGAACAGCGGGACAGCCAAAAGCGTAAAGCTGTTTAATCCGTTAAACATTTTGGAGAAAACAACCGTATTGGGAATCTGTGCCAGGGATGCGATACCGGTAAAGGATACCACGCCCAAGGCAAAGGAAATCGGCACGCCAAGCGCCACAAAAAGAACGAACATAATGACTAAGATTGCACCCATTATTTATTGCCCCCTTTCCCCAGATTGGAAATATCCTCAAAGATCAGGTATACCAGATAAACAGCAGAGGTAATGCCGCACAACGGAAGGCACAGCCAGGTCGGCCCTCTCTTGAAGGACGGGATATTCACCCAGGTGTAATTCCAGAACTGCTTTGTCACCTTAAAACCATAGTAAGCCATCAAAACAGCAAAAAACAGCATAACCAGAGAGATCACTATTGACAGAATACTTTTCGCTTTTTCATTCTTCAGCATGTCGCTGATAGATGTAAAAGCAAAATGCCTCTTCTCATAAACCATGGCGCCTGCTCCCATAAATACTGCCCAGATAAAGGAATACATGGATACATCCTCCGTCCAGGTAGCCGCAATCCCGATATAACGGGAAAGCATCTGGAATACAACCGTGAGAAGGAATACGCACAGGAAGAATCCGCCGATCGCAACCTAGATCTTCTGCATCATCTCAATCGCTTTCTTCATTTTTCTTCTCCTTTTAAAGTTAAATTCGTAACAGTTCAGATAAACTGCCACTAAAACTTCTTTTCGCAGCCGTCCTGTACCCCGCTGCTGCCATCCTTAACAATTTCTTTACATGTTTTTAAACGGAACAACAGCCACCCAGTCTCCCAGGTGACTGCTGCGTCCTGAAAATTTCGATTCCTTAATTGCCTGCTGCTGCGCGGATCATCTCCAGCTCGGCGGTCATGTTGTTGTCAGCAGCGAACTTATCCTGGATCGGCAGAGCCAGAGCCTTGAAAGCATCAATGTCCAGATCCTCAAAATTGGTTACAGTCGCTCCATCAGCGATAACCTTCTCTTTGGACTCCTTGAACATGCGGTAAACAACCTCACGCTCTTCCGCAGTACAAGCCTCAACAGCCTCGTCAATCCATCCCTTCTGCTCATCGGTCAGGCCGTCATAGAAGTGGCCGCTCATCAGCAAAAGACGGGTGGTATAATCATGATGGGTCTCGGCAATGTGCTTGCCGTTATCGGTCTTGTGATGCTCTTTTAACATAAAGCTGGTGTAGTCGTTCTCGGCAGAATCCACAACGCCCTGCTGCAAAGCCTGATACAGTTCGCCCCATGCCACGGAAGTAGGGATGGCTCCGCATGCCTTCCAGAATTCCTGCTATACCTGGGAAGACTGGGTACGAATGGTCATGCCCTTCAAATCATCCGGCTTTGTAATGTCTTTCTTTCCGTAGTAATCACGCACGGAAGAAGACCAGTAAGCCATGATACGGAAGTTATTGCCGGTTTTCTCACTGACAGTTGCCTTCATCTTCTCACCAAACTCGCCGTCCAGGCACTTCTCCCAGTGGTCAAAGCTGTCAAACAGATAGTTCAGGGAGAAAATATCCACCTCCGGCACACCAATTGCTGTCATAAAGCCCGGAGAAGCAACTACCATGGAAGCAGCGCCCATCTCCAGCTTCTCGATCAGTTCGTTCTCATTCTCACCCAGGGTTCCTTTATGTACGGTTACGGAAATCTTGCCGCCGGAAATGTCCTCCAGCACCTCTTTGAATTTATCCATACCATAGGAATAGGGATTGTCTAAGGAGGTCTGGTTGGAAGCAATGATCAGGTTCAGCTCTGCATTGGATGTGTCAGCTGCCGGTGCTGCCGCCTCTCCGCCGCCTGCTGCCGTCGTGGCCTCCCCGCCACCCGCTGCCTCTGTAGCTGCAGGTGCTGCCGCCGGCGGGGTCGGTCCGCAACCTGCCAAAGATACTGCTGCCAAAACTCCCGCCAATAACAATGATACTTTTTTCTTCATAATAGAATTCCCCTTCTTTACTTATTATTTTTACGTCCCGCCTTCCCCCAGGCGCCGCCGTAAAGTACTGCTTTTTCAATCCTCACATTGCCAGAATTGCATTCCACTTCTCTTCAATTACCGGGATGCCGTTCTCCAGGTTATCCTTCCGGTTGTTGATCTCGATCTCACCCGGATAAAACACCTTGCCGCCCTCCTGTGCCGGAAGCGAAGACTTGATATCCGCCACCAGTTCGTCCACAATCTGGTCTGTGGTTTTGGCATCGTTAAACTTGCCCGGGTCAATGGCAATCATAATCTGGGATAATCCCACCTCATCCCCAAAGGTTCCAATCTTCTGAACAGAGTTGGCATTGGTCAGGACTGTGGAAATCAGATCCAGCAATACGGAAATCCCGCTTCCCTTCCAATATCCCATAGGAAGCACCCTCCAAGTCTTCTCTATCGCCGCCGGGTCGGTAGTCAGATTGCCGTCTTCATCATAACCGCCCGGTACCGGAAGCTGCTGGCCTTTCAGCCTTGCCTCCTCGATCTTGCCATAGGAGAACTGGGATACCGCACAATCCACTACCACATGGTCGCCGTTGCTCTTAGGCACCGCCAAAATCAGCGGATTGTTGCCGATCTTCCTGTCCTTGCCGCCCCATGCCGGCATGTTGGGCATCGTGTTGGACCAGCAAATCCCGATGCAGCCTGCATTGGCTGCCTGCCAGCCGTAGCTGCCGCCGCGCATCCAGTGGTTGCTGTTGCCTAGTGCCACCATCCCGATGCCGTACTGCTTGGCCAGCTCAATCGCCCGGTCCATCGCCTGCTTGGCATTCAGCGGGCCAAAGCCCCTGTGGCCTTCCCACCGTTCGATGGCTCCCATGGACATCTCACAAGTGGCTACCACATCCGGATTGATCTCTCCCTTGTCCAGGTACTCCACCACACGGGGGAAGCGGTTGATCCCATGGCTATAGATCCCATCCAGGCTGTTCTGTGCAAAAACTGTTGCTGCATCCAATGCGTTCTTTCCATTAAAACCTCTGCTGATCAGTACGCGCTCAAACTCCTTCAGCAAATCTTCATACTTGATTCTTAACATTGTTTTAACCCATATCCTTTCTAAATTAGATTTTAGAGAACCTTCAAGAAAAAACATTTTGACACATTTCCTGCATCCACAATTTTTGCAATCGATTGTGTCTAAATTTTATCATAATTTAACCCCTATTTCAACCGCAATTCCTTCACTATTTTGCACAAATTGAGCAGGCTGTTTTTGTCGCTATTCCATAAATCCATTGCCATAAATGTATATAAACCCCATCTGTTTCCTTTTCTTTTGGGGATTGTATCCATTCCCGGCACTTGTGTCCATCGGCGGTTCTAAAAACCTTTGCCTTCCCGCCCGGGCAAGCACATTGTTAAACTATGATAATTATTTTTATCTTTGCAATCGATTGCAATCTGTATATTTATCATATCACAGCTATATCTAATTTTCAAGCGTGTTCTTATTGTCTTATTTCACATTTTTTACCGCATATTTTTGTGCATATTGATTATTTTTTTGTTGTTTTCCTGTTTTTCCCTCCCTCTTTTATCCTTCCAACATCTATCATTTAGAAATCGATTGCAAGACATGATTATCCTCATTTCTGCCCTATCCTTTGCTGCCTCCCCATAATATCCCCCCTAAAACAAGAAAACGGAAGATGCGGATCTCTCCGCCCTCCCGTTCTTGGCCGCATGCCCCTTGCATCTTTCCTCACGTACTTTCCCTCTCAATGATCTCCGAAAACATCATCATCTTCTTCCCCTGCACCTTCCCTTCCAGCCCCTCGCGCAGAATCGCTGCCGCCGACTCACTCAAGGCCTGAAGCCGGTTATCCAGGGTAGTCAGCTTTGGCATGCAGATCTCACCGTAAACGCTGTTGTCAATCCCAATCAGCCCCAGCTGCTCCGGAACCGCAATCCCACGGTCATGCGCCGCGCGCACACCGCCTACAGCCACCAAATCGATCGTATAGATGATCCCCTGCACGTCCGGATGCTCATCCAGGATCCGCAGCGTGACCTCGTATCCGCCCCTGACAGAACTTTCCTCCATCCCATACATCCATAGGCTTCCCTCCCCCGCCCCATGGCGGAGCATCCCCTCGCAGTACCCCTGCTGCTTATGGCTGTTAGACGGGGACATGGAATCCAGGACAAAGGCAATCTTTGACTTTCCCTTGGAATATAACAGATCCACACACCTTGATACCCCGGCATCCTCGTCTACAATCACGCCGGAGACATTCGGCAGATCCAGGTATCCGTTCACCATCACAATCGGCACCTTGGGAAGGTGCTTCTGGATGCTTTCCTTCACAGCCTCCGTCCCGAACATGGATCCCATCAGGATCACTCCCTCCACACGGCGCTGCTCCAGAATCCGGATATACTCCGCCTTTTTCTCATCCTCCGACCCGGTGCCCATGATAATACAGCAGTATCCCCGCCGGGTCAGTTCCTGCTCAATCACAAAAGCGCTATCCACATGGTGAGCCACCCGGATATCCACAATCAGGATCCCCACCAGCCGGGATGACTGCATCACCAGCCCCCTCGCCGCCGCATCCGGTATATAATTATATTTTTTTAACAGCCCCTGGATCCTCTGCCGTGTCTCCAGCTTGATCCCCGGCTTGTCATTGATCACCCGGGACACGGTACTGGCGGCCACCCCTGCCTCCCGGGCTATATCATAAATTGTCACTTCCTTTAACTCCTCAGCATCTTCTGTCCTTTTGTTTTACTATACTCTATTTGGGACAGACAGGCAAGGGACTTTTCATTTCTTGTGAAATCCCGCTAATATTTGATGTTTTTCTCTTTGCAATCGATTGTTTTTTTGGTGGTTTTGACTATTTCGCTATGCAAACCCCTTTTCTTTATTTTCCGGCTTCTTCCATCACCCTTTTGTCCTCGCCGGTCAGTTCCATCTCCCTGCCAAAGCCGAAAGAGCCGTCCCTCCGGCATTGCTGCGCGGAAAAAACCGCTGCCCGGTAAAGGCTCAGGCGGACCAGCAAATCTTTATACCCTGCTGCATCTACTATCCCCTTATGGCCGGACCCTTCACCAAAATCTACTGCCTGCGGGATCCCGTCCAGGTAATTTACCAAAAAACAGGCAATAAACGAATCCCCGGCTCCCATGGTATCCACTGCCTTCACCAGGCATGCCGACTGCTCATAGAATTTTCCGTCTGCCATTACATAGGCGCCCTCGCTCCCCCTGGTCGCTATCACCATATGCCGGCAGCCCAATCCCATGATCCGGTCCATCGTTCTGCGGATCTCCCCCTCTTCCATACCGCCGCAGGAAATCTCTGCACAATCAAGATACGGGCAGCATCTTTTCAGGTATTCCTCATCATAACGGTTGGAAAAATCCATGGAAACAAACCTGCCCGCCCGGCGTATCTTGGGGAGTTCCTCCTCCATGTAACTGAAAATGCTGGTATGCACCAGGCCAAAACCGGAAATATATTCCTCGTCCAGCCCGCTAAGCACCGGCGGCTTTGTCCCGGAAACACCGCCCCGGTTGCCTGCAAGGAAAACCCTGTCCCCTTCTTCCAAACGCACCCTGGCACAGCCATTCTCCCCCTGCTCAAACCGGCAGTGGGACAGATCCACCCCCAGCCCCCGCACTGCCGAATATACATGCCGGGCCACCTCATCATCCCCAAATGTCCCCAGATAAGCCGATTCCATCCCCATATATTTTGCAAAAACCGCAATGTTAAGGGCATTCCCGCCTGGATACATCGTTTTTATGTGGAGATATTTATCGCAGACATTATCCCCGATTCCCAATACCCGGAGCACACGCTCCCCTCCTTTCTGTTGCCAGGCTGTTTTTTATTTTCCCGCCAGCCTGTGGGCAATTACTCTCCCTTTGCTACATTCGTGGTAGATATCTTATACTCATAGCGGTCTGCATTGATCACCTCTTTGCCGTTGTAGACCGGTTCCCCGCCTGTATCATACGTAATGTCGCGGGACAGGATCAAGACATCGTTCTCCTTGACCCCCAGCTGTTCCGCCTCCTCCCGCGTCGCATAGCAGACCCCTATCGTCTTGGAGCCGTTTGCCAGGGTAATCCCGTGCTCCCTCAAAATCTCATGCAGGGAGCGGTTCAGGTCTTCCGCCAGAAGATAAGCATACTTCCGCGGGAAATGGTTTTCCTCCAGGATCACCGGCACGTCATTATAGAGCCTCAAACGCCGGATGCAGATCACCTTATCGTCCTCCTGCAGCCGCAAGGCTTTGATGTCCGACGGCCTGGCCTTTACCAGTTCCGCTGACAAAAGGCAGGTTCCCGGCCTCCCCCCTTCCAGTTCGCAGCTTTGCGAGAAACCCATAAAATGGTTCAGGCTCCTGGAGATTTTTTTGTCCAGCACAAATGTCCCCAGCCGCTGCTTGCGCACCAGGATTTCCTCCTCCACGAGAAGTTCCAGCGCCTTGCGGATCGTGATCCTGCTGACCCCATAGCTTTTGCTCAGTTCGGCTTCCGTCGGGATCCGGGAACCTGGCAGGATTTCCCGGCCTGCAATCTTCCCTTTAATGTTTTCTGCGATCTGCACATAGAGAGGCACTGCTGTATCCCGCATCACTTCCGACATGTAAACTCCCTCCCTGTTCCCTCTTTAATAGTCCAGCCTCCGGTAATACCTGCGGATCGCCAACGGGTGCCTGCGGCAATGCTCCAGATGTACATTCACCCGCTGGAATGCAGAACGCATCACAATCGGCGACAGCATGCCCCGAAACTCCTCGCTGATCCCGTCCAGTTTGAATTTCTTTGTATCAAACACAATCACCTTCGCACTGATTGTATGTACAAACCTTTCCACCCGCTCCATCTGCGGCCTTGCCATATCCTCCCCCTTTATCAGGATCACCGGCACATCCCTTTCAATAACCTCCAGCGTCCCATGGAAGAAATTGGCTGCCGATACTGGGCGTGTGCGCATCCACTGCATCTCCTCCATAATACACATCCCATAGCAGGTCGCCCAGTCCTCCAAATTCCCGGCTCCGACCAAATAGGTAATCGGCTCGTCACAATACTCCTGTGCATAAGCCTGGGCATCTGCATCCGCATCCTTATAAATCTGGACTACGTTGTCCGGCATATGTACGATCTCTTCAAAAAACCGGCCGTACTTTTCAAACTGCCCGGCATTTTTCAAAAAGCGCAGCGTCACGGTATACCAGAAATAGTAGCCCCCGCCAACGGTGCTCACCAGGTAATCACATTTCTCAAACAAGGGGGTTCCCGCATTTTCCACATATCCGATCACCTTCGCCCCCAGGCTATGGGCCTTGTCTACTGCCTCCACAATCTCTTTGGTATCCCCGGAAATAGACTCGATTACCACAACCGACCTCTCATCAAAAAACGGGTTGCCTACCAAGTTAAAGTCTGCCGCATTCTCAATGTAGAGAGGAAGCCTGGAACCCAGCTGTTTGGCTATATGGATCATCTGGTTTGCATAAAGCACCGTCCCGCCAATCCCGATATAGAAAATATTGGAATAGCCTTCCTCACAGACCTGGTCTACAATCTTCTCCACCTGCGGGATAATATCCACCCCGTTCTGATGCTCCCGCCTGATTTTTGCCTCATCGAAATTCAACATATTACTTCCGCCTCCTGTGTTTATTCATTATAATACATTATATAACAAATAACGACCAGTGTCAACGGATTTTTTAATATGTTTTAAGATGTCATGTCTCTGTCCTGGTGCACTACCAGCTGCCGGAAAGGAATCACGATTCCCTCCTCGTCAAACCTCAGCTTAATCGATTCGATAATATCCCACCTGGCAGGCCAATACTCGTCCTTCATCATCCATCCCCGCATGCCAAGAACCACGGCACTTTCCCCCAGTTCCTTCACAAATACCCGGGTGCCGTCCTCACGGAGAACCTGTGGATGATGTTCTAAGATATCACAAAGGATCTCCTTGGCCTTTTTAAGGTCTGAGGCATAGCTAACCTGCACCTCCAGATCCAGCTGCCGTTTTTCCTGGGCGGTCGCGTTGACCACAGTGGCATTGGCTACCGTGCCATTGGGTATGGTAACCTTGCGGTTGTCCACCGTGGTCAGCACTGTGTACACCAAGCCGATATCCTGTACCGTCCCCTCCACACCCCCGCACGCAATATAATCCTGAATCACAAACGGCCTGGTAAGCATAATCAGGATACCTCCCGCAACATTGGACAAACTCTCCTTGAGCGACAACCCGATTGCCACGCCCGCAGATCCCATCAGTGCCACAATCGACGCCGACGGCACCCCCAGTTTCTCCGCTGCCATAAAAACCACCAGCGCATACATGGCGGCATTGGCCGCTGAAAGCAGGAATTTATTTACATTTTCTTCGAGATTCATTCTCAAAAACGTCTTTTTCAGGATTCCCTGCAGCCCGCGGGCAACCCGGATCCCCACAAAAAGGATCACCGATGCAAACAATACCCGCCAAAAAAACGCCCTCAGCCCCGGAGCCCAGATCTTCAATACATCCAAAACAAAACTTCCCTCCAGGCGCGGCACCGGCACCGGTGCACCCGCCATCCATATTTTTACAGACATGCTTCCTCTCCTTTTGCTTGCTCTCTTACTTCCTTGCCCCTCCAGGCGCCGCCTGCCCCCATGCCGCCGGACCCGTCTTTACCAATAATTGCCGGCCTGTCACAGGCCGCCGTCTTCTAGCAGCTTTGTGATCTCCTTCTCCTCCTCTGAGAACAGCAGTTCCTTATTATACCGGAAATACCGCTCACAGCTATATTCCTGCAAGAACCTTACACTATAAAAACCGGTATTCAGTTCCGTCACGAACAGCACCATCTCCTGGCTTCCCGCAAAGGCCGCCTCCATAAAATCAAACGCATGCTCCAGCCGCTGCCCTGCCTTGGCAGACATCTCCTCATACCGGCAGCTTTCTGACGCAAACAGCTCCTGGAGCCGCTTCCACATATCCTTTGCACAACAAAAATCCTCTGTCTTTAAAACCAGCAGCTTTTCCTCCAATGCCTCGCCCACCGCACGGTTAAGGAGAAGTTCCCTTTGCGAAAGCAGCCCGTTTTCCCGGCGCTGCCCCCACTCCTTTAAAAACTCATCCAGCATACCGGAAAACGCAGCGATTGCACGGGCACAATCCCCCACGTCCTCCCCGCTGCCAAATACGCCGCTGCCGTGCAGATCCTGCAGCTTCTTTATCTCCGTTTCCAGCCGTTCCCCCAGCTGGCATACCTCCCGGAACTGCCCGTTCAGTGCAGCAAGCAGCAGGCCTGTCACGCTGACCCGCTCGTCAAAGGGTGCCCGCTCCAGCTTCCCATATATGCCAGGCGCTGCCCGCCCGTCCAAAATGTCCTCCACCCGGTAATCCTCCTGATACTTCCGGTAGAGTTCCAGGTAGCTGGCAAAATCACGGGCAATCTTTGGAAACTGGATATATTCCGACACGATCTCCCGGTCTATTTCCAAGCCCAGGCGGCCGTACACTTCCATCAGCTGGGACAAATCCTCCCACCCCCGGGGAGTGGCAAACATTTTCCCGTCCACCGTGGTCTCAATCCGGCACAGATTCTGCTGCCGCACACTCAGATAAGAACAGACCGCGGGATGGATCCCCGCCTGCAGCGCATACTCTTTCCAGACACCGAAATCCGGCTCCACATCGATCCTGCGAATCCTGTCCAGTGTGACGATGTCAAATTCCCGCACGGATTTGTTATATTCCGGGGGATTCCCTGCCGCCACGATAATCCAGCCCTCCGGGATCCGGTGGTTCCCAAAACTCTTCCCCTGCAAAAACTGCAGCATCGTAGGCGCCAGTGTCTCTGACACACAATTAATCTCGTCGATGAACAGGATGCCCTCCGGCAGGCCGGTACTGCTGATTTTGCCGTAGACCGAAGCCACGATCTCACTCATGGTATATTCCGTGGCATGGTACCTCCTCCCGCCAAACTCTTTTTCCTCAATAAACGGCAGCCCGATGGCACTCTGGCGGGTATGATGGGTGATCGTATAAGCTACCAGGCCAATCCGGCACTCCTGGGCGATCTGTTCCATGATCTGCGTTTTCCCCACTCCGGGCGGCCCAATCAGCAGAATCGGCCTCTGCCGGATCCCCGGCATCACATATTCCCCATAGGCATCCTTCATCAGATATGCCCGGATACTGTCCATGATTTCCTGCTTTGCCCGTTTAATATTCATCCTTCCTGCTTCCTCTCTGCCAGCTGCCCCGGCTCCAATATCAGTTTGATTGCCCATGGCGGCACGGAAATATCCGTATACTGATCCTTCACGAACACAAATGCCGTGTCATAGACCGGCCTGCGCACCGGATAAACCCCTTCGCCGTCCGTAAAATACAAAAGCCCCCTCAGCCGGTGGAACGCACCCTGGCGCACCATCCCGTCCACGTACTCAAACGCCGGCCTAAAATCCGTCCCTCCCTGCCCGATTACCGCAAAATCTGCCATATATTCCTCCATCTCCTCCCGGCTGGCAATCCGTCTATCCTGGCGCACCTGCTCGTCGCACTGGATGATATGGATATTGGTTTTCCGGAAATAGCTGTCCGCTTCACACAGCACGTCATAGGTCTCCTCCAAAAAACGCCGCACTAGTTCCCCTGAGCAGGACATCGAAGTGTCAATCACAATCACAAAGTCCTCGATCCGGCTGATCTCCTTGGATTCCAGCGGTTCCACCAGCGGCATGTTTTTGTACAATGACATCCCGTACGTATAGAATATATAATCAAAGGAATCCGGGTCAACCTGCATTTCCTCCCTCAGCACAGCAAACTTCCTCAGAAACTGACGGTAATCGTAACGCTCGCGGTTTTCCACCTGCACATGCTCCAAAAGGCTGCGGGTATCTTCATCCTGCCGGCTGCCCATCGTTTCCATCTCCGTCTGCATCCGTTCCCGGTTACGGCTCCACTGGTTCTGCCTGTCCACAGAAAGCTTCGGGCTGTCCTCCGGGAGTTCCCAGTACTGGTGCCCATCCACATAAAATTCCGCTGCCAGCCTCTCCTTCTGCTTGGGAGGCAGCTGCATTTCCTGCAGGACATGGCAGACCCCCTCGGCACTGAGCACCGGCAAGCGCTTTCTCATCCTTCCATACCAGTCTTGCCGGTAAAGGGATGGCTGGCGGTGGATGCAGCGCAGATACAGCCCGTCTATCACGGACTCCACCGCAATATCGCAAGCCAGGTTCCAATCCGCCTCCTCCCGCCTGCCCCGGGTATCCATGTGGCAGAACAGGCAGTGCAGCACCATGTGGAGATAACATCGGTTCACCGCCGCCCTCCCCTGGCGAAAAAGGCGCCCAAGATATTCCGGCCGGTAATAGATGACAAACCCATCCGTCCCCACCCCCGCACAATCCGGCGCCGCCTCATATCCAAGGCTGCCCAGCGCCACATCTAAGCAGCGCATATTCAGGTACAATTCATTCCTGGCATTGGCAAGGATCCTGGTACAAACCTCTGCCGCCTTCAATTCCTCCAGCTGCCGGTGCCTTACCGGATCAATCATCTCTTATACCCCCTTCCCATTTAAAGTTCAAACCTCCTCTTCCCAGGCAAAACCCTCCGGTGCCGGAAATCCATCAGCCAGGCAACCGTCTCCGTATCACCCGCCTCCTGCGCCATCCGGATCAGTTCCTGCAGCTTTTCGCCCAATTCCCCATCCCCTCCTGCCTCCTGCCCAAACCCCAGGATCTCCTCCACCAGCCAGGGAACCCCTCCAGGTTCCAGGATGCTTCCTGCTGCCCCCTGCCGTCCGGCCTCCATCATCAGCCGGGCTGCCATCCGCCAATGCCCCGCCACATACCCCTGGTACATGCCCCGGTATTTTTCCGCCAGCCCCAGGGGATACTGCAGCCTGCCAAGTGCCATTTCTGCCACCAGTTCCTCCGGCTCCTGCACCTTCGCATGGGGAAACAGTTCATCATACTTCTGATATTGGAACTGAGTGCCCGCAAAACAATAACGGTACCGGTGCCCGCACCCATGCGTCTCAATATACAGGATCCTCGCCGGTGTGTTTTCCACAGATTCCTCATAGTACTCCGGAAAGATCAGGCGAGCCTCCAAAAAGACGCCCCTTCCACGGCTCTCTTCTTCCCCCTGCCCGCACAGACGGAGCCGCACCCGCAAGGTTTGGCGCAGTTCCGAGAGCAGTTCCTTCAAGCAAGATTTTTCCCCATCAAATACACAAATATCCACAAACCCCACGCCCCCTGCCCCCGCAAACAGCCCCGTCCCCAGATCCGTAGTCCTGCTGCTGCAATGAATCCGCCGGAGATTTTCACAATTATAAAACCCATAGGCGCCTATTTTCCTCAATCCGCCAGGAAGCCACACCTCCTCCACCCCACTCCCCGCAAGCACATATTCCCCCAATTCCGTCACCAAATACCCCCCAACCGTCTCCGGGACCACCACTTCCCTCTGCGGCTCCTCCACCTTATCAATACGCACATTCCCGCCGACAACCGTATAAGAAAAATCCATAAGCCACTTCTCACCCCTTCCGCCACAATAAGAATCCATCCCTCATGCTTTCCCTATTATAATACGTATATTTTAAGTAGTAAAGGCGGCAACATTTCGTCTATCGCTACTAATATCGTTTATGGAAGATACGCCTTAGAAGAAACAGCAGCCAAACAAGCCGGATTTTTGATTTGCTATTCAGATTTCCTTTAAGAACATCCGCACTACAAACTTCATCATGGTGGAAAATAAGAATGGTGGTATCATTGGCGCAGCCGCTAAAAGCTATGATGATTATACAATTAACTATACTGTCGAAAAAGGGAAAAGCAATTTGCGGGATAAAAAACCAGCGGAAACAAGATATTAACTGCAATCAATAATAATAGGGATATTGATGTAGAATTTATAGACGAATAAGCAGAAATACCTCAAAAACCATTGTCACATGAAAGGCACTTATAACCGACAATTTTATACCACAATTTCAAACCACCTGTAGATATAACAAAGATCCGAAAATGACTCCACGAATTATGCGGGAACGCCCCTGCGCCCCCGCATATACTACATTAACGCAACTATAAGGAATATAACCATTATGCCAAATACACAGCCAACTCCCAGGCTCGCCTTTCTCCATCTCTTAGAAGAAAACCGCCCGCAGGCCGTCGCCTGGCTCCAGGGCAACTCTGACTATCCGCAAATCAGCGGCCTGGTCAAATTCTATGCCACCCCCTATGGAGGGATCCTAATCGAAGCCGAGATCTTCCATCTCCCTGACATTGCTGCCCTTAAAGGAAGCGGCTTTTATGCGCTCCACATCCACGAAAACGGCGACTGCTCCCAGGATTTTTCCGCAGTCGGCAGCCATTATAATCCCGGCGCCGAACCCCATCCCTGGCATGCCGGGGATTTGCTCCCCCTCTTTGGCAATCAAGGCTACGCATGGGATGCCTTTTACGACAAGCGCTTCCAAATCAAAGATATCCTCAACCGCTCTGTCATCATCCACAAAAACCCGGATGATTTCACCACCCAGCCCTCCGGCAATTCCGGCCAAAAGATCGCCTGCGGCGTCATCCGCAGCAACGGCTCCTGACCGGCAGCCTTACCGCAAAAACAGCTGCACCCAGTAATCAACCCCCGCACTGTTTCTGTAATGCCCAACCGCAATGGAAGTAAAGTTTGAGTTCAGGATATTTGCACGGTGCCCCGAACTGTTCATCCAGTCATTCATCACCGCCGCAGGGCTCTCCTGCCCATAGGCTATATTCTCTCCGGCTGACTGAAAACGGATCCCTGCCGATGTCAGGACTGTAGAAAATCCACTGCCGTTCGGCCTGGTATGTGAAAAGCTTCTCTCAATTTCCTTTGCCCGCACAAGTGCTGCGCTTTCTGCCCCCGTATGTACCTCAAGGGCAGCAAGCCCTGCTTTTGCCCGCTCCTCATTTACCAGGCTGACCACCTGTTTTGCATAAGCATCCTGGTTGACGTCCGGAAGTTCCGGTTTATCCGGGTTGACTGGCTTATCGGGATCCCCTGGGTTATCCGGATTTCCCGGCTTATCTGGCTTGCCTGGGTTATCGGGGTTCCCTGGCTTGTCCGGATTGCCTGGGTTATCGGGGTTCCCTGGCTTGTCCGGATTTCCTGGCCTGTCGGGGTTCCCTGGCTTGTCCGGATTGCCTGGGTTATCGGGGTTCCCCGGCTCACCTTGCCCGCAATCCCATCCGCCTCCTGGATTCCCTGTACCTGGGCAGCCTCCCCCCAAACCTCCAAATGAGAAATCCCAGGAGCAGCCATTACTAGAATCGGAACCAGAATCTGGGCATGTCAAATCCCAGGAGCACCCGCCCCCCGAATTCCCCCACGATGGTTTCCCGGAAGCATTACCGCCTCCCCCCAGGAACAGATTCCCTGAGCATGAACCTTGCCGGTTCCCCTGCAGCTGGTTCAGCACCTCCCTCAGTTCGCTCTGGCTGCTTCCTCCGATTACGACCGCCTGCCCGCCTGGGATATTATAAGTGCCAACACTTGCCGCATACGCGGTATTGGACATCGCCCCTGCTGCCAAAGCTGCTATCGCACATCTGTACATCGCTGATTTTCTCATGCCATTTCCTCCTTCTTTGCCATGCTTTTCCAAATCCTGTAACATTTTGATGCAGGAACCATTATCCGGTTTTCCCAACCTATTACCAGATAATTTCCTAATTGTTACATTTCTGTTACAAAACAATCATAACACATAATTCATGGTAAATAACTAGGAGAACCATGGCAAAACAAACAGGCATTTCCAAAAAAGGCAAAAAAAGAAACCGGTTCCTGAAAATGGTTCCCGGTTTCTCACCCAAACTGCTTCCCTGCCTACTTCTGCTTTGAATACAATGCCTTAGAACTGACCCCCGGCAGACGCCCTAGCTTCCCGGAGACAGCACTGGTCACATCCGCTGGTGCATCCAATACCACGCTGATGATGTTCACCTGCCTCTCCCGGTAAGGAAGCCCCATACGCCCGATAATATACTTGCTGTACTGGTGGAGGATCTCATTCACTGCCGCCGCCGCGTCCAGCCTTTCCACAATAATCCCCACGACGGCAATCCTGGTCTCCTCCATGCCTGCTCTGTCCTCTCCCATCCCAAATCTCCCTTCTGCCCCCGGTACGCCCCAAAACCTCACGTACCTGCCTTTATACCTGGCTTCCTGCTGTGCCCTCTCCTCTTCCCGGATACAGAATCACCTCAAAATCTCGGTCTCCCCGCCTACCTCCGGCAAACTGTTAACCGGATTCTGGCGGATATCCAGATAGCGGAGGCTCTCCGCTTGGTTCAGCGGGGTCAGATCTGTCACGTAATTGTTGCCAAGCCCTAAGCGGGTCAGCTTCTTCAGTTCGGACGCAAAACGGATATCTGTCAGCTGGTTCCCGTCCAGGAAAAGTTCCTCCAAGTTCGGATAAAGCTTCAAAAAATCTGTGTGCCCGTCAAGGGGCACATCGTCATACCAGACATCCATCATCCCCGAATAGACCTCCACATGGAAATTTTCCTTAAGGCCAATCTCCTTAAGGCCAAGTTTTTTCAGGGAACCATTCTCCCGCAGGCGCCCAAAATCAATGGCAAACACACTGTCGTTGAGATACAACTCCTCCAGCCCGGCATGGTTCAGCACATTAGAAATGTCCCCATAGATCTCCATCTTCCGCCCATATCCGCTCCAGCCGCTTTTGTCGCTCACGCCGCACAGATCCAGATATTTCAGGTTTGCCATCCCGTCCAGGAAATTAAGGTTCCGAAGCGGCACCGCATACGTCCACACGGAATAGCAGGCTAAGCGTTCCAACTCCGCCAGGGACGACAACGCCTGGATTTCATCGATGTTGCAGCCATGGATCGACAAATTCTTAAGCCCTGTCAGGCTCCCCAGCTGTGCAACCGACATAAGCCCGCTGACATCCAAAGATTCCAGCCCTCCAAGCGCCAAAAGATCCGGATCCGGCTGTGAGGTCGATTTATCCAACGTCAAGGAGGTCAGCCCGGTAAGCGATGGGATAAAACCATAATCCTTGAGTGAACGGTTGCCTTTCAGTTCCAGCACATTCAGTTGTGCCAGCCCTGCCAGGGACTCCATGCTGATGGCCTCCGTCTCATTCAGCGTCAGTTTTGTAAGGTTTGTAAGCGGTTTCAAAAAGCTGACCTCACGGATCGCCTCTGACTCCAAATACAGGCTCTCCAGCCCGGTCAGCACCGAAAGTGCCGAGTAGTCCGTCATGCTGTAGGCCGGTTCCTCAGAGAAGGGGTCATGGTCTGCCTCCTCCACAATCTTGAGGGAACGCAGCCCGGTAAGCGGCGCAAGCTGCCTCAGATCCGGCGCTTCAATGTCCTCCAGGCACAAAATCTCCAGGTTTTTAAAGGCAGGCAGGCCATCCAAACTCCCCGGCTCCTCGATCCGCAGTTCCACCAACTGCCCCGGCTCTATCCAATCTGCAAGTTCAGACGGGCTCGCGCCGCGGCAAGACAATCCTTTCAGTTTCTTCAGATCCCCTAATACCTTCCCGTCCGCCCAGCGGTAAGACACCTCCAGCTTCTCCAGGTTCGGGAAATGCACCAAATCGTCCGTATCCCAGTCTGCCGGTTCCAGCTTCAAAGACTGCACGTCCGGCGCTGCATCCCCATAGGCTTCCTCAAAGCTGTAATCCACCGAAAAGGCATCCCGCCCGTCCTGGATGCTGATATAACGCAGTTTCGCCAAATCCTCCTCCGTCACCATCTCCGCCGGTTTCCCGTAAATACCCTTTACCAGGACATCATAAAACGGCGAACAGGCAAAGGAACCCCCTTGGGGCGTGCCCCCTGCCTCCTCTGCCGCCGGCAAATATGCCGCCCGGCCGTTTATCCCCGGTTTCTGCACATTACGCCCACCAGATGCGATTCCCACCAAAAACAACACTGCAGCCCCTGCAAGAACCCCTATAACAGGCAAAATCCCCGGCACACCTGCCGATGTATCCTGCCGGTTCCCCCCGCCCTGCGGGGCAATATGCTGGTGGACATGGTAATTGATTACCCGATCATCCTCCAGAATATACTGGCTCTGGCAGTACTCACAGGCAACAATCTTAGCATTTCCCTCAACCGGCATCAGCCTTCCGCCGCAATTCGGGCATTTCAAGTCTACAAGCTTCATGGAAATCCCTGTCTCCCTTACAATGCCTGCCGGATCTTCTCCGCGATCTCCTCATACTCCGCATCTGTCAGCAGCACCTTGCCCGGATTCATCTCAAACACTCCGCCCCACTCCGGTCCGCCCTCATATTTCGGCACCAAATGCATATGCAGATGGCATCCCGTATCCCCATAAGCGCCATAATTCACTTTATTCGGCTGATATACCTTATGGATCGCCCTCGCCGCCTTTGCCACATCCGCAAAAAATGCGTTCCGCTCCTCATCCGTCAGTTCTATCATCTCGCTGATATGCTTATCATGAGCCAAAATCAAGCGCCCCGGATGGCTCTGCTCCTTAAACACATACAAAAATCCGCTGTCCATCTTACAGACCGGGTAAGCAAACTTCGCCACCAACTCCCCCTGCATACAATAAGCACAATTCACATCCTTCATCATCCAACACCTTCTCCTTCTTAATTGTCTCTCACTATGGGTTACGTTTTCTTTATTTTAACCCTTCTTCCACGGTTATGCAAGAATTTCTTTTTATGGGTTTCGAGGGGTATTCTGGGAGGGAGGATGGCAGGGGGGACCCGGGGGCGGCAGTGTTGGGGGCTTGGCGGTTTCGGGATTTAAGGATTTCTAAAACATCTGGATTTTGCTAAAACCAAAACGAAAATGCATAAACTCGCTGCGCTCAGACAATATGCATTTTCGTTTCAACGCAAACTCCAGATGTTTAAGAACTCCTAAAACCCCTGCAAATGCCAAGCCCCCAACACTGCCGCCCCCGGATCCCCCCTGCCATCCTCCCTCCCCAAGGCTACTATACTGGCTGTTCGATAATAAAAAGAACAACCCCATAACAAAACAGCACAATCTCAAACAACAAACACAGCAAAGCCATACACCAGCCCAGGAGTCCGGCAAGTGCGGCGGGCCTGGGAGATGCAGGGATTCGGCCTGCTTTGCATTTGCAGGGATTTTAGGAATTCTTAAGCATTCGGGTTTTGCGTTGAAATGAAAATGCATACTGTCTGAGCGCAGCGAGTTTATGCATTTTCATTTCGCCCTTAGCAAAATCCGGATGTTTTAGAAGTCCTTAAATCCCGAAACGCAAAGCAGGCCGAACCCCTGCGTCTCCCAGGCCCGCCGCACTTGCCGGGCTCCTGGGCGTACCCCCCCCTCTGTTACCGATCCCTGCCAATCAACTCTTTGATCCCTTCCACCGCAATCCGTATAGGAAGTTCCGTATCATAAACCTGGCGGTCTTCAAACCCCTGCTCCCGCCGGGTCTGGTTGGCTATCACCAAGAATACTGCCCCTGCCCGAACCCGCCGGGCTGCCGCCACGATAAAGAGTGATGCGGATTCCATCTCAGAGCATTTTGTCCCCAGCCTGCACCAGGCTTCCCACTCTTCCTTGAGCATCCCGCCCACCGGCATGCTGGCCGGGTCATGCTGGCCATAAAAATTGTCTTTGCTGTGCACCACCCCCAGATGATGGGGGATCTGCAGGCGCTCCGCCCCTTTGCGCAGTGCGTCTGTCACGTAGAAATCTGCTACTGCCGGAAATGCATATGGTGCGTATTCCCGGGTAGTCCCTTCTGCGCGGACTGCCCCTGTGGCGATCACGCAGTGCCCCCCTTCCACCTCTGTCTGCATCCCCCCGGAAGTCCCCACCCGGATGAATGTATCTGCTCCGCAGTGAATCAGTTCCTCAACTGCAATTGCCGTGGAGGGGCCGCCGATCCCTGTGGAGGTGACGCTGACTGCCACTCCGTCCAATTCCCCTGTGTAAGTAATATATTCCCGGTTTTGCGATACCTTCCTGGCATTTTCCAGATGTGCCGCTATCTTTTCGCAGCGCCCCGGATCCCCGGGCAATATCACATAACGGCCGATCTCTCCGGGCTTCGTGCCTATATGGAACTCCCGCTCCTTCGCATATACAAGTTTCATATATTTGTCCTTCCCCATATCATTTAAGAATTTACTCCAGTACCCCCCTACTCTAGTGTCTTGACCACATTATATCTGGCGAAACTCCGCAGGACAGCGTGCCCCGCTTTACCGGGCATATTTGTTCATCTGCAAGGCGGATTTTCGACGGCGTAGCGGTGGCTACGGCTAGAAAATCCAACGCAGCAGGTGAGCAAATAGACAAGGAGGTTTGACTGAATATAATGCAGTCAAGACACTAGCCCCAGCAATCTCTTTGCATTATTGCACATCAGGTTTTCCATGATTTCCGGACGGAAGGGCTGGGAGCAGAACTGCTCGACTGCCTGTATCATGGAACGGATCGGATAGCCGCTGCCGAACAGGAAACGGTATTCCAGATAGCTGTTGGCCGCCTTCACAAACTCTTCCCCAAAAGGCATATCCGGCATGTAACCATAAAAATCCGGATAAAGATACAGATTCGGGCAAACCATTGCCGCCCCTAAGATCCCCGCCACATAAGGCCAGCAGCCGTGGTCTACCGCTATGGTGAGTTCCGGGTAACGGTTTGCCACCCGCTGGATCCTCACCGGGTCTGTGTAACTCATGTCCGGCCCCACAAAAATGCTGGAGGTTAAGGATACCAGCATATTCTCTTCCAGGCAGGTTTCATAGACCACATGCAAACGTTCATCATCAAAATACATGGGATCCAGGCAATATCCCGGCTCTAAGCTGATCCCCTTAAATCCCCATGCCTTGCACCGGCGGATCTCCGCCTTGATCCGTTCCTGGCGCCCGGGCTCCTGGCAATCCAAGTCCAAGGCACCAAAACCAATAAAACGTCCGGGATATTGCTCCAACAGCCTTGCAATATCCTCATTGGGGACATACCCCTCTGTCTTTGTCTGCCTCCCATGGACAACACACAAATCAATCCCTGCCTCTGCCATCTCCTCAAAATAGAGCCCCATGTCACATTTTCGCGCCGATTCCATTTTCCCGCTGTTCTTGTTTAAGGCCGGCACCAGCATCGGGTTTTCAAAATCAAGGTCTGTTTTTCTCGGGAAAAGTGCTGTCCCGGATGCAAATGCGCCAAAAGGCGGCCTGCTTCGGAAATCAATGACCATTTTCATTTCTCCTTAAATTTTTTTCAATCCGGCGTTTCTCCTCATTCTGCTTCCTGGCCGAGTAAAACACCAGCCCCACAATGGTTGCCAAATAAGGGATCGCCAGCAAAAGTTCGGACGGGACCGAGAAGGACTGCAAGACATTGGCCAGGGAATCCGCCAGCCCAAAAAACAGGGATGCCGCCGCCGCTGCCACCGGGCGCCCGCCCCCCATGGACTCTGCAGCAATACCGATAAACCCGCGCCCCGCCACCATGTCCCGCACAAACCGCGAGGAATAGGACATGGACATGAACATCCCGCCAAAGGATGCGCACAGGCCGCTTAAGCTAAGTGCAATCAGTTTGATCCGGTGAGGGCTCTCACCCACGGACTCTGCTGCCAGGGAATACTCCCCGACCGCCCGGATCCGAAGCCCTAAGGGCGTTTTATAGAGCAAAATATAAATAAAAACGATAAGGATCACCGCAAGGTATGTAAACAGGCTCTGCCCCGATACCACGGAGCCGATCAAGGGGATTTCCTTAATCAGCGGGATCTCAATATTCGGTACGGTCAGGCTTGGCAAAACCGAGGTTGACCCCTTGTCCCCCGTAACCAAAAACATCACAAATACCGTAAACCCGTTTGCAAATTGGTTGATTGCAATACCTGTAAGCCAAATGTCCGTATCCATCAAAATATGGAAATACCCTAAAAACAGGCCAATCCCGATTCCGGCCACTGTACCGGCCGCCAAGCCCAGCCACACATTCTGTGTAAAGGCACTGACAATAACCCCTGTAAGCGCAGAACACAGCATGGTTCCCTCAATCGTGATATTCCGCACCCCGGCTTTTTTCGCAATCAGGCAGGACATAGAAGCAAACACAATAGGGGTAGTCAGGCGGAACACCCCGGCCAAAAACCGGGCCGTAAAAATCACACTCAGGATCTCATACATACCTACACCTCCGATGTGTTGCTTTTAACATGCCGTACAATCAGTTTCTGATGGATCTTTGCCATAAACCCTCTTGAAGCAATCATCAAAATCAAAAGGGACTGGATAATAATAATCAGTTCGCTGGGAACGTCACTGGTCCGGTTCATGATATCTGCCCCAGTGCGGATATAAGCAATGAACATAGCCGCAATCAGCACATTCCTTGCCTTAAACCCGGCTATGGTAGCAATCAGGATCCCGTCCCAGCCAAACCCGGGAAGGCCAAGCCACTGGAAGCGCTCATACCTGCCCAGCATTTCTGCCGCGCCCCCGATCCCGGAAAGGATGCCCCCGACCAGGGCGCTCAGCATACAGACCTTCCCGATGGGGATGCCGCAATATTTTGCAAACTGCGAATTGGAACCGATCAGGCGCATCTGGTAGCCCAGCCTGGTCTTATCCATCAGCAAAACCGTGCCCACGATTGCCAATAACGCCAAGACCAGGGCAAAATTCACTTGGGTCTTGGGAATCAGCACCGGGAGGCCTGCGCCCTCCGGGATTGAATAAGATGCCGTCATCCCGATCTCCGGGTCACGGATAGAATAGTTCAGGATAAATATCCCTACATACAGCAAAACATAGTTCATCATCAGCGAATCCACAAACAAGTCCGCCCCGAACCGGAGTTTCAGATACATCGGGATCATGGCTATCAGGCCGCAGACAAGGGCTGCCGCAAAAAAAGCAAGCACCTGGGTGCCAATGCCGCCCCTTCCTGTCTGAATCGCTACCCATGCCGCCACCAAGCCGCCGAAAAATGCTGTCCCTTCCCCGATTACGCTGCACTGGCCAATGGAAAATATCACACAGGCTCCCAGGGCGGTAAAACAAACCGGGATAAAAAACTCAATCATATTCCCAAACCGCCGGATCGAACTGAACGGCCCCAGCAAGAATGCCCGGATGGCAGTCAGTGGTTCATTGCTGATCAGAAAAATAAACACAAATGCGCAAACCATGGCGACCAGGATCGCAAGACTGGTCTTGATTACCTGGAACACCTCATTTACCTGCCTGCTATTCATAGAACGCCTCCTTTATCTGCTCTTCACTCTGCCTGCAGACCCCCAGCATGTATTGCCCCAGTTCCACCTCTGTCA
The DNA here is from genome assembly GCA_003669055.1 of bacterium 1XD21-70. Taxonomy (GTDB): domain Bacteria; phylum Bacillota; class Clostridia; order Lachnospirales; family Lachnospiraceae; genus Brotaphodocola. The sequence goes on from RAYB01000015.1 coordinate 96,941, forward strand.
CCTGGGATGCATCCGGGAAATAGGCACAGATCTGCCCTTCATGCATCACCATCAATGCATCGGAAAGTTCCAGGATCTCATTTAAGTCAGCTGACACCAGCAGCACCGCCTTTCCCTCATCCCGCAGGGAAACCAGCTTTTGATGGATGAAAGATGCCGTCTTCACGTCAATCCCACGTGTGGGCTGGTCAGCTATGATCAGGTTCCGTTCCCCGGTCAGTTCCCTTGCCACCACTACCTTCTGCATATTCCCCCCGGAAAGCATTCCGATGGTAGTTCTTGCGGAGTCACATTTAACCTGGAATTCCCGGATCAGTTTTTCCGAATAACTCCGGATCCGCCGGGAAGAGAGGAATCCACCTCTCTGGAGTTCCTTTTTTTCGGTTGACAAGGCAATCAGGTTCTCCTCTATGGTGGAATTTGCCGCCGCCCCAAAACTCAGCCGGTCTTGGGGGATGTACCCGCTCCCCAGATTCCTGAACTGTTTTACCTCTGCCTTGCTGATGTCCTCTTCCAGAAGGGTGATCTTCCCCTGTTCATTGCGCCTGAGGCGGGTGATGATTTCAATCAGTTCCCTCTGCCCGTTGCCTTCCACCCCGGCGATCCCCAAAATCTCCCCCCTGCGCACATCAAAGGAGACACCTTTTAAGGTTAGCTGTTCCTGCCCAAACCCGTATTTCAGATCCCGCACCTTCAGCACGGCCTCTTTGGGGCTGGCCTTCTTCTTATCGATCTTTATGACGTTGTCCCGCCCTACCATCAAGGCAGAGATCTCTTCAATGCTTGTATTCTCCACCTCGTATACGCCCATGCTGCGGCCGCTGCGCATAATGGTGATCCTGTCACAAAGTTCTTTGATTTCCCGGATTTTATGGGAAATAAAAATAATCGTATGGCCGTGGTTGCGCAGTTCCTTCAGCTGCCGGAACAGTTCCGTGGTTTCCTGCGGCGTCAGGACTGCCGTCGGCTCGTCCAGGATCAGAATTTCCGCTCCCCTGTATAAGGCCTTTAGGATCTCCACCCGCTGCTTCATCCCCACGGGCAGGGTACCGGTCACTGCCCTGGCATCCAGCTGCAGGTTATACTGCTCTGCTATCTTTTCCACCTCGTTGCATGCCGTTTCCATGTCCAAAAACATCCTGCTTTTGACTGGTTCCCGGCGCAAAACCATGTTCTCTGCCACGGTAAGGGAATCCACCAGCATAAAATGCTGGTGGACCATGCCGATCCCAAGTTTTAAAGCGTCAATGGGAGACTTAATCTGTACCTGTTTTCCATGAATATAGATCTCGCCTTCTTCCGGACGCTCTATCCCGAACAGCAGTTTCATCAAGGTGGATTTCCCGGCTCCGTTCTCGCCCATCAGGGCATGGATTTCCCCTTTCCTTACCGAGAAATCCACCTTGTCATTGGCCAGGACACCATTGCCGTATATCTTTGTTATCTGTTTCATTTCCAGAATAGTCTCATTCATAGATCGCTTTCATCCCTTTTTATTCAGTGGTTATCGCCAATAAACTCATTCAGCTGGTTTTGGTCCATACCAAAAGCAGAAGGCACTTCTACCGTCCCGTCCACGATCTGGCTGTAGGCTTCCTTTATCTGTTTTTTCACATCCTCCGGAACCAGTTTCTCATAATAGCTATTCTCCACAAGCCCTACGCAGTCTTCCTTTAAGCCCACTGCCTCATGGATGCCGAAAATGTTTTCACCGGCCATGATCCTCTGGAAAGAATTTTCCACAAAGGTATCCACCCTTTTAATAACGGAGGTTGGCATATAGTTGTTCATTTCCGGGTTGTTGCTTTCATACTGGAGAGTTCTGTCCACATCACATCCCAGATACATTTTCTGTTGTTCAAAGCCTGCCTCATAAATCCCTGCATATGCCTGCCCGGCAGCCGGGAAAATCAAGGAAGCCCCCTGCTGGTACTGGATATCTGCCAGTTCCTTTGCTTTTGCCAGGTCATTCCAGGATCCGATAAAAGAGTTGTACACCACCGCATCTTCCTTTACGCTTCTGGCACCGGCAATATAGCCAACCAAAAAGTCATTGATCGTCGGGATTTCCTGGCCCCCGATAAAGCCGACCTTGCCCGTATCACTCATCCCCATGGCAAGGATTCCTGCCAGGTAGGAGGATTCATTTTGTTTGAACAGTGCAGAATATACATTGGCCAGTTCCCCCTCCTGGCTGCGCGTTATCTCCGCATCATACACAATGAATTTCACCTCCGGGTATTCCTTTGCTGCCTCCTGCACCGGCTCCACCATCTGTGCGGACCCGCAGACCACATATTCCCATCCGTCCTCACAGGCATCCAGGGTGGTTGGCAGATATTTGGCCACATCGGCAGAAGAATTCCCCATCTCTACAATTTTGATTTCTGCCCCGTACTCATCACGCATCTTTTCCACTGCTTTGGCTGCCATGTCATGGTTGCCGCCATCCCCCCTGGTATTGCTGATCAGATGGATGATCCGAACCCCTTCCAGGGATACGCCGCCGACTTCTTCCTGCCCTTGGGCTGCCGTCTCCCCGTTGCCTGCGCTGCCGCTTTCTGCCTTGGCTGCTGTCTCCTGCTGCCCTTCCTGCTTTGTTTCCTGTTTCGGTGTCCCTGAGCATCCGCCCAGAAGAGTTCCTGCCATCGCCATTCCCATCACCAATGCTGCAAATTTCCTGAATTTTCTCATGTTCTTCCTCCTACAATAGCCGGTTCCATGTTCCCGACCCCTGCCAATAAGCATTCGTCTCACATTCCAGCCGTGTTTGCTGTTCCTGATTTACAAAAATACGCATTCCCTGGCAGCGCAGATATCCCTCTGCCGTCAATTCCTTCATTACCCGGTTCACCGTCCGTGTGGAAAGCCCGGTATTATCCGCAATGCTTTGCCGGCTTAGGCGCAGCATCCCTGGCTTGCCGTTCAATTCCAGAGTCATGGAAAGAAATACCATCACCCTCTGCCTTCCCTCCAGAAACAAAAACGCCCGTGCCAGCTTCGCTTGTGTAAGCAGGTAGGTTCCCATGGTTTTTGCTTCCAGCCTCAGTGCCTTCTCGTCATGGCTCATCCATCCCTCAAAACTGTCCCTGGAAATAACCAAAAAGCAGCTGTCCGCCACTGTTGTCAACGTGGTCTTAAACTGATCCATCCCCAGCAAGACCTCCATTGCGCCAAATGTCTTAACCGGTTTGAACCACATATACTCAAAACTAACCCCGTCCAGATATTGGTCAGTGGCTTTCACCCTCCCTCTTACCAGGATAAATATCTTTTGTATCACCTCCTCCTCATAGATAAAGGTCGTCTGGCTTTTCATGCTGACGATCTCAAACTTCTCCAAAATGCTGATGGGAGCATTTGCCAGGTATTCATTCAGATAATCCTGTGCCCCCTGATCCAACGATGCGATCAGGCTTAATACCTCGTCTGTCCGTTTATTCATCCTCTTGCCATCCCTTTCGCAGCTGTCCCCATGTCTGTTACCATAATACCGGATATTTGACTCCTCCTTCAATGACACATGTCCTATTTTTTGTGAATTTATATAATTATTCTTTGGTTTTTTTCGCTTTTTTATGTCATTTATCCATTATTTCTTTTGTTTTCTCCGAAACCTGCCTGTCACCCTGCCTTTTTTGTCATTACCCACAGCAAAAAGCCCCCTCTGGGGCGGTATGTGGCATCCATCCACTTATCCGCCTCAGAGAGGGCTCTGGCCTGTTATCTTTTTATCCGTGAATCCTCAGATTTTTTTCGTTTCTTGCTTCCTGCCCTTCCTTTTATTTTAAGGTTTTAACCCTGGCAGTCCGCAGTTTGCATTAAGGGTCAAACCGTCCTTTCTGCCTTCCCGGCTTTGCCTTTCCGCCCGGCTCCCTGCCTTCCGGACACCTTGCCTCCCGGCGCCTTCTTCCATGCATGCATCGCCAATGCCAGTGCGATGACGCCATAGGATACAAACACCCGGAAATACTCGCCGATAACCGGATCGCCGAACAGTTCCTTACCGGCAAGAGGAGAGACAATAAACAGTGTGTGGAACAGCACAATGCCCACAAGCGCCTGCTTATTCGTCGCCTTCTGCACGGACGCCCCGCCTACCAGCAGTGCCGCAATCGCGAACTGCCCGACCTGGGTATGGGCGCCATAAGTCGAGATCGTCCCCACATTCTGCAGGAAAATCAGCTGTCCCCAGCTGGCCAGCACCGTGGAAAAGATCATGGCGATAATACGTGTCTTGTCCACATCAATGCCTGCCGCGTTGGCCACGGTACGGCTTTGGCCAACTGTCCTCATATTCTGCCCCAGGCGCGTCTTCATCAGGATATTATTAAACACACACAACGCCCCAATGCAAAGGTACGTCATCACCGGAAGCTTAACAACAATCAGTATATTATAGATTGCCGGCACATAGGTCAGGGCATAAACCACTGCCGCCAGGATCACATTGACACCGGCCTTCACCGGCACAAATGCCCCTGAACCTGCCTCCTCGTTGCCCTTCCCCGTCTGTATCTTCCATTTCACAAAACCGTACAGCTGCCAGAGCACGGTAGCCAGGCATCCCAGTTCCACTGCCGATAACAGCAGCAGGCGGTCAGCCGCCAAGAACCGCTCCACCGGCCCGATAAAGGTCAGGCCATAGGCCGCAGCTGCCGCCACAGCCTTGATCCCTGTAGACTTCCAATCCACCGGCTGCTTCTTCACCAGCTTAAACGCCGCCGAGCAGGCCAGGATAATCATCACCAGGTAAAAGCCCAGTTCCACAATTGTCAGCATCGGCACCGTATCCAGTGCATATTTTACGGTATCCTTCAAGTCAATGGTATTCTTAACACCGATTCCTGTAGGGATCATCAGGGTGGAATTGTTCATCTTGATCACGCCGCCAAAGATAAACAAAAACACCAGCTGGTAAATACCATCCGCAAAATACCCTAAAACCAGCCCGCCGATCATCTCATTCCCCTTCATGTAGTTAAAGAGTTTCCCCACCAAAAACCCGAAAAACACTGCAAACGGGGTTGCCAGCACCACGGTAAACAAGAATCCGGAAATGCCGGTAAAGCCCCAGTAGGTGGTCAAAAAGATCGCCAGCTGCGCCGCCATGGCACCGATTACGATACCGAAATTCAGCCCCATACCGGCGATAACCGGGATGATCAGCGACAAAACGATAAAAGAGTTCCTTGCAATACGGGTAAACAGCTCCGAGACCACAAAGGTCAGCGGCTGCTTAGAAAAATATGTCGCCAGCACACAAAGGATCATGAACAGGATAACCACCATGTTCTGAACCAAAAAATTTGATATTTTTTTAGTCACGTCCGCTGCCTCCTTTCACCTGGCTAAGCGCGTAAATGATAATGCCGTTGGAGATAATCAAACGCGCCACCTCTGACAGGTTGCTCTCCGGGATAAACTGGTTCGCTACCGGAAGCCCCAGAGCCAGGATCCCCTGGAACAGGAAGGTGCCGATCAGCACATGGGTAATCCGTGCCCGCTTCGGGCTGGCTCCTCCGATCAGGACTGCCGCCACGGAGGTAAAGCCCATCATCATCGGGCCGTTATATAACTGCATAAAACCAAATCCCTGGGCATACACCAGGATTCCCACTGCTGCCAGCACTGTGGAAAGCGTGGTTCCAATCAGGCGCATCTTATTGACATTGATGCCCGCCGCTTTGGCAAACATCGGGTTTGCCCCTGCTGCACTCATCGCGATCCCCGTCTTGGAACGCATAAACAGCCATACCAGGAAGCACATCAGGAAAAAGAAGAGCAGAAGCCCCGTGGGAACCGTGAGGTTGCCGATATTAAATGCCAATGTCTTGTTCATGACATTGCTGTAGGAAGAGGCCAGTGAAATCGTATTACGAAGGCCTTTTCCGGCGTTCGGCCAGATCAGTTCCCCGTCCGTGAACGGCAGCAGCATCCACCACATGTTCATGAATGCGATAATCGAAAAGCCAACATAAGTGGTTACCGTCATCTCCGAGCCCTTCACCCGGTTTAACAGCTGCCCGTACAGATAGCCAATCACCGTGGCCAGAGCCACACCAATCAGGATTGCCACCAGGATTGCCACCCACATGGCAAACAGAGGATGGATCGCCACCAGGGACGGCTTCTGGGCAACCTGCAGCTGGATCACGATCAGCCCCCCCAGCAGCCCGCCAACGATACCCATGGAAATACCAAAGTTCAGGCCAATCCCGCACTGCACTGCCGGTACCATGGCCAGCGCCAGGATGCCGAACATCCCCCACCGCCGGATACAGTCACTCAAAAGCTGCATCAGGTTCATGTGGAACCCTCCTGCCGCCGCTACCAGAAACAGAAAGAACGAAACAATGATAATACGCGGCAGCCCAAACTTTGCCACCATTGATTTTAGTGGATTACTCATCTTCCTGCCCTCCTTTCCAGGCGCCGGACATGGCAAGCCCGAAATTCGCATCCGTATCATCCGGCTTCAGGATACAAGCCAGCTTTCCGTCAGAAATAATTGCGATCCGGTCTGATACCGAACGCAGTTCCATCAATTCCGAGGACACTATGATCACGGTCATTCCCAGTTCCCGGTTCAGCTTCGCCAAATACTCCAGAACCAGCTTCTTTGCACCGATATCAATCCCCCGGGTCGGCTCCGACACAAACAGCACCTCCGGCTCCAATGTCAGCGCACGCGCCAGGCATACCTTCTGCTGGTTGCCGCCGGAAAGCGCCCCCGCATGCTGGCGGATCCCCGTGCAGCGGATATCCAGGGTTTTCACCATCTCCTCCGCATGCGCATGGGCTGCCGCCGCATCATATAACTTCATCCAGCCGATCCTTTTTAAGAATTTGCCGTTGGTCTGCATGGCGGAGAAAATGATATTCTGCTCAATGCTCTCATCCAGCAGAAGGCCTACCCCCCGCCGGTCCTCAGACACAAATGCAACTTTATGGTCTAATGCGTCCCCTAATTTGCTCAGGTTCAGTGCCTGCCCATTGATCTTCACCTCGCCTTCAGCCTCATAAAGCCCCATAATCCCGTTCGGGATCCCTAACTTTCCCTGACCGGCCAGGCCGCCGATGCCAAAAATCTCACCCCTGCGGATATCCAAATCAATCCCCTTCACCTTTTCTCCGGGCATATCCACTTTATAATCCCTTAAGCTTACCGCGATTTCATCCCTGCTGACCTGGCGGTTGTCCAGCACGCTGTCATCCACCAGTTTCTCCATCTTCCGCCCGATCATAAGTTCCGCGATCTCTACCACATTCGTGTCTTTGATCTCTTTTCTGGCCACAAATTCCCCATCCCGCAAAATCGTCATCGAATCTGCCACGGCCATCACCTCATCCAAACGGTGGGTGATAAAGATAATTGCAATCCCCTGGGACGATATCACCCGCATTGCCTCTAGCAGGCGTTCTGCCTCCGACTCTGTAAGGACTGCCGTCGGTTCATCAAATACCAGGATGCGGATCCCGGTCTTGTCAAGTTCCCTGGCAATCTCAATGAATTGCATATACCCTACCGGAAGCCCTGCAACCTTGACATACTCTTCAATCTGCAGCCCGATGGTCTTTAACGCTTTTTTTGCGTCGCGCCGCATTTGTTTGAAATCCAGGGATTCCATAGACCGCCCAAACAGGCGGCTGACCAAGTTCGGGGTGCTGATCTCACGTCCGACCTTAATGTTCTCCGTCACCGAAAATCCCGGAATCAGCATAAATTCCTGGTGTACCATGCCAATCCCCATCTCCATGGCCTTAAGCGGGGTATCAATCTGCACCGGCTCTCCGTTTACCTCTACTGTCCCCTCAAACCCGCCCGTGCTGTGGATGACAGGCATCCCGAAAAGGATATTCATCAACGTTGACTTTCCTGCGCCGTTTTCCCCCATCAGCGCGTGGATCTCGCCGGGACGGATGTGGAGGTTCACACCCTTAAGCACCCGGTTGCCATAATATTCTTTGGCAATGTTGTCCATCTTCAGGACATAGGTTTCCTTTGTTTTCTCCAAGTCACCAACCTCTTTCTACACATATTTTTTCGCAACTCAGCCATGCCCCATGCCATTCCATCCATAGGGCACAAATCCTCCCAAAAGCTGTTGAGACCTTTGGGGGAACATGCACTACCGGCACCGGCCGGATGCACCATAGCAAAGGGTTCTGCCAACTGATGTCTCAAAGACTCCTGTCGGCAGAACCCCAGATACCATCACAGTATTCCGTTTTTTAGGCTCGATTACTCAAAAGTAACGAAATCAGACATTACCAGGAAATGGTTCTCCTTTGCATTGCCGTCATCATCCACATAGTAATCCAGGGTCATCTGTGCGCCAGGGGTAAACTCCTCTGCACACTCCTGAACGGTGGAGCGAAGCAGTTCTTCATCCAGGACAGTACCATTGGTCTCGCCCTCAAGGACTTTCTTTGCGTACTCAACACCGGCGCTGATGAACAGCATATTACAGGGAACGCCCCAGGTAGATACGCGGCCGCCCATGTTAGCCTCGGTAACCTTGGCCTGAAGCTGCTCCATCATATAGTCCACATCCGCCTCATGGCCTGCCATGTCGATGTTCAGGGCAGCCGGGAAAGCATGGAACGGGGACGGGCAGCACTGCAGGCTGTAGATCGCACCATTCTCGAATACGGAACGGATCAGCGGCTCCTGCATACCACAGTTGGTGGTGAAGAACACGGTATCTTTGCCGTACTTTTCAATCTGGCGCGGCACATCCTCCAGGATGAACTGCTGGGCACCGGTGATACCGGAATCGCCGGTCGGATCCGGAGCGGTAACATCTACCAGTTCAATACCATTCTCAGCACAGTATTTCTTAAGGTTCTCATGACGGGCAACGATCAGGGCATAACTCATATGGCGCGGGAAAGAATAGTGGATCATCGTCTTCGCACCCTGCGCCTTCGCCTGCGGCGGGATTACGATGCCACATCCAGGCTCATCCACCTGCAGCACAATATCAGCCTTCGGGTTGATAACGCCCGGATCCTCACCAGGGGTACCTACGATGAAGATCATGTCGGGGCGGGTCTCACGAACCTTGTCAATCGCAGCCGCCGTGCCCGGGATCGCCTGGCACCAGATGATAGCCTTCACATCCGGGTCGGAAGCCATCGCCACGGTATTGGAGATAACCGTCTCCGTCTCGGTGGTAAAGTTATCCGGATAAGTAGAAGTAACGATCATGTCACCGTACTTCTCCTTCATCTTGTTCGCCTGGGTGATCTCCTCATCCCCCTGGGAAGCCGTACCGGTAATAATACCGATCTTGAAATTCTCTGCCGGTGCTGCTGCCTCGGTCTCTGCAGAATCTTCTTCTGCTTTTGTATCTGCCGCGTCTGCTGCGGTAGTAGCCTCGGTCCCAGCCGGAGCCGCAGTCGTTGCAGTCGGCTCTGCGCCACGGCATCCGGCCATAGAAAATACCATGGCTGCCGCCAGTGTCAAGCTAAGTAATCTCTTTTTCATTACTTGTCTCCTCCTTTTTTGTTCCCTTATCTGTTGATTTAGTCAGATAAAGTGTTTCGATTATAACATACATATACGTGGTTTGTCCAGCTACAATTGTATGTCTGTGGCGGATTCTTTTGGAAAACGGCAATATTCCCCCCTTAAAACCCCTGATTTTGCCTTAAAACTTCCTTCCTCCGCCCCCATGTATACGCCCGCTTCCCGACCGGTGGGTCGCGCTGCGCCCTGCGCTCTTCCCGCCCCCCGTCCCCCGGGGAGTATTTTGTACAATCACCTGCCGGGCAATATGAGACCTCACCAACGCATCCTCCCGGCTTTGGAAGCAAAAGCCGGTATCCGCCCGGTATGCCATATAATAATTGGCTGCCCTCCCCTGCTCCTCCTCCATCGCATACTCCCGCCGTACCTTTCTGCATACGCCCCCTGCACAAAAGGCAGCTGCCCCGGCCGCGAGAATCACTTCATACCAGCGGATACGCCTGTGCCTCTTCCCCCGGCCAAACACAGCCTCCCCGGCATCCTGGCCCGCCTGGTACTGCCTGTCGGCAATCCCCTCCTCCTGGTAACGTAAGGTATCGGAAAACAATTTATATGCACATCCAGGATAATCGCCCTGCCCCATATAGGCAGTCCCGCTCTCCAGCATGGAATCGACTCTCTCATCGGTAAGAGCCCAGACCATTTTGCCGCTCTTGGAGATATATAATTCCCGGTTGTCCATATCCATCAGATAAAGGATGCCGCTGCGGTCCTCCCCTGTCCCAAATCCATTGTCATCAAAAAAGCCGTCCGCATACTCTGCTGCCGGCTTTCCCCCGGTATCCTCCACGGTCACCAGCACGGCATCCATACCAAGCTTTTCCTGCAGCCTTTGTATCTCCGCCTCCAGTTCCTCCTCTTCCTCCCTGGAAAACAGCCCTGCCTGGTCATATACCCTCTGCACAAGGGAACCCTCCTCTGCCCTTGCCGGAAACGCCGTCCCCCATAACAGCAGCCCGGCCGCCAGCAAAAACACCCACACCCCAAAAACCGCCGCCTCCCTGCCTGCTGCTCTCTCTTTCACCGCTGCTGACTTTGCACCCATCCTTGCCTCCTTCCCGCCTTTTGCCCCAATGCCCCGGTCTCCTTAGATAAAGTACCACACCGCCAGCAGTGCAGCCAACATAGGGATAAAAACAGCCAAAAACAGCTGCAGCAGGCGCCCCTCATCCACCGGCAGTTCCCCGCATACCTTTCCGGTCTGCCCGTTGCATGCAAAATAATAGGTTTTATCCGTCCTCTTATCCCGGTAGGTCAGCGCCCAAACCGGCATCAGCACATAATGCCACTGCGGATTCTGTATGCGTGTCTCCTTGGCACGGACATTTACGGAATGATACCCGCCAATCTCACTGCGCAGGGAATCTTCTGCAAATTGCCGGACTTCCGCCTCCACATCCGGGGCAAGCGCCGTGTGCTCCATATCCCGGTTCTCTGCCAGGAACCCAGAAAGGTAGCCCATATGGAAAGGCTGCAATTTTTCCATTTCAAACGGCATTACCCCCTCTGCCAGCTTCCGGTTTGCTTTGGAAAGCGCATTGCGCGCAACATGGCTGATGTCCATCGTCCCTTCACGCCGGATTTCATATTCCTCTGTTTTTGTAAGCCTCATGTTCCCTTCTGTCCAGGAAGTTTGTTTTGTGCCCTCTGCATCGAGTTTCCCTTCCACCTGGCAGCCATAAAGCCAATATGGGAAATAAACCCCTGTCAGCTTTTCGACCTGATCCTGGGAATAAAATGCCTTGGGGACATATTTCTTCCCTGCCATCCACTTCCCGAAAATATCCAACGCCTTTTTCCGGTCAATCTCAAAAGGGAGAATCCCATCCGGATGGTATTCTCCCTGTACCCGCCCTGCCAGCACTACCGGGTTATGGCAATAATAGCAAAATGTTGCCGCCGTAGTCTCCTCGGCCACAAGTTCGGCTCCGCAGCTTGGGCACGAATACAGCACGCCAGCCGCCTCAAAAAAGTTTTCCATCTGCTCTTTGGAAAACCCTGACCGGCAGTATTCGCACCTAAACTGCTGCCCCTCTGGCTCAAACCGCAGGTCACCGCCGCAGTTTGGGCACTTATAAATTACCGCTGCCATACTTTTCCCCTATTCTTTCGGGTTGCCGCATGAACTGCAGAACCTTCCGCTATTGGCCGCGCCGCACCGGCACACCCAGGTATTCCCGTCCGGCTTCGGGCTGCCGCACTCACTGCAGAATTTGCCTGTATTCAAAGCCCCGCACCGGCAGGTCCACGACTCCGTATCCGGCCTGGGATTGCCGCATTCACTGCAGAATTTCCCGCTGTTTGCAGCCCCGCACCGGCACACCCAGGCGCCCGCTTTGGCTGCCATGCCTCCGCCAAGGCCAAGCCCCCCGGCCACTGCACTCTGGCCATAACCGCCAGCCTGGCCCCCGGCCTTGGTATTCATCTGCATCTGCTGCATATTTGCCGTGGAAGCCGCCCCCATAAAGCCGCCCCCCGCATTCATGCCTGCGCCCATGCCCATAAATCCCGCCATCGCGCCATTCCGGTTGGATCCAGCCGCCTCCAGGCCGCGCGCGATCGCGCCCTGCACATATCCCTCCCGCACGTTCGGGTCGCCCAGCATTGCCCCCTGGTTGCGCATATTGATCAGCTTCTGGGACTCTGCATCATAGGAAATGCTTGCCAGCCCCACGCTCATCACTTCAAAGCCCCGCTCCCGTTTCCAGTCCTCGTCCAGCACCTCTGACATATGGCGGCTGAGCACGGCCCCTTTGGAAAGGACAAAGGAGATCCGTTCGCCCTCTGCGGACATCCGGTTGATCGATGCCTGCAGCGCCTCCAAAAATTCGCTCATATACTGCTCATTGACGGAGCCAATCTCCACATGCCCCGCATTCTTGGGGACTACCTGCGCATAAAACCGCAGCGGATCCGTAATCTGAATCGAATAAGTGCCATGCGCCCGCAGGAATAACTCTGCATTGTAAAAACTGTCAAAATAGTTAACAGGGTTCCGGGTGCCAAATTTAATCCCCTTGATCTCCTGCAAATTGACATAGAACACCTTCTGCACCCCTGGTGTCTCCCCGCCAAACCGGATCCGGTTAAACGACTCCTTTAATGCGTCCTTAAACTGTCCGTTAAACAGGGATGGCAGCGAGGAATTCTTCACAATAAAGTATCCTTCTTCCGCCGTGTAATCCACAACCTTGCCGCCATCCACCACCATCATAAACTGGTTCGGGTACACATGGATGACCGCCCCGTCAGATACCGTGTTGTCGCTTCCTTTGGTGTTGGAACCTTTCCGGATCTTCACGCCGCTTGTAAACACCGTCTGATCCCCCATATTCCCCGGCTCCATAACCTCCAGCCACTGATCCGCCAGCGCACCCCTCATTGCTGTCACTGCTGCCTTCACTATTCCCATTTCATAATCCTCCGCGATTTTCCTGCGGGGATAGCCGTTCAGGCCCCTCCTGAATGGTTATCCCCGCATCCCCATGATCATAATGATAACATCCTATTTCAGCTTCTCAATCCCTTTTCGGATCCTCGCCAGCGACTCATCCTTCCCAAGTACCTCCATAATTTCTGTCGCCCCTGCCGGTGTCATCTGTTTTCCGGACACCGCAGTCCGGATCGGCCACATCACAAAGCCCGTCTTTACCCCCTTCTCCTCCACATATTGGGAAAGGGTTCCGTATAAGGCATCATTCGAGAAATCCTCCTGCGCCTCCAAAAGCGGCAGCACATCGGACAGCACCTGCAGCGAACTCTCTTTTGTGGATTTCATCTTCTTATGGGTATACATGGAGATGTCATATTCCGGCATCTCCTCAAAGAAATCAATATGCCCTGCAATATCCGGAAATACCTCAATCCGGGTCTTCACCATGGCCGCGATCTTTTTCAGATCCAGGCCTTTCTTGATCACTTCCCTGATATATGGCTCTGCCATCCCATAAAAACGGTCAAAGTCCATGGTTTTCAGATACTCGCCGTTCATCCATTTCAGCTTTGTCACGTCAAAGACTGCTGGGGATTTGCTCAGGTGATGGTAGTCAAACACCTGCACCAGTTCCTCGAGGGAATAGACCTCCCTGTTCTCCTCCGGCGACCAGCCAAGGAGTGCAACATAGTTCACCACTGCCTCAGACACAAACCCCTGCTCGATCAGATCCTCATAGGAAGCATGCCCGCTGCGCTTGCTCAGTTTCTTGTGCTCCTCATTGGTGATAAGCGGGCAGTGCACATAGACCGGAACCTCCCAGCCAAAGGCATCGTACAGGCGGTTGTACTTGGGGGAGGAAGACAGGTACTCATTCCCGCGCACCACATGGGTAATCCCCATTAAGTGGTCATCCACCACGTTGGCAAAATTGTAGGTGGGATATCCGTCCGACTTAATCAAAACCATATCATCCAGTTCCGAGTTATCAACCGTAATGTCCCCGTAAATGTCATCATGAAACGTGGTCTGCCCTTCCCGCGGATTGTTCTGCCGGATCACATAAGGCATCCCCGCCGCCAGGTTCGCCTCGACCTCCTCTTTCGTCAGATGGAGGCAATGCTTATCATAAGCCATGATCTCCTCACCGTTAACCGTAGTCCTCAAAGAATCCAGGCGTTCCTGGGTGCAAAAGCAATAATATGCCTCCCCCTTCTCAACCAGTTTTTTTGCATAATCCAGATAAATTCCTGCCGCACGGCGTTCGCTCTGCACATAAGGCCCCACACCGCCATCCTTATCCGGCCCCTCGTCATGGATCAGCCCGGTCTTTTCCAGCGTCCGGTAAATAATCTCCGTAGCGCCCTCCACAAAGCGCTCCTGGTCGGTATCTTCTATCCTCAGCAGGAAATCGCCCCCTTCATGCTTCGCGATCAGATAAGCATATAGCGCCGTCCGCAGATTCCCTACATGCATCCGCCCGGTTGGGCTGGGTGCATATCTTGTCCTGATTTTTGTCATATGGCCATCTCCCTTGCTTTTATTTCCACGCACCGTAAACCAAGTGCCATTTGATTATATAACAAGAAATCCCAAAAGAAAAGATGCTTTTCTCTCCGTTTTTCCTTGTTATTGGTCTTTTATTCCCCCTGCCCCTCTGCCCAGGCTATCCGGTATTCCCCATCCCCGTTCCCGCACAGAGATGAGGAGTACAGTTCCCTGGCCGCACGTACCAGATATGCTGTGTCCTTGCCCCCCGCCGTCTCATAGCAGGAATGCATCGCCAGCTGCGGCAAACCAATATCCACCGTGTTCAGAGCCACCTGGGAATTGGAAATATTCCCCAGGGTGGAACCTCCAATCATGTCGGAGCGGTTGAAAAACACCTGGCAGGGGACTTTTGCCCGCTCACAGATGGCCTTAAATACTGCCCCGGATATTGCATCCGTAGTATACTTCTGGTTTGCACTGTACTTGACCACAATCCCACCGTTCATAAAGGGGCGGTTTGTCGGGTCTGCTTTATCCGGATGGTTCGGATGGACACTGTGCGCATTGTCTGCCGATACCATAAAGCTGGATGCCAGCGCCATCAAATACTCTTCCTCACTGCGCCCCATAGCCGTGTTGATCCGGCGCAGCACATCACGCAGGAATGTGGATCCTGCCCCCTGCTTTGTCCCGCTTCCTACTTCTTCATTGTCCAGCACACAGTGAACCGCTGCACTGCCATTAGGCTCCGCCGCCAAAAAACCTTTTAATGACGCAAATGCACATTGCAAATCATCCAGACGCGGAGCGGCGATAAACTCACCGTCCAACCCCAGCACTGTCCCCTTCATCCGGTTATATAAGAACAAATCCGTGTCTAAGATATCTTTTTCCCCAACTCCCGCCGCCTCTGCAATCAGTTTCAAAAACCCGCCCCCGGCAGTTCCGCCGCAAAACAAAGGCAGCATATCCTTCTGCGCGTTAAACTCATAACCTTCATTCGCCTTACGGTTCATATGGATAGCCAGGTTAGGAATGATCAGCAGATCCCGGTCCACATTTACCAGCTTTGCCGCTACCCCCTGCCCCGTGCGCACTACCACACGCCCTGCCACCGACAGTGGGCGGTCCATCCACGGTGCACAAAGCAATCCGCCATACCGTTCCACATTTAGCTTGACATACCGCTTCTCCACCTCGATCTCTGCATTTTCTTTTATCTTCAATGCCGGAGAATCACTATGGCTTGCCATAATCTGAAACCCCGAAAATCCTTTCCCCGGGATACGAAACGCAATCAGGGCAGAATCATTCCGCGTCACATAGTATCCTTCCCCTCCCTTCAGCGTCCAGGCCTGCCCTTCCAAAAGCCTTTTAAACCCCGCCTGTTCCAGCATTGCTTTCATATTGGCAACCGCATGGAAGCCGGTAGGGCTATTGTCCAAAAACTCCAGCAGTTCCCTGTTGATTTTCCTGCTTTCCTCGCCAATGGCGTTTTCGTTAACTCCCCTGTCTTCTGCCTTGTTTCCCATATCCGCAATCATCCCTCCAGTGCCTCCAGCACTGCTTCCAGCTTCCCAAAGTCCCCGTCGCTAAAGCAGTAGCCATCCATTCCGCAGGCCCGCGCCCCCTCAATGTTCACCAATACATCATCAATGAAAAAGCATTCCTCCGGTTTTAGCCCAAACCTTCCGAACAGATGCCCATAGATTTCTTTCTGTGGTTTTATGCATTTCACGTCCGCCGAAAACAGCAGGCCGTCAAAGCAGTCCACCGCCGGTATCACCTGCTGGTAACAATCCAGCAGCCGGATTGCCGCGTTGGAACACAGGTAAATCCCAAACCCACGTTCTTTCAGCCTCCGGATCACCGGCTCCATTTCCTGGTACGTCCACATGCAATAATTGTGCCACTCTCCCATGCAGGTGGCCGCCACCTCATGGAGGCGTTTGGGCAGCCTGGTACAGATCGTCTTTAGCGCTTGTTCATCCGTCAGCACCCCCATATCCAGCATCACCCATTCCGGCGATACGAAAACTGCCGTATGAACCCGCTTACGGTCATGTTCATTTTCTATAAAATGCTCACAAACCCGCATGCCGTCATATCCCACCAGTACTTTCCCCATATCAAATACAATATTTTTAATCATCCGTGTCCTCCGTACCTTGCTATGTTTTCTATGCTATTGTTTTATTATACACCTGCTTCCCCCTTCCTGTCATTCCCTTTTCGTTATATGTTCACGAAAAGAAAACGGCTCGGCAAAATCCCTATATCTTTGATTCTGCCAAACCGTTTTCTACATTTATCAATTCCTGCTTATTCTGTTTTATTGCCAGGCTGCCTTAATTCCCAGGAATCCAGACACCGTCTGCGCCGATCCGGTAACCGTCAATCTGGGTATCTGCTGCCATCACAAACTTGTTGGTCTCTGTAATCGGATAGAAATAGTACCATTTCCCTGAAATCTCATACCATCCGGTAACTGCCTCCCCGGCTGGCCCTACGTAGTAATACTTCCCATCCGTGTTGATCCACTTGTTGGTCGCCATCGTACCATCCTCATTGAGCCAGTACTGCCCGCCGTTAGTGATAATCCACCGATTGGTCGCCATCGACCCATCCGAACGATAATAGTACCAGGATGACCCCCTTGCCACCCAGCCTGTCTCTGCCATACATACCATGGCACTGGACATTGTCATCATGGCTGCCAGTACTCCTACTGCTAAAAATCTTTTCCGGTTTCTCATCGTTTTTCCCTCCAGTTTCTTTTATTTATGCATTCACTGAATCCATCTTCCGTCCGCCCCCACACGGTAACCTCCAGGAACCAGTGCATCTGCCGCCATTATGCCGCTCTTTAAAAAATAGTAATATTCCCCGCCCACTACTTTCCATCCATTCCTCATCGCGTAACCGTTCGACTGAAAATAATACCATTTCCCGTTTTCTGTGCACACCCACTCATCTGCTGCCATCTTGCCGTCTTCGCCAAGCCAGTAAATCTCGTCATTCAGCTTCATGATCTGGCTGGTCAGCTTTCTTCCGCTAGAATCCACATAATACCAGCCCGTACCGTCGTTCACCCATTGGCTGGTCGCCATCACCCCATCACTCCTGAGCCAGTAAGAGCCGCCTTCTTCCTCAATCCATGTATCCTTCGCTACGGTGCCATCTTCCAGGTAATAGAACCATTTATTCTCCGCTTTCCCCCACCCTTGTGCAAACGACACTGTGGAAGAAAAAACAGATAAAACCAGTGCCAATGCTGTCACCGCCCAAAATCTTCTCTTCATTTCAATTCCTCCTCAATATATCACACACAAACTTACAGACAATTCAATCATACTCTTTTATGGTATTACTTGTCAATCCTTTTCCCTGCTCCAATTCTGACAATTTTCTTTCATTCCTGATTTCCGCCTGGCTTCATCGGCAAAATAGATCCTTGCGCCCTCCTGCCAGACAAATAACGCACTGCCTCATACCTGCCGTGCCCGTGAGGAAAACCCGCAAAACCGCGCCACAAACACGGCTGCCCGGAAAATCCAGTCAATAAACATCCCCCACCAGACTCCCATTACCCCCACTTTCCACACTTTCACAAACAAATAGGCAAACCCAATCCGGAAAACCCACATGGAAAACACCGACACCGCCATGGTAAAACGGGAATCCAGGGCTGCCCTCAGCGTATTCGGCAGCGGAAATGCCAGCGGCCATATCAGCATCCCGGCTGTATGCATTAAAATCATCTTCCTTGCCAGTTCCGATGCCTCCAAAGACAGATGGTACATCCCTACAATCGGATGGCTGAATATAACCATCACGCCACAGATTACAAACAAAAAACCATAATTGGCCAGGATCAGCTTTTTGGTATACTGCTTTGCCTGTTCATATTCCCCGGCTCCCACACACTGGCCTACGATCGTAATAAGCCCCAGGCCCAGCGCATTGCCCGGCAGGTAATGGAAAGTGACCAGGTTCGATGCCACCGCAAAGCTGGCAATCGACGCTGTCCCCAGTGTGGACACCAGGCTCTGCAGCGCAATTTTCCCAAATTGGAACATCCCGTTCTCCAGGCCGCTGGGGATCCCGACCCTCATGATCCGCTTCACCATCTCCTTATCCGGCACCAGGTCTTTCAAGCCAGACACATGGATGGCATTGCCCGGGCGGGTGACCAGGTACCCCATCAATACCGCCGCCACGACCCGCGAAAACAAGGTCGGCCACGCAACCCCTTCCACCCCCATATGGAGCCCATAGATACAGATTGCATTGCCCACAATATTAATCCAGTTCATCACCAGGGACGCCATCATGGAAACCCGTGAATTCCCCATGGAGCGGAACAAAGCCGCCCCGGAATTATAAAGAGCCAAAAATACATACGAAAGGGCAGTGATCCTGAAGTATATGGCCGCATTTTTCATCACAGCTTCTTCTGCCTGCCCGAAAACCAGTTCCAGCAGACGGCGCCCTCCCAAAAGCGCTGCCCCAGCAAACAGCACGGAACACATCACTGTAATCAAAATCAGCTGCCCTGCCCCGTGGCAGGCATCCTCCAGCCTCTGCTTCCCGATGTATTGGGAACATACCACTGCCCCGCCGGTAGACAGGGCGGCAAGCAGCTGGATAATCAGAATACTGACAGAATCCACCAGTGCCACGCCAGACACTGCTGCTTCTCCTACTGCTGCCACCATCACCACATCCACCATGCCCACGAGAACAGTCATGATCTGCTCCACGATCAGCGGCCCCAGCAGCTTAATCAGATCCTTCCTTGAAAATAACATTACAACCCCTCTCCGTCAGTCAGTGCCTTCCTGTTCTGCCGCCTCTCCCTTACTTGCCCGGCACTCTGCCACCCCGATGCTCAGCAGCAGCCACATCATCGGTGTTATAAGCGGAAGGCTGTTATTGATAACCGCCTGGAATGCATAGCAGAGCACTGCACCCAAAAATCCTATAATATATGGGTTCTTTTTCCAGTTTTTCCACATATATTGAATGGATGACCCCAAAAATGCCAGGTAAGCCGCCGCCCCTACAAACCCGATTGTCAGCAGGTAATGGAGGTACTCGTTATGGGCGCAGTCATACAGCTTGTTCGTTATCCTTGTCATTTCATAAATAATATTCTCGGTCGTCAGAATCCCAAATGTGTCCGGCCCGTATCCAAACAATTTCTTCATCCAGGAAAATTCCTGGTATAATTTTACAGATGCACCCCAAATATATCCCCTCTCACTTCCCCAGTTTTTTGAAAAGACCAGGTAATTCCTGGCTGCCCCATAGCGTTCACCGTGCCCGGCAGCATTGGCATCATATAACACAAAGCCGATTGCCAGCAACACCAACAGCGAAAAAACTCCCCAGGCATAGAGAAAACGGTTGCCGCAGTCCCCGCTCCCAAGGTTCTTTTTCTTTCCATAATACCAAAACCCAATGGCAAACATCCACAAGAAGGCCACAGCATATACCAGCCCCCCAAAACTGGTTATTACCATGAATAAGCTGTCCAAACCAATCACCCTGTCCGCAAACACCTGATTGATCCTGTCAATACACAGCACTACGGTGAAAAACGACGCCAGCATCACCAGGTACCGGTTTACGCACCCCCTGTTTTTAAATACCGCAAAAGGGATCAGGCCAAACAAAGCAGCAATGGCAAAATAAGCATTGTCACTGCATCCCATGATAATGGCAAAAAAAGAAATAACCATGCAGGCATAATACCATATTATATAATGTTTTTTCTTTGCCGTAAGAAACAGGGATGCACAAAACCCCATAACCATCCCTACATACGCCGTATAATAATTGATGTTCCCGATCGTGGAGGTGAAAATGTCCGATTCCTCCAGCGGGATATCCGGCCCGCGAAAATTGAGGACATCTAACCGGAAATAGTCGGTGATGCCTATCACACACATAATCATCCCCGTTACCAAAAACAGTTCCAAAATCCATCTTTCCGGACGCCAAAAACGGCTGATTACCAAATATGCCAGCACATAGAGCGACAGCAGAAACATCCCGCTATACCGCCCTTCATTTCCCCAGAAGGACTCATAAAAATAATCCGAACAAAAAGTAGAAACAGCCACTGCTACCCAAAATATGATAACAGCAAAATCTGCCGCCAGGAATGTCCTCTTCCAATTCCGGGGCAGCAGGCCGCCCAGCACATTTTTTGTGTGGACACCTTTATATTTCTTAAAATCAACCGCTGCCATAACCAATACTGCGGCCAGCAATAAAACCAGCATCCCTATCACTGCCTGGTAATAACAAATATATTTCACATCCATAATATTGGTATATGCTTCCTCATAGAGCAGAGGAAAAACCGTCATCAATATAAAAACGCACAGGCCAATGATATCATTCACTGCTGATGAACATGCCGACGAAAATGTGTCCTTTGCTGTATTCTGTGGCTTTTTTACATGTTTCCCTATTTCTGCCATCTTGCAAATGCCTCCATCTATTTTTTCTTTTACCGCCTCAGTATAACATCTTTCCCATAATTCCGCAACTTTAAGTCCTCCTTCCGCCGCCTTAAACCCTGGCAATAATCTTAATTGTTAATTACATTTTTGAAAAGGGTCTGTTCAAATTCTGAATAATAATATATAATACAGTTTGTCCAAAAATTTTCGATCATTATTTAACAGGAGGTTTATATGAAATTAAGCAAATCATTCAAAACAATATTGCTGGCTGCCGGCTGCGTACTGTTGTTATGCGGATGCACAAAAAGCAATATTGTCCGCACCGACGAAACATTAGGGCCGGACTTCAATTATTATTCCGATATCGAGATTGATGAAGCCCAGCTGCATGACGATGTGAACGACATCTATCTGGATCCGAATGATTATCCCATGGCTTCTGCGATTGACTTTAAGCTGCACCTGGATGAAGCTTACATTGATGTTGATGTTGTCGTTAAGGACGGCACCTCTCCGGAAGATACCGCATGGTTTGCTGACCAGGCCATCAAAGGCATCAACGACCAGGTCTGTGTCCAGGACTTTTCTTATGGCGAATCCGACGATGACACTTTTGGCGGCTTATACCAGGACAATGAGATTCATCTGAAGGTATACGATGAATCTTCTTATAAGAATGGTACTCCCTTATATGAGACAAAGATCCCTAAGGATGCCTATATGACCTTTGAGATTGCTTCATAATCTTCATAACCAAACAGAGCCAGGGGCTGTTCTTCCATCTGCCCCTGGCTCTGTTTTATCTGTTCTTTCTTTATTATAATTATTCGGCAGCAGCTTCTCCTGCTGTTCCCTCCTCAGCCTCGCCTTCTGCCTGAGCCTCCTGAGTCTCATCCTGGGCTTCTTCCTGCTCTCCCTGAGCCTCATCCGACTTTTTCTGTCCCGAAGTTATCACGGAAGAAGTGGTGGATGCTGCTTCTTCAGCTGGTTCCTGTGCTTCCCCTTGTGTATCAGACGCCTCGGTAGATTCTGTAGTCCCCTCTGCGTCCTGCCCGTCCGTAGGTTCTGCCTCTACCTTCTCACTGCACGTTACACGGATCGTGAGAACCCCATTCTTATTCATAACCACAAAAGAATTCCCTGCATCTGTAGTATCGGTATGGCCATCCTCCAACGTACCTGCCAAGGCCAACTCACAGACTTCATTGCCTTTGGTCTCTCCCAGAGACGCAACCAGCATCTTCCGGTATCCCTTGTCAAAGATATCGCGGTCTTCTTCTGAGGGTGCAATGCCGCGGTTGTAAGCAAGTTCAAATGTATAAGGCACATAATTATTAGAATCCTGCTTTACAATCTTTGAATAATAAGCGGAAATAATATCCTGCTTGTCTTCATTCCTGAAAATGCTATACTTTACTGCCTCATTATCATTCCCTGAATACGTATCGGTCGGATACATATTGGAATAATCAATGCTCATATCGCCGGTCTCGCTCCCATCCTCACTGGCCAGGGATGCCGCCTCTGCTGCTGCTTTGGCCTCTTCTATAACCTTCGCACGCCTCTCCTTAATATCTTTATAAAGTTCGTTCGACATCTCCAGGAAATACTTGTCCATGAAGACTTTCATCTCTGCCTGGTAATGGGTTCTTAAGGTTGATGACGCATATGTCTTGGTCTTTGCTTCTGCAACAGCCGCGTCAATAGCCAGCTTCGCCTTATTCGGGGTTGGCTTGGAAGCCTTCTTCTCTGCTGCCCTTGCCTCCCTTGCCAGCTGTTCATCCGTCTTATCCAGCCGGTGCCCGTCAGCGGCAAGTTTATACCCTTCTACCTCTGTATCGCTCATCATATAGCCGCCCGGAGCCAGATGGTAAATCAACCCGGTATCCGGATCTGTGAACCAGCCCTGGCCTGCGAAAGTCCCATTACTATATTGGTACAGCCAGCCGTCTCCATCCTGTACCCACCCTGCAAATGAAGGTACAGCCATAGCAGCACTCAGTGATGCTGCAATAAACGATGCAACAAATATCTTTTTTCTCATAGAATAGTTCCCTCCAGCTTTACTGCATTCTCATTTTTTGTATAAAAAGCATATCATACTTTTATTTATCCATCAACTACCCAAATCATGAAGTTTCTATAACTTTTTATTAATTCGATGGAAGAAAAATGTAATAATATCCACAAAAAAGGGGCTGGCTGCAATCAGCCAACCCCCTCTTCAGTTGATACCTGCAATTGTATTAGGCTTTATCTCTTACTTACCGTTTTTTGTTTCCCAATCCAGTACCCAATCCTTCCAGTCTTTGTTTGCTCCGGATTTTTCTTTCAGGTTCTTATTGTTGGTGTACATCTTAAGTGCAGATTTGTACACATAGAAGTACCAGTCATCGCCGTCCTTAGCTGCATTCTTGCTTCTCTGGATATTACCGCTGGTATTTACCAGATAATACTTGGAGTTGTCACCGGTCGGGTTAGTATCCTCATCAGCGTTCTTCTGCAGTTCGGAAATATCCATCCAGCTGACAGTCTCGTCATCTGAATTCCTAAAGGTTTGCAGACGAACATTTTTATAAGTAGACTTGAGATCCTGGGACGATACTTTATGCACCCCTACACCGCTGATATTGATGTCAACCGCCGAGCCGCTCGGAACCACTCTAACAACCTGGTATTTGTCGTCCTTACCAGCCTCGATCCTGCAGCCAAGCTTATAGATATACTTATTGTCGTCAATACCAGTCAGGCCGCGGCCCTTGCCCTCAGCACCGCCGGTTTTGCTGAACAGGAAGTGGAAAGTCTCACCATCCAGGGTCACGGTAGTGGCACCGGTCTTCATCGCACCGTCTGTGTCCTCATCGCTGCCAAAATAATACAAAGAAACAACGTCTGTGGAACCACCATCCGGAAGGTTTTCCAGATATCTCTGATAAATCGTGCTTGCCTTATCCTCATCCATCAAATCTGCAAGTTCATCAGAGTCTACACCGTCATCGATTACCTTAACAATCTTGCCGTCTGCATCCACCCTCATCAGAACCAGGCCGGACAGCATAGCGCCTGCCTTCTTATCGCCAGCGGCATCCTCGCCTTCCGGACGGAAGCCGTAGTATTTACCTTTGATCTTCTTGATCTCGCCGGAAACTACCTTACCATCGCCATCAGCATAGTACCATCTCTCGGTCTCGTCGTCAGCATCACTAGCAGCGAAAGTATTGGAGCCATAGCTGCTCTTGAATACATTGTCATTGTCCTCGTGAGGAGCAACTACCTTGAACCAGCCCTTAGTCACGCGTGCACCGTCATCCACATCATTGAAGTATCTCCAACTCGATGTTGACGCAACACTGGCATTTGCCGGTCTGTCGCTTCCGCCGGTTGTAGCCAACGTCCACTCATATGTCATAACACCACGGGTGTCGAAGCCATATCTCCGGCCGTTGATCTTCTCTTCCTTGATATCATTTCCGCCGGTAGCTGCAAACCTCTTTTTACCATTGGACTTGAAGTTGAACCAATGCTCTACATCATCTTCCTCAATCTCGTCATGGACATAGATTTTCTGCCAGCCGGTCTTCATTGCACCATCATCCCAGGAACCCAAGTAGTACAATGTATCCGAATCTGACCAGCCGTCTTCATCGGTCTCTCTTTCGCCGTCGGCAGTTACCCAGCCATACAGCATCTTACCGTCATCGTCAAAGGCATATCTCTTGCCGTCGATAGTCCTGAAACGAACGGTGCTGCTGTTGTCCGGAGCCTTGTAAGCTTTACCGTTGGACTGCATATAGTAGTAGTTGTACTCAGCCGGGTCGTCATCCTCGTCCTGATCCTCGTTCACAACCTTAACCCA
>RAYB01000016.1 GCA_003669055.1 bacterium 1XD21-70
CCAGTGAGGAGTTGTTTTATTTTGTGACAAAGAGAATCCCGTATTTATGCGGGTTCTGGCGTTTCGCAAACGCCTATGGGAGAAAAAGGATAGAAAGGAGCGGCTGCCGTACAGGGCTTATTGTCCTCAAGCCCGGGCAGCAGAATGATGTTTTATGAATACTCAGTTTGTATGGAAGGAAGAGTATAATATTGGGGTAGAACTCATTGACAAGGAGCATCAGGAACTTTTTCAATATATCAACAGGCTTTTCCAACTTACACAGAAGAAATGGGGATGGAACAACAGTCGGCAGTCGTGCAGGAAAGGGATTGAATTTTTCAAAAAACACGCGGTAGAGCATTTTGCGGATGAGGAAGCTTACATGATTTCCATCGGCTATAAGGGAGTGGAGCAGCATCGGAGGATCCATGAGGGATTTCTGAAAAACACGCTCCCTGCCCTTGAGCAGGAACTGAAGCAGACAGACTATTCTCCGGAGGCAGTGGAGCATTTTTTGGGTGTCTGTGCCGGATGGCTGATCGGGCATACCACGATGGACGACCTTTCCATTACCGGAAAAAACGACAGAAAATGGGAGCATCTTCTTCCTGGGGAAGAACAGGCAGCCTTGAGGAAGGCCATTGCCCAGCTGATGTATGATATGTTCCTTTTAAGGCCTCAGATGGTCAGTGATTCTTACCGGGGGGAAAAATTCGGGAAGGGAATCTATTACCGCATGCTTTTCGGCTCGGAGCAGTCGGATAAAAAGAAGGAAATTTTTTTGGTTTTTGAAGAGAAGCTGCTGTTTTGCACTGTTGGAAGGAAGATGGGAGCCAATCCGGCCAGGCTGAGCAACAGCCTGCTCCATGCTGCCAGGCTTACCATGCAGCGCTTCACCAAAAGGATACAGGAATTTTTGGCAGAAGAATATAGCAAACTGGAGGAGGAAAACTTCCTGCCCTATGAGGACTTCCAGGAAGCATTGGAAAATGAAAAACTGCTGGCCAGCCTGCTGTTCAATTCCGGAGAGGGATATTTTGCCTATTGTGTTCTGGACTCCCACTCGCCCCAGAAAGACTTAGGAACCCCCATTGATGCCCAAAATGCCACGGCTGAGGTGGAAAAGTACCTTAACAAACGGGAGGAGCAGGAAAAGGCGGCTCCGAAGCGGAAGATCCTCCTGGTAGATGATTCCCTTATGATCCGGCAGGGCATGGAAAAGCTGTTGGGGAAAGACTATGAGATCTTCCAGGCAGAATCCGGAGTAGCGGCTCTTAATATACTCCGCATCAACCGGCCGGATTTGGTACTGCTGGATTATGATATGCCGATTTGCAACGGAAAGCAGACATTGGAACTGATCCGCTCCCAAAAGGATTTCTTAGATATCCCGGTTATATTCCTGACCGGAAGAGATGATGCGGAGACAGTGAATAATGTATTAGCCCTAAAGCCTACCGGATATATGTTAAAGAGTTTGAAGCAGTCGGATATTAAGAACAGGATTGATGCATTTTTTGAGAAAAAGAACTAATGTTTTGAAACAAACGCCAGGCCAGGAAGCTTGGCGTTTGTTTTTTTGCCGCCTGCCACTCTCTTTTGCTTCCATAAAAGCAAAGGTATTGACATTGCGTATTCTGTGAAATAAGATGGAGGGGATAGTTTTTTGGTATACAAAGCATAGAAGGAGAAGCAGGTTTATGACTGAGAAATTGTATTATCAGGACAGCTACCAGAAGGAATTCACGGCGCTGGTAGTTGGATGTGAGTGGGACGAAAAGAAAGGGTGCTATGGGATTGTGCTGAACCGGACGTGTTTCTTTCCGGAAGAGGGCGGGCAATATGCTGACTCGGGCACGGTCCGGGGGATCTTGGTGGAGGACGTGCGGGAGAAGGACGGGGTTATTATCCATTATATGAAAGAAGCGCTGGCGGAGGGGAGCGAAGTCTGCGGCCGGATTGATTTTGGGGAACGGTTTTCCCAGATGCAGCAGCATTCGGGGGAGCATATCGTATCGGGGCTGGTACATCGACATTTCGGCTATGATAACGTGGGCTTCCACTTAGGGAGGGAGTTGGTAACTATGGATTTTAATGGCAGCTTTACAAGGGAGCAGCTGCAGACAGTGGAACAGGAAGCCAACGAGGCTGTGGCGGCGAACCTGGTGATTCGTGCAGAATATCCTTCGCCGGAGGAACTGGCACAGATGGATTACCGCAGCAAGAAAGAATTAAGCGGGCAGGTGCGTATCGTGACGGTGCCGGGATATGATGTATGTGCCTGCTGTGCCCCGCACGTAAAGCGCACAGGGGAGATCGGCATGGTTCGGCTGATTGATGCCGCCAGGCATAAGGGCGGGACGCGGGTGACGATGGTGTGCGGATTCCGGGCATTGGCAGATTACCGGGTAAAGGAAGACAATGTGCTGGAGATTTCGCGCCTTTTGTCAGCAAAGCCGTATGAGGCGGCCGAGGCAGTAAAGCGGCTGCAGCGGGAGGTGCAGCAATGGAAGGATAAACTGTTTCACATGCAGAGCCGTTACCTGAACCAGAAGGCAGAGGAGTTGGGGGCGGGCGTGGAAGGACAGCATTTTTTACTGTTTGAGGAGGATTTAGACAAGAATACCGCCCGGCGTTTTGTGGATACCGGCATGCGCCGCTGCGGGGGGATCTGCGGTATCTTCCTGGGCAATGACCGGCAGGGGTATCAGTACATCCTGGGCAGCCAGCATATAAACTTAAAAGATTTGCTAATAGATTTCCATGGAAAGTTCCCCGGCAAAGGCGGCGGGAAACCCGAGATGGTACAGGGCACGGTGACGGGGGACTGCCAGGGGTTAAGCTTATGGTTTGAGGAAAACGGCAGAAGGGGAAAGGAAAAATAACAGAAAAACAGCAACCGGACAAGAGGGATAGGCAAAATCCCCGCTTTATGGTATAATCGTTCTATTATGAGGAATTACATTATATTCGACTTGGAATGGAATCAAAGTATATATGGAAAAGCAGATTCCATAGAAGATTTCCCGTTTGAAATTATAGAGATCGGGGCAGTAAGGATGGATCAGGATTGCATGATGGGAGGCGAATTCCACCGTCTGATCCGTCCGCAGGTTTATACGCAGATGCATTATGCAATCTCAGAAGTTACGCATATGGACATGGGCGAACTGTGGAGCCATGGGGAGGAGTTTGCGGTTGCTGCCAGGGACTTTTTGGGCTGGTGCGGGGAGGAAAGCATTTATTGTACCTGGGGGGCTATGGATTTGACGGAACTGCAGAGGAATATGAGATATTTTTCCGTGGAGAACCCGTTCCCGAAGCCTTTGTTTTATTACGATATTCAGAAATTGTACGGCCTTTTTTATAAAGACGGGGTAAAGCCTTCCCTGGATACGGCAGTGGAGGAAATGGGGCTTTTGGAGAACCGTCCTTTCCACCGGGCTTTGGATGATGCGTACTATACCGGGAAGGTTTGGGCGCGGATGATGGAGGAATGGGGGGAGGAACGCCTGCTGCCCTACCGGTCGGTCGATTATTACCGGATCCCGGATAACAAAAAGGAAGAAGTCCGTATGGTCTTCCCCAGTTATTCCAAATATGTTTCGCGGGGCTTCCCCTCCAAAGAGGATGCCATGAAGGAACGTTCCGTGGCGGAGATGAAGTGCTACAAGTGTGGGCGTATGCTGCGCAAAAAAGTGCGGTGGTTTACCCCTAACCAGAAGATATACTATGGTTTGGCACTTTGCCCAGAGCATGGATACCTGAAAGGGAAGATCCGGATGAAGAGGATTGACGATACCCAGGTCTATGTGGTCAAAACCTTAAAGCTGACGGATGAGGACGGGGCATTGGAGATAATGGCGCGCAAGGACGACATGCGCAAGAAAAGGGCACAGCGCAGCCGGGAAAAGAAAAAGCGCATGAAGAGCGGGCAAAATAAGAAAACCAGGTAGCCGAAAGGCATACCTGGTTTTTGGTTAATAATGCTTATATCTCTTGCCTGGCCGCCGCCTGGCACCGTCTAACAGGGAAGGCCTTTTCCGCTTTTGCTCCAGTAAATGCTGAAATTCATCATTGGAAATCCCGATATCTTGAAGCCGCTGCTGGCGGCGCTGGCGGCGGAGCATCCGGTTGGCGGATTCACGCTTCCTCTGGTTCAGGAACCAGCACAGAAGGGCATATCCGATAACGGCGCTGGCGGCGGCTGCCAACAGGATCCAGAAAGCAGCCATAACCTGCGGGGGGATATGGAAAGCCAGTGCGCTGCTTTTCTCTGCCGCAGACTCTGCCGGGATTTCGGAGCCGGGGGACTCTTCTGAAAGCAGGCTTTGCGGCTCTATGAGCGGAACCTCCCTCAAGGGGGGAGAAGATTCCGGCTCTGTATGCCCGACGAGCAGATAGGTGGAACCTACTAAGTGCCCTCCGTAATCATAGCGGATCCAGGCGGCAGCATGCTTTGGTGCCCCTGCGGGCAGTTCATAGGAGATCGAAGAGGCAGTGTCAGAAAATTCTGCATTGTTAGGCAGTGTAATCTGCCGGTTTTCCTGAACCCGTAGTATAGACAAATCGGTAGTGGGCAGACCCGCAACCGTCAGGTCATTTTCAATAGAGGCATATGTGGAGTCATAATCCGAGATCTCCAGGCAGCGGAAATTGCGGAAACCGAAATTCAGCATAGCCCGTGTGTCGCTATAATGGGTCTGATGGCCATTTAAAACAACCGTAATCAGCTGCATCCCATTCCGCCGTGCACAAGTGACGAGGGTATTGCCTGCAAGCGTAGTATAACCTGTTTTACCGCCGACAGCGCCTGCATAATAATTGGGGCTGTTCTTTTTTATCATCTGATGCCCCGGGTAGATACGCAGGCCCTCACGGTTTCTTTTGGTCGGGGGCAGATCGTAGTAAAGGGTAGATACAATCTGGGAAAAGACTTCATTTTGGAAGGCCGCCTGTGCAATCAGAGCCATATCGTGGGCGGAAGTATAATGGTCGGGGTTGTTGAGGCCGCTGGGATTGCTGAAATGGGAATCCGTGCAGCCTAGCGAGAGAGCCTTGGCATTCATCATGGCAGAGAATGCTTCCGTGGAACTTGCGGCATGCTCGGCAAGCGCATTGGCGGCTTCGTTTGCCGACTTTAGCATCATGGCATAGAGGCAGTCAAGGACAGTGAGCCGGTCGCCTTCTTCTAGATTGGCGTTGCTGCTGTTTGTTTCCACATTATAAACGGCATTGTGGGAAAAGGTCACGACCTCATCTAAGGAACAGTTCTCGATAATAATCAGGGCTGTCAGGATCTTGGTGATACTGGCAGGGAAATACTGTTCGTGGATATTTTTCCCATATAGGACGGCGCCGGAATTGCCGTCTATCAAAATCCCTCCCTCCGCCATGATGGAGGGGCCGTTCGGCCAGGCAGGGGCAGCATAGGCAGGCTGGGCAAACAGCCCAAAACACAGGGAAAGGCAAAGGAAAAAGGATAAAATGCTTTTCTTGGCAGTCCGCAGCATGCATCCGCAGCTGGCTAAGAATACCACCAGGACACTGGCGCCGTAGGTAATTGCGATCCGGGCCGCCGTATCCATGAAGAATGGCTCCGGGACAATATTGATCAGAAGATCCGTCCTCGGATCCAGCATCCACAGGTCATTGTTAAAAAAGATGTGGTGGAACACGATAAAATACCTGGAAAAATCGCTGGCGATAATGGCAGCCAGCACTGCCAGCAGGGCAAAAAACAGCAATGTCCCTGCGCATAGCGTCCGGGGCAGGAGGCGTTTTAGGTTTGCGCGGGTATAAAGCAGGATGGCCAAGGAGGCCATGATGATAATCAGGCAGCCCTGGCGGACGGCGATTGCGCCCAGGAATAACCCCCGCACGTCTTCCATATGGGCAATTTCCCGCTCGTTGAAGAATTCCCTGGGCTGGCCGTTGACGGTCGTGGGGACATGCAGGTCCTCGCGGCGCCCGCGCAGGTATGCCATCATTTCCGAGGTCACATCCAAAAGGTCGTCCATCTCCATATGGACATTTTCTAACACATTGTATTTGCGGTATTCTTTTTCGTAATAGCCGGGGGTCCAGTAGGTGACTGCCTCCACGGAGGTAATCAGCAGGGTGACCATCAGGGCAAATGCACATAGGAGGCCGAGTATAGTCTGGATAAGTTTCATGGTTTGGTTCCTTTCCTGTACATCGGGTACCCCTTACAAAGGGGGCAATATGGTTTAAAGCTATCATACACCAAATAAGAGATTTTTTATAGTCCAAATTTTTAATATCTCTTATTTATTGGTTGACGAAACGCCTGGTCATGCTATAATCAATGGAATATGAGACTTAGGAAGAGACGGGGGATTGTATTATGCCACAACAAATTACGGTATTTTTTATCATAGAGATGGCCGGGACAGCTGCCTTTGCCTGTTCCGGCGGCATGGTGGCCATCAAAAAACATCTGGATCTGCTGGGCATTATCGTGCTGGGGGTGACCACGGCCGTTGGAGGGGGGATGCTTCGTGACCTTATTATCGGGATCCATCCGCCGACGCTGTTTGTGAAGCCTATCTATGTGTGGATGGCTTTTCTGTCGGTTCTTGTTTTGTTTTTTATAGTGAGGTTTTGCCGGATTACTTTGGAAGTGCTGGAGTCGGATCTCTATGAACGGGTGATGAACCTTTTAGATGCCATCGGGCTGGGGGCATTTACGGTAGTGGGCATTGATACTGCGATTGAGGCGGGCTTTGGCGAGTACCATTTCCTGATGATATTTTTGGGGACCATTACCGGGGTCGGCGGCGGCATCCTGCGGGACATGATGGCAGGGCAGACCCCGGCAGTGCTGAAAAAGCATGTATATGCCTGTGCATCGATCGCCGGGGCTATGTGTTATGTCGGGCTTCTCCACTGGCTGGGCAATGACCTTTCCATGGTGCTTAGCGCCCTGCTGGTAGTTGTTATCCGGATATTAGCCCGCAGATACCGTTGGAACCTGCCGACGGCAATGTAGAAAGGAGTTTATATGGGGATTTTAGGGTTTTTCTGGCAGCTAGACAGTGCGCTCCTATTGTGGTTCCAGTCCATCCGCCAGGAGTGGATGACCCCGTTTTGGAAGCTGGTTACTTCCCTGGGGGACGGAGGATGGTTTTGGATTGCCCTGGCACTGCTGCTGTGTTTTTGCAAAACGAGGAAAGCCGGCCTTGCCGCCCTGCTGGCATTGGCGGTTGGTGCACTTATTACCAATATCCTCCTTAAGCCGGCCTTTGCCAGGATCCGGCCTTACGAGGTGATTGACGGATTGACTTTGCTTGTTGAGGCGCAGAAGGATTTTTCTTTCCCTTCCGGCCATTCTTGTGCGTCTTTTGCCGCCGCCATAGCACTCTGGGGGCATCTTCCGCGGCGGGTCTGCACGGGGCTGCTTCTTTTGGCTGTATTGGTTGCCCTTTCCCGCCTATATGTCGGTGTCCACTATCCGAGTGATGTGCTGGGCGGGATAATGGTCGGGACAGCCGCAGGATGCCTTGCGCACAAAGCGGTCAAGCCCCCTTCTTGGAGCGCTTGATCACCTTAAGGCGGGTGAATTCTTCCCGGTCCTTTTCTTCCAGGGCATTGGTAATATCGGTTACTAAGGTGCGGTACATGGGGATCGTGATATTTTTGAGGGCATTTGCCCGCTTTTGGGTCTTGCGGATGCTGGCGGCAAGCCGGTAGGCAGAATTTTCTACCATGGACAGCCTGATGGTTAAATCCTTAACTTTATCAAAATGCAGCCGCGCCTCGTCTAGGGACTCCCGGGTGCTGTGGAAGGCATAGGACAGCTTCATGGGAACAGGTTCATGCTGGACAAGGGGGATTTCCGTGCCCATGATGCTGCGGGTTTTAATACGGATGGAATCCTCGGCCGGCACGGAGGCGGCCATTTCCTCAACGAAATGGATCCCCAGTTCCATATTGGCATGCTGCAGTGCCTTGTAGGCCTCTGTGAAGGTAGTGTCGATTTCCGATTGGATCTCCCTGGCCAGGTCGATCAGGCCCATCAGCTCCCGCAGCAGGATGTTCCTCTTTTTATCCATCAGTTCATAGCCCTGGCTGGCAAGGGCAAGTGAATTCTTTGCCAGAATCAGGTTGCCCTTGGTGGGGAAGGTGTTTGGGTTCATAATTGCCCCTCCTGGTAATACTGATCCAGAAGCTTGGTGTCGATCCGGTCTAACTCTTCACGCGGCAGCATCCGCAAAAGCTTCCATCCAATGTTTAATGTCTCTATAATGTTCCGGTTATCATGGGGATCCTGCCCCACAAATTGTTTTTCAAATTCACGCCCAAATTCCAGGTATTTTTTGTCAAGCGGCGACAGTTCATCCTCACCGATTACCGAGGCCAGGGCACGGGCGTCACCGACTTTGGCATAACAGGAAAACAGCTGGTTTGCCACTGCCTGGTGGTCTGCACGGGTGTAGCCTTCCCCGATGCCGTCCTTCATCAGCCGGGAAAGGCTGGGGAGCACATGGATCGGGGGATAGATGGACTGGCCGTTTAAGCTGCGGTCCAGCACGATCTGGCCTTCCGTGATATAGCCGGTCAGATCCGGGATCGGGTGGGTAATATCATCGTTTGGCATGGTCAGGATGGGAATCTGGGTCACAGAGCCGTTGACACCCCGGACAATGCCTGCGCGTTCGTAGAGAGCCGCCAATTCACTGTAAAGGTAGCCTGGGAAGCCTTTCCGGGAGGGGATTTCCCCTTTTGAGGAGGAAACTTCACGCATGGCTTCGGCGAACGAGGTCATATCCGTCAAGATTACCAGGATATGCATATTTTTCTCAAAAGCCAGGTACTCTGCCAGGGTTAAGGCCACCTTTGGGGTGATCAGGCGTTCTACTACAGGGTCATTTGCCAGGTTGATAAACATTGCCACATGGGAGGAGACGCCGCTCTCCTCAAAGGTACGGCGGAAAAAGTCCGCCACATCGTGTTTGACGCCCATTGCGGCGAACACAATGGCAAACTCCTCGTCGGAATCATCGCCTAGGGATGCCTGCTGGACAATCTGGGCGGCAAGCTGGTCATGGGGCAGCCCGTTGCCGGAAAAGATAGGCAGTTTCTGCCCGCGGATCAGGGTCATCAGCCCGTCGATGGCCGAGATGCCGGTACGGATATAGTTTCTGGGGTACTCACGGGTGACGGGGTTTAGGGGCTGTCCGTTGACATCCAGCATTTTGTCCGGAATTACATCTCCCAGCCCGTCAGCAGGGAGGCCGATTCCGTTGAAGGTACGCCCCAGCATTTCCTCCGACACTCCCAGTTCCATGGGATGGCCGGTCAGGCGGGTGTGTACGCCGTGGAGGGACATCCCTTCTGTCCCCTCGAACACCTGGATCACGGCATGGTCCTCATCTACCTCGATCACACGTCCGAGCCTCTTTTTCCCGTCATTGGTGGCCATCTCTACAATTTCGTCATAGGCAGCGCCCTGGACGCCCTCCAATACAACCATGGGACCATTGATGGAACTTAAGCCTAAATATTCAATTGCCATTTCAGATCCCTCCTTACGCGTTCCGTTCTATGACAGCGTCATAGAAGCGGTCAATCTGTTTTTTGTAATCTTCCAGAAGTTCCGGGCGGTCGTTCGGCACATCGTATTTGATGGCGATCACTTTATCGAAAATGGGGTCTTCTTTCAGTACCGACATCGGCATGCCCATGGAAATCAGGGAACGGGAACGGCGGTACAGGTACAGGATAACATCCATCATTTTGAACTGCTTTTCCATCGGCACACAGGTATCGTCCTTATGGAAGGCATTCTGCTGGAGAAATCCCACACGGATTACCTTGGCAATCTCTAAAATCAGCTTCTGGTCATCCGGCAGCACATCGCTGCCGATCAGCTTTACGATCTCCATCAGGCTGCTCTCCTGAGAGAGGAGAGACACAATCTGGTTGCGGTAATCCACGAATTTATGGTCTACATGTTCCGAATACCAGGAACCCAAGTCGTTTAAGTACTCAGAATAGCTGGTCAGCCAGGAGATAGCCGGGAAATGGCGGGCATAGGCAAGGCTTTTGTCCAGCCCCCAGAAGCAGCGGACGAAACGCTTTGTATTCTGGGTTACCGGCTCAGAAAAGTCGCCGCCCTGGGGGGAGACCGCCCCGATGATGGTGACACTCCCGTCGGTTCCGTTTAAATTCTGCATCATGCCTGCCCGCTCATAGAATGCGGACAGCTTGGAGGCCAGGTAAGCGGGGAAGCCTTCCTCGGCCGGCATTTCCTCCAGGCGCCCGGAAAGTTCCCGGAGAGCCTCTGCCCAGCGGGAGGTGGAGTCTGCCATGATGGCCACATGGTATCCCATATCCCGGTAATACTCCGCCAGCGTAAGCCCGGAATAAAGGCTGGCCTCACGGGCGGCCACCGGCATGTTGGAAGTATTGGCGATCAGGGTGGTGCGGTCCATCAGGGGCTTGCCCGTCTTGGGGTCGATCAGTTCGCTGAATTCTTCCAGCACCTGGGTCATCTCATTGCCTCGCTCGCCGCAGCCGATATAGATGATGATATTGGCATCCGACCATTTGGCGATCTGATGCTGGGTCATGGTCTTGCCGGTACCGAAACCGCCTGGGATGGCGGCCGTGCCCCCCTTGGCAAGCGGGAAGAGGGTATCCAGGATCCTCTGCCCGGTGACTAAGGGATGGCTGGCCGGGAAACGCCTGGCAGTAGGGCGTGCCTGGCGGATCGGCCATTTTTGGGCCATGGTCAGCTTTTCCATGCTGCCGTCGGGCAGCTGCAAGGTCAGGAGCGGTTCACTGATGGTGTATTCGCCGTCAGGAACCACATCCAGGACATATCCCTCCTTGTCAGGGGGAACCATGACCTTGTGGAGGATCGCCTGGGTCTCCGGTACCTCTGCAATGATGGTGCCGCCCATAACCCGGTCCCCTTTTTTGACAGTCATGTGGGTCTGCCATTTTTTTGCGGTATCCAGGGAATCCACACTGACCCCCCGGTTGATGTAGGCGCCGCCGGTTTTGGCAATTTCACTTAACGGGCGTTCAATGCCGTCGAAAATATTGGTGAGGATCCCAGGTGCCAACGTCACGGACACCGGGGCGCCGGTTCCGTAGACAACCTCGCCGGGCCGGATGCCGGTGGTCTCTTCATAAACCTGGATGGTGGTGCGGTCAGAGGTCAGGCCGATCACTTCGCCGACCAGCCGTTCCGGTCCCACATAGACCATCTCATTCATCATAAACCCGGCATCTTCTTTCAGATAGACGATGGGGCCGTTGATCCCATAGACGGCTCCGGTTTTTTGCGTTCTGTTTTCCGTCATCCCTGTACCCTCCCTTCCGGGGCAGCCTGTGTGGCCGTGCTGCCGGTTCTGCCTGCTGGTGTGTACAGGCTGAAATGAAAATGTTCTTTTGCCTCCGCCAGCCGTGTCCGGAAAGATTTGTCAATCAGGATATTGCGGGAAGGGATGACGGCACGCGTGCCGCCCAAAAAGGGATAATCGCTTTGCTTAAGCAGAGCCTTGGGATGGCGGAGCGCCAGGCGCTCCAGCTTATCTGCATCCGCAGGATCCAGATAGACCACCACCTCGTTACCCTTGGCAAAATCGACGGCTTCCGTGATCTGGCGCTCCAGCAGTTCCTGGTATTTTGGTGTTTCCAGATATTCTGCCAGGCGGCTTTCAAGTTCCACAAAAAGCTTTTCCTTCAATTCCTCCTGCCTGTGCCCCAGGGTGCGTTTTTGCTCCAGCTGGGCGGCAGAAAGCTTCTTATTTAGTTCGCGTTCAATCTTTTCTGTCTCCTGGCGGACCTGCATCTGAGCCTGGCGCCTAGCCTCCTGTTTGTGCTCTTCAAAGGATTTCTTAAGGGCAGCAGTGTATTCGTCAAGCATGCGGCTGCTCCTTATACGGGCATCCTCCATGCAGGTATCCAGAAAATGTTTTAATTTCTCCTCTGTTGTCAAAGGGATCACCTGCTTTCTTTTATGTGATTATGGTTATAGCTTTAATCCGATGGCTTCATTCACATAGGAGGTGATAAAGTCTGGCTTGCGGCCGGTTCCATGGCGGTCGGGTATCTCCACAAACAAAGGGAGTTTATGGTTCAGTCTCACATCATTGACCAAATCAGGAAATTCTTTCCCGAATTTTTCGGTCAGGAGGACGATTCCGATCTCCTTGTCGGCAAGAACCTTGTCAAGCTCCTGTTGAAGCTCATGTTTTTCGTGGACAACGGCACCTTCGACCCCGGCCAGGCGCATGCCGGTCCAGGTGTCGATGTTGTCGCTGATCAGATACATCTTCATGGAATTACAGCTTTCCGAGGATCATAAAGGAAATGATCAGCCCGTACAGGCAGACACCTTCGGCAAGGCCGACGAAGATGAGGGATTTACCAAGGATGGAGCCGTCTTCACTGATTGCC
Source organism: bacterium 1XD21-70 (assembly GCA_003669055.1). GTDB lineage: Bacteria > Bacillota > Clostridia > Lachnospirales > Lachnospiraceae > Brotaphodocola. The sequence continues at coordinate 12,415 of RAYB01000016.1, forward strand.
CCCAAAGCTGCGGAAGCTGCCGCCGACACGGCGATGCCGCCGCCGATACAGGACATGCCGGTGGAAAGTGCAGCAGCAAGGTAACCCCAGCCGGCAGCGCCGTTAGCTGCTGCGGTTTCTGCGGCTTCTGCTGCGGAAGAATTGCCGGTAAACATGAGCCCGGCAGCTACTAAAAGGGTGCCGGCAAACAACAGGGTATTGGCAGCAAGTGCCGTTTTATAGCGTTTCCGGGATTTCTCCCCGGCGGCAAAAGCGCCGAAAGGAACGGCGATACTGATCAAGAGTGCAATGGATAATGTGATTTTTGTTAGTAAAGTCATGATTCAAATCCTCCTAGAATGTTTATGGTTTTGTAATTAAGAATCTGTTCTTCCATAAGGGGTAAACTCACGCCCGGTTCCGCGGTAAAAGCGGCTGAACAATTCATAATATTCGAGGCGCAGTACCTGGATACCGACGATCAGGCCTTCCATGCCGCAGACGAACAGGTTGCCTAAGATGATGACAAGCCAGTTCGGTGACCCTGACTCGATCCCTCCGAGCATCAGCACGACTTCCATCATCGCTGCATGGCTGACGGCAAAGGCGCCGACACGGACGAACGACAGGGTATTGGAAAAGTAACTCAGCAATACTTCAAACAGTTCAAAGAAGCCCTGGACAAAAAACATCCCTTTTTCTTTCGGCATGGCCTCGGCCTTCTTTTCTACGAGTGCTGCCAGTGGTTCTTTGAAGAAAATAACCAACAGCGGGAGCAGGAACATAACGGCCATTATTGCGGCAGCCGGCAGCGGGTGGCCGCCCATATACAAAAATACCATGGCAGCCATCGCGGCATAGAAGACGATCCCGGCCACGCCGTTGGTGTCAAACCATGCCTTTTCCACATCCTGAAAACGGAGGCTGTTGGCCACATTGAGAAGCATGGTTACCAGCACAATCCCCATGCCCAGTGCTATGGCCACCACAAAAACGGTATTGAGGTTGCCGATAAAGGGCAGCTGCATCATGGCTTCCTTTGGGTGCAGCCAGAGAGGCTTAAAGACATCTTCAAAGCCGAATACACTGCCAAACAGGAATCCAAAGATTGTGGAAAAGAACCCGCAGCAGGAGATAATGGCCGCCAGGTTCATTTTCTTTGCCCGGTAGAGGAAAAATCCGCCAAACAGCAGGCAAAGCCCCTGGCCGGCGTCCCCGAACATGAAGCCGAAAAGGAAGGAGTAGGTCAGCCCGAGGAGCATGGTTGGGTCAATCTCGCCGTAGGCAGGCAGCCCATACATCTTGATAAACATTTCAAAGGGCTTAAAAATACCAAAGTTTTTCAGCTTGGTGGGCGGCGTGCTTGTAATATTATTGTGGTCGTCCTCGACAAAGCAGAAGGTCTCGGGGTCATTATCCAGTTCAGCCCGGAAGGCGGAGGCATCGGCCTCGCTCATCCAGCCGCACAGGATATAAAAAGTGTGGTTTTCATGGCTGGTGCAGGCAGCCAGCCTGCGCACGTCAAAGTTGGTAGAAAAACGTTTCAGCTTTTGGTGGGCGGCCAGCAGTTTATTTTTCTGGGACTGAATCCGCGCAATGATTTTCTGGTTGATTTCCTGGATCTGCATCTGTACGGCCTCGATTTTGCCGTCCAGCAGCAGGGAAGCCTCCGTTGGCGTGCCTTCATATTCGTCCGGCAGAAAGAACCGTTCAAAATGGAGGGAAGCCAGGATGGCGTCGATTTTGTCTGCCAGTATATCAGGCACAAAATAGACCACCCAGATATATTGCTCATCGTCCTGGCATCTGTGCATCACCACATCGATGGTATCGTATACATAATCCATGAATTTTTGGTAGTATTCATGGGGGATGCGCCCAAACCGGAACCGCACGTATTTAAACTGCATAATGGAACTGACGCTGTAGTTGAGGTCGCGAAACGGCTGGATTTGGTTTTTTGATACCTGCAGCTGGTCGAGCCCTTTTTGGAGTTCTGCTTTTTCTGCGCATAGTGTTTGGACTTCCTGATCCAGGCCTTCCACAATCTGTACGGCGTCCTCGACGGAAAGATCCTGGCTTAGCTTTGGATCTTCGGGCAAGGGGATCTTTTCCAGGCTGCCTTCCCAATAACTGGCAAGCAGTTCTTCTGCGGCCTGTAACTGCCCTTTATAGGGGTTATTCTCGGTAAAAGGCTTTAGGTTTGTAACGGTCTTTAACTCGGACAATGCATTTTCCAGATGGATTTCATATTTGGAGAGATATTGGTCAACAACCCGGTCGATGTCGCCTTTATGCCCGGTTATGCTTAGGAACTTCATTTTTTCTATCACGGCGTATACCTCCTATTGTTTTTCTGCCATGGCGATGATCTCGTCAGGGGGCAGGCCATAACGGATACCCTCAATAGTGGCAATGATTTTGCGGATCTCCAGTTCCTTGGCGTAGAGGTAGGAGTCCAGCACCGCAATCGTATAGGGATGCCTGCGCCCGGCATTGCTATAGATCTGGTTCAGCGTTTGATGGTATAGTTTTTCCAGATCCGGCTGCTGGTTCCATTCGTCTTCTGGGATCCGGCCATAGTAAGTGGAGTTTAGGACGGAAAAGAAAACTTCCAGGGAATCTGCCTCGGCCATCATGCGGATCTGGTCTGCACTCAGTTTATACCTTACCGGGATCAACAGTGAATAGATGTCGGCAGCCGGTAACCGGTAATATTTTATGGACCGGTAAATCCATTGGATATTTAACAGATCCAAACGGCAGCCAAAGCAGTGTTTGATAATTTCCCGCTCTTTGCCGCCTAACACCTGGTCTGTGACCTTCCACATGGTTTTAAAATAAAGAAGGTCAAGACGGATTTCGTAGCCGGAAAGAGACAAAGGCTTTTCGGCCGAAAGGCTTTGAACCAGGCTGTAATAAGCGGATCCCTCCAGCCCGGCAATAAATTCGTCTGCATTCCTGGCCTGCGCCAGCTTTACCAGGTCAATGGAGGAATGCTGGTCAAAAAAAGCCTGGAAATCGGACAGGTCCATGGGCTGGCGCATCCCACCAAGGACATTATGCAGAACCTGTTTGATGATGGTGATCTCATAATGCATGAAATAGAGATCCAAAAACCGGCGCTGGGAAAGACTGGAAAAACGGTATAGGCGGGCAAAATCCTGATATTCCGAGTAGGCAAGCAGATGTTCGATATGGCCGCGGTGCAGCAGGGTATCGTCCAGCCCTGAAAAGATTGCGGTGTAGGCAGGCTGCTGTTTTAAGTAATCGGCAGCGCTCCGCACATCTTCCAAGGCAGCCATCTCCTGGAACTGGCGCGGGGAGAACAAACGGCTTTCCATGGCACGGATCTTAGTGGCAATGCCGCTATATGTCAACAATCCCATAATCTTACTCCCCTGTCAGTTCCTGGAACAGCTGGCCGATATATTGGCTGCGGGATTTTTCATAATCCTGTTCCATTTTTTGCAGCAGGCGGTCTGACTCTAAACGCTGCTGCTCTAACTTTTGATCCATTTCAGCTTCCATACGTTTTCGGAATTCTTCGATGCCTTGATTGGTATGCACCTCCAGGTCTTGGTCAAATTCCCTGATATGCACCTCCATTTCCTGTGCGAAAGCCTTTTTAGAGGCATTTGCGCTTTCCATGATGGCGGAGGCGGCATCTTCGATCTCGGAAATCTTTTTGATTACCGTATTCATAGTAAACCTCCCTATGTGGTTAATGATATATATTAAAGAACCATACCCTCCGTGGACAAAGGGACGCACGCCTTCCTAATCTGCGGAGGGCATGGTTTATATGGACGAAATTGGTTCTTTAACATCATACTCTATTTTGAGGAAAATTCCATAGTGAAAATCGTTAAAAAACAGTAAAAATGAAAAAAGTTTTGGTGATTGTGTGAAAAAGACGAAAAAGCAGCGGCAAAAAGAAGGGAACACCCGCCAAAAGGCGCCGCGTTCCCTTGGGATTGGCTGCTTATTGGGTTGTCAGGTATTGGCTGGCCACATAGGCTTCCTGGCCGTCATATAGAATGACTGCCCACTCGTCGTTTTCGCTGCGCACGTATTCCACGGTGACACCGGCGTTCAGCTTCCCCAAACGGTTGCTCTCCGTGCTGGGGGCAGAACGGACATTTAAAGTGTCCGTGGTGCGGTAGACAGGCTGAGAAGGTTCTGTGCTTGGATCTGTCACCGGTTCAGTAGGCGGCTCGGTTGGGCTGACGGTGACTCCGGTTGTTGCTTCTGTGGAGACAACAGCGGCGCTGGAGGATTCTGCCTCGTCCGTCTTTGGCTTAATCAGCCGGATCACGAAAACCACAAGGGCAATGCAGACGACCGGGATCAGCAGCTTCATTAGGTCATAAGGCGAGAAGCGGCGGCGCCTTCTTTTCTGGTAACGCCTGCGGCCATTGCGTGAGGAGCGGGATGCAGGCTGGCGCGATGCGGGCTGGCGGGAAGAAACAGGGCGGGAGGAATTCCGTGAGGATCCCCTCCTCCTGTTTAGGTAGTCGTTTGAAAAAACGGCAATCTCCTGGGAGAGAAGATGAAATGCCAAGTTGGCATTGGAGGCGGAGTTATCCCCCTCATGGGCGGCCTTGTTCCCCATCATGCGGATCTTGTGGTAGCGGTCGCAGCTGGCCTTGGTGATCTGGCGGTTCTGGTAAAGGGCATCGATCATATCCTTCAAATCATCATCGTCCATGGAACCGGTCTGGCCAATCAAAGCCCGCACCATGAATTCCACCGTCTGGCGGGCTTTGACCATGGCTGAATTGTAATCTTTTTGCCGGATCAGGCGCTCTGTGTTCCTGACACCGGCCTGGATTCGATCCCAACTGTTATTTGTATTGCTGCCTGCCATAGTAGTCCTCCTCTGTGTTTTGATAAAACCCATACAAACCAACCCGGATGGTTTGGGGGCATATTGTCGGAATGTGCAAAAATAAAACTAGGAATTGTCAAAATAATTATACAACATATTCTAAGATTATGCACGGGAAAAATAAAAGATATTTTGAGATATTTGCCGGGGGGTGAAATCCTGCCCGGAAGCCTTGCAAAGCGGCCAAAGGTCTGCTAGAATAGAAAAGTACAAACTACATCGGGTATGACAGGAGGATAAATAGATGAGGCTGCGCCATATTCCAGGCTCGGAGGATGCCGTTTTTGCCAGCCCTTATGTGCTTGCGGCGCCGGAGCAGCACCGTGGGAAGTTTGGGGCGGTTTTCGGCAATGCGAACCCCATTGAGATCGAGATCGGCATGGGGAAAGGGAAATTTATTATGGAGCAGGCCGGGCGCCATCCAGAGGTGAACTTCCTGGGGATTGAACGCTACCCAAGTGTCCTGCTGCGGGCCATCAAGAAACAAGAGCAGTCCCGGCTGGCGAATCTGTTTTTTTTATGCGTGGATGCGAAACTGCTGCCGGAGATTTTTGCGCAGGGGGAGATATCGCGGATCTATCTGAACTTTTCGGATCCCTGGCCGAAAGACCGCCATGCGAAACGCCGGCTGACTTCCCCGGAGTTCATGAAGGCTTATGGCAGCGTGCTGAAGAGGGAAGGGACGGTGGAGTTTAAGACCGATAACCAGGGGCTTTTTGAGTATTCCCTGGCATCGATCCCGGAGGCCGGATGGCAGATCCGCTGGTATACGAAGGATCTGCACCACACAGATGCGGCAGAGGGTAATGTGATGACCGAATACGAGGAAAAATTTTCTTCTATGGGAAATCCCATCTGCAAACTGATAGCGGGCCGGTGAACTGCATATACTGGTAAGGAAAAAATTTGCGGTGGTTGGCGTGGATCTGAAAACAAAGATGGTGAAAAGCTTGCGCAGCGCTACCAGTGACAAGGAAAGCATGAACCGGCAGATACTGAAGCTGCATAAAAGCTTCAAAGAGGTGGAGAAGGTATTGAACCGGGGAAAGGGAAAGTAACAGGCAAACAGATCAAAGGAGAGAAAAAATATGGAGAAAAAATTCACAACAGAAAATTTTGAAGCTGAGGTTTTGCAGGCGGATAAGCCGGTTTTAGTCGATTTTTATGCTGACTGGTGCGGCCCCTGCCGGATGATGGCGCCCCTGGTGGAGGAACTGGCGAATGACATGGCAGGCGAGGCGGTGGTCGGCAAGCTGAATGTGGATGACTGTGAGGAGATTGCAGTCAGATACGGTGTTATGAATATCCCGACCCTGATCGTGTTTAAAAACGGCAAGGAGGCCAGCCGGGTGCTGGGCGTACAGTCCCGCGATGTGCTGGAACGTATGATCCGGGAGTGATAAAATACCAAAAAAACCGGCTTAACGAAAAAAAGCCAAATTTGTAAAAAAAGGGGTTGACTTTTTTTTTACAATGCGATAGAATATTGTTCGTGCCACAGAGAAAACGTGTCACGAACATAAAAGCGCCCTTAGCTCAGTTGGTAGAGCAGTAGACTCTTAATCTATTTGTCCAGGGTTCGAGTCCCTGAGGGCGCATTTAAAGTTCTGATTTTGCAGGCTGCGAACTGCGGGGTCGGGGCTTTATTTTTTATTGTCAGCGGGGGAGACATATGCTTGATTTAATGGACATCAGTGATTTTATCCAGAAAATCGCCCAGGGAATTACGCTTGCCATCGGCATTGACACACAAGTGATCGATTTTAAGCTTCAGCGGGTGGCAGGCACCGTCTATAAACCGATACCCCAGAACGGCGGGGTGGTAAAACGGGTGATTGAAACAGGGGAATATGCAATCAGCACGGCAGTAGACCGGACAAGCCCGGCCTGCTTAAGCTGCAACCAGAGAAGCAACTGCAAAGAGATGGGGTATCTCCATTGCCCGATCGTTTATGGCAATATGGTTATCGGGGTTATGGGGCTGATCTGCTATGAGCCGGAGCATATAGAGAAGATCAAGGATGAACGCCGCGGCCTGCTGAATTTTATCCAGAGCATGTGCGAACTGATCGGGCTGAAGCTGAAGGAGGAAGAAGTACGGAAAAAAGAACAGGAGATCTACCGGAAGCTGGACAGCCAGAATCAGGTGCTCAACCAGGTGCTGGAACAGATTTCTGACGGGTACGTCCTTTTAGATGCCGATAACATTATCCGTAATGTCAATAAAAAAGCGTTGAATATCTTTAAGACGGACAGCGGGGCTATTTTGGGGAAAAATATCCTGGAACTGATCCCGGATCCCATTTTCCACAAGATGATCGAAACGGAAAGCGTAAATGTCTATGAAAAGATCAAGATCGGGGAGGAAAGTTACGGAGCTTTGTTTTACAAGGTGGCAGAACGCCGGGAAGATTTGGTAAAAATATTAAATTTTAAAACGATTATCAATATCGGGAGCCGTATTGCCGGGGAGGCTTTCCGGGAGAACCAGATTACCTTTGGCAATATCTTAGGCAGCAGCCCGAGGATGAGGCATTTGAAGGAAATTGCCCAGAAGGTGGCCAGGACGATGCCCAACATCCTGCTGACCGGGGAGACCGGCACGGGGAAGGAGATGTTTGCCAGGGCAATACACAATGCCTCCGACCGCTGCGGAAACCCGTTTATCACGATTAACTGTGCGGCCATCCCCATGGAACTTCTGGAGTCGGAACTTTTCGGGTATGAGGAAGGGGCTTTCACGGGGGCAAAAAAGGGCGGGAAGATCGGGAAGTTTGAACTGGCGGATACGGGCACGATCTTTCTTGACGAAATCGGGGAGATGCCTTTCCATCTCCAGGCAAAGCTTCTGCGGGTACTGCAGGAACGCCGCCTGGAGCGGGTGGGCGGGAATAAGCAGATCCGCCTGAATATCCGCATTATCTCCGCCACCAACCGGGACTTAGAGAAGATGGTGGAGGAGGGGAAATTCCGGGAGGATTTATATTACAGGCTGAATATATTTGAGATCCATCTGCCGCCCCTGCGCGAGCGCCCGGAGGACATCCCGCTGCTGGTTCACTACTTTATAGAAAAGTACCGTTCCTTTTTTGAGGTGGATGTTTCGGGGATTGACCCGGAAGCGATGGAGCATTTGTGCCGTTACCAGTGGAAAGGCAATATACGGGAACTTGAGAATGTGGTGCAATACATGATCTCCATGAGTTCGGACAGCATGTCGGGGATTATCGGCAAGGCGGCTTTGCCGGCGCAGGTCATGGAGGGCAAAAATCTCGACCCTGCCGGGAGGGAGGCGGAGGATATCCCGCTGGATTTTAAGGAGCGGGAGGCTCTCCAGATGAAAAAGCTGCTGGCGCAGTACGGCAATACCACGGAGGGCAAGCGGCAGGTTGCCCGGCAGATGGGGATCAGCTTAGCAACCTTGTACCGGCGCATAGGGAAAATGAAATAAAAATTCGCATTATGAGAAAAATTATCATAATGCGAATTTTTTTACGCCAAAATTGAGAAAAATTGAGAAACGGCCATGGAAAAACCGTGGAAAAGCGTAATGTTTTTTTGGCACGGAATTTGCTCATTAATATAAATGAAAGCTGAAAGGCTGCAGGTATCCGTGCACCATTGCACTTTATCCGGACACGGAAAGAGGAGGCAGCGGTGTGCCAGAAAAACAGGAGGGACAGGATGAAGACAAGGATTGTAGTGACAAGAGAGCCCAATGAGGTGGTTGTGGAGGAGCATGATTTAAGGCCGGGGGATAATGAGGTATTGGTAAAAACATATCTGGCCTCCATATGTGGGACAGATAAGAACTATTCGGAAGGGAAAATGCCCCGGGAGGTACAGGTGGAGCGGGTGGACGGGAACAATGAAGCCCATCATGCGTACCCCCTGAAGATGGGGCATGAGGCAGCAGGTACCGTGGTGGAGGTCGGGAAAAATGTCACCGACTTCAAAGTGGGCGACAAGGTTATGTCCTTTGGATGGTACAACACCATGGCAGACTACTTTGTGGCCCCGGTGGTGCATAACGGCTACGGGGTGGTGAAGGTGCCTGAAGGGATGAGTATGGAAGCGGCGTCTTTAGGGGAACCTACTGCCTGTGCAATCTATGCCGGGATGCAGTCCGGCGTGGAACTCGGGGACGTGGTTGTTGTGGTAGGCGTAGGCTTTGCGGGGCAGGTCATTGCCCAGGTCGTGAAAAAAATGGGGGCGGCAAAGGTGATCTGCGTGGATGTGGTGGACGGCAAGCTGAACTTAGCCAGGAAAATGGGGGCGGATATCGTGCTCAACCCGAACCGCGACGATGTGGTAGCGAGGGTGCTGGAGGAGACGAACAACCAAGGGGCAGACGTCGTGATTGAGGTTGCCGGGAACGATACGGCGATCCAGCTGTGCAGCGATATCCTCAAGCATGGCGGCATCATGGGGCTGTATAGCTGGGTGCTGGAACCGGCACAGCTTTATATCAACCGTTGGCATAATGACGGCTTTGATATCCGTACGCTGGCTTTGATGCACCGTATCAAGATAGACCGCCCATGGTGGATTGAGAAGACCATGCAGAACGTGGCGAACGGGATGGTGCAGATTGACCCGCTGATTTCCCATGTGTTTGACTTGGCAGACGCGGCAAAGGCGTTTGATGTGGCCTGCAATGACCCGGATGCCTGCAAGGTAATGTTGAAACCGTGATAACAAAAGCAAAAGGAAGGAGATGCTAGGATGAAAAAGCAAATGGCAATGATTTTATCGGCAGTTCTGGTGACAGGGATGGCAGGCGGCTGCTCCGGGAATAACACCCCGAATTCAGCAGCCGGGGGAGCAGCGTCTTCCCAGGCGCAGGAAACAGCCAAGGAGACAGCCAAAGAGGCAGACGGGGAGACGGCGGGCAGCGGCAGCTTTGACGGGACCGTCGTGCTTGGGGCAACGGCGCCCCTGACCGGCCCGAACCAGCTGACCGGGGAATATTACGTGAATGGCATGAAGCAGGCCGTGGATGAAATCAATGCGGCCGGAGGCATTTTGGGGAAGGAACTGGTGCTGGATGTCCAGGACGAGGGGACAGACCAGTCTATTGCCATCAATGCCACGATTAAACTGATTGAGAGCGGGGTACCGGCCATCATTGGTTCGTATTTTTCGACGAATTGCATGGCAGTCCTGCCGGAGATTGAAAAGAACAAGGTTCCTTATTTTGCCAATGGCTCTAACCCGGATATCTCCGCATCAAAGAACCCGTACGTATGGCAGATCCGGGTGACGGATGATTTTACCGGCCCGATCATGGCGGATGTGGCTTTAAATGAACTGAACATGAAGAACCCGGCAGTGCTTTATACAACGGCTTCTTCCACGACTATCCAGAAGGATAACTTTGTAAAGGCGATGGAGGAGCGGGGGAGCGTGATCCCGGACAGCAATATTTACGGTGCGCCGGAAAACGAATCCAATTTCGGTTCCATCATAAACCAGATTTTGGGGAGCGATGTGGACGGCTTGGTGGTTATGGGCGTCAGCGAGGCCTGGGACGTGGCCTTGGCGCAGCAGCTCCAGTCCGCGGGCTGCGACATCCCCTTGATGGGCTCTTCCAGCTTTGCCAGCGCTCCCTTTATCGAGGTAGCCAAGGATGCGGCCAACGGTTGGTTTACGGTAGCAGACTGGTCGCCGAACATTCTGGGGCAGGATCTGGATGTGGCGGAACGTGCAGCGGAATTTGAAACGAACTATGAGAACCTGTACGGCGCCAAAAGCGCAATGCAGTCGGCCTGGGGCTATGATTGTGTCTACCTGTTCAAGGAGGCCTGCGAGCGTGCAGGCACGACGGAGGACAGGGAGAAAATCAATGAGGCGATGAACGGCACGGATGTCCAGGGCGCGAACAATTATTATAAGATCTATGAGGACAGCTACCATGTTATGTCCACTTATATTATGCTGTGCGAGACGACGGACGGGGAAGCTGTGCCGGTAAGGACAGTGAACTTCAGGTAACAGGCAGGTATTTTGGGGATGCTGCATGGGGCGGCATCCCCGGATAACAAAAACGGAGGCATAAAAGTGAATTTTAGCATATTTTTTTCAATGCTGGTCAACGGGCTTTCCATGGGGATGATTTATGCCATGATTGCCATGGGGCTTATCCTTTTGATCCGGGCAGTGGGAGTCCTTAATTTTGCCCAGGGGGATCTGCTGATGGTGGGGGCGTATATTGCGTGCGTACTGATTATGGACCTGAGCCTGCCATTTTATATAGCGGTGCCCTTGTCCCTGGTTCTTTACGCCTTATTAGGGCTGGTGTTCATGCTGGCCACATACTGGCCTTTGAGGAAGGCATCCTACCCGGTGGCGCCGATCATAGCTACCATGGGGGCGTCCCTTGTCCTGTCAGAGGGTACCATGATCCTGTTCGGCTCCTGGCCCAGGATCATTTCGCCTGTCTTAAAAAATGCGCAGGGGAAAGCATTGACCGTTAACCTTTTTGGGACAAGGCTGCAGGTGCAGTTTTTGCTGATTATCGTAGTTGCCATAGTGGCCATGGCCTTGATTTACCTTTTGTTTGAGAAATCTTATATCGGCATTATGATGCAGGCGGCGGCGCAGGACAAGCCGACGGCAGAACTGATAGGGATCTCCACCTTGATGACGACGGCGGCCACCTACATGCTGGTGGTTGTTTTGGTCTCCATAGGGGGATATATGGTGGCTCCCGTGTACACGGTTACCACATCATTGTCGTCTTTGAACCTGCGGGCGTTTGCGGGGACCGTGATCGGTGGGTTTGGGAGCATCAAGGGCGCGATTATCGGATGCCTCTTGGTTGGGGTGGTGGAGTCCTTTGCCACAATCCGGTTTTCTTCTTACAAGGATGCGATCGTCTTTTTGATATTGATTGTTTTTTTGATCTTCCGGCCGCAGGGATTGATCATTGACAAGGTCGCTGATAAAGCTTAAGGGGGGATGACATGGATATGCTGAAAAAAGCCCCGAAGGCAGGGGCTATCGTTGCTTTTTTGGTTTTGTTTTCTTTGGCCGTGACATGGAAAATGAATAACTATACGGTTCTTGTGGTGAATATGGCGCTGATCAACATGATTACGGCCTACGGGCTTTCCATTATGCTGGGGATGTGCGGCCAGCTGGTTTTTTCGGGCGTGGCCTTTATGGGGATCGGTGCCTATATCACTGCCAACCTCTGTTCCGGGCGCTTAGGGTTTTTCCTTCCCGGGCATGCGGCGGTTGTAGCGGCAGTGGCATTGACTGCCCTCATTGCCTGGGCGGCAGGGATTTTGTTTTTAAGGCTGAAAAATTCGTTCTGTACCTTTGCGACGCTGGGGTTTGTCCAGGTGCTGTATGTGCTTTTCTTAAACTATGAACCGGCTTTCGGCGGGCCGAAGGGCATACCGGAGATCCGGACGCTTTCCGTGGGCGGGTTTGTTTTTGACAGCTACAAGAAATGGTATTTTTTGCTCCTTGGGATCGTGCTTTTGATTGCCCTTATTGTGGAACGCATCCGCAGGACAAACCTCGGCAGGTCGCTGGCTTCCATCCGGGACAATGAAATCGCTGCCCAGAGCCTTGGGGTAAATATCTACCGCACGAGGGTGATCGCCTTTGTGATTGCCGGGGCTTTTGCCGGGCTTTCGGGCTCCCTCCTAGCCCAGCACAACCGTTTTATCTCCGGTGACCAGTTCAGCTTTGCCAAGAGCACCACCATTGTCATCATGTCAATGCTAGGAGGGATCAACAGCACCCCGGGTATCTTTGTGGGCGCCTTGATCGTAACCTTTTTGCCGGAGGTTTTAAGGGGGCTTGACAAATACCTGATGCTTATTTACGGCTTTGCGGTCATCATCATGATGATTTTTATGCCCATGGGAATCGGCGGTGCAGTCTCTGATTTTCTAAAGACCATGAGAAGGAAGCACAAAGTAAAATCATAACAAATCATTGGAGGATAGTATGGGCGAGGCAATATTAAAGCTGGAAGGGGTATGCAAAAGCTTTGGGGGCGTTGTGACGGCGAAAAACGTGGACCTAAAGGTCATGCCTGGTGAGATCCATGGGCTGATCGGGCCAAATGGAGCCGGGAAGAGCACCATGATGAACCTGATCAGCGGCATTTATGAGGTCGATGAGGGAAAGATTTATTTTCAGGGGGAAGATATTACGGGAACCCCTTCCCATATGCGGGCGAGGAAGGGGATTGGAAGGACGTTCCAGACACCGCGCTTTTTGTACCGTTCCAATATCCGGGATAATTTGATGCTGGGGGTAGATTTGCAGGACCAGCTGGGGTATTTCAAAAGCTTTATCGGGAAAAAGGGCAGTGATTTTTTGAAGGAACTGGATGAACTGATGGAACTGGCAGGCTTTGCGATTGACTGGGATGAGGACATCACGGCCATTCCTTTCGGACAGAGGAAAATCCTCGAGATTGTCCGGTCGATGCTGGGGCATCCGAAGGTGATGCTTGTGGACGAACCAGCCGCAGGGCTGACCACGCAGGAGATCGGGCAGGCAAGGGATCTTTTGATGTTTGCAGCCAAGAAAAGGAATATCGGAATCCTGCTGATCGAGCATCAGATGGACCTTGTGATGAGCACTTGTGAAAATATTGACGTTCTTGTGTTCGGCGAAATCCTCGCAAGGGGGCTGCCGCAGGAGATTGCGGCAAACCCGATTGTTTTGGAGGCGTATCTGGGGAGGGACTTTGATGATTAAAATTAAGGAGCTGCACGCATATTATGATCTGATCGAGGCTCTCAAGGGGATTGACATGGTGGTTGAGAAAGGGAAGATCACCTGCCTGATCGGCAGCAACGGGGCGGGGAAAAGCACATTGATGAACTCCATATCCGGCGTAATTGCCCACAAGGGATCCATCATGGTGGACGGACAGACCGAAATAGCCAAAAAAAACAGCCGCCAGATTGCCCGCATGGGGATTATCCAGGTTCCGGAAGGGCGCCATGTGTTTCCCGGGCTTTCCGTGGAAGAAAACCTCCAGACCGGGACGATTGTGTGGCATGGGTATTTTGGCAGGAAATCTTATGAGGCAGAACTGGAAATGGTATATGAACTTTTTCCAAGGCTGAAGGAACGGCGGCGGCAGCTGGCATGGAGCATGAGCGGCGGGGAGCAGCAGATGCTGGCAATCGGGAGGGCGCTGATGGCCAGGCCGAAGGTGCTTCTCTTGGACGAGCCGTCCATGGGGCTGTCCCCTCTGCTGGTTGGAGAAATGTTTGAAAAGATCGTGGAGATCAATAAAAGCGGGATGACAATCCTTTTGAACGAGCAGAATGCAAGGCTTGCGATGAAGATTTCGGATTTTACTTATGTGATCGAGCAGGGGCGGATCAAGATGAGCGGCATTTCAGCTCAAATGCAAAATAACCCCCAGATTGCAGAGGCGTACCTGGGAAAACAGGCAGCGGCACAGGCGTGAGGAAACCAGCGGGAAGGAGACAGCAAACAATGAAAAAACTGATTAACAAACCAGAAGATTTTGTACGGGAGACCATGGAGGGGATCATTGCCGCTTATGGGGATAAGGTAAAGCTGCTTGACGGTGATTACCGTATCCTGTTAAGCAACTATGGTGCCAGGGACGGGAAGGTAGGGATTGTCACGGCAGGCGGCTCCGGGCACCTGCCGGTGTTCCTGGGCTATGTGGGCCAGGGGCTTTTGGACGGGTGCACGGTCGGGAATGTATTTGCCTCCCCGGCAGCATCGAAAATGGCGGATATGATCCGTGCCTGTGACAGGGGAAGCGGGGTCTTGGTGCTGTTTGGGAATTACGGCGGGGATAAGATGAATTTTGAACTTGCTTGTGAGACAGTGGATATGGAGGACGACATCAAGACGAAAATGGTATTGGTAAAGGACGATGTCGCCAGCGCCCCGAAGGAGGAAGCCCAGAGGCGCAGGGGCGTGGCAGGGATGGTCTATGCCTTTAAAGTGGCAGGGGCAAAGGCAGAAAACGGCGGGAGTTTAGAGGAGGTGGCAGCAGCGGCGCAGCATGCCCTGGATAACATCCGGACGATGGGGGTGGCATTGTCCTCGTGCATTGTTCCCCAGGTAGGGGAGCCGACATTTTCCATTGCCGAAGACGAGATTGAGATCGGGATGGGGATCCACGGGGAACCCGGGCTGGAGGTGAAAAAAATGATGGCAGCCGATGAGGTTGCAGAGACCCTCCTGGGGAAAATCATGGAAGACATGCCCCTTCATGCAGGGGACGAGGTGTCGGTGATGGTCAACGGCCTGGGGGCAACCCCGCTGGAGGAGCAGCTGATACTTTACCGCCGGGTGCACCAGATGCTGGCAGGCCTGGGGGTCAGCATCTATATGCCCCATATCGGGGAGTATGCCACATCCATGGAGATGGCCGGGGTTTCGCTCACGGTCATGAAGCTTGACGGGGAATTAAAAGGGCTGCTGGGGCAGGTTGCCAAATCCCCGTTCTATACCAATTATAATAAATGAGGTGAATACAGGATGAACGTAAAGGATTTGGCAGAAGCCGTCAAGAGGATCAGCAGAAAGATCGAGGAAAATAAAGATTACCTGGTGAAACTGGACCAGCAGAACGGGGACGGGGATCTGGGGATCTCCATGGACGAGGGGTTCAAGGCAGTTGAAATGCTTTTGGAATTGACAGAGGAGCAGGATCTGGGGAAGGTTCTCATGAAAGCGGGGAATGCCTTCAACGAGGCGGCGCCTTCCAGCCTGGGGACGATCCTGTCCTTTGGCTTTATGGGGATGGCAAGGAACTTAAAGGGCGTGACGGATGCGGACCAGCTGCAGGTGGTGGCTGCTTTTAAGGCAGGGGTAGAGAAAATCATGGAAAAGGCCGGGTCAAAGCCCGGTGAGAGGACGGTTCTGGACTCCTTGTGCCCGGCAGCCGAGGCTTGGGAGAAGAGCGCCCGGGAAGGGGCCGGCTGGGGGGAGGCATTGGGATGTGCGGCCAAGGCTGCGGCTTGGGGAGCAGAGGCGACGAAGCAGATGCTGCCGGTTCATGGCAGGGCTGCCTACTATGGGGAGAAAAGCCTGGGGCATCCGGACGGCGGGGCGGTTGTCGGAAAGCTGGTATTTGAGGCATTGGGGCGGTAGGTACGCCATGGAAAAAGGGAGGGCAGAAGGCACCTTGGCAGGGGCCTTCTGCCCTCCCTTTTTCTATAGCCGGCTATTGGGGGCGGCTGGGATGGCTGGAAAGAGGCGAACCGGGCATTGGCTTTGGGGGTGGGTAAGGGGGGAGGATATTATGGAAGACGGGGAAATTTAGGTATTGGCTTGAATAATGGGAGAAAAAAGAATATACTAGGGATAATCAGGATTAGCGTGAGAATTGGCATGGCGGGAGGTTTTTTGATGAAGTCGTTGATTATTGCGGAAAAACCGTCAGTGGGGCGGGATATTGCGCGGGTGATGAATTGCCCGAAGGCGGGAAATGGGTGCCTGGAGGGATCTAAGTATATTGTGACCTGGGGGCTTGGGCATTTGGTAGAACTGGCTGGCCCGGAGGAATATAATGCCGGTTTTAAGCAGTGGAGGATGGAGGATCTGCCGATGCTTCCGGATCCGTTTAAGCTGGCGGTGATCCCGCAGACGGCAAGGCAGTATTCGGCGGTGAAGGCGCAGATCCACCGGAAGGATGTGGATGAGATCATTATCGCCACGGATGCAGGGCGGGAAGGGGAACTGGTTGCCCGGCTGATATTGAAAAAGGCGGGCAGCAAAAAGCCGGTTCGGCGGCTGTGGATTTCTTCCGTGACGGACAAGGCGATCCGGGAAGGGTTTGCCCGGCTGAGGGACGGGCGGGAGTATGAGAACCTTTACGATGCCGCGATGTGCCGGGCGGAGGCAGATTGGCTGGTGGGCATTAATGCCACAAGGGCATTGACCTGTAAGTATAATGCCCAGCTTTCCTGCGGGCGGGTGCAGACACCGACTCTGGCGATGATTGCCAAGAGGGAGGCGGCAATCCGTAATTTTGTGCCGCAGGCCTATTACGGGCTCCAGGCCAAAAGCCTGTCACCGGCTCTGGTGCTGGCCTGGCAGGACGGAGCGGGGGGCGGCAGCCGCTGCTTTGACAAAAAGAGGATAGAAGGGCTGCAGGCAGTGCTGGACGGCAGCCCGGCGTCTGTGGAGGAGGTACGGCGTATCCCGAAAAAGGTTCCGGCGCCGCTGCTTTATGACCTGACGGAACTGCAGCGGGAGGCCAGCAGGCGTTTTAACTATTCGGCAAAAGAGACGCTAAATATTATGCAGAGGCTTTATGAGAACCATAAGGTGCTTACCTATCCGCGCACGGATTCCCGTTATTTAAGCCAGGACATTGTCCCGACTTTAAAGGAGCGGCTGCGCGCCTGCGGGGTGGGGCCTTACCGGCAGATGGCGTCCAAGCTGGCCAGCCAGCCGTTGCCGCCGAAGCTTTTCTTTGTAGATAACAGCAAGGTTTCAGACCACCATGCCATTATCCCCACGGAGCAGTTTGTGCAGCTGGAACATATGACGGTGGATGAACGCCGGATCTATGACCTGGTGGTGCGGCGTTTTTTGGCAGTGCTGTATCCGCCCTATGAGTATGAGCAGACCAGGGTGACGGCGCTGATCGGCCGGGAACGGTTCACCGCCCATGGGAATGTGGTGAAAAGTGCGGGCTGGAGAGAGGCATATGGGGCAGAACTTGCGGTGGAGGAAGAGGCGGAGGAACTGCCGGAGGAGAAGGAACAGCAGCTTCCCCCGCTGAAAAAGGGGGATGTGCTTGCCGGGCTGAAAGTTGCCGTCACGCAGGGCAAGACCAAACCGCCTGCGCCGTTTAATGAAGCGACATTGCTCAGCGCCATGGAAAACCCGGCGGCGTATATGGAATCCGGGAGCCGGGAGATGGCCAAAACGTTGGGGGAGACGGGCGGACTGGGGACAGTGGCGACCCGCGCGGACATTATAGAGAAGCTTTTCTCCAGCTTTTTGCTGGAGAAAAGGGGCAAGGACATTTTCCTTACCTCGAAGGCAAAACAGCTGCTGGAACTGGTGCCGGAGGACTTAAAGAAGCCGGAACTGACGGCGGACTGGGAGATGAAGCTTTCCAGGATCTCTGAGGGGAAGCTGCGGCGGTCTGCTTTTATGGCGGACATCCGGGATTATTCCTGCAAGCTGACCGGGCAGATTAAGGCCGGTGGGGGAAGCTTCCGCCATGATAACCTGACCAACACCAAGTGCCCGGTGTGCGGTAAGAGGATGCTGGCGGTTAAGGGGAAAAATTGTGAGATGCTGGTGTGCCAGGACCGGGAGTGCGGGCACCGGGAGACCGTTTCCCGCACATCGAATGCCCGCTGCCCGGTATGCCATAAGAAGATGCAGCTGCGCGGCAAGGGGGACGGGCAGGTCTTTGTGTGCAGCTGCGGCCATAAGGAAAAGCTGAAGGCATTCCAGGAGAGGCGGAAGAAGGAAGGCGCGGGCGTGTCTAAGAAGGATGTGGCAAGGTACATGAACCAGCAGAAAAAAGAAGCGCAGGAGCCGGTGAACAATTCCCTGGCACAGATGCTGGCCGGAATTTGCCTGGATGACAAGGAATAAGGGAGAGGAAGCATGGAAGGCAATTCAAAAAAGGAAACAAGCAGGAAAAACCAGGTGATCCTGGTGATTGTGCTGCTGGCGGCGGCGCTGATTGGCGGCCTGGCCGTTCTAAAATCCTGGAAGGCTGACACGCAGGAACTGGCAGAGATGCCGGAGACCGAGACCGAGACTGAGGCAATCCATATCGAGCCGGAAACCGAACCAGAGACCGAGACCGAGCCGGAGACGGAACCGCCCTATGTGCCGCCGGTTGATTTTGAGGCTTTGCGGGAACAGAACCCGGATACGGTCGGATGGATCCGCATACCGGATACCATGATTGATTATCCGATTGTACATGACCCGGAAGATAATGAACATTACCTGCATACAGATTTTGACGGCAACAAGAGTGTCTATGGGGCGATCTATTTGGACTGCGACAGTGAGCCGGACTTTTCCGGGCGCAATAACCCGATATACGGGCATCATATGAAGGACGGCTCTATGTTTAAAGGGCTGGAATATTTTAAAAAAGAGGATTACTTTAAGGAACATCAGTATTTTGAGATCTATACGCCAAAGAGAACCATCCATCTTAAAGCAGTGGCATGTTACTACAGCAGTGCGTCAGGCATTGTCCGGCAGACACAGTTTTCATCGCAGGAGGCATTTGACGAGTGGGTGAAGGCGCGGCTGGAGAAATGTTCCTTTGCAGAGATGCCGGAAGAGCCGGTAGAGTCCATGTTTGTGCTGGTGACCTGCAGCTATGAGATGCCGGATGCGCGGACGCTGCTGTTTGCGGTGGAAGAACGGCAGGATTAGGGTGACGGAAAACCAGGTAAAGGCCATGAAAATAAAAAATTTTAAAAATATGAAATTTCCTGTTGAAATTTTCCGGGCTTTATAGTATAATGAGGAAGTTCGCAGATGTAGTTCATTGGTAGAACATCAGCTTCCCAAGCTGAGGAGGCGGGTTCGATTCCCGTCATCTGCTTTAGAGAATCATATGCCAGGCCTTATTTTATAGGGTTCCTGGCATTTTTGTTGGAGATAAGTCTCATTGGGGCGGTGAGGGATGGTACCAGGCAATAAAAAACCGGCTTTCCTGTACGGAAACCCGGTAATAACAGAGCGACAGACGGGACTCGAACCCGCGACCCCGACCTTGGCAAGGTCGTACTCCACCAACTGAGCCACTGTCGCATATAAGATATGTGGCAGATAATATCTGCAACGTAGATTATTCTAGCATAATTGGCCTTAAAAATCAACCCTGTTTTTTGATTTAATTTGAAAATTTAGGGAGCAGGGAGGGAAGAAGCAGAAGAAGGAAGCCAGGCAGGAAGGAGGTAACGATGGCAGAGATAATTGAGATCACGGATCTCTCAGCACCGGAATTGGATCTTTATGCGCGTTGTACGGAGACGGGGCTGCTCCGTTTCCATGAGCCGGAGGAAGGATTTTTTATTGCAGAGAGCCCCAAGGTGATTGCACGTGCGCTGGATGCCGGGTATACACCGGTGTCGTTTCTGCTGGAGCGGTCACAGATTTGCGGGCCGGCGGGGGAGGTGATTGCCCGGTGCGAAAAAGTACCGGTCTATACCGCAGGTTCTGAGGTTTTGGCAACGCTGACGGGGTTTCATCTGACGCGGGGCGCCTTGTGTGCGATGCGGCGCCGGAAGCTGCCGGGGGCGGAGGAGGTCTGTGCAGGTGCCCGCCGGGTTGCCGTATTGGAAAATGTTGTAAACCCTACGAATGTGGGGGCAATTTTCCGTTCTGCCGCAGCGCTGAACATGGATGCGGTGCTGCTGACGCCCGGCTGCAGCGATCCGTTATACCGGCGGGCCATCCGGGTCAGCATGGGTACGGTATTCCAGATTCCATGGACATATCTGGGAAAGAAGGCAGCGGACTGGCCGCAGCCGGGAATGGGTATTTTGCACAGGCTGGGATTTAAGGCAGTGGCAATGGCTTTGAACGAGGAGGCTGCCAGCATCCGTGACCCGCGGCTGGCGGCAGAAGAGCGGCTGGCAATCGTGCTGGGGACGGAGGGCGAAGGTTTGTCCGGGGATACGGTGGCGGATTGTGACTATACCGTGTGCATTCCGATGTCCCACGGGGTGGATTCCCTGAACGTGGCGGCGGCCAGTGCGGTGGCGTTTTGGGAGTTGGGAAACCAGCCTGGAAAATAGTAGCTGAATAGGCGCTATCGATTTGGCCCATACTATCCCTATGAGCAGACTAAAAGACCTACCCGTCAATTTTTTTAAATGTGGTATCACCGGCTGGTGCCTGGAAGTAATGTTTACCTCCATGGAGTCGGTTCTGGCCAGGGACTGGAGGCTGATTGGGCGGACATCCCTGCTGATGTTCCCCATCTATGGGATGGGGGCGCTGCTGTCACCGATCAGCACTCTGGCGGACCGTTGGATCGGTGAGGTTTACCTGCGCCCGGGCGACCGTTTTGTGCGGCATGGGATGCTGGATATGGTGCTGATCTTTACAGCCGAATATTTATCAGGGATGTGGCTGCGGGCGCGGGGGATATGTCCCTGGGACTATAGCGGGCGGATTGCCAGCATCAATGGGCTGATCCGGCTGGATTTTGCGCCGCTGTGGTTTATGACAGGGCTGCTGTTTGAACAGATTACGAGGAAGAAGGGATGATAATATCGGCAGGCACAGATCCTGCCGGTATTTTGCCGGGGCTATGGCTTTGGGGTGCCGGGGATCCCCCTGCCAAAACCCGGAACGGCTGCG
The DNA here is from genome assembly GCA_003669055.1 of bacterium 1XD21-70. Classification (GTDB taxonomy): domain Bacteria; phylum Bacillota; class Clostridia; order Lachnospirales; family Lachnospiraceae; genus Brotaphodocola. Next base: position 33,611 of record RAYB01000016.1, read on the forward strand.
AAACATGAAAAGAAGCGCAAAAGACTCTTGTGTTTGCGCTTCTTTTTTTATATACTGAAAGGAACAGCAATCGAATGGAGAGGGACAGACAAATGATACGTTTTTTATTGGTGGTAATCGCACTTTTTGGATTTCTAGGAGCCAGTATCCCGCTGGTGGCGGCAGAATATCTGATAAGGAAATTCAACCCACAGCGGCAGCAGGAGCACAGCTTACGGATAGTCCAGGCGATGTTCCGCATGATCTTCCGGATCACCGGTTCCACGTTGGTCGTGAAGGGCCAGGAACGGGTGCCGGAGGGTGCGGTGCTGTATGTTGGGAACCACCGGAGTTACTTTGATATCATAGTAGGGTATGCGGTAGTGCCCCATCTGGCTGGGTTTGTGGCAAAGAAAGAGATGACCAGGTACCCAATCTTGGTGAATTGGATGGAACTGGTCAATTGCTTGTTTTTGAACCGGCAGGATATCAAGGAAGGGTTAAAGACGATCCTTGAGGGGGTGGAAAAGATGAAGCAGGGGATTTCCCTGTGGATTTTCCCTGAGGGAACCCGCAACGAGAATGAAGATTTGCTGGATCTGATGCCATTTAAGGAAGGAAGCTTAAAGATTGCGGAAAAAAGCGGCCGTCCGGTAGTGCCGGTGGCGTTTACGGGGACAGCGGATATATTTGAGAACCATATTCCGTTCATGAGGCCGTCGCAGGTGACGATTGAGTTTGGGGAGCCGATTTATCTGAAGGAACTTCCGCGGGAATTGAAGAAGTGTTCAGGGGCATACACGCGGGAGAGGATCATCGAGATGCTGCGGGCAGAACAGGAGTTTAGGCAGACGCACACAGAGGCGATCGGGGGGCAGCGGATCCAAAAAGCATAAAAAAGAGGCCGGGAACAAGGGCAGATACGGAGGATACACGGAGCATGGATTTACTGGAATGCAGGAAGCAGCTGGATGGGATTGACCGGCAGCTGGTGGAGTTGTTTGAAGAGCGGATGAGAATCTGCGGTGATGTGGCAGAGTATAAGATCGGAGCCGGGAAGCCCGTCTATGACGGGGAACGGGAACAGCAGAAGCTGGCAGCCGTAGCAGCCTTGGCGCATGGGGAATACAATCAGGCAGCGGTGCAGGAACTATTCACGCAGCTGATGACGATCAGCCGCCGCTACCAGTACCGGATGATGGCAGGGCATGGGCAGCAGGAGAAGCTGGGGTACGAACAGGTGGAGAGGCTTCCTATGGATGGGGTACGGGTGGTATACCAGGGCGTGGAGGGGGCTTACAGCCATGCCGCTGCCCTGCAGTATTTTGGTGAAGGGACGGATCTTTGCCATGTGCTGACCTTTGAGGAGGCCATGCAGGAGGTGCAGGAAGGCCGGGCAGACTATGGCGTGCTGCCGATTGAGAATTCTACGGCCGGTGCGGTGATCGATAATTATGATTTACAAATCAAGTATAACAACCATATCGTGGCGGAAACCTTTGTGAAAGTCCGGCATGCGCTTTTGGGCTGCCCGGGTGCAAAGGCAGAGAACATCAAAACAGTGTTTTCCCATCCGCAGGCGCTGATGCAGTGTGCAGGATTTTTGAACGGAAACCGGGAGATGAAACAGATCAGCTTGGAGAACACGGCAGTGGCGGCCAAGAAGGTGGTGGAAGATGGGGATCCGGCCCAGGCGGCGATTGCCAGTGAGATGGCAGGCAAGCTTTATGGGCTGCAGGTTCTAAAGCCGCAGATCCAGGATAATATTAATAATACGACCCGCTTTATTGTTTTGGCGAGGCGCCCATTATACCGCAAAGATGCGGTGAAGGTCAGCCTCACCTTTGAACTGCCGCACCGGAGCGGTACGCTTTATAACATCCTGGGGCATTTCATTTTCAATGGGGTGAATATGCGGATGATTGAGTCCAGGCCGATCCCGGGGCGGAGCTGGGAATACCGGTTTTTTGTGGATATCGAGGGCAATCTGGCGGATGCGGCTATTCAGAATGCCTTAAAGGGAGTGGCGGCGGAGGCTCAGAATATGCGGATCCTCGGGAATTATTGACGGGGATATTCTGTGCAGTTTCCCGGCATTTAGCCTGGATAGCGACAAAAGATCATGAAAGAAGAAGGGAGTGAGCAGCATGGTACGCACATTTGCGGCAATCGATGTAGGTTCTTCTGGCCTGGAAATGGGGATTTATGAATTGTCAGAGAAGTTTGGCATCCGTCTCATCGACCAGGTGCGGTATCCGATTGCCTTGGGCGAGGATGCCTGGAGAAACGGGAAGATCAGCTACCGCCAGGTAGACGAGATGTGTGAGGTGCTGGCAGAATATGCCCGTATCATGAAGGGATACCAAGTGGAGAACTGCCGTGCCTATGCTACCAGCGCCCTGCGGGAGGCGCAAAACAGCAAGATTGTGGTGGATCAGATCCGGGTGAGGGCCGGGATCGATGTCCGGGTAATCAGCAATTCGGAACAGCGCTTTATCAGCTACAAGGCGATTGCTTATAAAGATGCAGAATTCCAGAAAGTCATCCAGAAGGGGACGGCGATCCTGGATGTGGGGAACGGGAGCACCCAGATATCGCTGTTTGACAAGGACTCGCTGGTGTCCACCCAGAACCTGCCGTTGGGGGCTGTCCGCCTGATGGAAATCATGAGGCACATGAAGACCACGGCGGAGAAGGAGAGGAAGCTGATCCAGGAACTTGTAGACAATGAACTGGTCACTTTCCGCAAGATTTATCTGAAGGACAAAAAGATAGAGAACCTGATCGGAGTCGGCAAGGTCACATTAGTCCTGTACCAGAGGATCATGGAAGAGGTGAACCACCGGGACCGGATTACATGGGAGGAATTCAACCACTTTTATGATGTCCTGGGGCGCATGACCCTGGATCAGATGGAAGATACCTTCGGGGTTAACGCAAACTATGCATCCCTGCTGCTCCCTGCTGCCACCATCATCCGCCAGGTGCTGGAGGTAACCGGTGCAGACAGCATCTGGGTTCCTGGCACGCTTATGATTGACGGGATTGCGGCGGAATATGCGGAGGAACGGAAGCTTTTGAAGTTCAACCACAATTTTGCCAATGACATCATCGTTACATCCCGGAACATGGCCAAGCGCTATAAGTGCCATATGCCCCATATCCAGGCGGTAGAGAATGCGGCGCTGCAGGTGTTTGACAGCCTGAAAAAATACCATGGTTTAAAGGAACGGGAGCGGCTGCTTCTGCAGATCTCGGCAGATTTGCATTCCTGCGGGAAATTTGTGACTATGCGCAATGCCACGGAGTATGCTTACAATATTATCATGGCGACGGAGATCATTGGCTTGTCCCATGTGGAGCGGGAGATCGTGGCCAATGTGGTCCGCTACCACCTAAAAGCCTTCCAGTACAATGATATCAAGATCGATGCCAAGCCATCCCGGAACTCACGTCTGGCCACGCCGGACAATCTCACATTGACGGTGGCAAAGCTGACGGCGATCCTGCGGCTGGCCAACTCCATGGACCGCAGCCATAACAACAAATTGGATGGCTGCCGGATTGTGGTTAAGAATAACAAGCTGGTCATTAACACGGATTATATGGGGGACGTGACGCTGGAGGCGCTGTCAATTGAGGAGAAGGCGGATTTCTTTGAGGAGATTTTCGGGCTGCGCCCGGTGCTGAAACAAAAAAAGGGGAACCGATAGGGCTGCAAGTAGAAAAAGCAAGATTTCAGGGAGGAAAGCCAGGAGGGCTTGAGGACAGATATGGCAGAAATAGAAAATATTTACACTGATCCGAAGAATTATGTAAACAGGGAACTGAGTTGGCTGGAGTTCAATTACCGGATTCTGCATGAAGCCAGGGATAAGGCGATTCCGCTGTTTGAGCGGCTGAAATTTCTGAGCATTACGGCATCAAACCTTGACGAATTTTGCATGGTGCGGGTGGCATCCTTAAAAGACCAGGTCCATGCCAAATATAAAAAGACGGACATTGCCGGGCTGCGGGCAGAAGAGCAGCTGGCGCTGATATCGGAGAAGAGCCACCGGCTGGTGGAACTGCAATATTCGACTTACGGCAGATCCCTGCTCCCGGCGTTAAAGCAGAAGGGGCTGGTGGTTTTGTGGGAGCATGAGGAACTGACGGAAAAAGAGCAGGCATTTGTGGACGGCTATTTTCGGGAGAACGTCTATCCGGTGCTGACCCCGATGGCAGTGGATTCTTCGCGCCCATTTCCGCTGATCCGCAACAAATCGTTAAACATTGCGGCACTGGTACAGAAAAAATCCGGCGACGATACCTTGGAATTTGCCATGGTGCAGGTGCCTTCGGTGCTTCCGCGGATTGTGGAACTGCCCTGTGCCGAGGATGGCGCACGCCGGGTCATTTTGTTGGAGGAGGTTATCGAGCGCAATATCCATGAACTGTTCCTGAATTATAATATTGTGTCTGCACATCCGTTCCGGATCATGAGGAATGCCGATTTTACCCTGGATGAGGAAGAGGCAGTGGATTTGCTGGAAGAGATCCAGAAACAGCTCAAAAAGCGCCAGTGGGGAGAGGTAATCCGCCTGGAGATTGAAGAAAAGGTAGATAAACGGCTTTTGAAAATTCTGCGCAAGGGGCTTTCGGTGGGCAGTGAGGATATCTATGAGATCAGCGGCCCGTTGGATCTGACATTTTTGATGAAGCTATACGGCATGGGCGGGTTTGGGCATTTAAAGGAGACGCCCTATACGCCGCAGCCAGTCCCGGCACTGATGAATGACGATGATATCTTTACCAATATACGGAGGCAGGATATTTTGCTGCACCATCCCTACCAGACCTTTGACCCGGTGGTAAGCTTGGTACGCCAGGCCGCCAAGGATCCGGAGGTGCTGGCTATTAAGCAGACCCTGTACCGGGTCAGCGGGCATTCGCCTATCATAGCGGCGCTGGCCGAGGCGGCAGACAATGGCAAACAGGTGTCGGTGCTGGTGGAATTAAAGGCACGTTTTGACGAGGAGAATAACATTAACTGGGCAAAGAAGCTAGAGAAGGCCGGCTGCCATGTCATCTATGGCCTGATGGGCTTAAAGACCCACTGCAAGATCACTTTGGTGGTGCGCCGGGAGGAAGACGGCATCCGCCGATATGTCCATTTAGGAACCGGAAACTATAACGATTCCACGGCCAGGCTGTACACAGACTGCGGCCTGATGACTTGCAACCCCAAGATTGGCCAGGACGCCACGGCAGTGTTCAACATGCTGTCCGGCTATTCGGAGCCGCCGACCTGGAACAAGCTTTCGCTGGCGCCTTTGTGGCTGCGGGGCAAATTCATCAAGATGATCCGCCGGGAGACCGAACATGCCCGCGCGGGCGGCTATGCCCATATTATGGCAAAGATGAACTCCCTGTGTGACAAAGAAATCATTGCCAGCCTTTATGAGGCCTCCTGTGCCGGGGTGAAAGTAGAATTAGTGATACGGGGGATCTGCTGCCTAAAGGCAGGTATCCCTGGGCTCAGCGAAAACATCAGCGTCCATTCCATCGTAGGGAATTTCCTGGAGCATGCCCGTATTTTTTACTTTGAAAATGATGGGAGCCCGGAGGTTTATATGGGCAGCGCCGACTGGATGCCGCGGAACCTCGACAAGCGAGTGGAAATTATGTTCCCGGTGGAAGACCTTGATTTAAAAGAACAGGTAATCCACATCCTGCGCGTCCAGTTAGAAGACAATGTCAAAGCCCACATCCTCCAGGCGGACGGAAGTTATGAAAAGATTGACAAACGGGGTAAGGAACTGGTAACGGCCCAACAACAGTTCTGTGAGGAAGCGGTGGCGGCCGCGGCTGCCCAGAAACAAAAACTCAGCCCCGACATACAGGACACACGTAGATTCCAGCCTGCAGAAGGCTAAAACAGGAAGACAGCAGACAATATAGCAGCCAGGGGAACGAAGAGCCGTTCCCCTGGCTGTTTTTCAATAGATCGCCCGGATCCCCAAATCATCATCGAGTGTATTCATATTATAGAGGATCAGCACATCCGTGACGCTCTCATGGCTTTTGATAAAGCCCGAAGGCCCCAATTTGTAATACCGGGTATCAAGCACATAGATTTTCTTAAAATGCCGGACCAAAAACGGCACCATGGAATTAGCATAGCTATCCTTGATCAGAACCAGTTCCCTTTCGGATTCTGCGGTTTCGTTGGTAATCTCAACCAAAGGATGGAGGTTATTTAAAAATAGCGAATACTTATCCTTTTTCTTTGTATATTCCAGGTTGTAAAGGCTGTCGGAAGTTTCCTTCGTATCTTCGTAAAAGACCGTCAGCTTATCAGCAGGGTTCCGGTAAAGGATAATAGGATCCCCTTTTTGGCTGTAATCCTTTACTTTAGAATAGATTGTCCCGCAAAAGCCATCGGCAGCTGTTTCGGCCTCCAGGGCTTCTAAAGAAACCGGTGTGAGCCCTTTTTCACGGCAGAAGGCCAGATACCCGATATAAGCGCCAAACGTAGTCCAGTGGTGGTCCGTGCGGTAGTAAAGGGGAGATTCTTCTTTGTGTGCCAGCAAATCCTGGCTGCAGTCGATCGCCGGGATATTTGACATTTGGTAAATCTGGTTTGCCGTATCCATCTGATTCCGGGCGGGGGCAAATTTAGGAAGCTTATCCTGGTATGCATAGACGGCTGTGGGTATTAGCATCAGGTGCAGATCAACCTGTTGGAGTTCCTCCTTTTGGGAAAAGGACTGCATGATGCGGGAAATCTGTTCGGTATTCTTAGGGCGCTTGTACTCTTCGATCAGATAGCCATCGCTGCAGAGGTATACCTGGTTGATTTCCTTTTTTCCGATTGCGGTTTCTGCATTGGCCTTTAGGCTGACGAAAAAATCACGAAGGGGAAAATGGTCACAGAGATAGGCGTTGAGCCCTTTCATGTATTCTCCGCTTTTGACGGTTTCCCATTTGAGGGCTGGGAACGGTTCCAGGTAACGGTTTTCATTTTCGGAAAATTCCTGTTTCTCTAAAACCAGGAAACCGATAGAAAGCACCAGGATAACGGCGCTCAGCAGGACGGAGGTCATAGTGCGGATCGTTGTCTCATTCATGGTTAAGTCCTCTTTTTGCAAAAAGCCTTGTGTGGCGGCTTTTAGAAACGGAAATACAGAAACGGGTTATAGCTGTCATTGACCAGGCAGGCGGTAGTCAGCAGAAACAGGCCAAGATAGCCGATAAGGGATAACAGGGAACAGAGGGCTTTTTTGCTGTTTCCCAGTTTTTCGTATTTTCGGCAAAGCCAGGGGTAAACAGGAAGCGCCAGGAGGAGGGCTGCCAACAGCAGCATGCCATAATTGCCCAGGTACCAGAAAAATTCCGTCCCCCACCAGGCATTGCCTGCGATTTTAAACATGGAACAGAGGTAACTGCCCAACAGCTGCATGTCATCAAACACAAACAGGACAAAGCCTGTCACTACGATGGCAATAGTGTAGAGATGGCCAAAAAGGCTTGGAAGCAGCTTTAGCTTTTCTCCCCAGATATATTTTTCTAAGGTTAAAAGGACGCCGTAATAAAGCCCCCACAGGACGAAGTTCCATGCCGCGCCATGCCATAAGCCGGTGAGGAACCAGACGGCACCCATGTTAAAGAGATGCCTCTTTACGCCCCTCCGGTTGCCTCCGAGGGGGATATAGACATAATCCCGGAACCAGGAGGATAAGGAAATATGCCACCTCCGCCAGAAGTCCGTGACAGATACTGCCCACAGAGGGTAGCGGAAATTTTCCGGGAAATGGAATCCCAACATCCATCCCATCCCGATTGCCATATCGCTATAGGCACTGAAATCAAAATAAAGCTGCAGGGTGAATGCGGCGGCGCCCAGCCAGCAAGTAGCTACGGAGGCCTGCCCGGGTTCCAGCATGCGGATCTCTTCCCAAAGCAGCCCCATCTGGTTGGCAATCAATACTTTTTTGAACAGGCCCTGCATCAGACGGAATAAGCCGCCCTGGAAACCGTCCCGGCTGACGGTGCGCTGGCGGAGTTCCTGGTTCACCGTGGAAAAACGGACAATCGGCCCCGCTACCAGCTGGGGGAACATGGATACGTAGGTTAAGTAGGTGAGGTAGCTGTGCTCTGTGGGAACTTCCTTCCGGTAGAGGTCAATGATATAACTCATGGTCTGGAAGGTAAAAAAGCTGATTCCGATAGGAAGTCCGATATGGGGGAGGGGGAAAGCCGTGCCAAAAAGTGCATTGACTGTCCCGACCGCAAAATCGGCATATTTAAAAAACGCCAGCATGGATAAGTTGACCACGATGGAGCAGGCCAGAAAAAGCTGGCGCTTCCCCTTTGTATTGCCGAAACGTTCCATCAGCAGCCCGTTTGCAAAGTCAACGGCAGAGGCAAACAGCATCAGAAGGATGTAGACAGGTTCCCCCCAAGCGTAAAAAATCAGGCTGAAGACAAGTAAAATCCCGTTCCTTAATGAAATCAGGGACGGGCACTTTATGGAAGAAATCCGGCAGGGCACACCGGGGATGTGCTTTGCCGGACAGGATATGCCATAATATAGAACCAGGCACAGAGGCAGAAAGAAAAACAAAAACGGGATACTGCTAAAAACCATGACTGCCCCCTAACCTAACGGATTCCGTCCAGGATAATCTGGCTGATGGAATCTGCGTGCTCAGAGATGACCAGATAGACATAATTGCCTTCCACATGGACGGAACTCTTATCCACAATCTGGAACTGATCCGGAAGGTAATTTTCCATCTCGGAACGTTTCTGGTCGATTACGGTCTGGAGGGATGCGGCCAGGGCATCGGTGCTGCCGGAGTCCTTGGATTTTAAGATGGCAATGGTCTCGGCAGAAACCGCCGTCTCGGACATGGAGAATACATATTCATCCAGGGTGCTTACATCAACCCCATAATAGTTGGAAATGAACTCATCCGGCAAAACCATGGGGGAGTTTAAGGCTACCTTGCCGGTGATCTCGTCATAAATGTCCTGGACACTCTTTTTAGGCGCCGGAACGTCGGCAGGCGGAGCCTCCGGGGCAGGTTCTTCCGAGGAGGCCGGTTGATTGTCACCGCCAGAAGGAGCGGGCTGGGAGGGAGCCTCCCCAGCCGGTTCGGATGCGGGTGTCTCCGTGCCGGGAGCCGTGGTTTCTGCGGTCTCGTCTTCTGTGGTTTCGGCGTCCGCTTGGCCGGAGGAAGGCGTGGCGGCTTCTGTCGTGTCGGCAGCCGTGGTTACGGCAGCAGGCGTATCAGGTACAGCCGGTGTTTCAGGCTGGCCGCAGGAGCCTAGGATAAGGGCGGCGGATACGGCGCAGGCGCATAAGCATAAAAGGTTTGTTCTTTTCATAATGGTTTCCCCTTTGGTTTATAAATTTATAATGTATGGCCGGTTTCCGTTTCAGGAGATCCGGCAGCTGATTCTGCGGTACCAGGGCCTGCCGGGGCAGTTTCCTCTTGCGGGCCTATCACCGGTGAACTGCCGGTTTCGGCAGATTGCTGTGTTTCTTCTGCCTCAGATGCCGCGGTCTCTTCCTCTGGTGCGGCAGGGGGCGTGGCCGGGAAAGCAGAAGTCCCCTCCAGCTGGGATTTGGCATACTCCCTTAATACGGCAGCCCATACATCATATGCAGCATTGGTCTGGTGGACATAATTATCGCTGCAATAGGCGGCGGCAAGATCTCCGTTGCCGTCCGCAAGCGGATTGGCGATATCAACAAATCCCCATCCGCTGTCCGATGCCATCTGCCGGAGCATATCGTTGAACTGCCGGATGGTCGGGTTGTTCAGCTTCCCCTTCCCTTTCCCCTGTTTGGTATAGGTCATGCTCATAATATGGATCTCGGCATCCGGGCAGGCAGCCTTAATGTTGGCGATGACCTGGGCATAGCGGCCGCAGGTGCTTTCCAAAGACCCCATATTGAGGTCGTTCAGGCCAAAAAACAGGAAAACTTTTTTGGCCTGGAGCATCCCCAGCGATTCCCAGACAAGCCGTTGCTGCCCCTGGTAGACAGGATGTACGCTCTTGGAGGAGACAGGCAGCAGGGCGTTGTATACGGAGAAGCTGCCGGCGGCAAGAAACTGCATACGCCCCAGGCAGGAGCCGCCTCTTTTCATGGCATAATTCCGAAATCCCATCAGTACCGAATCCCCTACAAAAACAGATCCATCAAAATAGGCGTCAAGATCCTCTTCCGAGACAGAGGATGCTTCTGCCGCCTCATCTATTGCCTCTGTGTTGTCAGCTTTGGCATAGATCAGTGCCGGTTCGGCACTGGCAATCAGCAATGCAAAAAATCCGCATAACAGACGGCGCTTCCATTCCTTTTTCATCTTTATTGCTCCTTTGCAAAATTTGTCTTATAGTATAACGCGGATGAGAAGGTTTTTCAAGGGAAAAATGATGCCTGAAACGGTGAATAACCGTTGCCATGTCGTTAAAAATCCGTTATAATAATAATCAGAAATAAGAGTGTGGCGAGTGGAATATTCTGGAAGTTCTTATCAGGATCCAGAATTGACCATCCGGCAGTAAAGGGGGTTCCTAATGGACAAAGTATTATATGATTTGATGGATTGGGCGGCAATTGAGGAACTGGTGTATTCGGAGGCGGCCAGGCCGCAGGATCTGCTGGGGCCACATGTGACAGAGGCAGGGCTGCTGATCCAGGCGTTTATCCCGACCGCAGCAAAGATGTCAGTAAAACTGGCGGGCACCGGGGACGAGTATCCCATGGAGATGCAGGATGAGAACGGCTTTTTTGCCGTGTTGGTGCCGGGGAAGGATGCCGCCGATTACACCCTGTTAGTAACTTATGACAATGGCAGCCAGGCTGAGATGTATGACCCATACGCGTTTGGAACCCAGTACAGTGAAGCGGAACTAAAGAAGTTTGAGGCAGGCATCTATTATGACGTCTACAAGAAGATGGGCGCACATCCCATGGAGATCGGGGGCGTGAAGGGAGTGCTGTTCTCTGTCTGGGCGCCATGTGCCATGCGGGTCAGCGTGGTGGGTGAGTTCAACCAGTGGGACGGGCGGCGCCATCAGATGAAGCTGCTGGATGGCTATGGGGTATTTGAACTGTTTATCCCCGGGCTGGATGTGGGGACGGTCTACAAGTATGAGATTAAGAACCGGAAGGGGGAGCCGATGCTCAAGGCCGACCCTTACGCAAATTATGCAGAACTGCGCCCGAATAATGCATCCGTGGTATGGGATATTGGGAAGTTTGCCTGGACAGACAGCCAATGGATGAACGAGCGGAAAAAAGGCGATACCAAGACGAAGCCCATGGCGATCTATGAGATGCATTTAGGCTCCTGGATCCGCAAGCCTATCCAGGTGGATGAGGAGGGCAAGGAGGTTATCGGCTCCGAATTCTACAATTACCGCGAGATTGCGCCGCGCCTGGCGGAGTACGTAAAGGAGATGGGGTATACCCATGTGGAACTGATGCCGGTGATGGAGCATCCGCTGGATGCATCCTGGGGATACCAGGTGACCGGGTATTATGCGCCTACCAGCCGCTATGGGACGCCGGATGATTTCATGTATTTTATGAATTACCTGCATGAGCAGGGGGTTGGCGTGATCCTGGACTGGGTTCCGGCCCATTTCCCGAGGGATGCTTACGGGATGGCTTGTTTTGACGGCAGCTGCGTATATGAACATAAGGATCCGCGGCAGGGTTCGCACCCCCACTGGGGAACGCTGATTTATAATTACGGGCGGCCGCAGGTGAAGAATTTCCTGATTGCCAACGCGCTGTTCTGGGCGGAGCAGTATCATGCGGACGGGATCCGTATGGATGCGGTGGCTTCGATGCTCTATCTGGACTATGGCAAGAATGACGGGGAGTGGGTGGCGAATATTTACGGCGGCCATGAAAACCTGGAGGCAGTCGAGTTCTTAAAGCACTTGAATTCGGTGTTTAAGGGGCGCAAGGACGGCGCACTGCTGATTGCGGAGGAATCCACGGCCTGGCCGCAGATTACCGGTGATGTAAAGGACAACGGCCTGGGCTTTGATTATAAATGGAATATGGGCTGGATGAATGATTTCATCGGCTATATGTCTTATGACCCATATTTCAGGAACCACCATTATGGGGAACTGACCTTCAGCATGCTGTATGCATACAGTGAGGACTTTGTGCTGGTGTTCTCGCATGACGAGGTGGTGCATGGCAAATACTCCATGCTGTGCAAGATGCCGGGCGAGGCGTATGAGGCGAAGGCCAATAACCTGCGGGCGGCCTACGGTTTTATGTACGGCCATCCGGGCAAGAAGCTGATGTTTATGGGGCAGGATTTTGCGCAGGTATCGGAGTGGAACGAGAATGAGGAACTGCCCTGGAATGTGCTGGAATACCCGGTGCACAAAAAGACCCAGGATTACGTGAAGGCATTAAACTGGCTGTACCGGACACAGCCTGCATTGTACCAGAAGGATTTCCATCCCGATGGCTTTGAGTGGGTCAACTGTTCACGGAGCGAGGACAATATCGTATCGTTCCTGCGCAAGACCGAAAAACCCGAAGAGACATTGCTCTTTATCTGTAATTTTGCCCCGGTGGAGCATGAGAAATTCCAGGTAGGTGTGCCGTTTTATGGAAAATATAAGGAGATTTTGAACAGTGACGCGGAAAACTTTGGCGGCAGCGGCAAAGGCAACCCGCGGGCGAAGACGAGCAGGCAGGAGGAGTGGGATGACAGGGAGAATTCCCTGGTGATAGACCTGCCGCCGATGTGTACATTGGTATTTTCCTGCACCCCGATGAAGGCACCAAAGAAGGTGGAGAAAAAGGCCGAGGCTGCAGGAAAGAGTGCCGCGGCAGGCAAAAAGGCCGGGACAGCAGGAAAGAGTGCCGCGGCAGGGAAAAAGGCTGAGGCAGCAGGCAAGAGTGCCGCGGCAGAGAGGAAAGGGAAAGTAACCGTGGCAAAAAAGGCTGCTGGGGAGAGCGGGATAAAGAGAGCCGTGAAAGAAAAAGCCGAGAATAGCCCGGTGAAAAAAGCCGCCGAAAAAGTTGCAGCAAGAAAGAAGGCAGCAACAAAAAAGCAGGACAAATAAAAATAAACTGGCAGATATGCAAAGATACCTCAACTGGCTGGCACAGGCCGGTTGAGGTATCTTTGTTTTTATGGCTGCATTTTCTGAGGCGTATCCTGGTATACAATTCGCCCGCCGCAGATGGTATATTTTACTTTTCCAAATAGCCGTTCCCCGATAAACGGTGAATTGGAGGCCTTTGAGGCGAATTCCGTCACGGTCCAAAGTTCATTGGGGTCAAAGAGCACGACGTCCGCATCGGCGCCGACGGCCAAAAAGCCTTTATCCAGGCGGTACAGACGGGCGGGGTTGAGGCTCATTTTTTCAATCACCTGCAGCAGGGAGAGATAGCCAGGATGGATGAGATTGGTGACAGCCAGTGCCAATGCGGTCTCCAGGCCGATTATGCCGCTGGGCGCTTCTGTCAGCGGAAGGGCTTTTTCCTCTGCGCTGTGTGGGGCATGGTCAGTGGCAATGATGTCAATCACGCCCTTTTGGAGCCCCGTTAAGATTTCTTCCCGGTCCTGTTGTGTGCGCAGGGGAGGGTTCATTTTTGCCAGGGAGCCGTATTTGAGAACGGCATTTTCATCTAGGGAGAAGTGGTGCGGGGTGACCTCGGCCATGATATTGGCTCCTAACTGCTTCGCCAGTTCCACCATGCGGACAGAATTGCCGGAACTGATATGCTGGATGTCAACGGCAGCCCCGGTGTGCAGAGCCAGCATGCAATCCCGGGCCACCATCACGTCCTCAGCCAGGGAAGGAGAGCCGCCGATGCCCAGCTGGCGTGAGACATCTCCCTGATGGATGCCATTGTTTTGGATGAAGGCAGGGTCTTCCTCATGGAAGCTTAGAGGGACATCCAGGCGGACAGCTTCCTCCATGGCTCGTTTTACCAGGGCAGCATCACGAAGCGGAAGGCCGTCATCGGTAAACCCGGCAGCGCCGTGCTGTTTTAACAGTTCCATATCAGTCAGTTCTTCACCTTTCATGCCAATGGTGATTGCAGCGGCAGGAAGGACGTGGATGCCGGTCTTTTGGCCTTCCGACAGGATATATTCCACGGTTTTTACATTGTCTGCCGGAGGCTTGGTGTTAGCCATGCAGACAACGGTAGTAAAGCCGCCTTTGGCGGCAGCCTTCGCGCCGGTGTGGATGTCTTCCTTATAAGTCAGGCCCGGATCACGGAAATGGACATGGACATCGACCAGCCCGGGGGCGACGATGAGGCCTTCTGCATCCAGAAGTACCATGTCCGGGTTTTCGGCATCCTGCCCGGAGAGGAATTTGCTGCCGATGCCTGCACCCATGGCGATGATTTTGCCCTGGTCAACAGCCAGGTCCATGATGGCATCGGTTTGGGACAGGGGGTCGATGATGCGGCCGTTTTGGATGATAATCATAGTTTTCCTCCATATAATAAATAAGCATATCGCCTGATTTTCAGGGACGTCTGCGGCTGTGGAACCATTTTTCCGGAAGTTCAAACACAAATACAATCCCCAGCACAATGGCGACCGCCGCCTTGACAGCACCGTATCCGGTTTCCAGCGCCATCTGCAGTTGGTTGCTGACGGCATAATAGGCGGCCCAGTATACGCCGGCTCCCGGCACCAGGGGAAAGATCCCGGAGATCAGAAAGAGGGTGGCCGGGCAGCGTTTACGGACGGCGAACCAGCGCGACAGCAATATGACGACTACCGTGGCGCAGAAGGTGGCGATGGTGGCAGAGGTTCCGGGCAGCAGGCACAGATAGACCAGCCAGCCGATGCCGCCGATCAGCCCGCAGTAAGGATAGTAGAGGGCAGGGACGCCAAAAAGCAGGGAAAAACCTACCGTGCCTGCGCCTGCGGCCAATACCTGCAGGATCAGCTTTATCATGGGTATTAAACTCCTTTCAAGGGGAACTGGAAAATTCGTTAGGATATGCGGCTATAACAGCACTCCGCCGGTCATCGTATGATATAGTGCCATCATAAACCCAACCCCCATTGCAATGCAGAAAAAGACGAGCACGGCATCCAGCATCCGCACGGAACCGGAGATATAGTCCCCGTCCGCCATATCACGGATGGCGTTGGTAAAGGCAACACCTGGGACCATAATGATAATGCCGCCCACCAGCATGGATTCCAGATGGGTTCCCGGGAACATGCGGTGGCAGAGGATGCTCAGGAAAGTCACCCATGCGCTCCCCACAATATTACAGACGATCTTGGAAAAATGCGGCTTGCCGATTCTTAAAAGATACAAATAAAGCAAGATGCCGATCCCTACCGTGCAGAGGGCATCCTGCCAGCCGCCCCCAAACAGATAACTAAAGCAGGCTCCGGAAAACCCTGCGGCAGCGGTCTGAAGCCGTTGGGGGAAGTCAGGCATGTTCTGGATCCGTTTTAGTTCCTGCTGCACCTGCTCTAAGGTATAGGTGCCGTTTTCGATCTGGCGGGAAAGCTGGTTTACTTCTGCCACCCGTCCTAAGTTGGCGCCGTTGACAGGGATCAGCAGCACCTTGGCAAACTGGGCTTCCTTCCCCTCCTCGTCCCCGGAAGTGAGGAAGATTCCGTTGCTGAGCACAAAAGCACTGGCTGATGTGAGGCCAAAATGCCTGCAGATCCGATAAATAGTTTCTTCTACACGGAAGATTTCCGCTCCGTTTTCCAGCAGGAGTTTTCCTGCCTCCAAAGCGGCCAACAGAACCTCCCGGTCGTTCCCTGATTGTTCCATAAGATGACTGCCTTTCTTTACAGACTGCCTTGCCCACTGAGGATAGGGAAAACCCTAAACCAGGAAGCTTTGCCCCTCCTGCCGGATATCAGCGATTTTATCCCGGTAAGGCTCGGAGCAGGGCAGTTCCTTTAAGCGTTTGATGAGTCCGTAATCCTCCCAGAAATGCATGGGAAATACCGTTCCGGCGCCTACGGTTTCCATAAATTCGTGGAACCCAAGATAAAACCATTCTTCCTGCCGCCCGTCCAGAGGAAGCATGGCAACATCCGGGATAATCCCATGGTCGCGGATGTTTTGAAGTTCCCGGCGGTAGTTGGCATTGATGTTATTGTTCCAGGCTTTGGATTCACCGTTCCATTTCCAGTTGTTTAGGTCACCGGCATGAAAGAGGGTGTGTCCGCTGTTTTCTGCCAGGAAAGCGACGCCTTCATCCGTGGAGTGGAAAGCAGTAATGCGGGTGCCGCCGCCCTCCGCCAGTGTCAGCGTGGTACCTGGGTCAATATATTCGGTCCGGCAGAAATGCTTCTCCGGCACCCGGTTCTGCCAGATATCATCGGAGAGGATATAACGGATATGCGGGTATTGCTTGGCAAGATTCCAAATGGCAGAAGAGAAATGGTCCTGATGCCGGTGGCTGACCAAGACAAGCAGATCCTTGTCCGGGGAAAGGGCAGGGAGCGCTCCCCCGATATAGTCAAAGAGAAGATATAACTGATCCAGTTCGGCAAGGAAGCTGCTGTGATGGATATAGGTTATTTTCATAAAACACCTCCGTGACATGAATTTTGTGAACCCATTTTATCATAGTTAAAGCGAAAAAAACAGAGGGGGAAATATTTTTTATCCATGTAAAATAACAAAAGGGCAGCAATCCCCACAAAGAGAAGGGGATCACTGCCTTTACATCAGCCAGTTCTTAAGACTGCGTGCGGACATCTCCGTTTTGCATATAAAAGCTGATCAGGTAAATTCCACACAGGCCTACCAGACCGTAAATAATTCGGGAAAGCCAGCTCATGCCCCCAAACAGGGAAGCTACCAGGTTGAAATCGAAAAATCCGATCAGCCCCCAGTTCACAGCCCCGATGATTGCGAGGGTCAATGCTGTGTTGTCTAAAGCTTTATTTCTCATAATGCCACCTCCTGTGAAAGTAGTATATGCAGGAGGTGGAAATTATAAAGATGGGAAAAGATGGAAAATGAAGGGATTCTAATTTGACTTCACTTCTTTCCACAAGTCATTATAGATGCTGTCCACCTCATCCCCGAGATAGGTAAACACTTCACAATTTACCAGTGAATCGGTATCCGGGAATATGGATTTATTGTTTTTCAGTTCCTCATCCAACAGGTCGAAAGCCCCTTTGTTTGGTGTGGGATAGGTGATATATTCAAAATTTGCCTTGGCAATCTCGGGGCGGCAGAGGAAGTCCATCCACTTCTCGGCATTTTCCTTGTTTTTGGCATTTTTCGGGATGACCCAGCAATCCAGCCACAGATTTGTGCCTTCTGCAGGCAGCACATATTCCAGGGTGTAATCCAGCCCTAAGTTAGCCACTTCCTCCTGGATATAAAGCATTTCCCCGGAATAGATCACGCCGACGGCGGCTTCCCCGCCGATCATCTTATCCCTCACCTGGTCAATGACATATGCCTGCACCAGGGGCTTCTGGTCAATCAGCGCCTGCCTGGCCTGCCCGAGTTCTTCTGCATCGGTGCTGTTCATGGAAAATCCGTCCTTTTTCAACGCCACCATGAAAGCATCGCGCACACTGTCCTGCATAAGGATTTCGCCGCTCAGCTTTTCATCCCACAGATCTGCCCATTTGGTAGGGGGCGCCACGCCGAGTTCCTCTAAACGTTTGGTATTATATAGAATGCCGACGGTTCCCCAGCAGTACGGTACGGAATATTTATTTTCCGGGTCAAAGGCTTTGGACATTTCCATGTACGCCGGGTCAATCTGGCTGATGTTGGGGACATTGTCAAAATTAACCTCAGCCAGCAGGTCGTTTTCCACCATTTTCTGGATCATATAATCGGAAGGGCAGACCACATCATAGGTGACGGCACCGGCTTCAATGATTGGGTACATTTCCTCATTGGTCTCAAACAGGTCATAGACCACCCGGATGCCGGTCTCCTCCTCGAACTGGGTGATGACATCCTCATCGATGTATTCGCCCCAGTTATAGACATACAATTCATCCGAAGCCTCCTTGCCCTCCCCGGCAGCAGAGGTGCCGCCGCCATTTGCCGGACCGTCTAAGGCCATGCCTTTGCAGCCTGCTAAACTGACGGCCAGAGCCGCCGCCATGCCACATACCATCACATTTTTTTTCATAATTGTATCCTCCTTATTTGAGCCTTGCTTATATGCCCTATTTCTCGGCTCTTTTCCGCGGTGCGAAATTCGTAAAAAGCAGAAGTGCCAGCACTGTTATAAAAATCACCGTAGACAATGCATACATGGAAGGCCGGATCCCCCGGCGTACTTCACTGTATATTAACGTGGACAAGGTGTTGATCCCTGCCCCTTTGGTAAAATGGGTGATAATAAAATCATCAAGCGACATGGTAAATGCCAGCAAAAACCCAGACAGCACACCAGGAAGGATGTCCGGGAAGACCACCTTAAAAAAGGCATAAACCGGTCCGGCTCCCAGATCCATGGCAGCCTCGTAGGTGGAACGGCTGGTCTGTTTTAGCTTAGGCATCACACTCAGGATCACATACGGGATATTAAACGTGATATGGGCGATCAGGATCGTCTGAAAGCCCAGGGAAATCCCGAAGGCGATAAAGGCCAGCATGAGGGAAATCCCGGTCACGATATCGGCATTCAGCATGGGGATGTTGGTAATGCCCATGACAATGGCCCGGGGCACGGTCTTCATGCTGTTGATAGCGATACAGGCGGCTACCCCGATGACAGTGGCGATAAGTGCCGATAAAAAAGCGATTAAAAGCGTGTTATGCAGCGCCGCTGTGATATTGCGGCTGGCAAACATATCCTGGTACCAGCGCAGGGTAAAACCTCCCCACTGGGTCCGGGATTTGGAGGAGTTGAAAGACAAAACCATCATGGTTGCGATGGGCGCATACAAAAAGACCATGATCAAAACAAGGTAAAAATCCTGCCAGGTTCGCCGCAGGAAACGTTGCAGCCGGTTCATCAGAATGCACTCCCCTCTCCGTTTTTATCGTATTTGGCGATCACTGCCATGCTGAAAAGGATAAATACCATCAGTACCAGTGAAAGCCCTGAGCCCAGATGCCAGTTGCTGCCCCTGGTAAATTCCTGTTCGATCACATTGCCGATCAGCAGGATCTTGCTGCCTCCTAGCAGGTTGGAAATGACAAATGTGGTAAGCGCAGGGACAAACACCATGGTAATGCCGCTGATAACGCCAGGCACACTTAACGGGAACCAAATCCTCAGCAGGGTCTGCACGGAATTTGCCCCCAGATCCCGGGCGGCATTGATCGTGTCATCGTCAATCTTGCAGAGCACATTATAAATCGGCAATACCATAAACGGCAGGAAATTGTATACCATGCCCAGGATAATGGCGCCGGCCGTATTGATCAGGCTCTGGCTCGGCAGGCGGAGCAGGGAGAGAATGCCGTTGATAACCCCGTTCTTTTCCAGGAGTGTCTGCCAGGCCATCGTCCGCAGCAGAAAATTCATCCACATCGGCAGGATAAAGATAAAAACAATAAAGCTTCCCCGCCCGACCCCGCGGTTGCGCAGGATCATTGCCAGGGGATAGGCAAGAACCAGGCAGATCAGAGTGCTGATGAGTGACAGCCACAAGGACAGCCACAGAGCCTTGACATGCTCAGGTGTTGTGATGGACACTACATTGGCAAACGTGAAGGCGCCGTCCCGGCCTGTCAGGCCGTAATAGACGATCAATGCCAGGGGGATGATAATAAATCCTACCATCCATATCAAATAAGGCGCAGCTAATAATTTTTTACTCATTGACACCCACGGCCTCCTCGTCCTCTGAAGCAGGTTTGTTCATGATCTGGATATCAAAGGGATCCACGTGGATGCCGACTTCCTTGCCCACAGGGCAGAGATCCGTGCTGTGGACCAGCCATTCAAAACCGTCAGGGGTCGTAACCTCCATCTCATAATGGACACCCTTAAAAATCAGGTGGGTACATATGCCGGTGAGTGTTCCGGCCGACGGCTCCACTAAGTCGATGTCCTCAGGCCGGATCACTACATCCACGGGGCGGTTGTTGCCGAAGCCTTTGTCCACACAGGCAAAGCGGGCGCCAAAAATTTCTACCAGTTCATCCCGGATCATGGTTCCGGGGACGATGTTGCTCTCCCCGATGAAATCTGCGACAAAGGCATTCTCCGGCTCGTTGTAGATCTGTTCGGGAGTGCCCATCTGCTGGATATAGCCCTGGTTCATGACCACAATCGTATCGGACATGGTTAAGGCTTCCTCCTGGTCGTGGGTCACATAGATAAAGGTGATGCCCAGTTCATTTTTCAGGCGGATCAGTTCGTACTGCATGTCCTGGCGCAGTTTTAAGTCGAGGGCGCCTAACGGCTCGTCTAAAAGCAGCACCCGCGGTTCATTGACGATGGCGCGGGCGATGGCAATCCGCTGCTGCTGGCCACCGCTTAGGGAACTGACGGAACGGTTCCCATAGCCGTCTAAGTTCACCAGTTTTAAGGCATATTTGATCTTATCCTGGATATAGGACTTGGACTTGCCTTTGATTTTCAGCCCGAAGGCAATATTTTCCGCGATATTCATATGGGAAAACAGGGCATACTTCTGGAATACGGTGTTTAGCTGGCGCTTGTTGGGCGGAAGTTTGCTTATATCCTCGCCGTCAAAGATGATCTGCCCTTTGTCAGCTGTCTCAAAGCCCCCGATGATCCTCAGGGTGGTAGTTTTGCCGCAGCCGCTGGGGCCTAACAGTGTTACGAAGGTATTCTCCGCCACGGCAAGGTT
Organism: bacterium 1XD21-70; assembly: GCA_003669055.1. Classification (GTDB taxonomy): domain Bacteria; phylum Bacillota; class Clostridia; order Lachnospirales; family Lachnospiraceae; genus Brotaphodocola. The sequence goes on from RAYB01000016.1 coordinate 54,376, forward strand.
TAAGTCGTCTAAGACGACAGTGCCGTCAAAGCTTTTGGTTATTTTTTTTAAATCAATCAAGGGCTGGCTCATAGTATGGTTCCTCCTGCGTATTTACAATCCGGATGAAAGGTGTAATCCGGCTTAGAAACTTGGCGGTGAACTGACCCACAAAAGGACAGCGCCTGCCTTGCTGGATAAATAATGTTTTTTATCCGGGGAAAAATAAAAGGATTCTCCCTTTTTTGCCCGGAATACCCGTTTCCCGATATGGATGGAGACGGAGCCTTGCAGCACATAGCCAAATTCTTCCCCTTCGTGGGGATTGTCCGGGTAAGTCTCCCCACCGGCCTCTAAAGTCAGGAGGATGGGCTCCATCACATTCTTCTGGGCGTTGGGGATGATCCACTTGATCTCGTTTTTCAGTTCCGGGTCATATTTTTCAAAATAGTCTGTTTTGCCGAACACGATCTGCTCCTCGGGGCTTTCGTAAAAAAACTCGCCCAAAGTCGTGCCCAGGCACTGTAAGATATCTGTCAGGGTCGCGATCGAAGGAGAAGTCAGGTTCCGTTCCAGCTGGGAGATGAATCCCTTGGACAGTTCGGAGCGGTCGGCGAGTTCTTCCTGGGTGAGGCCTTTCTGCACCCGGAGTTCCTTGAGTTTTAAACCGATATCCATGCTTTGCCTCCCGTACTTTGCGGTGTCCCCCCGGTAAGCCGGAAAGCCTGCAAATCTTCCCGGATGAAAAAGCTTCCCGAAGGGGACACTAACCATAAAGTTTACAAATACTAACTGACTGTGAAAATAAGTAAAAAGTTTAGTAATAATAAACAGGCAGCAACTACCATTATACAGAAAAATATTTGCATGTCAATACATTGTGAATGGATTTTTTCAGAAAAATGTGGTATGATGGGGATAGTCCGGTTTGGCTCCGGGAAAACAGCCCCCAAGAATCCGGCGGACGTGGTTTTCTAGGGTGCGGGCGGGAGTAATGGCATGAGGAGGAGTAAGTTATGGCAAAGTATATGGCATATGTAGGGTCTTATTCCTACACAGGTAAAGCAAAGGGAATTACGGTTTACGATGTAGATGTGGAGCACGGGAAATTTGAGAAACGCTGTGAGGTGGAGGTGGACAACTCTTCCTATGTGATTGCTTCTAAGAATGGGGATACCTTGTATTCCATTGCGGACGAAGGCGTGGTGGCATTCCGGATTCTCCAAAACGGCAGCCTGTCCCGCTTGAACAGTGCAAAGATCAATGGCATGAGAGGGTGCCATCTGTCAACGGATACCGGGGATAAGTATATATTCGTTTCCGGCTACCATGACGGCAAGACCACGGTTCTGCGCCTGCGCAAGGACGGCGGCGTAGGAGGGATCGTAGACGGCGTGTTCCACAAAGGCTTAGGCAGCGTGGCTGAGCGGAATTTCCGCCCCCATATTACCTGTACCCGCAGGACGCCGGACCATAAGTATGTGATGACAGCAGATTCGGGGATGGATCAGGTGCAGATATACCGCTTTAATGAGAAGGAGGAGCGCCTGGTGCAGGTGGATGCGATCCGCTGTGAACTGGAGTCGGCTCCCCGGCACTTCCGGTTCAGTGCCGACGGCAGATTTATCTACCTGATGTATGAGCAGAAGAATGTTATTGATGTATTTACCTATGAAGGAAAAGACCGCGTCCCGGTGATCGAGAAGGTTCAGACGATATCGACGATGGGGCCGAAACATAAGCAGATTGCTTCCGCATGCTGCATGCGGTTTTCGGAGGATCAGCAGTACATGTACTGCGGCAATGCGGGGGATGAGACGGTGTCCGTCTTTAAGAGGAATGCCGAGACAGGAATGCTAGAACAGCTCTGCAGCCTTCCGCCCAGCGGGGAATATCCAAAGGATATTGCCGTGTTCCCGGACAATAAGCATATTGCAGTGATGAACCATGAGAGCGGGAATATTACCTTCTTTGCGGTGGATTATGAGAAGGGCTTGATGGTGATGTGTGCAAAGGAACTGAAATGCAACCAGCCGAACTGCTGCGCGATTGTAAGGGTGGCTCCGTAGGGGCAGGCGCAGCAGGGGCAGGGAAGTAAGAACGAGGGCATAAGGGACGGCAAGGTATCCGGCAGGGCGCATGGGGATGCGCTTTGCCGGATTGTGGGTTGCCGGGCAAGGCGTACCGGCAAGGCGTTTTGAGCCGCAGTTTTTTAGGATAGGCAGGAGGGATTATGGCAGGGTCAACTTTGGGAACCGTATTTCGGATCATGACATGGGGGGAGTCCCACGGAAAAGGCGTCGGTGTGACGATCGATGGCTGCCCGGCGGGGCTTTCTTTGCATGAGGAGGATATCCAGCAGTATTTAAACCGGAGAAAACCGGGGCAGAGCAGCTTGACCACCGCACGGCAGGAGGGGGATCAGGTCGAGATCCTGTCAGGGGTTTTTGAGGGGAAGACGACAGGGACGCCGATTGCGCTGATAGTAAAAAACCTTGACCAGCGGTCGAGGGATTACCGGGCAATTATGGACATATACCGGCCAGGGCATGCAGACTATTGTTTTGATGCCAAATATGGATTCCGGGATTACCGGGGCGGCGGCCGTTCCTCGGGCAGGGAGACAACCGGCAGAGTGGCAGCAGGCGCAGTGGCATGCCGTTTGCTGGCGCATTACGGGATCCGTGTGGATGCCTATACCAAGAGCATCGGGGACATCGAGATCGACCCTGTGCGCTTTGACCTGGCGGAACGGGAGAAAAACAGGCTCTATATGCCGGATGCAGCGGCAGCGGCGGCGGCAGAAGCATATGTGGAGGAACTGATCCGGGAACAGGATTCCTGCGGGGGCATCGTGGAATGCAGGATTAAGGGGCTTCCAGCCGGCGTGGGGGAACCTGTTTTTGATAAGCTGGATGCCTGCCTGGCAAAGGCGGTCATGTCCATCGGGGCGGTGAAAGGGATTGAGATCGGGGATGGGTTTGCTGCCGCCAGGAGCCGGGGCTCTGAAAATAATGACGCATTTTATAAAGGGGCAGACGGTGCGGTCTGCAAGAAGACCAACCATTCGGGAGGGATTCTGGGCGGCATCAGCGACGGGGATGACATCATCCTGCGGGCGGCATTTAAGCCTACTCCGTCGATCGCACAGCATCAGCAGACGGTGAACCGTGCAGGGGAGGATGTGGAGATCGAGGTTAAGGGGCGCCATGACCCGGTTGTAGTGCCGCGGGCGGTAGTAGTGGTGGAAGCGATGGCCGCGCTTACCGTGGCGGATCTTTTGCTGACGGGGCGTTGTGCCAAACGATAGGAATTTCGGGTTTATTGGGAAAGGAGGCTATTTTGAAAATAGGGTTAGGAAATGACCATTCGGCAGTGGAGATGAAGAGGGTGATCCTGGAACATTTGGAGTCGAAAGGATATGAGGTCGTGGATTTTGGGACGAATTCCAATGAAAGCTGCGACTATCCGCTGTATGGGGAGAAGGTGGGGCGTGCCGTGGTGTCCGGCGAGACGGATTATGGCATTGCCATCTGCGGCACGGGCATCGGCATTGGCATCGCGGCCGGGAAGGTGAAAGGGATCCGGGTCTGTACGTGCAGCGAGCCCTACAGTGCCCGGCTGTCACGGATGCACAATAATACAAATGTCCTGACGTTCGGCGCCCGGGTGGTTGGCACGGAGATGGCGAAAATGATAGTGGACGAATGGCTGGAGAATGCCTATGAGGGCGGCCGCCATGAACGGCGGGTAACACAGCTGATGGAGATAGAAAAGCGGTAGGGCAAACAAGGCATGCCGGACAGGATAAAGACGGCACCGGCAAGGAGGAAGCTGCTGATAAGGCTTCCTCCTTGCCGGTGTTTTCTATGCTTATAGAAGAATAATATGGTTCTCACGGCATGCCCGGCGCATGTCTGCCGGCCACAGGCTGGCTTGCACCTCCCCGACATGGGCACGGTTTAGCAGCAGCATGCATAAGCGGGACTGGCCGATACCGCCGCCGATGGTATATGGGAGTTCACCGTTAAGCAGCATCTTGTGGTAGGGGAGTTCCCGGCGGTCGTTGCATCCGGCCTTGCTTAGCTGTTCGTCAAGGGACTTCTCATCAACCCGGATGCCCATGCTGGAGATCTCTAAGGCACAGCCGAGCAGGTCATACCAAAACAGGATATCTCCGTTTAGCTGCCAGTCGTCATAGTCCGGCGCACGGCCGTCGTGCGGCTTGCCGTTTTTCAGTTTTTCACCGATTTTCATTAAAAATACACAGCCATGCTCACGGGTGGCCAGATTTTCGCGTTCTTTGGGGGTCTTATCCGGGTAGCGCTCTTCCAACTCCTCAGAGGTGACAAAGACGATATCTTTTGGCAGGTGCTTGACGGCCTCCGGATATTTGTACCATACTTCATGCTGCATATGTTTGATAATTTTGAAGATGGTACGCACGGTTTCTTTCAGGGTTTCTGTGTTCCTCTGCTCTTTGGTGATGACTTTTTCCCAGTCCCACTGATCGACATAGCAGGAATGGAGGTTATCCAATTCTTCATCCCGCCGGATCGCGTTCATGTTGGTATATAATCCCTCGCCCGGCTGGAAGCCGTATTCTTTCAGTGCCATGCGCTTCCACTTGGCAAGGGACTGGACGACCTCGATGTTTTCGCCGGGAAAGGCTTGCATATCAAACCCTACCGGGCGCTCAATGCCGTTTAAGTTATCATTGAGGCCGCTTGACTGCTCTACGAACAGAGGGGCAGAGATCCTCTCAAGATGCATCTCACGGCCAAACTCCTTTTGGAATGTATCGCGGATGTATTTGATGGCCTCCTGGGTCTCGCGGACCGTCAGATGAGGGTCATAGTTTTTGGGTATGATCAGTCCCATGTGTCTTTCCTCCCAAATTTTCCTATAGAATAATTTATCTTGCCTATCGTATCATTATTCCGGTAAATATACAAGGACAATTTGCCCTCAGAGGACAAGAGGAAACGGTTTTCCCTTGCCTTCTGAGGGCAATGTTCTGCCGGGAGGCCTGCACAGGCGCCTGGCTTAGCCGCGGCGGTCTTCCACCAGGAAGGTCTGGATTGCATCGGAGGAGGGGTTCCAGTTCATGAGGTAAAGGGTATAAATCCGGTTGGCATTTAGGTTGACAGGGACGGACAGAAGCGTGTTGCCAGGGTTCTGGGGCCTGCTGATGCGGGCGGTATAATTCCCGGCGGAGACACGGCTAAAGGAGGTGACATCCCTAAAGGGGACAGAAGAGAATACCAGGTTGCCAAGCCCGACGTTGATCGGGCCGCTATAATAGGCCAGGTTTGCCACACGGATACAGGCGCTGAAGGAGTTGGTGGCACATGCAGTATCGGAAATGGCCATCACGTCCAGGCCGGAGGCAGCATTGATGATGGCGACCGTTGTCATGCCGTCACCGATATAGACGGGTTTTTGCAGATAAATGTAGCCGTTGGAACCTGAGAGGGTAACGGTCTGGTATCCCTGGTTCATCTGGCTGTAGCGGGTGATGGAACCCTGGTCGAGGCTGGTTGCCATATTGGTATTGCCGACGGTGACGGAAAAAGGGTTATAGTTGACAGCTGCATTCAGTACACGGACGCCTGCCGGGATCCATTGGTTAAAGTTGCAGAATCGACAGTTGCTGCTGGTCTGTGGAAGTAAGACATCATTCATAGGAAAGTCCTCTCAAGGGTTAAATTATAGTGTATGATATTCGGTGGGATTTGCTGTGTGTGCCAATCCTCTGCGGAAAAAAGATATTAGCACTCACCTATTGACATTGCTAACAACATGTGTTATAGTTCGGATAGAACAAAGAGGGAAACAGCATTCCGGTATATCCGGGAGGGAGGTACATTCATGAATATAAATAAGTTTACACAAAAATCAATGGAGGCGGTGCAGAACTGTGAAAAGCTGGCTTATGAATTCGGCAACCAGCAGATTGAGCAAGAGCATTTGTTTTGCAGCCTGCTGACCTTGGATGACAGCCTGATCTTGAAACTGCTGACTAAGATGGGGGTCGGGAAGGAACAGATCCTGAATGAAGCAAACCACCGGCTTGCAGGCCTTCCTAAGGTGAGCGGGAGCGGCCAGGTGTATATCAGCGGGGACCTGAATAAGGTGCTGATCAACGCGGAGGATGAATCGCGGGCTATGGGCGATGAATATGTCTCGGTTGAGCATATTTTTCTTTCCATGTTAAAGCATGCGGACCGGACAATGAAGGAACTGTTCCGGCAGTATGGGATCAGCCGGGACAGCTTTTTGCAGGCGCTGTCTACGGTGCGGGGGAACCAGCGGGTGGTCAGCGACAACCCGGAGGCGACGTATGATACACTCGAAAAATACGGTTATGACCTGGTGGAGCGGGCAAGGAACCAGAAGCTAGACCCGGTGATTGGCCGGGACGGCGAGATCCGGAATGTGGTTCAGATCTTATCGCGGAAGACGAAAAATAACCCGGTGCTGATCGGGGAACCCGGTGTAGGCAAGACGGCTGTCGTGGAAGGGCTGGCGCAAAGGATTGTCCGGGGAGACGTGCCGGAAGCGTTAAAGGACCGTAAGCTGTTTGCCCTTGATATGGGGGCGCTGGTGGCCGGTGCCAAGTACCGGGGGGAATTTGAGGAAAGGCTGAAGGCAGTCCTGGAGGAGGTAAAAAAGAGCGACGGGCAGATCATCCTCTTTATTGACGAACTGCACACAATTGTGGGGGCGGGCAAGACGGAAGGCTCCATGGATGCCGGGAATTTGTTAAAGCCGATGCTGGCTCGGGGCGAACTGCACTGCATCGGAGCCACGACCCTTGATGAATACCGCAAATATATTGAAAAGGATGCAGCGCTGGAAAGAAGATTCCAGCCGGTGGTGGTGGATCAGCCGACGGTGGAGGATACGATCTCTATCCTGAGGGGGATCAAAGACCGGTATGAAGTATTCCATGGGGTTAAAATCACGGATTCGGCGCTGGTGGCTGCGGCTACGCTGTCTGACCGCTATATCACAGACCGGTTCCTTCCGGATAAAGCGATTGATTTGGTGGATGAGGCCTGCGCCCTGATTAAGACGGAACTGGATTCGATGCCGTCAGAACTGGATGAACTTTCCCGGAGGATTATGCAGCTGGAAATTGAGGAGACAGCCCTGAAAAAGGAGACCGACCACCTAAGCCAGGAACGTTTACAGGACCTGCAGAGGAACCTGGCAGAACTGCACGATGAGTTTGCCAGCCGCAAGGCACAGTGGGAGAACGAAAAAGCATCGGTAGATAAGCTGTCGGCCCTGCGTGAGGAGATCGAACAGGTGGGGCGGGATATCGCCCAGGCACAGCAGCAGTATGACCTTAATAAGGCGGCAGAACTTCAGTATGGCAGGCTGCCGCAGCTCAAGAAGGAATTGGCGGCGGCTGAGGGGCAGGTGAAGAGCCAGGACCTGAGTTTGGTGAGGGAGAGCGTCAGTGACGATGAGATTGCCCGGATTATTTCCCGCTGGACGGGTATTCCGGTCAGCAAACTCAATGAAAGCGAGCGAAGCAAGATCCTCCACCTGGATGAAGTGCTGCATAAGCGTGTGGTTGGCCAGGATGAGGGCGTGGAGAAGGTGACAGAGGCGATTCTCCGGTCCAAGGCAGGAATCAAGGATCCCAGCAAGCCGATCGGCTCCTTCCTCTTCCTGGGGCCTACCGGTGTCGGCAAGACCGAGTTGGCAAAAGCACTGGCGGAGGCATTATTTGATGACGAGAATAATATGGTGCGGATCGATATGAGTGAGTATATGGAGAAGCATTCCGTAGCACGCCTGATCGGGGCGCCCCCAGGGTATGTGGGATACGATGAGGGCGGGCAGCTGACCGAGGCAGTCAGGCGCAAGCCGTATTCTGTGGTGCTGTTTGATGAGGTGGAAAAGGCACATCCGGATGTGTTTAACGTGCTGCTCCAGGTGCTGGATGACGGGCGGATCACCGATTCTGCCGGGAAGACCGTAGATTTTAAAAATACGATCCTTATTATGACATCAAACATCGGCTCCCAATACCTGCTGGATGGGATCGGAGAAGACGGTGCGATCCGGCCAGAGGCAGGGCAGATGGTGCTGGCAGATTTGCGGAACCATTTCCGCCCGGAGTTTTTGAACCGGCTGGATGAGACCATTCTGTTTAAGCCCCTGACGAAGGACAATATCGGCCATATCGTGGAACTGATGGTGGCAGATGTGAACCGCAGGCTGGAGGATAAGGAACTCCGGGTGGAACTGACCGGGCAGGCGAAGGATTATATTACCGAAAACGGTTATGATCCGGCGTATGGCGCACGGCCATTGCGCAGGTACCTGCAAAAACATGTGGAGACGCTGGCGGCAAGGATTATCCTGCAAGGGGATATCCGCCAGGGGCAGGCAATTGTGGTTGATGTGGCAGCGGACGGCGGACGTTTGATTGCATTTGCGGAGTAAATGTGGTTATTGGTAAAATCCACGGGAGATAAAAGATATGAGAGCAGGGAAAATTGTCGTGGAAAAAAGGGGGGAAGTGTAGTAAAATAGAAAAATCATGGATGGTTGGCCATGAATCATGGAGATAAAGAGGAGAGGGTTATGGGACATAAGGGGCGGTTTTGCCGTGTTTTGGCGTGGGTGCTGGTTGCTGCATTGTCTGGTTCGGCGGCATCTTGCGGCGGGCGGACTGAGGCAGCCAGCATGAAGCTTAGGAAAACAGAGGGCAAGGTTGAGGTAGAGGACAGCAAGGGGAAGGATATCGAGCCGGAGGAACAGATGCATCTGTACAGCGGGTATCTGGTGGGCACGAGGAAGGAAAGCTATGCCTGGATCGACTTAGACCATGTGAAGCTGACAAAGGTGGACGCTAAGAGCGAGGTCGAGATAAAAAAGAAAAAGGATAAGCTGGAGATTGTAGTAAATTCCGGCAATCTGTTTTTTAATATAACCGAACCCCTGGGGGAGGACGAGACATTGGATATCCGTTCTTCATCGATGGTGGTGGGGATCCGGGGAACCTGCGGCTGGGTTGAGGTGGAGGATGACTCACGGATGAGGGTTTATATCCTCGAAGGAAAGGTAAAATGCTCGGTTGCAGGAGAGGAATCCGCGGACGGGGTTACGACATCTGTGCTGGCAGGCGAGATGGCGGAGATGAAGGTCTCCAAAGGGAAGGCGGATATTTCCGTGGAAGAGATTGCGGCGAACCAGATCCCGGATTTCGTGATGGAGGAGTTGGAGGACGATGAAAAACTGCATGAACGGATCTTGGATGATTCGGGGCTGGATGTCTGGGAGGAGTTAGAGGAGGATGCGGCCGGGCAGGAAGGGGGGGAGGAAGACACGGTGGGGGACACCGGAGAGGAGGATTGGCAGGAAGAGGAATCTTTGGGCCAAGGGGGAGTATCTTTTGGGAGTTCGTCTTCCTATGGGCTGCCTGTGACGGAAACGTATGACCCGGCAACCAGGATCCGCCGGGTTACGCTGGATCCGCCGGGATATCAGCTGGAGGTCTACCACGAAATCCCTGTTTTTGAGGAAACTACTGTGGGGTATCAGAAGATAAACCAGCACTTCCGGGAACTGGAGAAGGTTTTTTTTGGACCGAACGGGGAGGCGCAGTCTGTCTGGGGATATGTTACAGATCCCCAGACCCCTGAAACAAGGGATACCTATATTGCGTCCTGGGGAGCCCGGATTACAGCCGAGACCCCTGAATTGGTCAGTGTGCGGCTATATTATGACTGGTATATGGGCGGCACTACAAGTTATGGCGATAAATGCTATGTATTCGATCCCGAGACTGGGGAGCAGTTGGTGATCACAGATGTGATTGACGGCACAGAGGAGGAGATACGGGGGCTGGTGCAGGAGGCTTTGCGGGCAGAATACGGTTTCGGTGATGCTTTGAGCGCGGATGCTATTAAGGATTATGAGGTGGATCAGTTTGACTTTTATGTTTTAGACGGGCATGTCCACGTAGGGTTTGATAAGTATGAGATCGCGGCCGGGGCAGCAGGCAGCTTTGATGTGGAACTGGAGGTGCCGCTGAAGCGGAACTGAATCCGGTTCCCGGCAAAGGAGTTTTATGAAGCATTCTCTTTATTATAAGTTTATACTGGGATATCTGGTCTTTGGGCTGCTTGGCTTTATGCTGATTGCAGTTGGTTCTTCACGCCTTATGTATTACCATCTGCTGGAGGAGAAGACGGAGGCCATGTATGACGAGGCCAACCTGATCGCATCCTCCTACAGCAGCGTTTACCAGGGGAAACACCAGGAACTCAATACCGTATATCCGCAGCTGCAAATGCTGGCATCTTTTTTGAAAAGCGAGATTTGGGTGGTGAACCGGCAGGGGATTATTGTGGTGGATTCTGACCAGTCTTCCCGTTCCGGCACGGTGATCAAGGAATTTGACCCGACGGATACAGGAAGCAGCTATTACCGCATCGGGAATTATTACGGGCAGTTCCCATATGATGTGGTGAGTGTGTCGGCGCCGATTACAGGAAACTATAATACATATGGATATGTGCTTGTGCACCTGCCGGTTGACCGGATCAAAGAGGAGGCAAACGGTGCCCTGGATATCGTCTATATTACGGCAGTGGCTGTTTTTGTCCTGTCCCTGATCATCCTGCTGGTGTTTACGAAAACGGTGTATTTTCCCCTGAAGAAGATCACAGAAGGGGCGAATGAGTATGCGCTCGGCAACCTCAGCTACCAGATTGATTTGAAGACGCATGATGAGATGGGGTATCTGGCGGCAACCCTGAATTATATGTCGGATGAACTGAACAAGGCGGAAGAATACCAAAGAACCTTTATCGCGAATGTATCCCACGATTTCCGTTCTCCCCTGACTTCGATCAAGGGATACTTAGAGGCAATCATTGACGGGACAATTCCGCAGGAGATGTATGAGAAATATTTAACAAGGGTAATTGCTGAGACAGAGCGGCTGAATAAGCTGACGCAGGGGATGCTGACCTTAAATACATTGGACAGCAAAGGCTATCTTTCCCGGAGCAATTTTGATATCAACCGGGTGATTAAAGATACGGTAGCATCTTTTGAGGGAACCTGTGATGCAAAAAACATCATATTTGACCTTACCTTTTCGGACAGCATCCAGATGGTATATGCAGACTTGGGGAAGATCCAGCAGGTGCTTTACAACTTGATTGACAATGCGATTAAATTCAGCCACCATGATTCGACAATCTATATCCAGGCATCGGAGCGCTATGAGAAAATATTTGTTTCCGTGAAGGATACGGGGATCGGGATTCCCAAAGACAGTGTGAAAAAGATCTGGGAACGGTTTTATAAAACGGATCTTTCCCGGGGCAAGGACAAGAAGGGAACGGGGCTGGGGTTATCCATTGTGAAGGAGATCATCCAGGCGCACGGGGAGAATATTGACGTGGTAAGCACGGAGGGCGTAGGGACAGAGTTTATCTTTTCTTTACAGCGTGCGGCCAACGGATAAGGCAAATAAAAGAAAACCGGATAGCAGCCAGGCCGCCAAGAGACGGGGCTGCTATCCGGTTTTTCTGTTTTGGGGCTGTGGTTAGCGTTTTACTTCAAACTTATACCCAATTCCCCATACGGTGGCCAGTGCCCAGCTGGCATGATCCTTAATCTTGGCACGCAGCCGCTTGATATGGACATCCACGGTCCGGGTATCGCCGATGTATTCATAGCCCCAGATATGGTCTAACAGCTGTTCCCTGGTGAATACCTGATTGGGGGAGGAGGCCAGGAAATACAACAACTCCAGTTCCTTGGGCGGCATCTCGACGGAATGGCCGCGGTAAGTCACAGAATAGTTGGTCAGGTTGACTACCAGGTCCGGGTACTCCACATAATCCCCCTGCTGTGCGGCAGGGGAGGCAGCAACAGCCGGTACAGCGTGGTAACGCCGCAATACGGCCTTGACCCGGGCGACAAGTTCTTTGGAGTCAAACGGTTTGATCATATAGTCGTCGGCACCTAGTTCCAATCCCAGCACCTTGTCGAAAATTTCACCTTTGGCGCTGAGCATGATGATTGGTACCTGGGAGGTGGCGCGCAGTTCCCGGCAGACCTGATAGCCATCAATACCAGGCAGCATCAGATCCAGCAAAATCAGGTGTGGCTTAAAATCAGCAAATATCCGGAGCGCCGCTTCCCCGTCATGGACAATAGCCGTCTCGTAACATTCTTTGATGAGATAGAGCGAAATCAGTTCAGCGATATTCTCGTCATCATCTACAATTAAAATCCGCTGCTTTTCAGCCATGGGTATTGTTGCCCTCCTCTTCTTCCTTAAATTATGAGCATGTTATGGTGTAAGCCAGAATACGAACATGAAACAACGAATTATCAATCATTATTTAAATATAACAATGGTTACCCCGGCGTCTCCCTCGCCAAATTCCCCCAAGTGGAATTCTTTTATGGTTTTTACCCGTTTTAAATGCTTGTGGATGCCGCTGCGCAGCGCCCCGGTGCCTTTGCCATGTACAATCCTCACTTGTTGTAAATGGGCGATATAGGCATCATCCAGGTATTTGTCTAATTGAGGTATCGCTTCGTCCACTGTCATGCCGAGCAGATTGATCTCCGGGGAGACAGAGACGGACTTTGACATCTTGATATTGCTGCTGCCGGAACCCTTGCGGTGTGAACCGGGGGCATGGCCGCCGGCAGAGGGCTCCTGGATCAGTTCAAGGTCGCTGATATTTACCTGGGAGCGGAGAATGCCCATCTGGACAAATAAATTGCCCTTAGCATCCGGCAGGGAACTGATGGTGCCGTTCAGGTTTAGAGAGAGAACCTTCACACCGTCGCCAAGCCGCAGCGTTTTGGGGTTGATTGCCTTGCGGGGGCGGACATCCTGTTTGAGGGAAAGGCCGCTCTCTACTTTTTTTAGGTTTTCCCGCAGCTTGGAACGCTCGGCTTCCAGGGCGCGTGTATCCACTCCGGACGATGCAGCGAGTTTGTTGATATTTTTGATTGTGCGGTCTGCGGTTTCTTTGGCGTCCCGCAGGATCTGATGGGCTTTTTCGTTGGCTGAACGGATCAGCTTTTCCTTCTGCTCATCAAAACGCTCTTCTTTTTGTTCTAACCGGGCTTTCAGCCGTGCAACTTCATCCTTGTAAGAGCGGATCTCATCCTGCTCCTTCTCTATCGTAACCCGGCTTTCTTCCAGGCGGCTGATGATATCCTCAAAGGCCTCGTCATTTGATTCGATCCGGCTTTTTGCATCATGGATAATATAATCAGGCAGTCCAAGTTTTTGGGAAATTGCAAAGGCATTGCTCTTGCCTGGGATGCCGATCAGCAGGCGGTAGGTAGGGCGGAGGGTCTGTACATTGAATTCACAACAGGCATTCTCCACACCGGCATTGCTGAGGGCATAGATTTTTAATTCACTGTAGTGGGTGGTAGCCATGGTGCGGCATTTCATGTTGTGCAGGAAATTCAGGATGGCCATGGCCAGGGCAGCGCCTTCGGTCGGGTCTGTGCCGGCTCCTAACTCATCGAACAGGCACAAGGAACGGCTGTCCGCCTTGGAAAGGATATCCACGATGTTCGTCATGTGGGCGGAAAAGGTGCTCAGGCTCTGTTCAATGCTTTGCTCATCCCCGATATCGGCAAACACCTCGTCAAACACGGCCAGCCGGGAACCCTCAAATGCCGGGATATGGAGCCCGGACTGCCCCATCAAGGTAAACAGCCCCACGGTCTTCAAAGAGACGGTTTTGCCCCCTGTATTGGGGCCGGTGACAATCAGCAGGTCAAAGGCCTCCCCCAGCCAAACAGTAATAGGGACTACCTTCTGCGGATCCAGAAGAGGATGGCGCCCATCCTTGATGTGGATCTGCCCGTCCTGGTTGAACTTTGGCTCACTGCATTTATAATGGCGGGACAAGGCGGCTTTAGCGAAAATAAAATCCAAACGTGCCAAAATCTCCAGGTTCAGTGCCAGGCTCTCTGTATAAGGGGCCAGCTGGTTGCTGAGGCCGGCTAAGACAGCCTCGATCTCTTTGTTTTCCTGGATCTCCAAAGTCCGCAGTTCGTTGTTGAGCTGGATGATGGCCATGGGCTCTACAAACAAGGTGGAGCCGGTGGAGGATTGGTCGTGGATCATGCCGGAGACCTGATTTTTGTATTCGGAACGGACGGGCAGGCAGTAACGCCCATCCCGCATGGTTACCACGGCATCCTGCAGGTAGCTGCGGCTGGAGTTTAAAATACTGTTTAATTGGGTGTGGATCCGCTCATTGATGCTTTTTATAGACCGGCGGACTTTGTGGAGCCCGGGACTGGCGTCATCACTGATTTCTTCTTCTGAAAGAATACATCGCTTGATCTCGTTGTTTACCGGGGTCAGCGGCTCTAAGCTGCGAAACATCTCGTCAAGGGAATCGTCCCCGCCATCTTCCGATTCTTCATGGCGGCCATATGCTTTGGCGCGTGCGGCCACCGTCAGCAGGGAACTGACAGAGAGCAGTTCCGTAATGCTTAACGCACTGCCGACATCCAGGCGCTTGAGGGAATCGCGGATGTCACGGACGCCGGAAAAGGAGAGGCTCCCTTTCATGCGGATCCGGTTGACAGCATCACTCGTCTCGGACTGTGCCTGTAGGATCTCCCCGTAATCGGAGGAGGGCTGGAGTGCACTGCAAAGCATTTTGCCGGGAGGTGAAGCAGCATATTCGGTCAGCTGGTTGATGATTTTGTGATATTCTAAAGTTTTTAATGATTTTTGGTTCATGGATTTTCCTCATGGATCATTGATATATCGTCAGTTGCAAACCATTATTCTTGCAGCCGAAGTGGGATTTAAGCCTGCATATTGTCAAGTATATCACATTTTGGCACTGTGTGAAACCCCTGGGTTCTAGGCGCGGCGAAGTTTTTCTTGCACATTTGCCGGAAGAACCTTATAATAAGGGTAAGTCTTTTGGGGGGATAGGGGGATGCTTAATGTTACGGATATGTTTTTTGCTAGGCAGGAACGGTACATAAGGAGGAGGTTGGGATGCCTGGAGTACAAGACCCAAAAAAGGAGCCGGGGAAAAGACGGTTTATCACGGAGAAGATCGTAAGACGGCCGCTGACAAGAGGAGAGTTGTTTCGGCGGGGACTGTTTTTGCTATTGGCGGCGGCTTTATTTGGCGGTGTGGCGGGGGTGAGTTTTGCAGTTTCACAGCCGCTGGTGGCAAGGCATATGAAGCAACAGGAGACAGAGCCGCCAAAGATTTCCATTCCGAAGGATGAACCGTTAGAGGCAGCGGCGGAGAAGGAGCCTGTGGCAGAAACGGAGGCTGAGGCAGAGACTCCACCGGCACCCGAAGGGGAACCTGTGGAGAAGGTGGTTCGGAATGCCATGGAGAATTACCGTTACACGGTAGGGGATCTGAATGAATTGCTTTTCAGCCTGCGATCCCAGGTGCAGGCAGTGTCAAAAGGGGTGGTGACCCTGCACTCCGTCCAGCAGGATGTGGACTGGTTTGACAATCCGGTAGAGACGACGGGGTTATATGCAGGGGTAGTGATTGCCTCTACGGAACAGGAATTCCTGATCTTGACGCCGGAGGCAGCGGTGGAGCATGCGGATTCCATTAAGGTGATGTTTGCAGACGGTGTGGAAGTCAATGGCCGGATCAAGCAGCAGGACACCATATCCGGCATGGCGGTCGTCAGCGTAGATGTCAGTGAGATGGGGGAAGGCACGCTGAAGGAGGCAAAACCGTTGGTACTGGGGAATTCCTACCTGGTTCGGGAAGGTGACCTGGTTGTGGCGGTGGGCAGCCCGGCCGGGATGGCTCGTTCCATAGATTATGGCTTTGTCTCCTATATCGGAAAGAATGTGCAGATGGTTGACCAGGTTACGCGGGTATTTTACTCCCGGATCAGTGCGGATGCCGGGCGGGGGACATTCTTGGTGAACACTTCCGGGGAACTGATTGGGTGGGTGATGCCCCCCAAACCGGATGAGGAAGACGGCAATATGGCAAAAGCGATGGGGATTTCTGATTATAAAGGGATTTTAGAGAACCTGACGAACGGCCTGGCAGCACCCTGTTTTGGCATTGAAGGGCAGGAGGTATCAGAAACTATGGCATCACAAGGCCTTCCCAACGGCATCTATGTACTCAATTCCGTGACGGAGCGTCCGGCTTATGATGCCGGGATCCAAAACGGGGATATCATTACCCACATTGACGGCAGGGAGATCACAACGATGAAGGATTTCCAGAACACGGTCGATAATCTGGAGTGTGGCAGGTTAGTCAATGTGATTGTCCAGCGGAATGGAAGAGACCAGTATGCCAAGCTGGAGTTCCAGGTGACAGTGGGGGCGAGATAAAACATGAAGTAACAGTTTGGGCTTTTTGGCTGTTACCACCAAAACATAACAGGAAAAGGGAAATTAGCATGAAATATATTGACAGCTTGAAGGAAGGGATGCGGGTTTCGGAGGTATACCTGTGCAAAAGCAAACAGATTGCGCTCACAAAAACAGGGAAAGAATACGGGCGCCTGATGCTGCAGGATAAAACCGGGATGGTGGATGCAAAGATCTGGAACCTGAATTCCCCGGGAGTGAGGTCGTTTGAGGCAATGGACTATGTGCGGGTTGACGGGGATGTGAGTGTTTTCATGGGCGCCAACCAGCTGAATGTGGAACGGATCCGCAAGGCAGACGAGGGGGAATATGTGCCGGAAAATTATCTGCCGGTATCTTCAAAAAATATTGAGGAGATGTACAAAAGCTTGCTGGCGGTTATCGCGAGCATTAAGAATCCTTATCTGAAAAAGCTGCTGGAAAGCTATTTTGTTGAGGATCCAGCCTTAGCCAAGGCATTCCGCTTCCATAGTGCGGCGAAGAGCGTGCACCATGGCTTTGTGGGAGGGCTTTTGGAGCATACGCTGAGCGTGGCAAAGATGTGTGGGTATTTTGCGGAAGCCTATCCTGTCCTGAACCGGGATCTGCTGCTGACAGCCGCCATTTTCCATGACATTGGCAAGATACAGGAATTATCTGCATTCCCGGAGAATGACTATACGGATGACGGCCAGCTTTTGGGCCATATTGTGATCGGCACAGAGATGATCAGCGACAGGATCCGCACCATACCGGGTTTCCCCGGGCGGTTGGCGGCAGAACTCAAGCATTGTATTCTGGCGCACCATGGGGAGTTGGAGTATGGCTCACCCAAAAAACCGGCCATTTTGGAAGCTTTGGCGCTGAATTTTGCCGATAATACAGATGCCAAGATGGAAACGATGATAGAGGCCTTGCAGGGGGCGGGCAGCAATACCGGCTGGTTAGGTTATAACCGGCTGCTGGAGACCAATATCCGTAAGACAACAGAGGAGTGAGGCAAAGGCTATCTGAACCGGAAGCCTTCCCCAAAGAGAAAGAACTGCCGCAGTTTTGCGGCAGCTCTTTTTAGGAGGTACCCATGTTAAGTATGGTGCATATCTATGTAAAGCGTTCCCGGAAGGAACGACTATTTGTTAGGCGAACCCGGCAACGGTCGCGCGCTTTGTTGCCGCCGGGCTCTATATGTAATGTAAGGAATAACGAACCTCATGTTCATTATTATGATGCATTCCTTAAGCTGTTTTTTTCTGTCTTGCATCATGGTTATAGGATACTAGAAAAATGTGTCTAAAGTTTGTGCGTTTTCTAAAAGAAATCGAAATTAAACGAAGAAAATCTAACATTTTTTGGAAGAAAATGTCAGATTTTCCCAGAGGCCGGGATATTATGGGAGGCAAAAAGGTGTTTGCCAATAGGAGGCAGGGAGGAATACGGATATGAGGCGGGAGAAAAATGAATTATTTCAGGTGAGGATTGCCGACATGAGCGACACGGGGGAAGGGATCGGCAAGACGGACGGCTTTACCTGGTTTATTAAGGATGCAGTAATAGGTGATTTGGTGGAAGCGAAGGCCATGAAAGTGAAGAAGGCGTATGGCTTTGCGCGGCTGATGCAGGTGCTGGAGCCGTCGCCCCACCGCGTTATCCCGCCCTGTCCGGTGGCACGCAGCTGCGGAGGCTGCCAATTGCAGGCGATGGACTATGGGGAGCAGCTGCGGTTTAAGGAAAACAAAGTGAAGAATAACCTGTGCAGGATCGGTGGGATTGACTGTGAGGGGCTGTTTGAGCCGATAATCGCCATGGAGGATCCTTGGCGTTACCGTAACAAGGCACAATTCCCTTTTGGGAGAAGTAAGGAGGGAAAGGTGATCACGGGGTTCTATGCAGGGAGAACCCATAAGATTATCGAGTGCGAGGACTGCCTTTTGGGGGTGCCGCAGAACGCAGGGATCCTGGCCTGTATCCGTAACCATATGGAGGAATATGGGATTGCCCCCTATGACGAAGAGACGCATAGCGGCTTGGTGCGCCATGTGCTCATCCGGAAAGGTTTTAAGACGGGGGAGATCCTGGTTTGCCTGGTGATAAACGGGAATGTGGAGGAGTTAAAGGCAGCGGATGTGCTGACCCGGCAATTGCTGGGGCTTCCTGCGGGAGAAGGCAGCTCCAAGGTTGCAACGGTTGTGTGCAGCATCAATAAAGACAGGACAAATGTGATTTTGGGGACAGAGTTTGTGAACCTTTATGGGCAGGGAAGCATCATGGACTATATCGGCAATATTGCTTACCGGATTTCTCCCCAATCATTTTACCAGGTGAATCCGCTTCAGACGGAACATCTCTATAAGACCGTTTTGGAATATGCGGAACTGACAGGTGAAGAGACCGTGTGGGATCTCTATTGCGGGATAGGGACGATTTCCCTGTTTTTGGCGCAGCGGGCAGGGAAGGTCTGCGGGGTGGAGATTGTGCCGCAGGCAATCAGGGATGCACGTGCGAATGCCAAATGGAATGGGATCAGCAATGTGGACTTTTTTGTGGGCGAAGCGGAAAAGGTGCTGCCGGAGCAGTATGAGAAAAATCATGTCCGTGCGGATGTGATTGTGGTCGATCCGCCGCGGAAGGGCTGCGATGAGAAGTGCCTGGATACCATTGCCAAGATGGCACCGGAACGGGTGGTGTATGTGAGCTGCGATTCGGCTACGCTGGCGAGGGATGTTAAGTTTTTGTGCGGTAGGGGGTATGAGGTGAGGCGGGTGAGGTGCTGTGATATGTTTCCGCAGACGGGGCATGTGGAAACCATTGTACTCTTGTCCCACAAATCACCAGATAGCCATATCAACGTGAAAATTGAATTTGGGGAGGGTGAGGGCAAAGTGCCTTTAGATGCAATAGCAGAACGGGCAAAGAAATATCAGCCAAAACCGAAAATAACATATAAAATGATACAGGAGTATGTGGAGAAGAAATATGGATTTAAGGTACATACCGCTTATATCGCAGAGGTAAAGAGATCATTAGGTCTGACAATGTATGACGCGCCAAATGTAGTAGCCGAAGAATTAAAACAGAGGAAACATCCGCCGAAAGAAAAAGTTGAGGCGATAAAAGATGCACTTAAATATTTTGAGATAATCTAATGGATGAAAAGATTTATCAGATTACAGAACAGATAGTCCAATTACATCGGAAAGCCTATGAGGTTTATTTGCCATTGGTTGAAGATGTGTGCAGCTGAATTGTGTCAGAAGATGAATTGTCACATTTGCTTGATTATGTACTGGATTTTGCTTTTGATGAGAAAGAGGATAAGATGTTTTAAGAGGATTATGATGAGATTACAGGAGGAGCAATGGGAAAAATAATTAAGGATACAATTCATGCAAATGGGATAGATATTGGTATTTATACACAGGATTTTGAAAATGAATTTATTTCATTGACGGATATTGCCCGGTATAAGAGCGATGATCCAACGGCGGTTATTCAGAACTGGATGAGAAATCGGGATGTTATAGAATTTCTGGGATTATGGGAAAGGTTACATAATCCAGATTTTAAACCCCTCGAATTCGAGGGGTTTAAAAAGCAGGCTGGAGCAAATGCTTTTACAATGTCACCTAAAAAATGGATAGAAGCGACAAATGCTATTGGTATAGTTTCAAAAGCGGGACGTTATGGCGGAACATATGCTCATAGTGATATTGCTATGTCCTTTGCAACTTGGATTTCTCCTGAGTTTCAGTTATATATTATGAAAGACTATAGGCGTTTAAAGACAGATGAGAACAGTCGGTTATCTTTGAATTGGAACTTAAATAGAGAGATTTCTAAGTTGAATTATAGGATACATACAGATGCAATTAAAGAAAATTTGATTCTACCAGAATTAACGCCTGCACAGGTGGCAATTAACAGTAAGTAATACACTGGTAGCTGAGTAAATAGTAGTTTGATTATTTACGGATATGAATAAAGAAAAGTTCTCTGTTACTTTATAGAAAAAGTAGCAGGGGACTTTTTTGCGTGAACCGGCGATACCGACACAAACATGTGCGGGTTATAGATTGTTAAAGGGAGAATTTTGTGCTAAAATGACTATAAAGGGAGTGGGATGCTATGGACAGGAAATTGAAGGTGTATTTGGACACATCTGTTATAAGTTATCTGCAACAGGCAGATGCGCCAGAGCGAATGAAGGATACATTAGTTCTTTGGGCACAGTTTGAAGTTGGAAAGTATGATATTTGTTTGTCACAGGTGACGCTTGATGAAGTGGGTGAATGTCGAGAACCTAAAAGAACAGTATTGTATGAGTATTTGAGCAGGATTTCATATACAAAGTTGGAGATTACAGATGAAGTTCTTAAAGTTGCAAATCAGATCATAGATATGGGTATACTGACAAAGAAAAGCATTGATGATTGTCAGCATATAGCAACTGCTGTCGTGCATGGGTGTGACTGCATCATATCATGGAATTTTAAGCATATTGTAAATATAAAGACTATTAAGGGTATCAGGGCAATCACACACCTTGAAAGCTATAAGGATATTGATATTATGAATCCGTCTGTATTATTGGGAGGTGGGGAATAATGGCATATACATTGGAAATCAGCCCAGATTTTACGGTTGAGGATATCCACAAGATTCGAGAGCGTAATTATGAAGTGACAAAGCATATGACAACGGAGGAGAAACTGCTGTATTATAATATACCAAGGACAGATGCGGAAGAACAGATAGAAAGGCTTAGGGCAAAGCGCAATTAAGTCCGTCTGTATTATTGGAAAGTGAAGGATGATTATGGAAAAACCTGTTTTGAGTCCAAATTTGACTATAGATGAGAGGATATTCATACACTCAGGGAATATGATTATGAAATGACAAAGCATATGACAGATGAGGAACGAATGGATTACTGCAACAAGAGAGGAAGAGAAGTTCAGAAAAAATTTAGAGAAAATGAAAGTCTTACAATCATTTCAATACTACAGAATAAATTACCAGAATATGGTATCTTACTGACCGCGATATACCGCTCAGGTGGCGTATACTTATGCTAATGAAGCAGATATGTTGAATGTTGTTTTATTTGGAAAAACGTAAAACAGTGGAAAGATGAAAATCCAACTTCGAAAGGAAATATGCGGGATGCGGTAACGCTAAACCAGTTATTGGTATTGGCAAATTTGGAAAGCTATAATGCTGTTTTAATTAATCAGGATAAGAATCAGAAAGAGCGGATGGAATTGCTTGTTAAATATAGGTTAGAGCAAGAGCATTGGACGCTCATTTTTTCTGATTTGAATAAGGCTAAATATTCAGATTATTTGGCAGGAGATTTTGTAAGTGTTGATGTTAAATCGGGAATTTTGAGGTTAAAGAATGTATGTGAAATAGAATGTACATTCATTGCCAGTATGCATATTTATCAATATAGAAATCGATTGATGCACTATACCTTAAATAGTACATTTGAACAGATAATAAAAGACGTATCCGATGCTATGAAAGAAATAGCAGAGTTTGTTGAGAAAGAGATTATTAAAGATTTACCACAAGAAGCTCAAAAAAATTTTCAAGATACAATAGTTGGTTATAGAAAATACGCAGAAACATTAAAAGAGTTGAAACTATAAGCCCTGTGGGAATCTGGTAATACCGTTGAGACGGTATGCCTTCTCGTTAAGAAACATTAATTTCTCGGGTTTTTCGGGCACTTTTGGGAAAATGGATTTGTGCTTTGACGAAAAAATCAGATGTGAATGAAAAATCATACGGCTGGTGGGGGAAGTAGAAAACAGGGTGTGTGGAAAAGGCTGAACAGGGTTGGGGGAGGGATATTTTGCGGGATTTTACGAGACCAGATTTATTGTTTTCCTTGTGTGGATTAAATTGTGGGTTATGTCCTATGCACCTGGATGGGCATTGTCCTGGATGCGGAGGCGGTGAAGGAAACCAGTCCTGCAAAATAGCCAGATGCAGCTTGCAGCATGGGAAGCCGGAATATTGCAGCCGGTGCCAGGAATTTCCCTGTGAAAAATATGGGCATATTGATGCGTTCGATTCATTTGTCACACATCAGAACCAGAAAAAAGATTTGGAGAAGCAGCAGGAAATTGGTGCGGAGGCATACCGGGCAGAACAGGAAGAGAAAATTCGTATTTTGGCATTTCTTTTGGAAAATTACAACGATGGGCGAAAAAAGAAATTCTTTTGCGTGGCTGTAAATTTATTGGAATTAGAAGATTTAAAATCAGTAATGCAAGAGAAAGAAGCGGAGAAAGAATTGTGTAGTCTATCGATAAAAGAGAGAGCAGCTTATATGAAAAAACGGTTGGAAAATATAGCCGATGAAAGGCAGATGGTATTGAAGTTAAGAAAGAAAAGGTGACAAAATGGAAATTAAAAGATGTGTGAAGAAATCTTTTTCTGTAATTGGAAAAGAAGGTTTTACTGTCCAAAGGAAAATGGACAGGGATATATGTTTTTCCCGATTCGGAGGCTATAAAGGGAAAGATTGGACATGCATCCCTTTCAGGTAACACCGGAAACAAAGAAAATGGTAATGAAGAATATTTGTTTTCTGCTGAATCAGTTTATTCGCTGCAGTGCATATGAAAATGTCATATTCTGCTGGGTGATGCACGAACAGACAATTATTGATGAGATTTTATCAAAATTGGAAACAGGGGGATGTTTGGTACATACTATTTCCCTGATTTGTGATGCGGATAGTCTAAGAAAACGTCTGCAAAAGGATATAGATGCAGGTATCCGGTCAGAGGATGTGATTCAGAGAAGTATTACCCGGATTGGTTTGTATGAGAAACTGGATACAGAAAAAATAGATGTTACCCATATGACACCGGAACAGACAGCGGAAAGAATTATAATTTGAATTTGAAAGGGGTTGTATTATGGTGTTAAGTACAGAACGACTGCTTTTGCGTCCGTGGAAGGAAACGGATGCAGGGAGTTTATATGAATATGCAAAAAATCCGGAGGTTGGACCGATTGCGGGGTGGCCGCCGCATAAGAATATTGAGGAAAGCCGTGACGTGATACAGAATGTTTTTCATGGAAAAGAGTGTTATGCGGTCTGTTTGAAGTCAGACAACCGGGCGATTGGTGCTATCGAACTGAAACTGAATGGCAATACGGATATGACGGATAAAGAGGATGAATGTGAACTTGGTTACTGGATCGGCCAGGAGTTCTGGGGACAGGGGCTGATTCCGGAAGCTGCCAGTGAACTGCTGCGGCATGGTTTTGAGGATCTTGGCATGAATATCATATGGTGCGGATATTATGAGGGGAATACGAAATCAAAAAGAGTGCAGGAGAAGCTTGGATTTATTTATCATCATACATGCAATGATGTGCCTGTGCCACTCATGGGGGAGACAAGAACCGGGCATACAAACTATATGACAAGAGAACAATGGGAAGCTAATAGATAGATGCAAACATGATTTTTGGGAGGTACTGATGAAACGAGAACTGGGAATTGCAAGATGCGGCCTTGCTTGTTGTTTATGTTCAGAAAGCGTCAAATGCAACGGTTGCGGTTCAAATGAATGTCCTGACAATGACAGATGTGAGAATAAAAGATGTTCTATTGAAAAGGACATTTCTCATTGCTATATGTGCCATAAAGATTGCAAAAAGGGATTGTTAAGCAAAATCAAGCCATATACTTTCACGATGTTTATTAAAAAATATGGAGAAGATAAATTATTAGATTGCTTGGAAGAAAACGAAAAAAGAGGAATTGTATATCATCGAGATGGTATAAACGGAGATTATGATGATTTTGATGATGTAGATCAGTTGATGGATTTTATCTTGACAGGAGTGCGGTAACTTCAGGCTGTCGAACTGAATGGCAGGATATAAAATATGAAAGGGAAGCATGGTTTATGGAACGGAAAATTTTGCTGCTCGGCGATCCGCAACTCTATGAGATTTCCGAAAAAGTAACACGAGAAGAACTGGAAGAACTTCGCCCTGTTTTCACGGATATGTTTGACTGCATTCAAGGCATTCGCCGGAATTACGGTTTTGGGAGAGCAATCGCAGCCCCGCAAATCGGGGTAATGAAACGCCTTATATGTATTCTCACAGATAAGCCTTATGTGATTATTAACCCCGAAATTGAGTTTGTCGGTGATGAAATGATGGAACTAATGGATGATTGTATGTCGTTCCCAAAGCTGCTTGTGCGTGTGCGGCGGTATCGCCATTGCATATTGCGTTATTTGGATGAGAACTGGGAGCCGCAGGAAATGCGGATGGATGATGATATGTCTGAACTGATTCAGCATGAGTATGACCATCTTGATGGCATTCTTGCAACTATGCGTGCTATTGACAATAAATCTTTTGTGATGAAGGGGTAAACAGCTTCCTATGAGAAGAATTGTGTGCCTGCTGTCGGGGCGTTGGGATTTGATAATGTGCAGGTTCAAACTTCCGGTGGGTTTTTATTACACAAATTTCATTTTTTCAGGTATTTCATTCTTTTCCTAAATCCCTTATAATAGCCTTACAGATGGATGCGGTTGAAAAATTAGATGTTTTGAAATAGGAGGCAAAATCGATGGATATAAGTTCACTGTTTTCCACATTTGGGATGGATTCGCAGATAACAGTTATAAACGGGGAGATTTGTGAGGTGTCGAACCCCAATTTTGACTCAAAAATCATGGTTTGCCACAAAGCGCTTACCTTTGGCGGAAGGGATAATATTCCTGATGAATTAAGAGTGCAGATTATGTACGAAAACAATAATACTGCTTTTCGTAAGTATGAGGCAACAGGTAACGCTGCTTTATTGGGCATTCACGATTCGGAAGACATTGTATGTGCATGGAAGCTCAAATTTTCCCATGCAACCCAGGGCACTATATCAAAACAGATAAAAAGAAAATACATAGAGAAAGCAAAGAAAATCGGTTTTGTACAAGCGCCCCCAAACCGTTCAGGAGAACATGTCTGCGTTTTCAGGAAGGAATTCATATATTTCTATTTAAAAAATTTATCGTGGTTACATGATGCGCCGGTACGGGATCTGAATGAACATTTCGTATCTGACAATGAACATGAAATTTCTGAGGATCATAGCATCGATGAAAATTGCCGCATCAAGGGCGGTATGAATGTACTTTTGTATGGTGTTCCGGGTTGTGGCAAAAGCTTTACTATTATGGCTAAGTACTGCAAGGATTCTGAGGCAGTCGAAAGAGTTGTCTTCCATCCGGACTATACTTACGGCGATTTTGTCGGCCAAATACTGCCGCTGACGGATGGAGAAACCGGGAAAATCAGATATGAATTTTCAGCGGGGCCATTTACACGGATTTTATCAGATGCCTATAATAATCCCGGCAAAAAATATTGTTTAGTTATAGAGGAAATTAACCGTGGAAATGCCCCGGCAATTTTCGGTGACATTTTCCAGCTTCTTGACAGGGACGAGGATGGTAATGGTGCATATGAAATTACCAATGCAGATGTTGCGGCAAAAGTATATATTGACGGCCGGGCATCGAAAAAAATCATGCTGCCGTCCAATTTGTTTATTTTCGCCACAATGAACACATCCGACCAGAATGTTTTTACGTTGGACACTGCATTCCAGAGAAGATGGAATATGCGCATGGTCGAAAATGATGTATTTAAATCCAAAATCGCGCAGAAGCCGATTCTTGATACGAAAATCAAGTGGGCAGAGTTTGCTGATACGATTAACGGCCTGATTATCACCAAAAATGTTGGCATGTCATCTTCCGAGGACAAGAGGCTTGGTGCATACTTTGTTACAGAAAAGGATTTACATTTCTTCACAACGGCAGACGGAATTACGCAGGAAGAAGCTGATGACAGAAACCACAACTTCCCTGAAAAGGTTTTGAAGTATCTGTGGGATGACGCTTTCAAGTTTACGAGAGAGGAAGTTTTCAAGAACGGTTATGACAGCCTTGAGAAAATTATTAAGGCATTTGAAACTGCGCAAGGGGATAAGCGTTTTGACGTTTTTGCAGATGATATTTTTGGGTTGAACCAGGGCGAGTAAGGGAGCGATAGTATGGAAAAAGAGTCCGCACCTTTATATGAGTGCCATGTAAATACAAACGAAGGAACGGATACCTTTGTGGGCATCCGTTCTGACGGCGAGCAAATTAAAGTTTGTTTTCCGGTTGGCTACAATCTCGGGAAGACGGATGACGAACAGAGAAATGATATACAGCTGTTGATTAGGGTGTTAACTCGTTTTTCCGGCATAAAGGAGAAACTGCTCCCTCAGCTGCTGATGAATAATCCTGAGACAGTGAATTTCCCGATCCAAGCATACATGACTATTCTTAATGAATATTATAGCAGAGGCTATTACACAGAAAACGAGCATGTTTTTACAGTAAATGGCAATGGCCCTAAGCATTGGCCACGTACCATAAAAACACAGAGGGCATATCCGCAGGACGATTCTTTTGTTTATCTTACCACAGTGGCGAAGGAATCGAGAGTTGACACTGCAAATTACATCACAAAGATAAACGAGTTCTGTGTAGATGAGGCGTATAAAAAGGTTGGTTTTTTGTTTTCAACAGATAAAGTAAGGAAGCCCTCCATTCTGTTTGATGAAAAACGTTTTGTCATGGCGCTGAAGGAAAAACTCCGCAGCGAGAATAATGATAAAAATAAGGCATTGCTTTCGGGCATGATTGATATGGTTCAATATGTCGGCAGAAAAGGGAAAAATGCAAGGTTTTTCTTTGGAACCAATGATTTTGAGTATGTGTGGGAAAGGCTTATTGATTTTAATTTCGGTGAGGATAACAAAAGCTTCTATTTCCCAAGGACATCGTGGTATTTGGGGACTGAGGGGAAGCACACAAAATCTGCACTTGAACCGGATACGATAATGAAAGAGGAGGACAAGATATTTATCTTGGATGCCAAATATTATCGATATGGTGATAGTAAGGATCCGGCAGAACTGCCTCGTTCTACGTCTATTAACAAGCAGATTACATATGGGGAATATGTGGTTACTGACCCTAAGTTCAAAGATGAAAAAGGCCAGGCACCCCCGGTATATAATGTCTTTTTGATGCCGTTCAATAAGGATGGGCGGGTTTTCCCTTCAAAGGAAAATATGCTGCACATCGGAGAAGCACGAGGCGATTGGAAAGATTCTGGTGCCCCGTATGAGAGAGTACTAGGGGTTTTGCTTGATATTAAATGGATGATGGCGAGGACGGTTAAGCATAATAAAAAGGATATTAACCAATTGGCACGGTTGGTTGAGGACGTAATTAAAAAAACATAGCCATTGCTCCTTTTTATTTTTTGGATTTTCTGTGGCGCATTTGTGCAGCAGCATTCTGGCAAGAAACATTATGATACCGTTTCCGGCTGTTCGTTGTTTTTGCTTTGAATAGACGGCCGCAGTTTGGGTTAGCGCATTTACGGTAGATTTCGTAGCCCGGTTTTGTATAAAACAAGGCAAAATACAAAGCCGTGAAGAAATTGGGGATTTCCCAATTCGGAGCCATTGTTTCTATGCTATAGACAGGATGGATGCCATACAATTCAAAGTCAAATTCTTCTTTTACCGTATTTTTTGCAATGAAGATAAGCTGTGATTTAAAGGTATCGTCAAACTTATCATTGCTGTTTAGTTTTGTATCCGTGCGAAGGATGCCATTTTCAAGTACATCATCAATTTTTATTCCGATTTGGATCAAATGGTAGAAATAATCAATAACATATCTTGCACGCATATCTATATTTTCATCAAAGGCATCCCTATATAGTTTTGTCATTTTTGCCTTGAAGATACGGGGGCTGCTCGCAGAGTGGGAGTTTATATCTTCTGTATTGTTGTGGTAATCCAACCTGCTAAGGCGTTCCTTCTGATTTGTGAACGAATCTGAAATCGGATAATAGTCGTCATAAGGGTCATTGGAATTGCTATTAACCAAATGGCTGGTGAGATCGGGCAAATTGCTGATATTGTACCAGAAACGGGTAAAGGCGTGTAAACATGAACATAGGCTTTCATCACTTCCATTTAAGGTTATTTTTCTTGGCATGGCAAATAGCAGATATGCCGTTAATTTCAGAATATTGTCATAATCGATGTTATCTTCCTCCATGGCGGCCATTAATTTAACCAATACCTTAAATCGGAACATTAACGGAGCAAGATCATCATGGATAAAAAGTTTGTATTTGCCGTCGTTGGGCAGTGTCATTATAAAACCGTATTTATCTATATACTCTTTTATTTTGTCCGCTTTGTGCAAATCAATGTTTAGGAAGTCTTCAATGACTTTATTCTTTTCGATTATAGCTCCGGTTTTATTGTCCATCATGACAAGTCCATCGATAGGGGCATATGCATATTTGTATGAACCCTCAACCGCTTTTAGCAGAAGACAGTGGTATTCGACCCCGTCATCTGTATAATTGGTGGTTACTTTGCAATCGCAACGAGGGTTTTCGTAATGGAACATATTCCCCGCCATTTCCAATGCTTTATTCATTAGTATCCCAAACCTCCGTTTTGTCAAAATATAATGGATTATATAAGTGTTTATTTGTTTTTTAGCTATTATATAAGTTGATTTATAATTGTTATTTTATTATAGCAGAAATTCATAATGAATAAAATAATGTAATAAATATTTTTGGAAAATAATAAGTGGTAATTTGATAAATTCCTTTATTTTAAAACTTCCAGTACAATATAGGCAGGCTGAATAACCGGAAAATCAATATCACAAGGCTTGATTGGCAATCAGGCATTGGGGATAGGGCAAGGAATGGGATGTCAGCTTGAAACGATCCGGATGGAAGAAGGGAGGAAGATGGGATGGAGATGTTTACTTTCCAGGATGTAATCCTGTTTGCGACATTTCTTATTGAACTGCTTACCTACATAGATAGGGATAACCAGCCAAAGTAAATAAGCGTACCTTGTATTCGGTCGGTGCAGGCGGGCTTTAGGCTTCAGGATTATCTATTGTGGGTTAATAATGGCTTTTTCAGTGAAGCTGTGCATTGAGGGATAGGAGAAACCATGGTATACTAAGATCTGTAAGTTTATGCCCAAAAGGAGAAATTAAATGTTATCATGCGTTGAGATATGTGCAGGGGCAGGAGGCCAGGCCTTAGGGCTGGATATGGCGGGATGTTCGCAATTTTGATGGAAAACCCTATAAAGGGGTTGACCTGTTAGCCGGAGGGGTTCCATGCCCCCCCTTTTCAAAGGCATCAAAACAGCTAGGGAGGGAAGATGACAGAGATTTGTTTCCTGAAGCAATCCGGCTTATTTATGAAATTATGCCCCGTGCAGTTATGCTTGAAAATGTCCGGGGGGTTCTTAGACCCGAAGTTTATAGCATACAGAGAACATATTTTGATGTCTATTGAAGAAATAGGATATCGGGTACAAATCAAATTATTGAATGCCTGTGATTACGGAGTTCCACAATTACGTCCACGGGTAATCATTATTGGTATTCGTAATGATGAAAAAGGTGTTTTCCATTACCCAGACGAACATCCAGAGGATGCTCCGACAGTCGGAGATGTGCTTGGGGAATATATGGGTGCAGCCGGATGGAAACAGATAGATGAATGGATCCGTGGTGCAAATAAAATAGCACCGACGATTGTTGGCGGAAGCAAAAAACATGGTGGCTCTGACTTAGGCCCTGTCAGGGCAAGGAAAGCGTGGGCTGAATTAGGTGTTGATGGAAGCGGGGTAGCTAACGAACCACCAGCAACCGATTTTGAAGGGATGCCCAAATTAACGAAAGAAATGATTGCTTTGATACAAGGATTTCCGAAAGAATGGCATTTTGGAAAGAAAAAGACGGCTGCTTGTATGATGATGAAGAATTAAACCGGGATAATATTTTTATAAATGATGATGTTTGTAAGATGGCAGCGTTAAGGAAGAAGAATGGTGGTAAACCTATTCTTCATGCATCGGTATCAGCAAAATGGACAATGCGCAGTGATAGAGCGCAAAATAGCAGAACGGAAGCATTAAATTTAATTCGTAATAGAAAAGGCCATCTTCCGCACATTGTGGTTGTGACAGGTGAGCCACTGCCGTCAAGGCTTGCTTCACTTGCACTCGGTACTGGAGATTTGGACTGTGTATATCATTTTGCGTTATATGAATTGATGGAGGCTGTTCAGGAATATGGAAGCCATGGACGAGAAGATATTGTTGAAACTCTTGAAAACCTAGTAGAAGGAAAACGCCTAAAGGATATTTCTGATTTGCCGCTTGACCTGAGTGTTTAAGGGGAATTTTGTAGTCAAAGCATGCGTTTTGAAATGGCCAATGATATAGACGGGATTTTTCCATCAGGAGGATTTTAATTGATGTTGCAGAAGGAGAAAAATAGAACCGGTGATTTGCAGAAAATACCAGGTGTGGGAGCAAATATGGAACAGTATTTGCAGAACATCGGGATCCACTGCATTGCAGACCTAAAGGGAAAGGATCCGGAAGAACTATATCACCTGGATTGCCTGAAAAAGGGATTCCAGGAGGACAGATGTGTGCTGTATGTATTCCGCTGCGCAGTGTATTTCGCAGAACATGAGCAGCATGAAAACGGATGATAACGGGAAAAGAAGCAGGGTTATGGAGAATATGGGCTTCATTTATAAAAAAGCGGGAATGGAAGACATAGGAGTACTGGTTAAAACAAGGATAGAGGTGCTGCGGGCAGCAAATGGTTTAAGCCATGAGGTGAATATGGCGTTTGTGGAAAAACAGTCAACGACCCCGGACTGTAGGAGAAAAGGCGTTGCATACCATACATTGGAACTTTTGATAGAGGAAGCAAGGAAAAGAGGCGTGGGCCATATATCGCTGGAGGCAACGGATATGGGGCGGCCTTTGTATGAACGGTATGGATTCGTGGAAATGAATGATGAGATGGTTCTGCCGCAAAAGCTTTTGCAATTAAATGGCCAGAATGATAGGAATGCCGGATTGACGGCAGAATGAACAATATGAACAAACCTTTGCAGGCAGGGGATCTAAAAGCAGGTTCCCTGCCTGCAAAAGGTTTGTTGGATTTGGATAGTTGGTATCCATGCCTTTACGGCGCAGGATGGAGATTGAGGGTTACCGAATCTCCTCATAAGGCGCCCGGTTGATTCCCAAACGGACGGCTTCCTTGGCCACTGAGTTGGCGACGGCCAATGCCACGCGCTGATCAAAGGAGGAGGGGATCACATATTCGGCAGTGAGTTCTTCTTCAGGAATCACTTCTGCGATTGCATGGGAAGCCGCCACTTTCATGGAATCCGTGATATCTTTTGCACGGACAGCCAGCACTCCCTTGAAAAGCCCCGGGAATACCAATACATTGTTGATCTGGTTGGGGTAATCGGATCTGCCGGTGCCGACTACTGCGGCGCCTCCGGCCTTCGCCTCTTCCGGCATAATCTCCGGAACGGGGTTTGCCATGGCAAATACGATCCCATCCTTCATGGAGGCGACCATTTCTGCTGTCACCAGATGCGGCCTGGATACGCCCACAAAAATGTCTGCCCCTTTCAGTGCATCCGCAAGAAGCCCATGTTCCTTATCCAGGTTGCTGACATGGGAGATCTCTTCCTGGCCTGGGTTCAGCCCTTCATCACCCTCACAGATGATGCCATGGATATCGCACAGGATAATATTGCCAAAGCCCATGGAAATCAGGTGCTTTCCGATGGCAATCCCAGCTGCCCCGGCGCCGTTAATCACCACCCGCAGCTTCCCCATCTCTTTGCCGGTTACTTTTACAGCATTCAGCAGGGCAGCGCCTACGACAATCGCCGTCCCGTGCTGGTCATCATGGAAGATCGGGATATCACAAACCTCTTTCAGGCGTTTTTCAATCTCAAAGCAGCGGGGGGCAGCGATGTCTTCCAGGTTGATACCGCCAAAACTCTTGGAAATCAGGGAGACCGTCTGTACAAAGGTATCTACATCCTTGGTATCCACGCACAGAGGAAAAGCATCCACGTCAGCAAAGGCTTTAAACAATGCACATTTTCCTTCCATTACCGGCATCCCGGCCGAGGGGCCGATATCGCCTAGGCCCAATACCGCGGTGCCATCCGTGATAACAGCCACCAGGTTCCCCTTGCGCGTGTAATCATACGCTTTCTCTTCGTCTTCGGCAATCAGCAGGCATGGTTCTGCCACACCTGGCGTGTAGGCAATGGCGAGTTCCTCGCGGTTGGAGATAGGAGCCCGGGAGATGACTTCGATCTTGCCTTTCCATTCTTTATGCTTTTCAATTGCAATCTGTTTTTTATCCATGGTAGATTCCTCCTGCTCTGGTTATCCGTTTCTTTTTTTATTCTAATACAAATTGCCCATAGCGTCAACGGAGTTCTTCGGAATATGGCCTTGGCATAGGCTGCCGGGAACTGGGAAAGATAAAGGGATGGGAAAAGCAAGGAAAGAGTGGCTGGGAGGGGAAATTGGGAATTGCGGAAATAAGGATATAATGATATACTTGGCAAAAGAAAAACGGGCGGTACCATGGACAGGAACTGATGGGTGCCTGGAGCCTAAGGGCAAGGCGGGAAGACAGAATGGACGGATACGAGGTTAAATTGTGAAAAAGTACGAACGTTATAAAAGGGCAATACGTCTGACGGCGTCATTAATACTGGTGGCAGCATTGGTTTTAGTTTACAGAAAGGCCTGGTATGGCTTTATCTCGCCGTCTACCGGGGTTTGGTACTGGAGGCGGGGGAACTGGGTGATTATGGGGTTATACAGTGCATTAATCCTGTTTTTCTCCACGATGTATGGCGGTTTCCGCCTTGGAGACCTGGAAAAGGGGAATGTGATTTACTCCCAGATCCTTTCTTTGCTGATTGTAAATTTTATTACCTATATCCAAGTGTCCCTGCTGGCATATAGTTTCCAGACTTTATGGATTTTTTTGGTGCTGATGGTGTGTGATGCGGTGATCATCACTGCCTGGGCGCAGATCTATGCCGTGATTTACCGGCGGCTGTTCCCGCCCCGCAGGCTGCTGCTTGTTTATGGGCAGTTACATGCATTGGAATTGCTGGGGAAGCTGCGGCAGAGGGAAGACCGCTACCTGATCGAAAAGATTGTTTCGGCAGAGATTGGGGAGGATGCCATCATGAGTATGGTGGAGGGTTATGATGGGGTGATCCTCTGCGATATTCCTACCCCTTCGAGGAATTTTATCCTTAAGGCTTGTTTTGAAAGGTCGGTCCGTGTCTATATGACACCTAAAATTTCCGACATCCTGGTACGTACTTCCCGGGAGATGCATACGTTTGATACCCCGCTTTTGCTTTCACGGAATAATGGGCTGACGGTTGAGCAGCAGCTGGGGAAGCGGTGCCTGGATATCCTGGTATCCGTATGCATGCTGGTTCTCATTTCTCCGATTATGCTTGTGACGGCGGCGGCAGTGAAGCTATACGATGGCGGCAGTGCTTTATATAAGCAGAAACGCCTGACCTTGAACGGAAGGGAGTTTTATGTATACAAATTCCGCAGTATGAGGATGGATGCCGAGAAGGACGGGGTGGCGAGGCTGGCCAGTGAAAATGATGACCGGATCACGCCGGTCGGGAAGCTGATCCGCATGACCCGGATCGATGAACTGCCGCAGCTTTGGAATGTGCTTAAGGGAGATATGTCCCTGGTAGGACCGAGGCCGGAACGGCCGGAAATTGCGGCAGAGTATGAGGCCTGGCTTCCGCAGTTTAAAAGCCGCCTGAAAGTGAAGGCCGGCCTGACCGGCTATGCCCAGATTTATGGGAAATATAATACGACGCCCTATGATAAATTAAAGCTGGATCTGACCTATATCCAGAATTATTCGTTTATCCTGGATTTGAAATTGCTGCTGTTGACAGTGAAAATCTTGTTTATGAAAGAAAGTACGGAAGGAGTATCCTCCTCTGAGGGCAAGCCGGGGCAGAAGCCAGGGGGATGGGAGCACAAGGATGGGAATGCGTAAGTTAAAGGTGCTGCAGCTGGGGAAGCAGTACTATCCCCATATCGGCGGGGTTGAGGCCACAATGCAGCAGATCGCGGAAGGGATCCAGGGCGAGGTGGACAGCTATGTGCTGGCGTCCCAGGGAAGGGGTGCGGCATACGAAAAGACGGTCAACGGGGTACCGGTATATTTTGCAAAGAGCCTGGGGATTGTCGCGTCCCTGCCGATTTCCTGGGATTTGGTACGCTACCTTAAGAAGCATTGCGGGGAATATGATGTGATCCACCTCCATATGCCGTTCCCCCTAGGGGATCTTGCCTGCCTTTTGGCCGGGTATAAGGGGAAGCTGGTGCTGTATTGGCACAGCGACGTGGTAAGGCAGAAAAAGGCAATGCTGCTGTATAAGCCGCTGATGAACTGGACACTCAAAAGGGCAGATGCCATCGCGATTGCCACCCAGGGAAATATCGATGGCTCTCCATATGTGAAACCTTTTGAAAAGAAATGTGTGCAGATCCCATTTGGGCTGAGGAAGGCCTGGGAGGAGAAAAGCGACCAATACTGGGAGCGCCGGACCGAACGGGAGGATCCGGTACTGCACCTGCTGTTTATCGGCCGATTGGTGTATTATAAGGGCTGCAGCATACTGATGGCAGCGATGAAGGAATTGAAAAAAGAACTTGGGGTACAGATGGAGCAGGTAGAACTGGTAATCGTGGGCACCGGAGCCCTGGAGGAGGAGATGAAGGCGCAGTCTGCCCAGGAAGGGCTGGGGAATGTGATCCGTTTCCTGGGAAAAGCTTCTGATGAGGAGATGGAAAAGGAACTGGAACGTTGTGACGTGCTGGTGTTTCCGTCGGTTGCCAACAGTGAAGCATTCGGATTGGTGCAGTTAGAGGCGATGGCTTTCGGAAAACCAGTGATCAATACCAGCCTTCCCACAGGCGTCCCATGGGTGAGCCTGGACCAGGAGACCGGGCTGACGGTTCCGCCAGGAGACGCGGGGGCGCTTTTTAAGGCTATTTTGTGGATGAAGAACCATCCAAAAGAGCGGAAAGAGATGGGGATCCGGGCAAGGCAGCGCGTAAAGGAAAAATTCAGCCAGGAACAGATGCTTGCGCAGATCCTGGGATTGTATAAGGAGTTATGTGGGCAATAACATGGAAAAAATATTATATATAGCGGTCAGTTCCCAGACCGGCGGGGCTCCCAGGCATATTCTGGACGCACTGAAAAATGCAAGGGAATGTGGATATGAGATATATGTTGCCGTGCCAAATGACGGGGATTACTATCCTTGGTTTGAGGAATACGCTGCGGGTATGCTGAATGTTAGCCTAAAACCATATTCTATCCGTTCCTTGCTGGCTTTGCGCCGGTACGTGCGGGAACATGGCATCCGGCTGGTGCATTCCCATGGGAAGGGGGCGGGAATGTATGCCCGCCCTTTAAAGGTTTTGTGCCCGGGAATCCGGGTGGTGCATACGTTTCATGGCGTACATGTGGAGCAGTACGGGAGCCTGACAAGGATTTTTTATTGTCTGATTGAGCGGGGGCTGAAAGTTTTTACAGACCGCTTTATCTGTGTGTCGCAAGGGGAGCAGGGGGAGGCGCTGCGCCTGGGGTTTGCGGTAAAAAAGCGTACAAGGGTGATTGGGAACGGGATTGACCCGGAGGTGTACGCCAATGCGACTGCGGACAGGAGCC
Organism: bacterium 1XD21-70; assembly: GCA_003669055.1. Taxonomy (GTDB): domain Bacteria; phylum Bacillota; class Clostridia; order Lachnospirales; family Lachnospiraceae; genus Brotaphodocola. Next base: position 90,484 of record RAYB01000016.1, read on the forward strand.
GCTACCTGAAGGAATTTGGCTTCCCACAGGATGCCTATGTGATCGGGTGCGTGGCAAGGCTGGAGCAGATTAAAGGCATTGGCTATTTGCTGGGGGCAATGGAAGAACTGGTTAAAAAATATCCCCAGTGCAGGCTGCTGCTTGTAGGGGACGGGCCTGACAGGGAAAAAACAGAAAGCCAGATCCGCAAAGCAGGGCTGGGGGATGCAGTGCGGATTGCAGGATTCCGGTATGACGTGCCGCAGCTGCTGAAGGTGTTTGATGTGTTTGCATCTGCATCTCTGAAAGAGGGGCTGCCGTATACGCTGATGGAAGCCCTGGCATCAGGAACCCCGGTAGTGGCGACGGATGTGACGGGGAACCGTGATGTGATAACAGACCATCAGACCGGGTTGTTGGTGGAGCCCAAAGCCGCGGATGCGATCTATATAGGTTTATGCTATGCCAAGGAGCATCAGCAGGAATGCCAAAGATGGGCAGAAAACGGAAAAAGGCTGGCCAGAGAAAGTTTTACAATCCAAAAATCGTGGGAAAACCTGGTTCAGGTTTACAGTCAGGTTATTTTTTGACATTCTTACAGGAATATTAAAGAAATTGTAATTATTGACATGTCGGAAAAGGACAAATTATGATATACTAAGTCTAATAAGATGGGTCAATGAATAAATCACGGGAGTATGGAAAAATGGCTTATATGAAAAAAAACGAAGAAAATGCTGTAAGAGGGAACAGCGTAAATTTAATGGAAAAATATTTGCCCAAAAACAAACGGGTACGGATGATTGTTTTGATGTTTGCAGATGCCTGTGTCGTGATGCTGGCATCTTTTTTGGGTCTGCTGATTCGCTTTGACCTGGATATAGAGAAAATAGAAGGGCGTTATCTCGAGGCAATTTGTGGATACCTCCCGTTTTACATAGCGGCTACCCTGATTATATTTTTGCTGATGCGTATGTATGCCACGATGTGGAGCGTGGCGGGCATCCGGGAGGTGATTTATATCCTGTGGGCCTGCGGCCTGGCTTCGCTGGTTCAGGTGACGGGAATGACATTTTTGGTATACAAAGTGCCGCGGAGTTATTTCCTGCTTTCGTTTGCGGTATTGTATGCGGGGGAAGTATTCGTCCGGCTTTCTTACCGTATTTTTATGACGGTATTTCCGGGAAGGGCGGGAAATGAAGGGAAACGGATCCTGGTTGCCGGAGCCGGAAGTTCGGGGGCGGTTATTTTAAAAGAGATGACTACCAGCAGGCTGGCGGATGGGAATGTCGTGTGCTTTGTGGACGATGATAAGAACAAGGCCGGGAAATATCTGGGCGGGATCCCTATTGCCGGGAACAGGAATGATATTCCGGCATTGGTTAAGAAATACCATGTGGATGAGATCTATATCGCTATGCCTGCCGCATCGGCAATGCAGAGAAAGGAAATTATCGAGATCTGCCGGGAAACCGGGTGCGGGATCAAGACGCTGCCGGGTATTTACCAGCTGCTGAACGGCGAGGTCAGTGTTGCAAGGCTGAGGGAGGTTCAGATTGAAGACCTCCTGGGCAGGGATCCTATCCGCGTAGACTTAGATGAGATTATGGGATATGTAGGCGGGAAGACGGTGATGGTTACCGGCGGGGGAGGTTCTATCGGAAGTGAACTGTGCCGGCAGGTGGCAAGCCACGGTGCCAGGCAGCTGATCATCTTTGATGTGTATGAGAATAATGCATATGATATCCAGCTGGAACTGCGGGAAAAATATCCGGATCTGGATCTGGTGGTGCTGATCGGTTCCGTGCGGAATACTCACCGGATTGAAAGCGTATTTGAGAAATACCGCCCGGATATCGTATACCATGCCGCTGCCCACAAGCATGTGCCGCTGATGGAAGACAGCCCTAATGAGGCCATCAAGAATAATGTGTTCGGCACCTATAAGACAGCAAGGGCAGCAGACAAATATGGGACGGAACGTTTCGTGCTGATTTCCACGGATAAGGCGGTGAACCCGACGAATATCATGGGGGCGTCCAAGCGGATGTGTGAGATGGTGGTACAGATGATGAATGCCCGTTCCCGCACAGATTTTGTGGCAGTCAGGTTTGGGAACGTGTTAGGCAGCAACGGGTCGGTCATCCCGCTGTTCAAGCGCCAGATCGAGCAGGGCGGGCCGGTGACCGTGACGCATCCGGATATAATCCGTTATTTTATGACGATCCCGGAGGCAGTATCGCTGGTGCTGCAGGCAGGTGCATATGCCAAGGGCGGTGAGATCTTTATCCTGGATATGGGGGAACCGGTGAAGATTCTGGATCTGGCAAAGAATTTGATCCGCCTGTCCGGATACAAGCCGGATGAAGATATCAAAATTGAGTTTACCGGGCTGCGTCCCGGGGAAAAATTGTATGAGGAGTTGCTGATGGGGGAAGAGGGGATGCAGGACACCCCCAATAAACTGATACATATCGGCAAGCCGATTGAGTTTGACAAGGACAGGTTTGAGGAACAGCTGGCCAGCCTGTATGAGAAGGCGAACCAGGATCCGGAGGATATCCGGGAGGAAGTAAAAAGGATCGTACCGACCTATCAGCCTCCCAGGAACTGAGACAGACAAGGGGAATGCAGGATGCCGGAAGTATCTGTTATCATGAGCACATATAATGAAAAGCTGCAATACCTCACAGAGGCGATAGAGTCTGTCAGGGCACAGACATTTCAGGATTTTGAATTCATCATAATCCTGGACAATCCGCAGAATGAGGAGATCCGCGAATGTGTTTTCCAATACGCGAAGAAGGATCCGAGGATCCGGGTGATTCAGAATGATGACAACCTGGGGCTTACCAAGAGCCTCAATAAGGCGATCCAGGCGGCAAACGGCATATACATGTCGAGGATGGATGCTGATGATATCATGGCAGATGTTTGCCTGGAGCGGGAATTGGAGGAAATAAAAAGCAGGAAGCTGGATTTCGTCTCCGCATCACGGGTGAATATCGATGAGCAGGGGCGAAGGATTGGCACCTATATCAATGATTTTTCCTCCAAGCAGATCAGGAGGCTGCTTCCGTATGACAACAGCGTGACACATCCGAGTGTCATGGTGTGCCTGGAACTGGTGCGCAAGGAAGGCGGATATCGGGAGATACCTGCCTGTGAGGACTATGATTTGTGGCTGCGGCTGCTGTTTCGCGGCTGCCGGATGCGTATCCTGCCGGACGTGCTTTTGCAGTATCGTGTAAGGGCGGAAGGGATATGCGGCAGCGATCCGTACCGCCAATATCTGTCCCGGCGGTTTTTGCGTGTTTTATGCAAAAAAGGCAGGAAAAATCCGGGAGCCTGGGAGGATGCCGGGGCATTTGGCCGGTTTATCCGCAGGCAGGACACTTCCCAGAAGAAGAGGATACGTTTTAATAAGGCATATGAGATAATGTATCAGGGTTTTCGTAGTTTTGGCGGCAGGAAGTACGGGAATGGGGCGTTGCTGCTTTTGCGGGCATTCTGCCTGGATATTGAGGCGGCAGGTGTATTTTTGGAGAAGATTGGGTACTGGATGAGGAAGAGGATGGTTCAGAGATATTTGTGAGGATTATGGGGAAAGGCGAGGGGGAAAAGGTGAAACATGCATATTTAATAATAGCCCACAAGTGTGACCGGACTTTTAAAACGCTATTGCGCTTGTTGGATCATGGGCAAAATGATATATTTATTCATATGGATCAAAAGAATAAAAGTTTTGACCCCGGCAGCCTTGTGTTAGAGAAGAGCCATATTTATTATCCGGACAAACGGATAAAAGTCAATTGGGGGGGGGTATAGCCAGATAAAAGCAGAATTGCTTTTGCTGGCGAAGGCCTATTCCATAGGCGGGTATAGTTATTACCATTTATTGTCCGGGGAAGATCTTCCTATAAAGAAACAAGAAGAACTCCTGGATTTTTGGGACAGAAATAACGGGAAGGAATTTGTCGCGTTTGACCAAAAAGAGTTTATTGAACATGACAGAGTGAGTTACTATTACCTTTTTCAGGATAAGATCGGAAGGGAACGGCATTATTTTTTGAGAAAACTAGACCAGATAAGCGTATTCTTGCAAAAGCGGTTGGGCTTTTGCCGCAATGCCGGCATCAGATTCCAGAAGGGCGCGAATTGGTTTAGTATTTCAAATGATTTGGCAGGATATGTGTTATCCATGGAAGGATGGATTCAAAAAACATTTCGCTATACTTTATGCTGTGACGAGGTTTTTTTGCAGACGATTGTTGTTAATTCTGCGTTTAAGGACAGGTTATACCATAGTGGCTTTGACAATGATTATAGTGCAGTCATGCGATTGATCGATTGGCAGCGTGGTCAGCCGTACACATTCCGGAAAGAGGATTTTGGGGAATTGGTTAACAGTGATAAGCTGTTTGCGCGGAAATTCCAGGCAGATGTTGATGAAGAAATTATAAAACAGATAGAGGAATATTTGCAATGAAAAAGAGGGTGGATGGACACCCTCATTTAAAATGGATGACAACAATATCATCGATGATTATAATACTCCTGCTGTCAGGATATATGGGCAGGTTATCAGGGAGGCTTGATGGTGCGGATGTAAATGTTTTTTCCCAGCCCAGATAGTTTTTGAGGAAATGGGGAAGTGACCAATTTGTTACATAATGCAGGGAAACAAGATGGTGAAATTCATCATAGCTTTCTATGACTGACGGGAAATATGGATTTTCACCAATAATACATACAGGCATTTGAGAACGGTACCCATCCAAGGATTCTACTTCTGTGATGATACGGTTCCAGACGGCAATATTCTGTTCGATAACATGATGACTGGCCATATAGACACCATTGTTATACCATCCCCAAAGGAAAATCATGCCGCTAAGAGTAACATATGCCATATGTTTCGTAAAAAGCCTTATGGCTTGTTGTGGGAGAAACATAGGGAGGAATAAAAAGATAACTACTGTCCCATAAAGCATGGCAGTGTATACAGAGTCTTTATCTGCATTTACCATAAAGAAGATCAGGTTTGACGATAGCGGTAACAGCAAAAATAATATAGTAAGCAACAGCTTATGGGAAATCCCCCGGGCAGTTTTTTTATAGAGATGAATAACTGTCAGGATGGAGAGCAGATAATATATAAAAATCAGAATTCGCAGAATGGGGGGGTGCTTATTCCATACAGGTTTTTAAACGGCAGAATAAGAAGTATGCCAAAGGAGTAGGCAGCAGAAAAAAGCAGACTTTTAAAGGAAGGGACGGTTGCCATATGGTCAATGCCTCTATAGCTGCTTAAGGGTGTATGAAAGAAAGCACAAAACAATTTTGTGAGTGCGAAATACAAAACTAGCCCTAGAAGAATGGTAATGCTATCCCATAGAATGGAGCGGATAACCGTTTTACAGGACGAATCATCAGAGAGGTTTTTTATCCAGGATAAAACCAGGATAGCACAGGCAAAAGGAAGATATGCCTGGTATATTCCTAGAGAAAGGGCAAGTAAAAGGGCAGCGAAAATGCGAAAGGATAAGGCGGCATTCAGGCAAAGGGCAGCACTGCAGGCAGCAAGAAACAAACTGAGCATGTTAAAATGAAAGGTGTAGCCATAAAGAGCCATAGATGTGGTGGCCGGGAATACAAGCATTAAGGCCGTGACGAATACAATAACCGCTTTCGATTCTATCTGGAATGAATATAAGATCAAAAAGGCGGAGCAGGTGATGAAAAAAAATCCTAATAGCAGATTAAACCATGGGAGAAAATATACATCACCAAACAAAAGCTTGCATGTATTTACAAGGATGTCTAAAAACCAACGTCCAGAGGATGTTCCGGCACCAGCGTTTCCAGAGATAATGCCCATAGTATCATTATTTCCAACCAGATTGCACATGGCATACCCATGAGAAAATAACGTACAAAAAAGAAAGACCCAAAAGATGGTTTTAGCATATTTTAGAAAATATTCTTTTGGTGAAAGACAACAAGCCATAGGATATTTACCTCCAAGAGAGTTTATTATTTATTAAGTATAGCAGAAATCAGTATGGAATACAAACAGTATTTACATATTAGTCCATTTAAGGGAGAAGCCAAATGGGGAAAAAACATATATGTTTAATTGATTATGATATGTGTGATTGGGGTGGGGTAGAGCAGGTGATTGAAAATCTGGGATATGCTTTTTTGGCAGATTATAAGGTGTCAATTATCAGTCTATGTACAGGCTTCCTGAGAGAGTATAACGATGTTTCCTGTTATACCATTGTGAATAAGAGAGCCAGGATGAGAGAAATTCTTGTGCAAGGTTATTGGAAACTGATCCATATATTGAACCAAAATCACGTTGATATTGTGATTGTATGTGAATCCTGTGCAGGGATGATTGTTACTATGGCGAAGCCCTTTATCAACGCCAAAGTGATATTTGCAGATCATTTGAACTTGCTAAGCGTCTGGCAGGATAAACCTGTCCGATATATGAGATATTTTAGTTCCAAGTTTTCGGAACATACAGTTACTTTGACAGAAAAGAATAAAGAAGACTATATAAAATATTTTCATCTTTCTCCACAAAAGCTGACTGCTATTTATAACTGGATTGATGAAAAGGTATTCACTGCAGCAAAAGAGTATCAAAGCAATGAAAAGAAGATTTTAACTGTAGGACGTCTGGAATATGCAAAAGGATATGACCGTTTGCTTGAGATTGCAGAAAATGTATTGCCCCAGCATCCAGACTGGGAGTGGCATATATATGGAAAAGGAAGCCTGCAGGAAATGCTCAGGCAACAAATTCAACAAAGAGGATTGGGCAGGCAGCTGGTCTTAATGGGAAAATCTGAAAGAATGTTGGAGGAGTATAGTAAATATTCAATATTTGCTATGACATCCTATGTGGAGGGGTTGCCGTTGGCGCTGCTGGAAGCAAAGACAAATCACCTGCCGTCAGTTTGCTTTGATATATTGACAGGACCTTCAGAGATTATCGAAAACGGAAAAAACGGCTATCTGGTTCAAGACGGGGATATTGGTGATTTTGCAGAAAAGCTGGAAATACTGATACAAGATCAATTGTTACGAGAATCTTTTTCTAGCCAGACTATCCAGGGAATAGAAAAATTTCAGAAAGAAAATATAATGGAACAATGGAAGGCTTTGTTTGGAATGATGCTAAGATGAGGGGAAGAGATGGCGAAGTTTAGTGTGCTGATTCCTGTATATAATGCAGAGAAGTATTTGAAAGAATGTATTGAATCTGTATTAGGCCAGAATATGGATGATTTTGAGGTTGTTTTGGTAGATGACGGTTCTCTGGATGCGTCTGGTGAGATTTGCGACGAGTATGCATTGCATGATCACAGGATTCGGGTAATACACCAGAAAAACCAAGGGCCATTGAAAGCCAGGATCAGGGCATTTCAGGAAGCACAGGGAAAATATGTTATTTATATGGATTCCGACGATTTGTGGGACAAAGGGCTTCTATGGAAGGCAGAGGAAATAATTAGGAAATATGATTGCGATATTGTGTCATTTAAGTGGAGATACATGGATGATGCAGGGGAGTTTATAGAAAAAGAATTTTTGCAGGATTCCCTTGAGGTTATAGAATATAGCATGGAAAAGCTTGTTGCAAAATTTTTGGCGGAGGAAACGGAAAACTCCTTGTGTAAACGTGCCGTGCGCAGAAAATGTATTGATGCTGTCCAGATGTCTTTATTATCCCAGATAAAAAATATATATCTGGGAGAAGATATGATACAATCTTTTGTAATGATTAAAGATTGTAAAAATATGGTTTATTTAGATGCGGCTCTCTATTTTTACCGGATGAATTCCCAAAGCCTTACTCATAATATTACTACGAAATCAGCAATGGACATTGCAAAAGCCAGGGAATATTTGCTGGAGATATTAGAAAATACAAAATACAACCAGCCACAATATAAAAAGATGCTAAAGAAGAATTTTTTGGAGCATTATTTGACAGACATGGTAGGGATAGCAGACCGTTATCCTGTAGGCGAACTGAAAAGAACAGCTTTTGAAATTCAAAAGCAAAAACTTTACCAAGATACCTTAAAACAAGGCATAGGGAAAGAACTGCCATTAAAGCGCAGGGTTTTGTATTATCTGGAGAAGCGGGGCTGGTGGAAGAGTTTTTGGATTGTTTCAAAGGTATATAAAAGGCTGGCTTGTTGAAAAGGACATATAAGTTTACGGCTATTCAAACACAGCCACCAGCTGGCAACACAGTGGCTGTGCTTGAAAGCGTATTAACCTAATGAAAGAGTACAATTTTTCTGATAATTGGTATATGCTCGGTTACAACTCCGCTTAAAAGGCTGACTGTAAAAGTAAATACTGTTAAAACAGGGATTGAAATGGCCACAGGGAATGAAAGCGGTGTAATTCCTATAAGCGATAACTTTTCGAGTACAAAGAGGTGGAACATATAAATAAAAAATGTACAGCCGGACAGTTTTTCCCATAAATGAGGGTTTTTAACGGAATTAAAAGCTTTACAATATTTGAAGAAGGTGAAAATGGCTATACTCATGGCAAGTACATTTGGAGAACCCGGACCGAACCATTTTTCTACACAAGCGCCAGCTGCAATACTGTCCCGAATGGATAGATGGATTGTCAGGTATGCTGCTATAAGCCCTAGTGCATAAAGGATACGGCGAATTTCTTTTTTGATATCTGTTGTGTTCAAATAGTAACCTAACAAGAAATAGCCAAAGTTACCAGCTAATATATCCAGGTTTAAGCTATTAATTTGTGACTGGGCTGTTTGCAGATGGAACAAATCAGTCAGGCAGGGAACAGAAAACTGAAATATGACCCATAGCAATAAATAATATTGCAAGCATTGTTTGCTGGCACATATTTGCTGTGCGATTGGAATTAGTATGTAAAAGCCAAGTAATGTTTTGAGAAACCACATATGTAAATGGCCAGATATAAACCTTCCTATTGATTCTATCAGGAATTCTTTTGTAAATTCTCCGGTGAGCGCATCAATTATTATCCCTTGAAAACCATAAAATGCAGACCACACATAAAATAACAGCACCAATTTCAGGATACGTTTCTCTAATGCAATGTTCTTTTTATCTGGGGAAACAAGAAAAAGGCCGCTTAACATAAAGAAAACAGGAACAGCGAAACGGGTTAAGCTGTCAAGTGACATCATAACCAGAAATTCGTTGCTATTCATACTTACATCGCTTAGGCAGCCGCCTGAGACATGTAGCAGGACGATAGAAAAGCATGCGACTACTCTTAGAATATCATAGTTTATAATTCTTTGGGGGGGGGCAGATTCTTTTGTCGGAACAGTATGTGCTTTTTGCAACATCATTATTTACCTCCATGATTTAAGTGTTATTATTTTCTGTAGAAATTATATCATACATGAAAAGAGTTGTGTTGATTTTTTTATCTGTTTTGCTTGTGGGAAGAAACAGTTTGTGTTAGACTTTTGAATATGAGTTTTTGCAGGCAGGAATAAAACTTTTGAATAGATAAAATAATATAGGGGAGTTGCTGTCTATGATTTGCCTTGTCTTAATTGGAGGTAATACATAAGAACTGTTTGCAGGAAGGGGATAAGGGGATTGCAAGAGAGCAGAAAAGTAAATACAATTCGTAATCTGGCATATGCCTGGACAAGCCAAGGATTTACAATTATTATGAACATAGTAGTCCGCGTCATTTTTGTCCGTATATTATCAAAGGACTATGTGGGGATTACCGGGCTGTTTAGTAATATTATTACCATTCTGTCGTTGGCGGAATTGGGGGTTGGAAGCGCGATTGTCTATGGGCTGTATGATCCGCTGGCAAAAAACGAGCAAAAAAAAGTGAAAGCGCTGATGCAGTTTTACCAGCGGATATATATTTTTATTGGATGTTTTATCTTGGTTGCAGGAATTGCCCTTATACCATATTTATCCTGGTTTGTCCAGGAAATGCCTGAGATTGAACAGCTTTCCTACATTTATATATTGTTTATCTGCAATGCTGCGGCATCCTATTTTTTCTCTTATAAAGGAACTTTAATCAGTGCGGACCAGAAAGACTATGTACTAAAAAAGATACGGGTCAAAGTATTATTTTTGATGTACATGGCACAAATAGTAATATTGCTGACGTTAAGAAATTATATTATGTATTTGCTGGTACAGGTGATAGCTACTTTCGCCATGAATATTGGCTTTAGCCGGGCAGCAGACAAGATGTATCCTTATTTGAGGGAAAAGGGAAAAGCGCCTTTAGGGGAAGGGCAGCTGCAGCAGATTGTGAAGAACACCAAAGCACTGCTGTGCCACAAAATCGGTGGGGTTTTGGTTTTTTCAACAGATAATCTGATCATATCAAAATTTACGGGCTTAGGAAATGTGGCAGACTATTCCAATTATGTATTGATCCAGGAAACGTTAAATGGAGTCCTGCAACAATTGTTTCTGGCCATGGCGCCAAGTGTAGGTAACCTGGTGGCAGTGGAGAAGGGGGAAAAGAGCCAGGAAGTATTTTGGAGGATTATGTTTTTGGACTTCTGGCTTTATGGAGGAAGTGCTTTATGCTTTTTATGCCTGGCACAGGACTTTGTTCAGCTGTTTTTCGGCGAAAACTATCTGGTGCCGACAGAAATTTTGTTAGTGATTGTGGTGAACTTTTATTTGAGCGGGGCACGGAAAAGTGTTTTGGTATTTAAGGATGCCTATGGGCTGTTCTTTCAAAATTGGTATATGCCGTTGCTGGAATCAGGGATTAATCTGCTGGCATCCGTTTGGCTGGTGTATAAGCTGGGGCTATTGGGGGTTCTGCTAGGGACGACAATCAGTTCTTTATTAGTACCGGTGTGGTCGGAGCCTTATGTTCTGTTCCGGTACGGGTTCCGCCAGCCGGTGATATCCTATTGGATGCAGTACGGGAAATATATTGCCTTGATTATGGTTGCAGGATTGGCCGCATGGCAGGCGTGCCTATGGATTCCGTTTGTTCCGGTGCTTTCTTTTGTGCTGAAAGGAGCCTGCAGTGCGGTTCTGATCAATGGTATCTTTTATGTGGCATTACGGAAAGACAAAAATATGGAATATTGCGTGGAACTCTTGAGGGCATTCTCAAAAAGGGTTTTGGGCGGTATAAAGAACAGGAAGGATCATTATTAAAGGAGAGTTGATGGTCAACTCTCCCCGGCGGGTCTGTTTGGGCTGGATGTGATCCAAACGGAATAGGTGGTTTGTGCTCCGCTTGGGGTCTGCAATAAAAAGCTTTCTTTTCTGTTTAGCTTATGGAATAAATTATCTTCTAGGGCCGTTGTGTAAACAGTGGCCTCATAGGGAAGGTTCATTATGGATTGCAGCTTATAGATATCGTCGTTATTTTCGCTTTTGCGGATCATTTCATAGATATCATTAAAATGGATAGCAGCCAATTTGATGCAGTAATCCAAGAAAAAGTAATCAATCAGAACGTCATGCTTGATCCAATATTGCTCAAAGATAGCAGAACAAAACTGAAATAATTTCAAATTACAGCCTCCGATAAGGAAACCGCTCCATTCGCCTTTGGATACAAAATGGTCACCGGTAACAGAGGTACGGTTGCTATAAAATTCCTTCTCCCATATGCTTTCGGGTATGGGATGCCCCGCATAAATGGTAGCATCTAGCCACAGCCCGCCATATTGCGAGAGCAGTCCCATCCTGATAATATCGCTAAAGTGGGTTAGGGTTATTAGGCCGCTTTCCACTTTGCGGATGATAAGGGGATTTATTTTCAGCCATTGCATATAGTTATATTTGTCAATAACAACAATTTGCTTATGGGGGGCAGTTCTCTGGACGGAAGAGATGCACCGTTTGACTAATTCAGGAGCATCCTGAAGCCCTTGCCACCAAAATACCCATAGATACTGGTTGTCTTCTGCAGCTTTCACTTCGGCAGGGAGACGTTTATATTCATCGATGATGCTTTTATATTTGTTTTCAATATATTTTAGGATTAAGTGATGCTTAAACCTAAGAAAAATGTTGTTTGGAATATGGAGTTTATTCGTAATATCTATTATAAGGTTCGCCAAGGCAATTGTTGGGGCAACGGATGCTGCCATAGTAATATATAATTTTAATTTGTTCATGGTTTGTACGATATTCTTTCTAGGAGTCAGTTTATTTTGGTACCGGGCAATGGTTACTGTTTTTTAAATATAATCCATTTACTGAAAATGTAATTGACGATTACCACAACAACGCCTGCGGCAATTTTAATGATAGAATCGTCATAGCCGATAAAACGGACAAAGACCAGAAGAAGAAAAGTTTCCAGGCCTAAAGAAAAAATCCGTGCAGATACAAATTGCGAAATCTGGCGGAGGATTTCATGCATTTTCCAGTTTTTGGATTGAAATACAAATACTTTATTGACCAGAAATGCAAAAATGACGCTTATCACCCAGGCAAATATGTTGCTGGCCAGATAGTGGATGAGAAATATCTTGGTGCAGGCAAAATATACAATATAATTGACCAGGGTGGTCATGACGCCCCAGAACAGGTAGGAGATTAACTCATGGTAAGTTTTATGTTTCATGGCCTTTGGGTTTCGCTTTCTGTGTTTTGTTATAATAAACAATAGTATTACAAGTGGGCTATTGTGTCAAGTGGGCAAGGGAAACCTGGCCTGTAATCCATTTTGAATGAAAGTGAAATTAATAAAATTATGAGGAAATTACTACAAAAATCATTTGCCTGGCTCCCCGCTATCCTGATTGCAGCCGCTATTTTTATGTTCTCCCATCAGCCTGCCAGGGAGTCAACTATGGCCAGTGACAGTGTTAGCCGGATAATCCTCAACTTGGCAGGCCAATTCGGGATTATAGACTTATCAGAAGCGGACATAACGGGTATCTGCCTGGCAATTGCGACACCGGTTCGCAAAAGTGCCCATATGGCTGAGTTTGCAGCATTGAATTTATCTTTGGTTTTTGCACTGTGGTCTGGGGGGAAACGGGGAAGGGCGCTGCTGGAGACGGCCTTTGTGATGGCGTTCGTATATGCATGTTCGGATGAATTCCATCAGCTGTTTATCCCGGGGCGTGCGGGGCTGGCGGCGGATGTCTTGGTTGACAGTGTTGGGATGGTGATAGTCACCTTCGGGATGCATTTCTACTGGAAGAACCGTAAAGAAACATAAAAAGATGGGGATTGCCACAAAAACAGGCGATCCCCATCTTTTTTATTCATACACAACAAATCCCACTATTTCTTTGCCCAAATCGCGAACCTTTTCTAACTCCAGTTCCACGGATTGGTATGTGGTCAGCCCGCACTGTTCAACCAAGGCAACGCCTTCACAACCAGCCAGCTTTTGGATGGCATCTACATCTTGGAGAATGTTCCCGCCGCCAATGACCTGGATATCAGGCAATAGGCTTTGCAGCTGCCGGGCGGCTTCGTCCAGGGTATCGGAGGGTGCACAGCCGGCGACCAAAAGGGTCTTGGCATTTTCAGCGTAGCTTTTAATGTTTGCGGCGATCAGGGAGTATCCGTTGTCTGATAAGCCGCGTGCCGCCCGGCCTTCCAGGCGGTCCAGCCAGAGGTCAATGAAGTTCTTTTTCTTGCCTTTGGCATCTGGTAATATCCCTAAAAGTTTTGCACCGTAGCGGATGCGCAACTCTGCCGGTGAATATAATTTGTCGCTCATTAAAAAGCATACACAGATAAAAAATACGACCATAAACCCGCCAAGGACGCCGCCAAGGATACCATATTTGACAGTGCTTTTTAAGGCTATGGCAGCGGTGGGCGCGGTGGCAGAAGGTTTAACCAGTTCGTTTAGGGCGGTTTCCCTTTCTGATAAGGAAGTGCGTAAATCATTTAGGCGTGCTGCCGCGGCCTTCTGGGCATCTGCAAGGCTTAAATCGATGTTGTTGCCACAGCTTGTGTTTAAAACCGTGATAGAATGTGTGCCAATATCGCTGGAGACCTGGCTCTGCAAAGTATCAATCTGGCCTAAAATGCTTTGCAGAATCTGCTCCGCATCCTTGGCATTATTGTGCCTGACGCGAACCGTAAGCAGATTGGTAAACGAACTTGAATTAATGCGGGTATCTGCTTTCTGGGGGTCAAGCTGCCCTCTTTCTACGGTAATCAATTCCTTGAGGTATTGGGTCTCCAAGTCAGGAAACGGATTGACGGTATCAAGGAAAGAAGCGCTGGTGATCAGGAACTGGTATGCCTGTAAGATGGAACTGGTGTAATCAATATTCTGATAGGCCATACCAGGCAGGATCTCATAATCCGTCTTGATAAACAGGTTGCTTTGTGCCTCGTAAAAATCATAGGGGCTTAAATTCATCAGGACAGAGTTCTCCAAATAGTCTTGCTGGAGGATGCTGTTGTCGGAAAGGTTTTGGATCTCCCGCTCGTAAGAGGACAGGTTATTTTCATATTGTGCCAGGTCAACCCGATAGGATTCTTCCCGCTGTGCGGCTGCTTCAGGGGCATTCTGGCTTCTGTAGGTGAGGGCACCTTTGGCGCCGCCCATCAGGATGGCGAAAACTACAGAGACGGCAATGACAATCCGCCATTTGTGGAGTATCACGAAAAGCAGGTCTTTTAAATTGACTTCTTGTTCGTAGCTGTTTTGTGCATTTATCGAATCCATAGATATTCTCCCTGTTTTTTCTTAATTTATTGAAGATGGTATCAGTGCTATGCCAGGCCGGTTAAGTTTACAGGCAGCCTTATGTACCGGCTTATGAAGAAGCCGGAAAAGGCTTTCTTGGGTTGTAAAGGCCTTGGCAGATTTTTTTATTATACCATACGGAAAAATATAAAACAAGAGAATTGGGCTTAGAAAATTATTGAATCAAAACGTTGTTTTTAGTATACTGATGTTGAAAAAGTAACAGTGTTCAAAGGAGAATGTGAATCATGGGAGAAATGGTAACTGATATTTTGTTTTTTGGTATTTACTCAGCTTATCAAGATACGGGAAGGGATAAAGTCTGCCGGATTTTTATTCCGGATGACAGCAGGATGTTTGATAAGTTTTGTAAGACCTTAAAAAGGAATATAGCGGACTGCGGGGAAGGGCTGGCGGGAGTGCTCCAGCCTGGCAGCGGGGCGTTTTTGGAGGAGCCTTGGTTTTACCGTTATCTGCAAAACCAGGCTTCCGTACCAGATGCCTATCATTATGTGCTGGAAAATGAGGGCATAGAGGATAATGATGAATGTTTTTTGCAAGAATTGGTGGACAGGGCAAAAGGGTACGCAGCAGATTGCGGAGATAAAGATTTAGGGACAGGGGAGGCCATTGCCTTGAAGGAATTTTACCGGATGGTTATAAAGGTAGTGCGCCTGACAATCGCTGAGATCACACCAAAGGCAGAACCGCGTAAAGTAGATCTGCGGGGTACGCAAAAAGAGATACGTGCCCAGGTGCTTCACAACCTGGAACATGGGAAGATGGAAAATGAAGAGATGTGGTGGCATATCCGTTATTGTATCGACCATGGGATTTGCCAATATACAGATCTTATGTCCAGGGTAGCAAAGCATGGATGCTGGAAGGCCTGGGTACGCCAGGCAGCGGCAGAATATTGCTGCCGGTTCATGGGAGTAGGGGGAGTGTGTGAATATCTTCTCCCGGGATTGTCGGGGAAGCTGCTGTACTGGACGATTGCGCAGTTTGCCGCGACCAAGGACGAAAGGCTGAAGGAACGTTTGCGCGAACATGCAGAATATTATACTGGGCAGGAGATGCTGAAAGATATCAGCCTCGTAAAGATGCAGGACAGAGGCGGAACCGGGAGGATCCGGCGCTATTTGGAGCGGACGAAGCATGTGCCTGGAAGGATGGAGAATCCCGACCCGGTTCTGGCATTTGGCGGGATCAGGGAGATTGGACTGCTGGATGAATTGGGGAAGCTTATAGACTTGCTGATGAGGGAGAACTTCCGGGATCGGGCTTGCAATGGCCTGCAGGTGGCTTTGGTGGCAGCAATGAGCACCATCGCTGCCAGTGGGCGGGAGGAATATTCCCAGGTAATGCAGCTTTTGGATGAGAAGCTGGCGTATTACCGGGAATATGGCTGGGAAAAGGGGAAGGCTGCCGGCGGGAGGGCAGAGGAAAAGCTGGCTGCCCTTATTTGCCTAAACGAGGATATTCGGTGGAGAACCCGGTATCTTCCAAACGGGATTTCAGCCATTGATATTTCTTCTTAGGGACAGGGAGGCGGAAGCCATTGCTCATCATGACGGCATGGGGATATAAGGCAGTGATGGAATATTGGTTTACCAAAAAACTGCGGTGGATCCTGAGAAAATAATCTGGCAGCAAATTTTCCATAAAAAGAATGGGGTGGGGAACATGGATCGCCTGGCCTTCACACATGATCCAAGAGCGGATGTTGTCAGCTTCCACATAAAAGATATCATGCGGGTAAATATGGTGTTGATGGTCATTGAGATCGGTGAATTTCAAGCTTTTTTCTGATTTCATTAGTACTAAATCCTTCCTGAACCGTTTTTATTGAAATATGCGAAACAGAAGAATCCCCCATACAGCAAAATATGAAAATAGAAAATGCTATAAACCCCATTGTATGAAACGTGAAGAGGGGAAACATGTGACAGCGTTAACAAAAACAGAGGCTGGCTCCGTAAAGAGCCAGCCTCTGTTTTTGTTAACGTTTTTTCTCAAGACGTCCGTCATCGCCTACATAGTAATTGTCAACCCAACTGTTAGTAACCAATACCCCATCTTCATCCAGGTAGTACCAGCCGCCATTGTCCTTCTGCCAATACTCAGACTTGCGGTTGCCATTGCTATCCAAGTAATAGCACTTGCCGTCCAATTCCAGCCAACCGGTTGCAAGAGTTCCGTCATCCTGGATGTATTGCCACTGATCTTCTTCGGTCTGCTGCCATTCACCGGCAAAGGCTGGGAATGTACTGAGAAGAAGGCAGGAGATCGTTAAAAGTAAGGCCAGGCCTGTCTTGTGCTTCATCACAATTCACCTCTGCTTTCTATGTTGGCTTTATTATAACAAGGGTGAAAATAGATAGCAATAGGTTTTGTCGCATTGTAAGGATTTTACAGGAATTGTAAGAAAAACGTTATTATCCCAGAAGACCCAAAAGGAAAAAAATTATCAGGGCTGCCTGGGGGCCTAGGCGGAGCGGATTACAAGTGGTAGTGACGTCCGGAATAGAAAATTGACAGATATTGTAGGGCGATATATCATTTGGGAAAAATGAGAAAAATTGTCGGATTGCGCGATTTGTTTTGCTTTTCAAATGAGGGAAAAGGCTTTATATTGGGTATAGGAACATAGCATTTATGGAAAGGAGATGGGTAATGATGAACGTAACGGCAGGAAGGACAAGTGACTTAGAGGTGGATGGTAAACAGGGCAGGCTCCGGCGATTAGAAGCAGATAACGTGAGATTGCAAAGAGACAACGAAATGCTATTGAATACGGTGATTCGGATGAATGTGGCCTTAAACAGGCTGCTGGAACATTATGTGGTGGAGGAAGGCAGGCATTAACCATTATGCAGGAGGCATGGTTTTGGGATCTTGTCTGGTTTGCTGATTTGCCGGCTGCTTTTCCAGCTGATGTTCCAGGTTGCGGTTTTGACAGAGCAATTCCCAAATGGTCTGATGCATCCATTGGATCGTGTCATTCAGTTTTTTGTTATCTGATTCTAGCTGGTGTAGCTGGGAATCGACCAGGGTAGCGGCTTCTTTTTGGGAGCGGGAACGCAGATAAGCCAAAAGATGGCTGGATAAGGAGGCATCCCCATCGACCATTTTTTGGAGTAATTGCATGTCCCGCTCTTCCTGATTCAGGAAACGGTAGTCAGAATAAGGCATGAGCAAAAGCATTGGAACTTCACATAGAGGGCAGGCCGGGATGGCCGCGGGCTGGCTATAACTATACCTGCTGCAAACCGGACAGTAATAAACAGAAAGTTCTTGCATAAGCACCTCCAAAAATTTTACGATTTGGTTATATTTTATATATAACGTAGAATTTTATGGAATATGACAGAATTTTTGGAAATACGGTCAAAACGAGTAAAAAAAGAGATTTCGTATTGACAAATAATGGGTTATAGAGTAAGATGTGGAAAGTAGCAGAAATGCCTTGGTAGCTCAGTTGGTAGAGCAGAGGACTGAAAATCCTCGTGTCACTGGTTCGATTCCGGTCCAAGGCATTTATTTTTGTGTGGTGATTTCTTAATTGAAATATCGTCTGTTGTATGATATAGTACAGACAAATGCAAAAACAACATTTCTATATGGAAGAAACAGTCGAAAACAGGGAGAAAACAAATGAAGGGAATTATTCTCGCCGGAGGATCCGGCACACGTCTTTATCCGCTGACAAAGGTCACGTCCAAGCAATTGCTGCCGATTTATGACAAACCGATGATATATTATCCGTTGTCTGTGCTGATGAATGCCGGCATTAGGGACATCCTGATTATTTCGACGCCGGAGGATACCCCGCGGTTTGAGGCATTGCTGAGTGACGGGAACCAGTTTGGGGTAGAATTGCATTATGCAGTACAAGACAGCCCGGATGGCCTGGCACAGGCATTTATCATTGGTGCTGATTTTATTGGCGGCGATTCGGTGGCGATGGTTTTGGGGGACAATATTTTCCATGGGCAAGGATTGAAGAAACGCTTACGGGCAGCAGCCGCCAAAGAAAAAGGCGCTACTGTGTTCGGATATTATGTGGATGATCCGGAACGGTTTGGTATTGTGGAATTTGATGAATATGGGAAGGCGGTTTCCATAGAGGAGAAGCCGAAGAAGCCTAAGTCAAACTACTGTGTGACAGGTTTGTATTTTTATGATAACCGCGTGGTGGAGTACGCGAAAAATTTAAAGCCGTCGGCACGCGGGGAGTTGGAGATCACGGATTTAAACAGGATCTACCTGGAAAACGGGGAACTGGATGTGACACTTCTGGGGCAGGGTTTTACCTGGCTGGATACAGGAACCCATGAATCCCTGGTAGAGGCGACTAATTTTGTCAAAACCATTGAGACGCACCAGCACCGCAAGATCGCCTGTTTGGAGGAGATTGCCTGGCTGAACGGCTGGATCAGCCAGGAGCAGGTGATGGAGACTTATGAGGTTTTGAAGAAGAACCAGTATGGCCAGTACCTGAAGGATGTGCTGGATGGTAAATATATTGATAAGCTTCATAATCTGTAGAGAAAGGACAAATAAATCATGAAAATTATCGTAACTGGCGGAGCCGGGTTCATCGGCGGGAATTTTGTGCATTATATGGTGGAAAAATATCCGGAGGACATGGTGGTGAACTTGGATGCCCTTACCTATGCGGGCAATTTGGAAACCTTAAAACCAGTGGAGGACAAGCCGAATTATTGTTTTGCCAAGGGAGATATCGCGGACCGGGATTTTATTTTTGAACTTTTTGAGAAAGAAAAGCCGGATGTGGTGGTGAACTTTGCAGCAGAGAGCCATGTGGACCGTTCAATTACAGACCCGGGTATTTTTGTGCGGACGAACGTGATGGGCACTACAACGCTGCTGGATGCCTGCAAGGAATTTGGCATCAAGCGTTTCCATCAGGTATCTACGGATGAGGTATACGGCGATTTGCCCTTAGACCGCCCGGATCTGTTTTTTACGGAGGATACCCCGCTTCATACTTCCAGCCCCTACTCTTCCTCGAAGGCAAGTGCGGACCTGTTTGTGATGGCATACCACCGTACTTTTGGCATTCCGGTTTCCGTTTCCCGGTGTTCCAACAATTACGGCCCTTATCAGTTTCCGGAAAAGCTGATTCCTTTGATGATCAGCCGGGCTCTTGCCGATGGCGAACTGCCGGTGTACGGCAATGGGGCAAATGTCCGCGACTGGCTCCATGTATATGACCACTGCCAGGCGATTGATTTGATCATCCGCAAGGGTGCCGATGGCTGTGTCTACAACATCGGAGGTCATAACGAGCGGACAAACTTAGAGGTGGTGAAGACGATCCTGCGGGCGTTGGATAAGCCGGAGAGTTTGATCAAATATGTGACCGACCGGCCAGGCCATGATATGCGCTATGCGATCGACCCGGCAAAACTGGAAAAGGAACTTGGCTGGGAGCCGGTGTATAATTTCGATACGGGGATTGAACAGACGATCCGCTGGTATCTGGACAACCGGGAATGGTGGGAGCATATCATCAGCGGCGAATACAACAGCTATTTCCAGAAAATGTATGGGCAGCGCCTATAAAGGAAAAACAGCCGGAGCCAGCCGGCTTGCAGCAGCCAAGCCGTTGTGCAAGGACAGGAACAGGAGTAGTGAAATATGGGCATGAAAGTTTTAGTGACCGGGGCCGGCGGGCAGCTTGGCACGGATCTGATGAATGAATTGAAGCGCCAGGGCTTAGAAGGGATAGGCATGGATGTGGAGGAGATGGATGTCACCGATGCCGATGCCTGCAGGCGCGTGATTTCCCAGGCAGGGGCTGACGCAGTCATTCACTGTGCTGCATATACTGCAGTAGATGCGGCAGAGGATCAGGTGGAACTTTGCCGGAGGATTAACGCAGAAGGAACCCGCAATGTGGCAAAGGCTTGCCAGGAGGCAGGGGTGAAGCTGATGTATATCAGCACGGACTATGTTTTTGATGGCGGGGGCACGCGTCCATGGGAGCCGGAGGACAGCCGGGCACCGCTGAATGTATATGGCCAGACAAAATACGAAGGGGAGTTGATTATTGAGGAACTGCTGACGGATTATTTTATTGTCCGTATTGCCTGGGTGTTCGGCGCCTCAGGAAAGAACTTTATTAAGACCATGCTGCGCCTGGGCAAGGAAAAGGGGGCAGTAAGCGTGGTGGATGACCAGGTGGGATCCCCGACCTACACCTATGACCTTGCAAGGCTGTTGACGGATATGATCCAGACAGAGCATTACGGCCATTATCATGCGACGAATGAGGGAGAGTGCAGCTGGTATGAATTCGCCTGTGAGATTTTCTGCCAGGCAGGAATGAAGGAAGTGAAGGTGACGCCGGTTTCCAGTGAGATGTTTGCCGCCAAGGCAAAGCGCCCGGCCAACAGCCGTATGAGCAAGGCGAAGCTGCTGGAGAAGGGGTTTGCCCCCCTGCCCACCTGGCAGGATGCCCTGGGGCGTTTTCTGCAGGTGATAGGGAATTAGTAGAAGAGATAGTGAGGGAGAGAGCAATTATGGGAAAATATTTTGGGACAGATGGTTTCCGTGGGGAAGCCAATGTGAATTTGACGGTGGAGCATGCCTATCAGGTTGGACGTTTCCTGGGCTGGTACTATGGGCAGAAAAGCCGTGTGACCCCGCAGAACCCAGAGGGCAGATGCCGGGTAGCGATTGGCAAGGACACCAGAAGAAGCAGCTATATGTTTGAGTATTCCCTGGTGGCAGGCCTGACGGCTTCCGGTGCAGATGCGTTCTTGCTCCATGTGACGACTACCCCGAGCGTATCCTATGTGGTGAGGACAGAGGAATTTGACTGTGGCATAATGATTTCGGCCAGCCATAACCCCTTCTATGATAACGGGATCAAGGTTATCAACGGAAAGGGAGAAAAGCTGGAGGAAGCAGTGATCCAAGAAATCGAGCGTTACCTTGACGGGGAGATGGGAGAGATCCCGTTTGCCCTGCGGGATAAGGTGGGGCGCACGGTAGACTATGCGGCAGGGCGGAACCGCTATATCGGGTACCTGATTTCGATTGCCACCCGTTCTTTCAAAAACCGTAAGGTAGCGCTGGACTGTGCAAACGGCAGCGCGTCCTCGATTGCAAAGAACGTATTTGATGCCCTTGGGGCTGAGACTTATGTGATAAATAACAATCCCAATGGGCTCAATATCAATACTAACTGCGGTTCCACCCACATTGAGGTGTTAAAGCAATATGTGAAGGAGAACGGGTGTGATGTGGGATTTGCCTATGATGGGGATGCAGACCGCTGCCTTGCTGTAGATGAAAACGGCGAGGTGGTAGATGGCGACAAGATCATGTATGTCTGCGGGAAATACATGAAGGAAAACGGTGTCCTGGTAAATAATACCGTGGTAACCACGATCATGTCTAATTTCGGCCTTTATAAGGCTTTTGACCGCGAGGGGATCACCTATGAGAAAACCGCGGTTGGCGATAAATATGTGTATGAAAACATGGCAAAATACGGGAACTGCCTGGGTGGAGAACAGTCCGGGCATATCATTTTCAGCAAACATGCCACCACGGGGGATGGGATCTTGACCTCCCTCAAAGTGATGGAGGTTATGCTGGAGAAAAAGGAGTCCCTGGGCAAGCTGGCGTCGGAGGTGGAGATCTTCCCGCAGGTACTAAAAAACGTCCGGGTCCATGACAAACAGCTGGCGCAGGACGATGCCAAGGTACAGGAGGAAGTGGCGAAGGTAACAGAAGCGCTGGGCGGCAATGGGCGGATTTTGCTGCGCCAGTCCGGCACGGAACCGGTGGTGCGGGTGATGGTGGAGGCCGCCAGCGAGGAACTGTGCGAAAATTATGTGAACCAAGTGGTTGCAGTGATGAAATCACAGGGGCATGTATTGTAAGAGGCATATTGGAGGATATGAAAGGCAGAGGGTTCCGGGAAGGGATTTTCTG
The DNA here is from genome assembly GCA_003669055.1 of bacterium 1XD21-70. Lineage (GTDB taxonomy): Bacteria > Bacillota > Clostridia > Lachnospirales > Lachnospiraceae > Brotaphodocola. The sequence continues at coordinate 113,158 of RAYB01000016.1, forward strand.
CCCTTTTCCGCTTTAGAGTATGGAAGGCCGGCAGTGCATTAACAAATTGACATATGCGAGGACATGTGGTAAGATTTAGAGTAATGCAAAAGGCGCTTTTTGGCCATTGGCATAAAATTTATCAGTAAAGGGATGATGACCGATGGGGTTAGGCCTAGGAGTGTGACGATTTTTATCATTGAGAATTATGGCGTGGTTTACCGACTGCGAAGCTGTAGAAAGGATTTGGGGTAACGGTTTCAGGCATCTGAAGGTTGTGGCTTTGGCAGCAGGGAAGGAAGAGGGCTGCAGGGCGGTTTGGCGGAATCATTTATAAATCCATATTACAGATTCGAGGAGGATAAGACTATGTTGAATTATAAGAGATATCAGAGAGTGCCGGTGGTGGACTACCCCCAGAGGGAGTGGCCGAACAAGCAGATTGGAAAAGCACCCATGTGGTGCAGCGTTGATTTGAGGGATGGCAACCAGGCGCTTATTGAGCCGATGGTTGTGGAAGAAAAGGTTGAATTTTTCAATATGCTGGTGAGGCTGGGCTTTAAGGAGATCGAGATCGGTTTTCCGGCGGCGTCCCAGATTGAGTTCGATTTTCTCCGCCAGCTGGTAGAGCGGAACCTGATTCCGGACGATGTGCGGGTACAGGTCCTTGTTCAGTGCAGGGAGCATCTGATTAAGAGGACATTTGAGGCGATCCAGGGCATTAAGAAGGTGGTAGTGCATATTTATAACTCGACTTCCATTTTGCAGAGGGATGTGGTGTTCCATAAGAGCAAAGAGGAGATCAAGCAGATCGCAGTGGAAGGGACGGAACTGGTGAAGCGTTACGCGGCAGGATATGATGGGGATATGCTGTTGGAGTATTCGCCGGAAAGCTTTACCGGGACGGAACTGGATTATGCGCTGGAGATCTGCACAGCAGTGCAGGATACATGGGGGCAGGCGACGCCAGAGCGCCCGATTATCTTCAACCTTCCCTCGACGGTGGAGATGACAACCCCGAATGTATATGCGGATCAGATCGAGTGGATGAATAAGCATTTTAAGAACCGGGACAGCATTATTTTAAGCGTACATCCGCATAATGACCGGGGAACCGGTGTCGCGGCTACTGAATTGGCGCTTTTGGCCGGGGCAGACCGTGTAGAGGGCACGTTGTTTGGCAACGGTGAACGCACGGGGAACGTGGATATCCTGACCCTTGCATATAACATGTTCTCCCAGGGGATTGACCCTGAACTGGAGATCGGGAATGTAAGGGCGATCGCTGAGGTATATGAGCGCTGCACGAAGATGCAGATTGATGAGCGCCATCCTTATGCCGGGAAACTGGTCTTTACAGCATTTTCCGGTTCTCACCAGGATGCGATCAACAAGGGGATGCAGGCGCTTCGGGAAAGGGGCGGAGAGCACTGGGAGGTGCCGTATCTGCCGATTGACCCTTCCGATATCGGGCGTGTGTATGAGCCGATTGTCCGTATTAACAGCCAGTCCGGCAAAGGCGGCGTGGCATTTGTCATGGATACCTTCTACGGCTTCAAACTGCCGAAGGGGATGCATAAGGAGTTTGCGGATGTGATCCAGAAGATCTCCGAGAAGCAGGGCGAGGTGGCTCCGGAGCAGATTATGGATGAGTTCCGCATCAGTTACCTCGACAGGAAGGAGCCGATGCATTTCAGGAAATGCCAGATTACGGATACGGAAGTGGAGAAGGATGTATATGCAACTTTGGCAAAGGTGACTTATACCGACCATGGGATTGAGAAGGTCTTTGAGGGTGTGGGAAATGGGCCGATCGATGCGGTGCAGCGAGGGCTGGAGGAAGAATTGGGAATCCGGATCAAGGTGCTCGACTACAACGAGCATGCCCTTCAGACGGGATCCAATGCACAGGCAGCATCTTATATCCACCTGATGGATCAGGATAGCGGAAAGGTGACCTATGGTGTGGGGGTCAGTTCCAACATCACCAGAGCCTCCGTGCGGGGAATATTCAGTGCAGTGAACCGGTTGTTTTACTCATAAAAAGTAAGGGGCATGCCGCCTTGGCTATAGGACTAGCCGGGCGGCATGTTCTTTTTTAAGGGGCTTTCCCCGGACATCCCTATGCTGAGCAATAGCCACATTACCGGGGTGGCAATGGGTAAATCGATGTTGACCAAAGACTGTAAAACATAGCAAAGCACAGCAAATGCAATGCCGGGGGCAGCAACGGAGCGGCTTCGGTTCCGGAACAGGCAGATGACAGCCGACGCCATGAAGGCCAGATAGCTGGCTGTCCCCGCAAAGCCGATGGTCAGCAGGTATTGCAGGACAGAGTTATGGGCACTGTCATAAAGCTGGCGGGTAACCGTGGCCATTTCCTGGCCAATCTGTGCTTTGGCCAGAAGGCCGAAGGTATCAGGGCCATAGCCGAATAATTTTTGGTGCAGAGGGAATGCACTGTATAGCTGGATGGATTTCTTCCAGATGTAGCCGCGGTAAGTCCCCCAGCTGTCGTCAAAGACAAGGTAAGTGCTTAGGGAGCCATAACGGCCGGCGTGGTTTAAGAGATTGGCATCGAAAACCATGACAGCGAGCATAAGTGTAATGGCAGCAACCAGGGCGCCCCAAAAACGGATATAGCAGCCTCTTGGGGCTAAATTACGGCTGAATATGTGGTATAGGCCGCAGATAGCCCACAAAAGCATCACGGCATAAGGCAGGCCGTAAAAGCCGACGATGATATTAAAAAGGCTGTCCAGCCCGGGCACAATGCCGGAGAAGATATGGTTGAGGATATCGATAACCCAAATTACGGAAAAGAAGGTTGCCAGGATGGCTATATAACGTTCAATGCCTTTTGGGCTATGGAACAGCAGGAAGGGCAGGCCTACAAAGATTGTAGCTATGCTCAGATAGGCATTATCACTGCAGCCCATAATAATTGCCATGAAGGAGATTACGAGGCAGCAATAATACCATATTGCCATACGGGGACGGTTTTCTAAGGCAAATAATGTGGCGGAGAGCCCCAGGAGCATGGCGACATAAGCGGTATAGGTATTGATATTGCCTAAAGTAGAGATATAAATCCAGATCTGGGAAGGGTGGATTGCCTTGTGCAGGCTGAGGATATCCATCTGAAAGTAATCGGTAATGCCAAGGAGGCAAATGATCATCCCGCTTCCCAGGAATATGTCAAGATATCTTTGCACAGGCCGCCCAAAGTGGCTGACCAGGAGATAGGAGGCCACATATAAGGTTAGGAGGAATAAGCCGGAATAGCGTCCTTTATTGCCCCAGAAGGCTTCCTTGGGATAGTGGGAGAGCAAGGTGGAGACAACAGCAGATATCCAGAATATGGCTAGAGCAATGCGGGCGGTATCAAATAGCCTGCAAGGATTAGCAGCGGTGAGCCTTTTTGCCAGATGCCGGGTGTGGATCCCTTTGAACTCCTTGAAATCAATCCCCATCATTATCAGCCCCAGCAACAGGGCAATTCCCAGCATCCTAAGTGTACAGACCTGATAACATTGATATTTGGTTTCCAGAATATTAAGATAGGAGTTGTCATAAATCAATGGAAAAACGGTTATTAACAGGAAAACGGCAATGTGGATCACTCCATTTATGATGCCGGAACAGGTTGCGGTAAAGGCATCGGACAAATGGGGTGTAGCTTTTTTATTCATAATCAGTACCTCAGGATGTAATGGGAAATGCAGTTACGTGTTCCAGTATATCATTAATTTTAGCAGCATGCAAGCGCCGGTGAACGGCATTCGGATACTATATCTCGTCACCAGTCAACAATTTGGTTGATGATATTCTGCTGTTCCGTACTGGTTTTTCTAAGATAGATGCGGGTAGTCTCGATACTTTCATGCCCCATCAGGTCGGCTAGCATAGAGATATCATTATATCGGTCCAGGAAGCTTTTGGCAAAACGATGGCGGAAGGAGTGGGGGTATATCACAGAAGGGTCAAGATCATATTTTAAGGCTAATTTTTTTAGCTGCCCGGCAAGGCCGCGGGAGGTGATTCGTTCCCCAAAACGGTTGGTAAAAATAAATCCGCTTTGGCGGCCATTTTCAGAAAGCCACACAAGAGCCTCTTTCTTTAGGGCAGCAGGGATATAGATCCTCCGCAGCTTTCCGCCTTTAGAGTAGAGATCAAGATAACCCATTTTTACGTGCTCTGACTTGATCTGTACCAGTTCACTGACACGTGCGCCGGTAGCAGCAAGAAAACGAACCACAAAATACCAGTAAATTTCTCCGTCCTGTTTCAGACGGTTTTTGAAATAAAGGTAATCGGCTTCGCTGATGACATTTTCGAGGAAGGGCTTTTGCTGCACCTTGACGGTAGTCAGCTTCCAGGAAGTCTTTTGGATGCTTTCCAAATAACAGTTCAAAGCACGGATTCTCAGGTTGACGGTCTGTGGCTTGTAGTTTTCAATGAGATGCATTTTGTAGTCGCGGAGATTCTTTTTTGTGACCTTGTCATAGCGTTTTTCATACTGGCTGATTGCACACATGTACGATAGAATTGTGTTGGCTGACAGGTTCTGCTCTTTTAGGTACTCTTCAAATGTTTTGTTCATAGCTTTTCTCCTTTGCGTAGTGAATGATTGAAAATTTACTTGTCACCTGCTTATTATACAACTATTATGAGTATTGGGGCGAGAGATCGTCTTGATGTTGGAGGAAATTGGGGTTTTTAGTATGGAAGGCAGGTGGATGTTTGGGGATTGGGAAATGCCGGGGGCTTCCCTGTTTCAGAAAATAGATAAAGGTGAATGAGGCTATGAAAAAAGCCCAAGGCAAATGCCTCGGGCTTTTTTGGAGCAGAGGATCTGAATATTATCAGATCTTCTGCTAAGGGCTGTTGGATATGATTACTTGCCGTTTGTGGTTGTGGTGCTGTCTACAACATAATCCTTCCAGTCTTTCTTTGTTCCAGGAGTTTTTTCTTTCAGGTTCTTGTTATTTGTATACAACTTAAGTGCAGATTTGTATACGTAGAAATACCAGTCATCACCATCTTTGGCTGCACTCTTTGTTTTCTGGATATTACCGCTGCTATTTACTAAGTAATACTTATATGGAGTGCTAGTGGTAGAATCATTTTTCTGCAATTCGGAAATGTCTGTGTAGCTGACAGTTTCATCATCTGTGTTCTTGGCAGTTCTCAGGGTTCCTACTGCACCTGTCTTGAGATCCTGGGATGATACTTTGGATACCTTCACGCCGCCAACATTGATGTCGATGGAATTGCCGTTTGGAAGAACCTTGACAACCTGGTATTTATCATCTTTTCCTGCTTCAATCCGGCAGCCGTACTTATAGATGTACTTGTTGTCATCAACGCCCGTCAGGCCACGGCCTTTGCCTTCGGCACCACCGGTCTTGCTGAACATGAAGTGGAAGGTTTCGCCATCCAGGGTTATGGTAGTGGCACCGGTCTTCATTGCTCCGTCGCTGTCTTCATCGTTGCCAAAGTAATACAGGGTAGAATTTGCGGTCAGTGCATAGGAACTCTTGCCATCCAGCAGGTCGTTCAACTCATCAGCATCCACATCATCATCCAGTACGTTCAGGATAACACCATCTGCCGGATTAACATCCATCAACACCAGGCCGGACAGCATAGCACCGCCCTTTGCATCCCCGGCGGTAGCATTGCCTTCAGGACGGAAGCCATAGTATTTACCCTTGATCTTCTTGATCTGTCCGGATACAACTTGGCCATTCCCATCAGCATAATACCATCTCTCGGTTTCATCGTCAGCATCATTGGAAGCAAAGGTGCCGTTATTTCCAAACTGGGAATAATTGCTCTTAAATACATTGTCATTGTCCTCATGAGGGGCAACGACCTTGAACCACCCTTTGGTTACCCGGGCGCCATCATCCACATTGTTGAAGTATCTCCAGCTTGAGGTTGATGCTACGCTGGCTGGTTTTCTGGCACTGTCTCCAGAGGTAGCCAGAGCCCATTCATAAGCCATGACACCGCGGTTATCAAAGCCATATCTCCGGCCATTGATCTTAGACTCGGAAATCTCATTATCACCGGTATTGCATCTCTTCTGGCCATTGGATTTGAAGTTGAACCAGTGTTCCATGTCGTCATCCTCAATATCGTCATGGACATAAATCTTCTGCCAGCCGGTCTTCATAGCGCCGTCATCCCAACTGCCCAGGTAATAGGTTGCCGTGATCCAGCCGTCTTCATCTGTCTCACGCTCACCAACCGTATTCACCCAACCATATAACATTTTACCTTCATCGTCAAAGGCGTATCTCTTGCCGTCGATAGTTTTAAAACGGGTATTGCCGGTATCAGGGCCTTTGTATGCTTTACCATTGGACTGCATATAGTAGTAGTTGTACTCAGCCGGGTCATCATCATCGTCCTGTTCCTCATTGACAACCTTAACCCAGGTATTGCGAACCATCACACCGTTAGAATCTACATAGTAGGTGTCGTTGTCGTCCTCGATCAGCTTATCGATTGCCATGGCGCCGCCTTCTTCGGCATCCAGCCAATACCAGTTGTCGCCGGATTTCTTCCAGGTATCTTCCACTCTGTTGCCATCCTTGTCATAGAAATACCAGGTTCCATCTTCTTCCACCCAGCCGGTAGCTGCGAAGGAAGTCATGGAAGCGCCGATGGCAAGCAGGGCTGCTGCAGATGCGACTGC
>RAYB01000017.1 GCA_003669055.1 bacterium 1XD21-70
CAGCACCTCCTCCCATGGGCTCCTGCCCCCATCCCCTGCGCCGCATCCTCTATCAGGAGCAGGCCATGCCTCCTTGCCATTTCCCCCAGTGCACCATAGTCCGCCGGGTTCCCCAAAAAGTCCACTGCCACGACTGCCCTCGGCCTCAGCTTCCCTTCTTTTTCCACCCTTTCCACCTGGCGCTCCAGGCTTTCCGGGGCAATGTTATAGGATTCCCTGTCAATATCGCAGAACACCGGCACCGCCCCCATGAGGCACGCCGGCTCAACTGTGGCAATGAAGGTCATGTCCGGGCAGAATACCGCATCCCCTGGCCCAATCCCATATGCCATATAAGCCAGCTGCAGTGCCGATGTCCCGTCTGAACAGGACACGGCATGCTTCCTCCCCACATACCTGGCAATGCGCTCCTCAAAAATTCTCACCTCGCCGCCAAGGATGAAATGGGTTTTCCCTATAACCTCCAGAACCTTATGGTCGATTTCCTCTTGGTACTGCCTGTACTGTGCCTTTAAGTCAATAAATTCCATGATATTTCCCCTTCTATGTTTCTCTTTTCTTCCCGAATACCCAAATCTTTTGGAGGATGAAGTTCAGCGGGACCGTGGCAGCCAGGCATAAAAACGGCGCTGCCACTTCGGGAATGCCGAATACCCGGACCCATAACAGCATCAGCAGGCTGTTCACAAACAAGCCAGTGAACAGGTATGATGCATATGTTTTCGCCAGCATGCCTGCCATCCCCTCCGGCTTCCTTTCCCTATCGCCAAACACAAACCGGTGGTTCCAATAAAATGACCATATAATGCTCAGCACATACCCCGCTGCCTGTGCCGCCAGGTAGTCAATGCCCCCAAGCCACCGGAAAACCCTGCATGTTTTCAGGATCAGCAGGTAACAGGCATAGGACAGCAGGGTGTTGCTGGCGCCTACTATGCAGAACCTGAAAAAGCAGGACGCATCCCTTGTTATTCTTTCCCGCATGGCTCCTGCCCCCCTTCATCCTCCACAATATAGGGCGGCCTGTTCCGGGATGCCTCAAATGTCCTCCACAGATACTCCCCAAGGATCCCCATGGTCACCATCGTCACCCCAAAACTGAACAGGCTGAAGATGAACAGGCTGGTCCACCCTTCCACCTGGATTGACCCTGTGGCCTTGAGTGCCAGGACCAATGCCGCCCATATGACTGCCCCTAGGAAGGAGAGCGCACCCACCGCTTCTATGGCGGCCACAGGCAGAGATGAGAAGCTGAACAGGGTGTCTGCCACAAGGCGCACCTTCTTTTTCAGCGTCCATCTGCTTTCCCCCACATCCCTTGCCTGCCTGACATACCCAACATACCCTGTGCGGAACCCGCTCCATAGTATCTGCCCTGTCAGTGCACTGTTCCTCTCATCCAGTTCCAGCAGTACACGGATCACTTTCCTGTCAATGAGGTACACATCAAAACCCTTTTTCGGCATGTTAGGGAATGCTGACTTCCTGGCTATCCAATAGTACAGGTTCGCAAACATGACCTGGCTCCGGCCCTCCTCCCGGCCTTCCCGTACTGCAAGCACCACATTGTCACCATGCCTCCACTTCTCAACCATCTCCAGGATCATCTCCGATGGCTCCTGCAGATCCGCCGCCTTTATGACCGCACAGTCCCCTGTGCAGCGTTCCAGGCCGCAAAGCATGGCGGAATGTGACCCGAAGTTCCGCGAGAGCCTGGCTATCCTGATGTTGCTGTCCTCGGCGGCAAGCTGCCTCATCACGTCATAGCTACCGTCCCCTGACCCGTCGTCAACCATCACGATCTCATACTCATAGTCAATGGCATCAATAACTTTCTTCTTTATATCACTGTATAACGGCCTGAGGTTCTCCTCGTTGTAATATACCGGAATAATAATCGATAGCCTCATGCCCGCCTACCTCCAGACTTTCCCACCACTTCCATATGGGGCGCCACTTCACGCACAAAGTCACTGTAGTCCCTGATATATTCATCCGCATCATAGTGGGTGCTTGCAAGGACAAGCAGGACAGAATCCCTGCTGAACCCATACATATCCTTCCACACCATCGCTGGCAGGTAGATCCCCATATGGGGGCGCCCCAAACAGTAAATCTCCTCGTTGCCTTCCCCGTCCTTCACTTTGACCTTGCTTGTCCCTGCCACGTTAATCAGGACAAACTCCGTCCTGCGGTTGGCATGCTGCCCCCGCACCACGTCACTCCCCGATCCATATATGTAAAAGGCACGCCTGATCTCAAAAGGGATATCCACCCCCCCTTCTACCACCACCAGGTGCCCCCTTTCATCCCCCCGCTGCTGGAAGTCCAGCATCCGGACTTTTTCCATGTTGCCCATGCCTTGTCCTCCTTCCTTATGGCGTGCATACCATATAAGGGCCGATGTTCCTAATCCCTTCCTTGGCGCAATAGTCTTGTAGGGTCAGCCCATTGTAATCTTTTACGGACATGTCAGCCCCAAGGAAGAGGAACAAGGAAAACAGCGTATCGTCCCCTGTTTTTCGGTATGCCTCCTTGGCATACATCAGAAGGGTGGTCCCATTATGGTTAACGGCATGGATGTCCGCCCCCTGCGCCAGCAAAAATTTTACGGTTTCTATCTGGTTATAATAGGCGGATACCATCAATGGGGTCCAGCCATGACAGCCCGCGGCATTGACATGCTTTTTTACGGCACATACGTCATGCACGCCGCCTATGTCCCCCTCCCTGCAGTAGCCCAGCAGTTCCTCCAGCCGGTCATAATACAGGATGATGTTGTAGTCCACTGTTGAGACAATGCATGCATTACCATTTTCCATCAGCACTGTCCCTGGCTTTTGGCCCGACCTGATGCCCGTAAAGCAGCTGTCAATGATAGGCTTCCCATTCACCTTTGGCAGCTGGTATTCCCGGAACCCAAAAGCCCGTATCTGCCTGGAGACGCCTTCTGCTGTCTGGTTGAGGTCTATTTTAACAGACCCATAGTCGATGCATCCTCTTGGGTAATAGGTGGACCCCAAAGCAGGCTGGGGGCAGGCCCGCTCCCTCCCCTCCAGGATTGCCCTTATGTTCCTGGCCACCACTTCCGTGCCGTGCCTGATATAAGAAAGGTATACTTCCCTGCAGTCCATCCCCCCGATTGGGAATGCCTCCTGGTCAATGACCCCGCCCGTGTCGATCCCTGCGTCGATCCGGTGGAGTGTCACGCCGGATTCACTCTCCCCATTCAATATGGGCAATGCAGAAGTATACATCCCTTTATATTTGGGGAGCAGGGAAAAATGGATGTTATAAAGCCTCGCATCCTTGAAGTTTCCCGGCTTCACCAGCCTGTCAAACTCCATGGAGAGGAACACAAGGTTATCCATGCCATATAAATCCTCCAGGGCATATTCCCTGACCCCGTGCCTCCCTGCAAACCACCGGAGGGATTTCTGGAAGGAGTTCACCCCGGTCTCCGTCCGGTTGCACACAACCCCCAAGCCATAATCTCCACCTAGCTTTAATAACTGCCAAAGGGCATTGACTGCAATGTCATTCTTTCCTGCAACACATACAAACTGTTTCCCTTTTTCCATCCGTTCCACCTTGCCGCCCACACATGCCCTCCCCCCTTGCAGGTTATTCTCCGCATGCCATAGGCCTAAAATTATTGATTGCCTCGATAACTTCCCTTTGTTCCCCATCCGTCATCCCATTGTATATAGGGATGGACAGGACTGTCCCCGCATACCCTTCCGTAACCGGGAGGCACCCTTCCTTATAACCTAAATACCCATATGCCTCCGACAGGTGGGGCGGTATGGGGTAATGGATCAGGGTCCCGATGCCCTTCTCTTTTAGGTATTCCATAAGCCTGTCCCTGTGCCTGCACCGGATGACGAACTGGTGCCATACGTTCCTATCCCCGCCCTCTATTGTCCCCCTGGGCTCTGGCAATGTGATAAAAGGGTTCCTGATCTCCCTGAGGTACCTACCCGCAATCCTTTCCCTCTCCCGGGTAAGTTTCTCCAGGTGCCCCAGCTTCACCCGCAGCAGCCCTGCCTGCAGTTCGTCCAGCCTGGAATTTGCCCCGACTGCTTTATTATGGTACCGCCTCTCGCTGCCATAGTTCCGGTACATCCTTATGTCCCTGGCAACCTGCCCATTATCTGTGGTAATGGCGCCTGCATCGCCAAAGGCTCCCAGGCTTTTTGATGGGTAGAAGGAAAAACACCCAATGTCCCCGAATGTGCCCATCATCCTCCCATGGTAGGTTGCCCCATGGGACTGTGCGCAGTCCTCAACCAGCTTCAGGTTATGCCGACTGCAGATCCGGGTGATCACATCCATCTCACATGGGGTCCCATAAAGGTGGACAGACAATATGGCCTTTGTCCTCTTGGTTATTTTCTCCTCGATCTGGCTGGCATCGATGCTGTAATGTTTATCCGGCTCCACAAAAACAGGGGTCGCCCCGTTGATCGTTATCCCCATGACACTCGCTATGTAAGTGTTCCCCTGGACGATCACCTCATCGCCTTCCCCGATCCCAAGTGCCTTGAACGCCAGCCACAAGGCATCCAGGCCTGAGGCCAGCCCCACACAGTACTGGGACCCGCAGTACCCCGCCCATTCCTGTTCAAAGCGCTCCAGTTCGTTCCCCAGCACATACCAGCCGGAACGCAGCACCTCCACCGCTTTCTGTTCATATTCTTCCTGGTATAGCTCAAAGCCCCTCTTAAGGTTGTTTGGCATAATCATTGGCTGCTCCTTATCCTCCCCTACTGTTCAGGGTCTGCAAACTTGACTACTACTACTTGGCCTATCACCTTTATGCTCCCATCTGCTGGATAGGATGGCATCCTTTTTACTTCATCCATCTCCATATAAGATCCATAGTCCTTCCCAGGAAGTTCTTTTGCCTGGTACCCACACCATAGATACATAAACCTGCTCCACATATAATCATTAATAATACTTGTTTTATTATATGGATTTGTCTGGATGCATTGAAATTCTTCTGGTACCCCATCATTCATTACATATTTTCGTCTTGGCTCTATATAAGCCACAGGATATTCTGCTGAATACCCTTCTGTTGACTGTATTCTCGTAACCAATGTGGTGAAATAGGATTTTGCATTTTCCATCAATATCTCTGCTTTCAAATAGCAGGCATTATCATACCTGCAAAAGAAAATATTCAGCAGGAATACCAACGATATGCAGCTGTAAAATATTATTCTCCCAATCCTTTTTATGGATAGCCGCTCCGCAAGGAAAATCAGCATAATATAGATAAATACATGGCAGTAAAAGGTCATCTCATAGCTATATCCTGCCAAAACATAGATAAAATTTACGGTCAGCGGAAAAAGAACAAATAAAAATGCCAATTGAATCCCTTTCCTTTTGTCTCCTATTTTCCATTGTTTTCTTATCAGATATATAAAGAAAACCAAAAGTACAATTACTGATATCCTATATCCCCAAATAGAAAACAATGGGTATGGATCCCCATTTCCGGCATATTTCCTTGGCATAAAAAAAGCAGCATATGCAAGTAAAATTCGTTTAATATATTTCTTTATGCTTACAATCCCCATAGAACTAATACCTGCATAGTCTATCAATTCAACATCATATATGTGAACAAATAACTTTGTGAGGACAACATAAAGCAAAACAGACATCCCATAAAAAACTATATATTTTATTGCTCTTATCCACCATTTTTTCCAACTGATATCTTCATCTAATGTTTTCTGAATTATATGAATAAGTATTATGCAGATACCAGAGCAAAAAAAAAGCTGATATGTTCCAATAGCACATACATTTAAAACTAGTGCAATACACCACAAATACCATTTAGAGGATTTACAAATAATAACTGCAGCAATAACTGATAGCATTAACGCAAAAGTATAAATAAGCGACATATAAATATAGCCGAACAAACATGTAATTGTTGTATTAACCACTAATATCCCGCTTAATACAAAGAGTGAAACAGCATACTTGTATTCCAAGATCCCAGCAATCAGTGTAAATGTTATAGCAACGAACACAAATGTAAAAAAACCCTTATATAGGGAAATGCTATAATCATATGCGTATATTTTTTTAAGAATACAAGCAAAAACTCCCCACATCCATCTACCTTGATTAGTTAGTGACTTTATTCCTGAAGGCCCAAAGAACACAGCAATGTCATCATGATAGGAAATTTTATTGAACAACATAAATCCATGCGCCAAAATACCCCATAAAAAGGTAGATAAGCATATAATTTTCATATGTTCTTGTATAATACTTATTTTAGTATTAAACCAATTATCTGAATTTCTAAACACAACTCCCTTCTTTAATTTTGTTTCCAACTTCTAATGCCCTCCCCTTACATTTTTTCATAATTTAGTCAAATCGCCCCTCAAAATCTATTGTTGAGCATTCTTTTAATGGCAATTTTACAGGTTGTCCTATTGCTGCAGATTTGTATATTGCTAATACCAACTCTAACGCCCGTTTTCCTGCTTCTGCATCAACTACAAGTTTTTCTTTTCCCTCAACAGCTGCTATTACGTTTCTATATAATTTTGAATGGCCAAACCCATATACATTAGGCGGATTTTCTGAACATTCCTGTTTTATCTGTTCTTCATCACCAAAATGATCTGAAAATCTCCATTCATCAATAATATTCACAGCTTGCCCACCGGCTTTAACCATCCCTTTTTCACCAAAAATATAGAGGGTTTCCTCCAGATTCTTCGGGTAGACATCTGTGGTTCCCTCTACAATACCATAACTTCCATTTTTAAACTTAACGACAGCAATTCCCAAATCCTCTGCCTGGATATAAGGATGAATCATCCGATCTGTCATCCCAAAAACCATGTCAACTTCATTCCCCATCATCCAACGAAGAAGGTCAATATTATGGATACACTGATTCATCAGCGCACCGCCATCTTGTTCCCATGTCCCTCTCCATAACGCTCGGTCGTAATATTCATGATCTCGTGCCCAGCGAACATGCGCCGTCCCATATAGTAATTTCCCAAATCGCTTCTTTTCCAATGCCTTCCGTATCTCAATAATGCTCTTATTAAATCGATTTTGATGACATGCGCATACCTGTAGATTCTTTTTTGTTGCCTTAGCAATAATGGCATCGGCATCAGCAATTGACAAAGCAATTGGCTTTTCAATAATCAGGTTGCAGCCATAATCCAAGCAGTCCAATGCGATCTGGGCATGCTTTCCGGATTCCGTAGCGATTGCCACTAACTCTGGTCGTTCCTGCCTCACCATTTCTTTATAATCTGTATATATTTTTATATTTTTGTCCTGTAGGTCAAACTTCAATATTTTATCTTCTGCATTTTCCCTGATAATATCACAAAGCGCTACAATCTCCAAATTGTTATTCATTGCAGAAACCACATGGTTTGCAGATATTCTCCCACATCCTATCAATGCATATCTCATTACTTTTCTACCTTTCTTTTATGGTTTATTCTAATTTTCCTTTTATATTTTCTTAATTCTAATTAAAAATATAATTTCAAATCTACTGTAATAATATAATCTGACTATTTTTATTTTTTCCATATTGTATTCCACAAGAAATACATTTAAGACTATTATTCAATTTACATCCACATTTACAAATATATGCGTGAAATTTAGCTGGATTTCCAACCACCATTGTATAATCAGGTATTGTTTTTGTTACAACAGATCCTGCACCAATAAAAGAATATCTTCCTATATTATGGCCACATACAATGGTAGCATTAGCTCCAATTGTTGCCCCTTTATAAATAATAGTTTTTTTGAACTCCTGTTTTCTTTCAATAAAGCTTCTTGGGTTTATCACATTAGTAAACACACAATTAGGCCCAAGAAACACATCATCTTCACATATAACACCGGTATATATAGCCACATTGTTCTTTACTTTGACATTATTACCTAATTCAACTCCTGTTTCAATAAAAACATTCTCGCCAATATTACAATTGTTTCCAATTTTGACACCTTTCATAATATGGCACCAGTGCCATATCCTTGTTCCAGTTCCTATCTCACTCTCTTCATCAATAACTGCTGTTTCATGCGCAAAATACCTATCATTCATATTTTAACCTTCTCATAATTATATTCATTCTAAAATTCTTCTAAACTTTCTAGCTAAAGGTGCAATTTTATTCAAAACGGAATGTGGATAATCCGTTTGTCTTTTAGGTGAAAGGCTAATATATTTTTCTAATTGCTCTACGGAGATATTCATAAAATCAGCGATGACTTTTTTGTCTTTTTGAAGTAATTCATCAGAAATATACAGTGGTTCTTTTAATTTTCTTAATGCTTCCTCTCGCGTCATTTGGCCAGACACAATTAAACTAGAAAAATGAGACTTTCTTTTATCAATACCAAATTTCACTGGCAAATAATAACATTGGAGAAACCTAGTTAAAATTGATTCATAATGTTTCCCGCCATAATATTGATAATCACAAAAATTTTCCAACTCTTTAATGCAATTTTCCAAATCATATGATAAATAATTCAAAGGTCTTAAATGCTTAAGCTTTGATATAAAATTCCAATTTATATATCTATCAATCAATGAAATAAATTCTATATTTCTAATTATTACCTCTCCAAACTTGTTCTGTAAAGCGACAATATGCTTCTTATCGCAAAAATCCACGCCATTAGACCTTTCCAGAATACTTTCGTGAGCAATGTTATTCCCATCCAGCAAATACTTAATATGGTTCTTCCTACCATATTCATCCATCGATTTCACAATCAAATTATCCTGGACAAATGCCAAATTTGGGACTGATGCTTTAAATAATGTTTTTAATAAATCGGCATACTCTGTATGGTCAGGTTTTACTGTAATAAGAGGGACTCCTGTCTTATCAATTAAATTTTTAATATTTTGAATTGCTATTGGATTATCTAACCCATCATCAATATGTACTGCTAACATTCTCAATCCATATTGATAACCAAGATAAAGAATATATGAACTGTCTACACCTCCAGAGATCCCTATTAAACAATCATATTTATCTTCTTTGCAATCATGCTTTATTTGATTAATCAGTTTTTCTAGTTTTCTTTTTCCTGTACTATTAGGAAAATATACTGTTGGCATACGTTTAAGTACATCTGTGCAATAATTGCAATATCCTCTTCTGTCAAACCTTATTGTTTTATCAGATTTATTATCCATTATACATCTTACGCATCTTTGAAATTTCATCTTTTCTCTACTCTTTCAATGATTTCACTCATTAATTTTTCAAATTTATTATTAATCACCAATACATCAAAATCCTTATTGAAGCATTTCTTTGCTTTAACTCCCATACTTTTTGATTTTTCTGGATTTACGATCAAACTTTTTATTACTTTTTTTAAAGAATTTTGATCTTTTTCTCTATAAACTAAGCCAATTCTATATTTCTCTATATACTTCTTTGAAAACCCTGTGAGAGAAGAAACAACTGGCAATCCTCCGGACATATACTTAACAATCTTATTACCAAATGCATTTTTAAAATCGTCCCAATTTTTATATGGATATAATCCAGCATTTCCTATGCTAAATAAACTTTGAATTTGATATTTGTCACACCATCCTGCGAATATAATGTTTTTGCTGTTGGCCGCTAACTTTTTATAATTCTCCCTCCCATCACCATCACCACATATAATAAGACGAAAATCCGGATATTCTTTTGATATCCCTTTTGCCGCTTCTATACAAGTTGAAAGATCAAGAGAATTACTACTTAATGTTCCAACAAAACACAAGTTCCATGTTGATTTATTTACCCCTAATAAATTCCACTTTTCTAATGCCAATTTCAATTCTTCCTGATTATCTGCTAAATTGCTTGTGCTTCCAATATAAATAACCTGATCCATTCTAGTTTTCTTCCGATGAGCTCTTTGTAATCCCCATTGTACCATTGATGGAACCACCCCAATAATGGCATCGGCTCTTTTCATCACATAATTTGCTTGAATATCCAGCGGAAACAATCCCATCCTAACAATTTTATGCATATTTTGTGGAAAAGCGCGCACAAATATATCTGGCCATAAATCCCTCACATCTACAATTAATGGAATATTATTTTTTTTTGCATAATGTTCTGCCTCTATACAAAATTGCACTATTGGGTATGAACAAAGAATAATATCTGGCTGCTCCTCTTCCTCGCAATGTTTTCTGAATTCAATCCCTAAGTTATGATGATATATAAGCCGTTGCAAAGATATATTTTTCTTATATGAGACTTGTGAATGAAGTAGAATCAGTTTCTCATGTCCAGAAATTTGGATTTTCTTATAACAATTTGAATAATAATCCTTACTTCCATGAATAAATGTGGAAGACCACCAGACAACATTATGTCCGTTTTGAGAAAGTGATTCTGCAAGAAGCCCCATCCTCATCAATACTGCCCCCTCTTCGACCGGAAGAGGTTCTCCCTCACAAAGTATCCATACCTTCAAACTATTATCCCCTCTCTTTTCCTAAAACAGCAAATATTGTCTTAATCATTGTTGTTGCCTCTCCAAAAAGAGAAAATGTTCTCATCTGTTCTAGATTAATCCTCATTTTTTCTGGAAGAATATAATCAATATAAATTTTATCAATATCATTCCCAGATTTTAATAAATTTTCTTCATCTTTATATTGAATTGATGCTTTACTTGTTAATCCTGCAGGTAATAATAAAGTTGCCCGCATCTCAGGGCTATATTTTCTTACATACTTAGCCACTTCAGGTCTAACTCCCACAAAACTCATATTACCTAATATAATATCTATCAATTGTGGGAATTCATCTAATCTATATTTTCGTAGTATTCTTCCTATTTTGGTCACGCGGTTATCTCCAGACAATGTTAATGTTGGACCATTTTTTTCTGCACTGCTCTCCATAGTCCGAAATTTATGAATTTTAAATTTTCTACCATAAGTTGTAATTCGCTCTTGCCTATACAATACAGAACCAGGAGAATCTATGCGTATTAAAATTGCTATCATAATCATAAGAGGACTAAATACAATTAACATTCCCGATGCTGTTACAAGGTCAAATATCCTTTTAATAACAAGTTCCAATCGGTGCTTTTGTAAAATATCATAATATTCTTTAACTTCAGGCTTTTTCATGAATGTAGGCAAGTTATCCCATTTTTTCATTTCTCACCTCATATAATTGTATCTTAATGAAACATAAAAAGTATGAGTCAGCAAATATCTTTGCTTCAATTCCCATACTTTTTAATCATAGAACATATTCTTTTATAACCTCTTTAAATTTTATCACTACATACTCAACATCCTCATCTGACAATAGGGTATGAAGAGGAAGTGTAATCAGATTTTCAAAATATTTATATGCATTTGGAAAATCTTTTATATCTGCCCTGAATCTTTTATATGCTGTCATCATTGGCAACGGTTTATAGTGGACATTACAGGCTATTCCATTTTCTGCCATTTTTTCAATAATTTCTGACCGTTGTATAGAATTGATACCAGGAATACGTACAAAATAGAGATGATTACTGCTCTGACCAGCTATTGTACTATGATTGAGATGTTTTATCCCCAACTCATCACACATAATATCATACTGTTCTATTATTTGTTTTCGTCTTTTCAGAAGTTCTGGATATCTGTCTAATTGCCGTAAACCAATAGCAGCTATAATATCTGTCATATTGCACTTATACCATGGACCTATAATATCATACTCCCACATTCCAGGTTTGTTTTTAGCCAATGCATCCTTGTTTTGTCCATGAAGAGATAACAGCTGAAAAAATTTATATATTTCTGCATTATCCACACCAGGAATTGGTCTCCAGGTTGAGGCTCCACCCTCAGCTGTTGTAAAATTCTTTACTGCATGGAAACTGAAACTTGTAAAATCAGCAATAGTTCCTGCATTCATTACTTTCCCATTAATATTACGTGATGCCCCTAAGGCGTGTGCGCTATCGGCAAAAACAGCAATCCTCCCTATGCTTTTCTGGATTCTTGTATTTAAGTCACATAATTCGTTACTATAATCATCTAGAGCAATAAATAAATCCCGCTTTCTTTTAATCACCTCAAATATTTTTTCATAATCACAAATAATACCTGCCAAATCAACAGTAATAATCGCTTTCGTTCGGCTACTAATTACTCTCCCCAATGCCTCATAATCCATTTCTGGAATATGTGTGTCGTCTGAACCATCTGGTTTTATTGTATCCACAAAAATAATTTTTGCACCACAATGAATGGCAGCAGATGCTGACGCAGTATAGGTATATGCAGGAACAATAACTTCATCTCCTTCTTTAATACCAAATATGCGAAGATTCAATTCTTCTGCCGCTGTTGCTGAATTAAGGCATACAACACGATTACTATATTTCTCCATAGCTTCAAGAGTATCTACATTAACATTATTATCTCCTGATTCTATATAGGCAGCTAAACGACGTTCCAATTTTTTTGTACGTGGTCCTGTAGTTATCCATCCGGAGCCAAGCACATCAACCACTTCTTCTATTTCATGGCTACTAATATCTGGTGGGCTAAAAGAAATTGTCCGTTTCTCCATGTCATACTTATCTCCCTTTTTACTAAATCAATTGAACAATTGAATTTTCTTGACTCTCACAGTCTACAAAAAACACATATCAGTGAAACAAAAAACTTCACACTCTCCCCACAATCTCCAACCCCACTGCCACCTCCTGCACCCTCCCAAACATATGCATCTCCACCAACGCCGTCCGCTTATGCCGGTCGATCTTGCGGATCACGGTTTCCAGCCCTTCCAGAGGGCCGTCCATAATCATCACCCGGTCTCCCTCCAGATACCCGGTAGACATGGCAACTAACCGATCCTCATTGAGCAGACGCTCCAGCACCCGCAGATCCTCGTCGATCACTGACGTCCATTTCTCCCCTGTCCCCAAAAGTTTTGTCAGTTCCGGCACATGCTTGAGTTCCATATAGAATTTTTCGATTTCCTTCGTCTCCACGAACACATATCCGGGAAACAAAAGCGCCTGGACTATATGCCAGGCGCCTGCGTACTTCTTTTTCTGTTCATATCTTGGTAAAAAGCATTCCCCAAGGCTGGAGTCTGCCACATACTGGCGGATCATGGAAATAGTATCCCCTTCCCTTCCGGTCCGCACCTGCATAACATACCACATAACGTTCCTCCAGTTGATAAACCGGGAACTGTGTCTGAAAATGGGTATGCTTCGCCATTCGCCACAAAAAATGTCACGACAGGGCAAAACAATATAACCTCAAACACAGTTAAACGCGGCCACGCGACGATTTAACTTTGATTGATTTTATTTACTATCGCTCATTATACCATACAATCCCCAAAAGTAAATAGACAAATTTCCCCATTGCACGGTAAACGCAAGCTTTTGACCTTCAGCTATTGGATCTCCCCATCTAAAACCCCTGCTCTGCCAGTTCCTTTACCAGCTGGATATAAAACTCCAAAACCTGGAAACCGCGGTAATCTTCCCTGGTAAGGTCAATCATATCCCCATGGGAGATCCCTCTTAGGTAGCGGTTTTTCACCACTCCCTTAAAGTTCGTCCATTGTGCGGATTCCACGGTTACCAGGCCGTCATTTTCTGCATCCAGTGCCTTTAAAATCCAGTAGGGGATACACAAAAGCTTGCTGCTAAGCCCATGTTTCATTATGCTGGCATAGCTTTGGTACCACACCCCTTCGGCATCCGGGTAATGCCGGTTGAACTCCTCGGCATAAGCGCAGGAAAGCTGGCGGCTGGCCACGTAAGCGTTAGGGTTTTTGTCCCCCAGCCAGCCGAAATACCGGTCGATCTGGCGGCAAACCAGGCGGTAAACCGGCTCCGGGAGCCGCATCAGAAATTCTACCAGGGCTGACCCACGGTGCGGGGTGTTGATCGTCGTCAAGGTAGCCACATAAGGCGCCATCGACAGGCCGCTGATTAAATAGCGCGAATCCAGCCCGCCCTTGGAATGGGCGATGATATTTACCTTCCCTGCGCCGCTCTCCTCCAGGATCTCCTGGATTTTCCCTTGCAGGATCTTAGCATTGTCCTCGACCGTCCCCCAGGCTTCCTGGTGCCCGTAGTAAACCCTGGCACCGTTCCTTGCCAGTTCCCTGGGGATCCGCCCCCAGTAATTAAAATAATGGAAGTCCCGGAAACCCACGCCATGCACCAGCATAAGCGGATAGCGTGTCCGGCAGACCTGGCACTCTGCCCGCACATCGTCCAGGCGGATCTTGTGCAGGCTATGGTCGATCTCCTGGCGCGCCAGCCCCCTCACATACCATGCCAGCCCATAATTGAAAACCGGGATCCAGAGCATGCCCCAGACAATCACCCGCTTCATGATCCGCAGCCTTTTGCAGATAATGCAGAGCCAGAGCAAGGAAGAAAACATCCCCAGGTAGCACAAAAGGAATGCCAAGAGCGAGACGATGGATGCCCAGTGCCCAAGATAGCCGAAAAAATCCCGAAAAATGTCAAATTTCCTCATCTGTGAAGCCATCCAGAAACCGCTAAGCGGCACCAGCACCAGAAATATCGTCAGCACTCCTGCCAGGAAACGCAAAAGCAGTAAATGCAGCCGCCCGGCCACGTCCATAGCCGTCCCCACAGCGGCATCCAGCTTTTTCTGATTCATCCCGTCTGCCCCTTCCTGGTTTTGGCAGAACCCTTCTTGCCTGCTGCCGTTTGCCCTTCCCTGGTTTTGCCAGAACCCTTCTTGCCTGTGGCCGTCTGCCCTTCCCTGGTTTTGCCAGAACCCTTCTTGCCTGCTGCCGTCTGCCCTTCCCTGGTTTTGGCAGAATCCTTCTTGCCTGCTGCCGTCTTCCCCTTCCCTGTAGCTGCCTCTGCAGCTGCCTCCCAGTCAAGCCCCGCAAACATCCTCCCAAACTCCCCCGGAACCGGCGCTGTAAACTGTTTCCCGCTTAATCCGGACAGGGGCTCAGGCATTGCCGGGAATACCATCTGGAATGAGTGGAGCATCTGGCTGCATACTTTGTATTTCTTTTTCACCTCTGCATTTGCCCCGGGATCCCCGTATTTGTAATCTCCGGCAATCGGATACCCCGCTGCCGCCAGATGCGCCCGGATCTGGTGTGTTTTCCCGGTAATCAGCTTTACCTTCAAGAGGGTATAGCCATCCTCGTAGTACAGGGGTTCATACTCTGTGCAGATTTCTGCCCCGGCCTTCCTGCCGTCTTTGCCCGTCCCTGTCCCCCCCGTCCCCAACTCAACCGACACCTGGTTCGTCCTCCCGGCTTTTGTCAGGATCCCCCGGATCTGCTGCTTTTCCTGAACCCTCCCCCGAACCGCGCAGAGGTAGTATTTATGCAGCGAACGGTCTTTTAACACCTTAGACAATGCCTGCAGCCCGGCCAGCGATTTCCCGGCTGCCACCAGCCCGCTGGTGTTCCTGTCCAGGCGGTTGCAGACAGAAGGGCGGAAGCTGCGCAGCTGTTCCCTGGTCAGCTGCCCGGAAGACAAAAGGTAGCTGGTCACATACTCCACCAATGACTCGTCCGTGTCCTTTGCTTTCTGGGAAAGCATCCCTGCCGGTTTGTTTACCAGCAGGACATGCCCGTCCTCATACAGGATATCCAGGGCTTTTTCCTGCACCTTCTGCACCTTCACCTGGGAAAACTTCTCGATCGTCTCATCTGCCAGGAACAGGCGGATCTCGTCCCCTTCCTTAAGCCGCTCCGAGCCATCACATTTCCTGCCGTTGAGGGTGATGTTTTTCTTGCGCATCATCTTGTACAAAAATCCCTTCCCGGCAAGGTTAAAATATTTCCCCAACAGCTTATCAAGCCTCTGCCCGGCCTCGTTTTGGTTTACCTCAATACTCTGCATGCCAAGCCTCCCGTTTCCCTTTGTCTTCCTTATCCTCTTTCCGGCAGTTGGGCCTGCCTTTGCTCCCTGTCCTTTTCTTCACATCGAAAAGCTTTTCAGCAGCGATACTGCATATTCCACCGTCCCGTCATCCCTGGAGCCGTCTGCTGGCTTTAGGCTCTCCATGCGGCGCCAGAAATTCTTTTCCTCACAGATCAGCTTGATTTTCTGTTCCAGCCGGTTGGCCGCAAGCAGTGCATTCAGCGATTTCTCCGCCTTTGCCACGTCCAGGTTTGCCGCCGTGCAGTATGCGTATATCCCCTGGGGATGGACTGCGATTACATCCATGGGCATAACATATTCCTTCGTTGTCAGGATCAGGTCATAGAGGATCTCACAAAAAGCTTCATAGGGCACCGCCTTCTGATGGAATTCTTCCGGCGGCGTCCGGTAGCGCCAGGAAGCCAAAAGCGGCGAGGCCATATTGGCCATCGGAAGCACGGTCAATACCGCCATTACGGTCAGGATATTCTTTACCGCCTGGCTGTCGGTCAGGAGACGGGCAAGCAGCTGGGCAACCACCCCTGCCGCCAAAACCGCCGTGATCAGCAGGCGCATCTTCCTCATGCCGTCCCGGTACCCGTATTGTCCTTTTTTCTTCTTCATAGCTGTCCATTCTCCCTTCTTTCTCCCCTTGCCGCCCTTTGCCTTGCCTGCAGGTGCAGGCCGTGCGCCGGGATGCCCATAAACGGTTGGATTTTTTGCCGCCTCAGCGCCCGCGCTTCTCCATCAGCGCCAGGACCAGCCTGTGCGGGATCACCTTTGCCAGCAGGCAAAAGGCATTCATCGCCAGCCCGTACACCGAGATTTCCTTCCCCATCATGCTGTCCCTCATTGCCTTGCGGACTACCCTGCGGGGATCGGCCATCACCAGCTGTTTATAAAAAGGCATCTTTTCCTGTGTCTTAGCAACCTCAAAAAATTCCGTTGCCACCGGACCCGGGCAGACCGCCGTCACTACAATGTCCCTTGGCTTTAACTCCACGTTCAGCGCCCGGCTGTAGCTGACAACAAATGCCTTGGTCGCGGCATAGACGGCAAAGCCAGGCTGCGGCAGGAACCCGGCGGCGGAAGCAAACATCAAAATCCGGCTATGGTTTGTCATATAGGGGAGTACCAAATGCGTCACTGCGCACAGTGCTTCACAGTTAAGGCGCACCATACCGGCCTCCTCTGCCAGCCTCACTGCCCCTACATTGCCGATCTTCCCATACCCTGCCGCATTGACTAAGATCTTAACCTCCGGCCTTCTCTGCTGCAGTTCCCGGCGCAGCACCTCCAAAGAGCCTCCGTCTGCCAGGTCAAGCGGGAAAATCCGCAGGTAGGCCGGAACCTCTCTGCAAAGTTCCTCCAGGCGTTCCTTGCGCCGGGCAACCACCCAGATTTCCCCGATCCCTCCAAACCGGTCTGCTGCCTGGATCACTGCCTCCCTGCCCATCCCGGACGACGCCCCGGTCACTATCGCAATTTTCATGTCCGTCACCTTTTGCCTTTCTTCTGATGGATGCTGCGGATTGTCTTTTTCTTTTTTTCCGGCTCTTTCTTTTTCTTTGGGTTTTCGCGGGGATCCTTCCCCCGCCCGGCCGTTTTCCCTTCTGCCTTCCCCGGCGGCCGCACCAGGCATTTCTTGCCGTATCCGACCAGGTCTGCCCGCCCGGCCAGCCTAAGCGCCTCCAGCACCAAGCCGTAATTTTTCGGATCCCGGTACTGGATCAGCGCCCGCTGCATCGCCTTCTCATGGGGGTTTGTCGGCACATACACCGGCTCCATGGTACGCGGATCCAGCCCGGTATAATACATACAGGTAGAGATGGTGGACGGCGTCGGGTAGAAATCCTGTACCTGCTCCGGCATATACCCCAAATCCCGCAGGTATTCGGCCAGTTCCACAGCCTCCTTAAGCGTAGAGCCGGGATGGGAGGACATCAGGTAAGGCACCAGGTACTGATCCTTCCCCAGCCGCTCGTTCATCTGTGTATACTCCCGGACAAACCTTTGGTACACCTCGTTTTTGGGCTTGCCCATCCGCCGAAGCACCGTGTCTGACACATGCTCCGGGGCTACCTTCAGCTGCCCGCTGACATGGTGCTCGCACAACTCCCGCAAAAAAGCCCGGCTCTTATCCGCAAGCAGGTAGTCAAAGCGGATCCCAGAACGGATAAACACCTTCTTCACCCCAGGCAGCGCCCGCAGCCTGCGCAAAAGCGCGATATAGTCCCCATGGTCCGCCTTCATGTTCCTGCATGGCTGCGGGAACAGGCACTGGCGGTCCGGGCACGCCCCCTTCTTCTCCTGCTTTTCACAGGCCGGGAAACGGAAATTCGCCGTCGGCCCGCCGACATCGTGGATGTAGCCCTTAAAATCCGGGTCCTTGGTCAGAAGCCTTGCCTCCGCTTCCAGCGATTCCTGGCTCCGTGCCTGGATGATGCGCCCCTGGTGGAAAGTCAGGGCGCAAAAACTGCATGCGCCAAAGCATCCCCGGCTGCTGATCAGGCTAAAGCGGATCTCCTGCAGCGCAGGCACCCCGCCTGCCTCCTCATAGGAAGGGTGGTAATTCCTCTTGTAGGGGAGCCCGTAAACCTCATCCATTTCCTCCTGGGACAAAGGCTTTGCAGGCGGGTTCTGCACCACATATTCCACATACCCGCGCCCGCTATAGGGCTCTGCCAGCCGTCTGCCCACAAAAGGGTCCGTATTGCGGTACTGGATCCCAAAGCTGCGGGCATACTGCCTTTTATCCCCCTTCATCTCCTCATAGTCCGGCAGCAATTCGTAATCATAGACATTTTCCAGGCTCCGCGTCCGGTAAACCGTCCCGTCCACAAAGGTAATCATCTTCACGTCAATCCCAGCGTCCAGCGCCTCCGCGATCTCCACAATGGAATGCTCCCCCATCCCATACGACAAAAGATCCGCCTGGGAATCCAGCAGGATGGAACGCTTCAAGCGGTCTGACCAGTAATCATAGTGGGCGAAGCGCCGCAGGCTGGCCTCGATCCCGCCGATAATGACCGGGACATCCTTATAAGCCGAGCGGATCAGGTTGCCGTAGACAATGGTGGCATAATCCGGCCTCTTCCCCATCACCCCGCCCGGAGTGTACGAATCCTGGCGGCGCCGTTTCTTTGACACGGAATAATGGTTGACCATGGAATCCATATTGCCCGCTGACACCAAAAACCCCAGGCGTGGCCGCCCTAAGGCCCGGATGCTTTCTGCGTCCCGCCAATCCGGCTGGGCTATGATCCCCACCCGGTAGCCCCGCGCCTCCAAAAGCCTGCTGATTATGGCCGTCCCAAAAGAGGGATGATCCACATAGGCATCGCCGGTCACATAGACAAAATCACACTGCCCCCAGCCCCGCGCCTTTATATCTTCCCGGCATACCGGCAAAAAATCAGCCATCCCTGTCTCCTCCATCCGTCCTGCAGCACTCAGCCATTAGGTGCGGGTAATCCTCAATATAGTAATCAGCCAGCCTTATCTTTTCCTCCCGCATGCCGGACGAATAGCTGTCCTCCACCGCACAGACGGTCATCCCGGCCGCCTTACCGGCCAAAATCCCGGCCGGGACGTCCTCAAATACCATGCATTGCTCCGGCCGGACCCCCATCCTCCCGGCCACATTCAGATAGATATCCGGCGCCGGTTTCCCGGATGCCACCTCACAGGCCGTGGCAATCACCTGGAAAAACGGTTCGACTTTTTGCGACTTAAGCACCGCATCCACCATCTCCCTGCCATTGCTGGTGGCAATCCCCATGGAAATCCCGCCATCCCTAAGGAACTCCAGAAATGGCCGGACGCCCTCCTTTAGGGGCACCTCGTTGCGGTATTTCTCAATGCTCATCTCCACCCAATCCTGCTTGATCCTCTCCACGCTGTCCGGGATCGCAAACGTTTCCTTAAAATAAGCTGCGGTCTCGGAAAAACTCATGCCCTCAATCTCCTTTTGCAGAAGCGGAGGGCATCCGTATCCATAGCGCCCCAGGTACTCGACATCAATCGCCTTCCACATCCACATGGAGTCCACCAATGTGCCGTCCAAATCAAAAATCACTGCCTTCTTCTGCAAAAGTGCCTGCCGGATCTGCTTTTTGGGATCCCCTAATCTTCTCTCCACTTTTTTATCCTTCCTTATCCCCGGCTCCCGTCTCCGCCCTTAAGCGCGCCAGTTCCTCGCCTGTCAGCGGGCGGTATTCTCCCGGCTGAAGCGTTTCGTCCAAAGACAAAGAACCCATCGAAAGCCTCTTTAAATAAACCACCTGGCAATCTAAGGCCTCAAACATCCGCTTTACCTGATGGAATTTCCCTTCCCGGATGGTCAGCAGAACCTCCGCCTCCCCGCCCCTGCTTCCCCCAGGTTTTAAAACCTTTAGTTCTGCCGGTTTCAGCCGGATTTGGCCTTGCAGCACCATGCCTGCCGCCATCTGCCCTGCGGCATCCTCCGGCAGCCTTCCTGACACTCTGGCAAAATAAGTCTTGTCCACATGCTTTTTCGGCGAGAGCAGGCAGTGCGCCAGTTCGCCGTCGTTGGTCATCAAAAGCAGCCCTTCTGTATCAATATCCAGCCTTCCCACAGGGAACAGGTCACGCCGCTTCTCCCCGCCCAATAAATCCGACACTGTCCGGTGGCGCATATCCTCCGTGGCCGATACCACCCCCTGCGGCTTGTTGAGCATAAAGTATTCCAGCGCACGGTATTCTACGGGCTTCCCGTCCATCGCCACGATGTCCGTGCCCGGGTCAACCTTGGCATCTGCCTGCTTCTCTGTCCTGCCGTTCACCTGGATCCGCCCTTTTTTTGCGGCAGAGCGGATCTCTGTGCGGCTGCCTTTTCCCATCTCTGACAGAAAACGGTCCAGCCTTATCTTCTTTGCCATCATTGCCACCGCCATCCTGGATAATATTTGTTTTTCAGCATCCTGCCGCAAGACTTTGCCCAGCCAAGAGCAAAACCATCCACGCAGACTAACACCCACCCGCCAGGAATCTCCTCCCCTGCAGCGGGAAGAAGGCTCTCCCCTTTTAGGTAACGGATCACCCGCGGATCCTCCCTCTCCATGGAAAATGTGTGGGCAAACTCCCCCCTGCCCAGTGCCATCGCCGCTGCCTGTGACGGCTCAAACCGCCCTTTTCCCACGCTTCCCAGCAAAAGGCCGGTGCGGAGATACCGCAGGCGCCACCCGGGGTCAAAGCCTTCCGGCAGCAGGTATAGCTGGCCTTCCCTTCTCATCATCTGCCCCCGGTCAAACGGGTGTGCCAAAAGAGCCTCCCAATCAGCAAAACCGGCGACAGCATCCAAAGAACCGGCATCCTCCCAGCCCGCGCCCCACGGCCCCTTTTTGCCTGCCTTCTTCCAGGCATGCCCCCCATCGGCATTGCCGTTTCCGGCATCATTTCCCTTTTTTCTGAAAAGTGCCACAAAATGCCCTTCCCCCTCGGCCTTATGGGGAAACAGACGGATCACCGGCTCATTTTTGGTTCCTCCTGCCGCCCCTTCCCAGGGTTTTATGGGAACCAGTTCCATCTCCGGCATGTTGGCAAGCAGCCAGCCCACAGCCCCTTCATCCTCTTCCTCGGAAAAGGTGCAGGTGGAATAAACCAGCTCCCCTCCGGGCTTTAGCATCCGTGCTGCCTGCGCCAGGATCTCCCGCTGCAGCGGCACGTAGGCCGCCGGCCCTTTTTCCTGCCAGCTTTTTATCAGTTCTGGCTCCTTGCGGAACATCCCTTCCCCTGAACAGGGCGCATCTACCAGGATTTTGTCGAAATATCCCGCAAACACCTCCGCCAGCCTCCCCGGCTCCTCCGCCGTCACGCAGGCATTCGTTATCCCGGCCATCTCCAGGTTCTTTAGCAGTGCCTTTGCACGGGATGCGCTGATATCGTTCGACACCAGTATCCCCCGCCCCTTTAGCTGTGCCCCCAGCTGCGTGCTTTTTCCTCCCGGGGCGGCACACAAATCAAGCACCTTCTGCCCCGGCTTAACCCCCAGCACCGCCGCGGGCGCCATCGCGCTTGGCTCCTGCACATAGTAAAGCCCGGCGTAATAATAGGCATCCTTCGCCGGACGGCTTCCCGGTTCACAATAATATCCGTCCCTGTTCCACATAACAGGGCGGATCCCCCACGGGCAAAGGCGCTCCCATTCCTCCTGCGTTATCTTTGCCGGGTTTATCCGGATCCCCTGCACGGGATCCTGCCCATAAGTTTCCAGCCAGCGGCCGTACTCCTCCCCCAGCATCCTTTCCATACGTTCCAAAAATGCCTCCGGCAGCCTCATCTTCTCACACCTTTTCCCACCATTCTTCACTGGACTTAAATTTCCTCCCTATCATACCACAACCTTGGCGCAAAATAAAAGGCAATACAGAAAAAAACAAGAAAAACAGAGGAAATTCCTCCCAAACTATGTTATACTATAGCCAATTGCAACACATTTCCAGGTTGTTTATTATCCAAAGGAGAACGAACCGATGACCAGACTTATTACCAAATACTCGACAGCAGCAACCCTTACCCTTATCCTGTCCTTATTCCCGGTGCATGCCCTGCCCCTTCCTCCTGGCATAGCATCTCCGCCGCTGGCCTATGCCGCCTCCGCCTCCCGGGGGAATACCCCTGGGAACCTCCAGAACGGCGGGGCTGCCGCTGAGGCCGGCGGATGGGTTTACTTTTATGAAGACGGCAACCTCTGCAAAGCCCGTCCGGGGGAAAGCAGCCAGATCCTCATCCCGGATATCAACTCCAAGCTCTCCGATTCGTTTTGGGGAAATATCAACATTGCCGACGGGCAGCTTTTCTTTAAAACCCTCCACGGCACGATCTACAAGGTTCCCATAGAAGGAGGGACACCGAAAGAGTTCTTTCCGGCCAAAACACCGTTTGGCATGGGAACGTGTGAGTTTATTACCTCCGGTGACTGGCTCTATTTCAACTATGAGACCACTACCGGGATGGAACGCACCAGCATGATCGGCCGGATCCATCCGGACGGCACCGGGGGGGAGATCCTCCGGGACGGCAGGGGGGCGGAGATGTACTGGCTCCTTGATGTGTGTGACGACACCATCTATTATTCCGGGATCCGCCACGAGGAGAATATCTTTTATAATTACCGGATGCCCGCGTCGGGCGGGACTCCGCAGCGCCTGGAGTTCATCCCCTATACGCCCATCCTGCAGGTGGTCGATGGCTGGATCTACTACCGGGATTCCATCGATAACTCCATTAAAAGGATCCGCCCGGACGGCACCGGCCTTACCGTCATCCACAGCCGCCCTGCCGCCATGAGTTTCAATGTGACTGACGACGGGGAGTGGATCTATTTCTCTTCCCTGGCACAAGCCCACGAAAGCGCTGCTTACATGCGTATCAAACCCGATGGCAGCAATCTGCAGTCCCTCGGTGAGATCACCATGTACCACGCCTCCGTGGCCGGGGACCGGATCATATCCCTCATCAACGGCAACATGCGCATGATCCCCCAGGGCTCCGGAGCACCGAAGCTGGAAAAAACCAGCAAATGACCTGGTGGGCCATGAATACGGAATGTCTTTCTTCTTTTTTTCATACAATGAGATAAAAACAGGGGGGTGCCTTTCCCCCCTGAACCCGGAAAAAGGAGACCGCAATGACATTGCCCGCCATCCCGATCTTTCTGCTTATCCTTCTTTTAGCCTTCCCTTCCCAGTCCGTAAGCGGCTCCCGGGACGGACTGCTTCTGTGGTTTAACGTAGTGCTCCCTACCCTGTCGCCTTTTATCATCTGTACCCAAATGATTACTGCCCTGGGCGGAACCGAAATGATGATGCGCCCTTTCGGCCCTGTCTTAAACCGTCTGTTTTGCCTCTCCCTGTCCGGCTCCTTTATCCTGCTATGCGGCCTTTTATGCGGCTACCCTTTGGGCGCAAAATTATGTGCCGACTTTTTAAGGCGGGGCATCATCAGCGAAAAGGAGGCGGCTTATCTGCTTGCCGTCTGCAACCATCCGAGCCCTATGTTCCTGCTAGGCTATGTACAGGCACAGCTTCCCTGCTCCCCTTCCCCGCTTTTGCTGCTTTCCTGCCTCTACCTCCCCATCCTTCCGCTCTCCTTAGCTGCCCGGCACTGCTATAGCATTGGCAAGGACCGGGCCGGCACCGCTATGGCAATGCACACGCCCTTGCCTCAATCAGCAAAAATCTCCTTGGAGGATGCCATCGCCGCTGCCTGTGAAACCATGGTGGTCATCGGAGGCTATATGATGCTTTTCTCCATCCTTTCCGTATGGATCCGGCAATGCCCCCTGTTCCCTCCGGCTGTCCGCGCCGCCCTCACCGGGGCAGCCGAGATCACCACTGGGGTCAACAGCCTATGCTCTTCATTCCACGGCAAAAAAGCCCTGATGCCTGTCGTCTGTGCCGTAGCTTTCGGAGGATTCTCTGGGATCTTCCAGACTAAAAGCGTAATCAAGGGCACCGGACTTTCCATCCGGCATTATGTATGCTGGAAGCTGGCACATACCGGCCTCTCCTGCCTTATTACAGCATTCCTTCTGTCGGTTCCTGCCCGTTAGGCATACCGGACGAAAGTTCCGTGCGGTTAGCCGTGATAATATCATAGGTTGACTGCATAGATGCCAAATACTCCCCAAAACGCCCCTGTGCCCCCTCCATGGAATGTGTGATAATCGTCTGGAGGCTCCTTAACATCTCATCCGTATAGTTGATTGAGCCCTGGCGGATACTGTCCGCGTCTGCCATCGCACTGTCGATAATGGCCTGTGCCTGTGCCTGTGCTTCCTCCACGATCTCGTTGGCACGGGTATATGCCTGCTGCATTATCTCATGCTCATTGACCAGTTCATTCGTCTGTTCCGTGGCCTGGGCGAGGATACTGTCCGCCTGCACGCGCGCTTCCGAAAGGATTGCATCCTGGTTGCTGATAATCTTCTGGTATTTCTTAATCTCATCCGGAATCCGCAGGCGCAGTTCTACCAAAAGTTCCTCCAACTCCTCCTTGTTGACCTGTATCTTTGTGTTAGACAGCGGTGAAAACTTACAGCTGTCAATATATTCTTCAATCTCGCCAATCAATTGTTCTATTCTGCTCATTTTTCCCTCTCCTTGCTTCTGGCCAGTCCCATCCCTGCCTGGCCGGGTTATCTTCTGTCTTTTGACTTTTCCCTCACCATCTCCGCGATCTCCGGGTGCAAAAATGCCTCCAGGTTCCCGTCAAAAGATGCGATCTCTTTTACAATCGTAGAACTCACATAGGAATAATTTAAGTTTGTTGTCAAAAAAACAGTATCAATGTCCGGCGCCATCACCCGGTTGGTATGCGCCATCTGCAGTTCGTACTCAAAATCTGTGATTGCACGCAGCCCCCGCACAATCACATTGGCATGGCATGCATGCACAAAATCTACCAAAAGGCCGTCAAAAGACCGGATCTCCACGTTTTCCAGATGGGAAGTGACTTTTTGCAGCATCCTAACACGTTCTTCCACCGAAAATAGCGGTGTTTTGGAACTGTTCTGCAAAACACCGACTACCACCCGGTCCATCATCCTGGCTGTCCGCCCAATGATATCCATATGCCCTAATGTGACCGGGTCAAAGCTTCCCGGATAAACCGCTACTGTCATTCTTCTCTCTCCCGATGCACAAAAATATGTTTATTGCTTTTGTAAAGCTTTTCTTTGTCTGTTACATAACCCATAGACCCCAAATAAGAAATATCCTCTTCCAGCTTGGTTTCCACAATCAATGTGCTTTCCTTCCTGATCAGGCCGGAATCCGCCAAATACGCCAGCACCTGCTTCTCGAGCAGCATCCCGTAAGGGGGATCCATGAAAACATAGTCAAAGCAATATTTACCCTCCAGCCTGCGCAAAGCTGCCAAAGCATCACAATGCATCACGGCTGCACAGCCTGCTAACCGCGTTGCCTGCAAGTTCTCCCGGACACATTCCACCGCCTCCCGGCCCTGGTCCACAAATACACACTGCGCGGCCCCGCGGCTCAGCGCCTCTATCCCGATCCCGCCGCTGCCTGCAAACAAATCAAGGAAGCAGCAGTCTGCCAGGTTATATTGCAGCATATTAAAAAGGGTCTCTTTAATCCTGTCCGTTGTTGGTCTGGTTGCAAGCCCCTTTGGTGTCTTAAGTAAAATCCGTTTTGCACTTCCGGCTATTACCCGCATGCTGATTCTCCTTTTCTGGTTCCATCTACCATTATAGTATCAATTTTTGTGATACACAAGCATTTATTATGAATCTTATGAAAATTTTATCATTGCAGTCTTTGGGGGCAGTTCTTTACTAATGGCCGGATATGCGGTATAATGTTATAATATTATAACCAAGGAGGTTTTTTGCTTATGGGGTGGAAAAAAGAAGTATTTGGCACATTGGAAAACGGCGCACAGGTGAACCGTTATACCTTGACGAATGGGAACGGGGTTTCGGCATCTTTTACTGATCTCGGCGGTATCTGGCTGTCCATGGTGGTGCCGGATAAGTCCGGCCAGATGGAGGATGTCCTTTTAGGGCGCGCTACCGTAGAGCATTGCCTGTCCTTATCGGGGCATTTGGGGGAGATTGTCGGGCGTAATGCTAACAGGATCGGCAATGCTGCTTTTTCCCTCAACGGGGTCACTTACGCACTAGGAACCAACGATGCAGGCAAAAACAACCTGCATAGCGGCCCTGATTTTTACCGGGACCGTCTGTGGGACGCCTGCGTGGAGGAGACGGCTGAAGGCACAAAACTGGCGTTTTCCCTGTTCAGCCCGGACGGCGACCAGGGTTATCCCGGGAATGCAAAGATTACCGTCAGCTATACTTTATCCGAGGACAACAGCCTCCGCTTAGATTACCATATGGCGGCAGATGCCGATACGGTGGCAAATTTTACCAACCACGCCTATTTTAACCTGGCCGGCCATGCCTCCGGCGATATTTTGGCCCAGAAAGTATGGATTGATGCAGATTATTTTACCATGGCAGATAAGGAATCCATCCCTACCGGTGAATTGGTGCCCGTAAAAGGAACCCCTATGGATTTCACCCAGCCCAAGGCCATCGGGCAGGACATCGGCGCGGATTACGAGCCGCTGGTTTTCGGTAAGGGATATGACCATAACTGGGCACTGAACCACCCGCAAGGAGAACTGGCGCTCTCCTTAAAAGCGGTTGACGAAACAAGCGGCCGGGGGATGGAAGTCTATACGGATCTTCCCGGTGTGCAATTTTATACCGGCAATATGCTGAATGGGATCGGCAAAGACGGCGTTGAATACCAGGCCAGGCATGGGTTCTGCTTTGAAACCCAGCATTACCCGGATGCCGTCAACAAGCCGCAGTTCCCCTCTCCGTTTTTAAAAGCAGGTGAAGAATATAAGACAACGACGATTTACAAATTTACTATAGAAAGCTAACCGCCAAAAGCTGCCGCCGGTACGGCAGCTTTTGCTTTGGCCGCCGAATTTCCAGCTATGCTATCCCTTTTCAAATTTATGACAGATTACACAGAAGCTTCTAGTGTATTATCCTTTCATGGGCACATAATAAGAGCGTAACAAAAAACAAACGTGTCGTGAGGCAGAACTTTTCGATAAGGCCTGCCTCAGGGCAGGCAAAGAAGAAAAGGAGGGCCTATATTATGGCAAGCAAATCTTCTAACAGAGCTGAAGTACCGGAAGCAAAGGAAGCACTGGATCGTTTCAAAATGGAGGTTGCACAGGAACTCGGAGTTCCGTTATCCAACGGCTACAATGGCAACCTGACCTCTGCCCAGAATGGTTCCGTGGGCGGCTATATGGTTAAGAAAATGATCGAGGCTCAGGAGAAGCAGATGGCCGGCAAGTAAGGGCCGCACACTGGGCAAAAGGCAAAAATAAAAAAGGGTCTCCTGGCGAAGGAATCTTCACCAGGAGGCTTTTTCATCATTACACTGTCCCCTATAAATTCAATTTCTCATAACTCCTGCCAAGATAGGCCTCCAGCCGCTCCCTTAATGCCTGGTGCTCCTCATGTTCCAGCATCGGATCCTCGTGGAGCATTCGGTCCACTTCTTCCGAAACCGTCTTTAAAAGGTTGGCATCCGTGAAAATATCTGCCAGCTTAAACTCCATCTCACCGCTCTGGCGCAGGCCAAAGAGATCCCCCGGCCCGCGCAGCTTTAAGTCCTCGGACGCAATATGGAACCCGTCGTTGGAACGTTCCAGGATCTTTAACCGTTCCTTGGCATCTTCCTCGCCGGAAGCATCAATCATGATACAGTAAGACTGATATTTCCCCCGGCCTACACGTCCGCGCAGCTGGTGCAGCTGTGCCAGGCCGAAACGCTCTGCATTCTCAACCATCATGACTGTGGCATTAGGGACATTGACTCCCACCTCCACCACCGTGGTGGACACCAATACCTGGATCTCTCCGGAAGCAAACCGTTCCATAATCTGGTTTTTCTCTTTTCCCTTCATCTTCCCATGGAGATATTCCACCACAATTGCCGGAGGCAATTTTTCTTTTAACCGTTTTGTATAGTCAAGGACGTTTTCTGCCTCGATCATCTCACTCTCCTCCACCATCGGGCAGATCACATAAGCCTGCCGGCCGGCGGCAACCTCCTTCTCGATAAAGCGGTATGCCCGCTCCCGGTAACCGGTATCTACCACACAGTTTTTGATCGGCAGCCGATTGGCCGGCATCTCGTCGATCACAGAAATATCCAGGTCGCCGTACAAGATAATGGCCAGCGTGCGCGGGATCGGGGTGGCGCTCATCACCAGGACATGCGGCTGGCTGGCGCCCTTCTGCCCCAAGGCTTCCCGCTGCCCCACACCAAAGCGGTGCTGTTCATCGGTGATCACCAACGCCAGCCGGTCATAGGCCACTTTTTCCTGGATCAGCGCATGCGTCCCTACAATAATATCCGCCTCATGGCTGGCGATCTTCCCATAAGCAATCCTCTTCTCTTTTGCCGTCATCGACCCTGTCACCAGTACCACCTGTTTGGTGATTTTGTGTGCTGTAAAAAGTTCCTTTATCGATTCAAAATGCTGCCTTGCCAGCACCTCTGTCGGCACCATCAAAGCCCCTTGGCAGCCGTGGCATGCTGCCTGCAGCAAAGCAAACACTGCTATGACCGTCTTGCCGGAGCCAACATCCCCCTGGACCAGGCGGTTCATCACCAGCCCGCTGGCCAAGTCCTTCTCCACCTCTTTAAGCACCTTCTGCTGGGCATTGGTCAAAGCATACGGCAGATTTTGCTTTAAAAGCCTGGTCTCCTCAACCGGCTCCATCCGGTAAGCACTTTTTGCATCCTGCCTTTTTTCTTTCAGGCGCCGCACTGCCAGCAGAAAAAACAGAAATTCATCAAATACCAGGCGCTTGCGGGCAGCCAGCATCTCCTGCTGGCATGAAGGGAAATGGATATGCTCCAAAGCATAATTGTACTCCGCCAGTTCATATTTTTGGCGCAGCCATGTCGGCAGGTACTCCCGTTCCAGCTCGCGCTGCCCGAGAGCCTGCACCACTGCTTTCGTGATCGCTTTGTTCCCCAGCCCTTTCGTCTGCCCGTAAATCGGCTGCAGGGAATGAACCTTCCCTTCATAAGCCTCCTGGGTGCAGACCTCCGGCTGCTCCATTGACAGGCGGCTTCCCTTTTTTACCACCCGCCCCCGGAACAAAAGCACCCGGCCCATCTGCAAAGACGCCCGCAGATAAGGCATGTTGAACCAGGTCAGCTGCAGGCTGCCGGTCAAATCCTTTACCACGGTCACTGTTACCTGCATATTCTGGAACCGGCGCACGGTTGCCGTCTTTAGCAGCTGGCCGCAGACCGTGCAGACCGTGCCCTCCTTTACCTGGCCGATGGCAACCGGCGGTTCATACGCGTCATAAGCCCGCGGATAATTATGAAGAAGGTCGTCCACCGTCTCCACTCCCAGACGCCCAAAAAGCCCGCCGGTCTTTTCTCCGATTCCTTTTAAGCTAGTCACTGGTTCCTGGTTCATTTTCTTTCCTCCACGCCTTATGTAACAGCTTTGCAGCTTAGGGCAGGATCCGCCTATAACAGAAACCGCACCGGCGCCAACCGCCGGTGCAGCCATGGTTCCTGCCTTTATTCCGCAGACATCAGATAATAATAGATCGGCTGGCCGCCGTCATGCAGCTCTACCTCGCATTTTGGGCATGCCTCCTGCGCCATGGCGAACACCCGTTCGGCCTCCTCCGGCTTCACATCGCTGCCATAATAGATGCTGACCAGTTCCGAATCCTCATCCACCA
Source organism: bacterium 1XD21-70 (assembly GCA_003669055.1). Taxonomy (GTDB): domain Bacteria; phylum Bacillota; class Clostridia; order Lachnospirales; family Lachnospiraceae; genus Brotaphodocola. The sequence goes on from RAYB01000017.1 coordinate 30,263, forward strand.
TCGCCTTCAGCGTATCGATCGCTGTCCCCTCAATACTGGTTCCCACTGCCAGCATCCCCTGGTCACCGATTCCCATGATATCTCCCTGGTGAATCTCCATGCCGTCGATCTGGGTGCTGCGCACGGCATACGTAACCTGCCCTGTTTTGATCCTCCCCATCTCCTCTGTCATGGCCTTAAGGTTCTCCTCGGCTGAAAGTTCCGGGATAAAATTGATCAGTGCCGTGATCCCTTGGGGAACTGTCTTCGACGGCACTACAATGATCTCCTTATCCTCTGACAGATACTTCGCCTGCTCCGCTGCCAGAATGATATTTTTATTGTTCGGCAGGATAAAGATCTTATCGGCATTCACCTGGTCAACCGCATTCAGCATATCCTCCGTGCTGGGGTTCATCGTCTGCCCGCCCTCAATCAGGTAATCCGCACCGATCCCCCGGAAAATCTCTCCCATCCCGTCTCCGATGGACACTGCGATAAAGCCATAAGGTTTTCTGGGTTCCTGGCTGTTTACCGGTGCCTCTTCCCTGCCCGGCGTCTTGACCTTTGCCCGGGCAGCTTCCCGCTGCTCCTCTGCCAGCTTCTCCGAATTCTGGATCAGCCGCTCCTGGTGCTCCTCCCGCATATTGTCAATCTTCATCCGGGACAGGGAGCCGTAGGAGAGCGCCCGCTGGATCGCGAGCCCCGGGTCATTGGTATGCACATGGACTTTTACCACATCGTCATCGGAAACCACAACCAGGGAATCCCCTATGGATTCCAGGTATGCCTTAAACTCCTGCTCGGTTTCCTCATCATACTGCTTTTCTATGTTAATGATAAACTCGGTACAGTAGCCAAAACGGATGTCGGAGGTGTCTAACTCCGATACGTCCACACTGCCCGGCGCCGCATGGCTGCCCATGTCTTTTGCACCTGCACCGGACGGCTCCCCGGCCATTCGCCCGGCTTTTGGCCAGTCCACCGCCTTGCCTAAGAGGCCTTCCATGGCGCCCTTCATCACCTGCATCAGCCCCTGCCCGCCCGAATCCACCACCCCGGCCTGCTTTAGCACCGGCAGCATCTCCGGTGTCTGGCTCAGCACCAGGTCGCCGTGCGCGATAACCTCCCTGGCAAATTCCTCCACATCCCCGGTCTTCTCCGCCATCTCCACTGCCTTGTCCGCCATGCCCCTGGCCACCGTAAGGATCGTGCCCTCTTTCGGCTTCATCACCGCCTTATATGCCGTCTCTGTTCCGCGCACAAAGGCACGGGAAAGCGTCGGCACATCCACGGTCTTTTGCGTTTTGATCTCCTTGGTAAACCCCCTAAACAGCTGGGATAAGATGACACCGGAATTCCCCCTCGCCCCCCGCAGGGAACCGGAGGAAATAGCCCTGGCAAGTGTCTCCATCGTCGGTTCTTCCAGCGCGGCCACCTCCCTCGCGGCGGCCATGATCGTCATCGTCATATTTGTCCCCGTATCTCCGTCCGGAACCGGAAATACATTCAGTTCATTAATCCACTCCTTTTTCTCTTCCAATCCCTGGGCGCCCGCCAGAAATGCCTGTTTCATCAGCGGGGCATCGATTTCTCGTATATTCACCGGTAGGTCCTCCTTAATCTATCACTCGTACACCTTCTACATAGATATTGATATTGTCAACATCCATGCCGGTGAATTCTTCTACTTTATATTTTACATTGGCAATCAGGTTGTCCGCTACCGCACAGATACTGACGCCGTATGCCACAATCACATGAAATTCCAGGCTGATATGGCTGTCTTCCACCTTGACATGGATTCCCTTTGTCAGGCTCTCCCGCTTTAAAAGCTTGACCAGGCCATCCTTCATGCTGACTGCCGCCATCCCGACGATCCCGAAGCACTCTACTGCCGTCATACCGGCATACAGGGCAATCACCTCAGAACTGATCCGGATTTCCCCCAGCTTATTATTGATGCGTCCTTTCATGAAACCCCTCCATTCGCATTTACTATTTGCACATAGCTTTTCCTTCTCTTTATCGATTATTTTATTTATTATTTTCATTATACCATTTTTCCCGGAAACCACAACCGGAATTTTTTTCACCCGGGATCCTGCCGTTTTTTGTTTCTGGGAATTCTCCCATTCTGCCGCCAGCCAGCAGCCCAAAATGGCAGCTGTCCCAGTTTTTTCAAAAAAAGGGCGCCTATGCCCCACGCACAAACGCCCGTCCTCTCACAATACCTTATTCAAAAAACTGACCGTCCTCTCCTCCTTCGGATTCCCGAAAAGTTCCTCCGGCGTCCCTTCCTCGACAATATAGCCGTCATCCATAAAGACCACCCGGTCTGCCACTTCTCTGGCAAACCCCATCTCATGGGTCACCACCAGCATCGTCATCCCGTCTGCCGCCAGCTGCTTCATGACTTCCAGCACTTCGCCCACCATCTCCGGGTCCAGGGCGCTGGTCGGCTCGTCAAAAAGCATGATATCCGGATCCATTGCCAGCGCCCTTGCGATTGCCACACGCTGCTTCTGCCCGCCGGAAAGCTGCCCTGGATAGGAGCCTGCCTTGTCTGCAAGCCCCACACGTTCCAAAAGTTCGGCTGCCCTCTTTGCTGCACTCTCCTTATCCCTCTTTTTCAGTTCCACCGGCGCCAGCGTAATATTCTCCTGCACTGTCAGATGGGGAAAAAGGTTGAAATGCTGGAATACCATCCCGATATTCTCCCGCACCCGGTTGATATTGATATTCGGGTCGGAAATAGGATGGCCGTCCACATGCACCTCCCCGGCCGTGATCTTCTCCAGCCGGTTCAGACAGCGCAGAAACGTACTCTTGCCTGAGCCGGACGGCCCGATAAGGCAGACCACCTCGCCCTCCGTCACCTCCAGGCTGATACTTTTCAGCACCTCCAGCTGGCCGAAATTCTTTTTTAAGTTCTTTACCAGGATCTTCTTATTTTCCATAGGACACCTTCCTCTCCACCAGCACTGCCACCTTGGAAAGCACCGTACATACCACCAGATAGAAAGCGGCAACCACCAGCCAGATCGCCATCACCCGCGAAGCCGAGTTCGCCGCGATGATCTTGCCGTTCTGTGTCAGTTCCCGGATCCCGATGACTGAAATCAGGGAGGTGTCCTTCATGGAAATGATAAACTGGTTGATGATGGACGGCAGCATGGTGCGGAATGCCTGCGGCAGGATCACCTTGCCCATTGCCTTGCCATAAGGCAGCCCCAGGCTGCGTGCGGCTTCCATCTGGCCCTTGTCCACTGCCTCAATCCCGCCGCGGATGATCTCCGCCATATAAGCGCCGGCGTTTAAACTCAATGTCACTGCACCCGCCGTAAAATTGCCGCCGATGTCCCCCCAGGAGAACCCATAGGGGCGCAGCACCTGGCTCAGCCCGTAGAAGATAATCATCACCTGTACCATCAGCGGGGTCCCCCGGATGATATCAATATAAAGGTTGGCAACCATCTTAAGCGGGGTGATCCCTGATACCTTAAAAAGCCCGAAAATCACCCCCAGGACTGTCGCACAGACCAGCGAAATTGCAGTCAGCTTCACTGTCTCCCCCAGCGCTACGCAGAAAGAAGGAAAATATTGTACAAGCACCTCGATAAAAACCATTTTACCATCACCCTTTTTCTATATCATTTGGCAAAAACCGGATCCTTTATTTGGAAATATAGGTATTCAGGATCTCGTCATACTTACCGCTGTCCTTCATGTTCTTAAGCCCGGCATCAAACATCTCCAGCAATTCGGTGTTCTGCCCCTTCAGCACTGCAAAACCGTAAGAATTGCCATGCTCCATCTCCAGCGGCATCTTGAAGGCCGTACCACGGGAAATCTCATAGCCGAGCACCGGGTAGTCCTCAAAACAGGCTACGGAATTGCCGGCCAGCACATCCTGGTACATGCTGGAGGAATCCTCAAACTGCATGATGGTAAAGCCGTACTGATCCGCAATCGACTCCGCGAAGGTGCAGCCTTCCGTGCCGATTTTGGCAGCCACCGTCTTGCCGTTTAAATCCTCGTAAGAAGCAATGTCAGAATCTGCATTCACAGCCATGCCCACCCCGGAATCATAATACGGCTCGGAAAAGTCATATTTTTCCTTCCTGGCGTCGGTGATGGACATTCCGGCAATCACCGCATCATATTCACCGGCCTCTAATCCCGTCGTCGCAGCGGAAAAGCCTGCCACTACCAGTTCATACTCAAAGCCCTGGTCTTTTGCAATCTCCTTTAGCAGATCCAAATCAATCCCTACCATCTCGCCCTTGTCGTTCTCAAACTCAAAGGGGGCAAAGGTCGTGTCGGTGGCAATCTTATATACCTTATCTGCACCGGCTGCCTCGCTCTCTGCCGCCTCGCTGCCCTCGGCAGCCTCCGTATCCTCAGCCTCTTCTGCTGCCTTTGTATCCGCAGCTGTGGTAGCTGCAGCCGTCGTATCTTTCGTACTGCTGCCCCCGCAGGCACTCAAAGATGCTGCCATCAGGGCTGCCATGGTTAATGCAATCACTTTCTTCTTCATAATTATTCCTCCTCATAAAATAATTGGAATACAAAAAGGACAACGCAAACAGAAGCGATGTCCCCTTTGACCACTGGCTCGCATAAGCCATGGTAACGATTTTAGCACAACTCCTTGCCAAAGTCAAGCAATTGTTATTGGTACAACTAAAACATTGTGATTTTAGATCAACCCGATAGCCTCCCGCACATTGCGGACTCCTTGCAGGCGGATGCCCTCCACTTTTTGCATCCGCTCCAGGCACACCTGCGGCAGGATGCAGGCCTCAAACCCCAGCTTCACAGCCTCGCGCACCCGCTGTTCTGCCATCGAAACCGCCCGCACCTCGCCGGAAAGCCCTACTTCCCCGAATATGATGCATTTGGGGTTCACCGGCCGGTCCTTTAAGCTGGAAACCAATGCCAGCACGATCGCGAGGTCAAGCGCAGGCTCATTCATCCGCACCCCTCCGGCAATATTGACATAGGCATCATAGCGGGACATCTCATAATGGCACCGTTTTTCAAGCACTGCCATCAGCAGGTTTACCCGGTTATAATCCGTACCTGCCGCCGTCCGCCTGGCCATGCCGAAATTTGTCTGTGCCACCAGGGCCTGCACCTCGAGAAGGATCGGCCTCGTCCCCTCAATCGAACAAGCCACCACTGCTCCGGAAGCTTCCTCCGGGCGGCCGCTCAGCAAATATTCCGAGGGGTTCTCCACCTCCATAAGCCCTTGCTCCCTCATCTCAAATACACCGATCTCATTCGTGGAGCCGAAACGGTTTTTGACGCCCCGCAGGATCCGGTAGGATGCATTGCGTTCGCCCTCGAAATAAAGTACCGTATCCACCATATGCTCAAGTACCCTAGGGCCTGCCACCACCCCCTCCTTGGTCACATGCCCCACAATGAACACCGATACCCCCATGCCCTTTGCGATCTGCAAAAGGATATTGGTAGATTCCCGCACCTGGCTGACGCTGCCCGGCGCCGAGGATACGTCATCCCGGTACATGGTCTGTATGGAATCAATAACTACAACCTGGGGGCTCACCTTTTTGATCGCCTCTTCGATATCATCCAGGTTCGTCTCACATAAAAAAAGCAGTTCCCCCCGGATCTCCCCGATGCGGTTCGCCCTCAGCTTAATCTGTTTTAACGATTCCTCCCCGGAAATGTACAGCACCTTATGCCCGGCGGACGCCAGTTTTTGGCATACCTGCAAAAGCAGCGTGGACTTGCCGATCCCCGGATCCCCCCCTACTAAAACCAGGGAGCCGGACACAATGCCGCTCCCCAGTACCCTGTCTAGTTCCCGGTATCCCGTGGATATCCGGTCCTGCTCTTCGATCGATACATCGGAAAGCTTCACCGGTTCGGATACCTGTTTTATGGTTCCGGATGTGGCGCGCCGGGAATTCTCCTTCTTTGCCACCGGCTCCTCCACCATCGTATTCCATGCCCGGCAGGCCGGGCACTGCCCTGCCCATTTTGCGGACTCATAGCCGCACTCCTTGCAGAAAAACGCAGTAGTTTTTGCCTTTGCCATATGTATCCCTGACCTCCTAGCGCTTCACCACTTTCACATGGCTCCCCACACCCTCATCCAACTCCACGCTTACTACCAGCTTCCCGCTCATATTGGTCTTCATGCCTCCTACCGCAGCACCGTCCACAAAAACCTCATAATCGGTATCATCCTCCAGCTGAATCGTGATCTGGGCGTCCTTGTCTCCTTCCACCACAAAGTCCACCCCGTCGTTGGTCACCATAAAATTCTCCACTGCCGTCCCCGGCACCGACTCATAGACAAACATCCCGTTGCGTTCCAGCTTGGTTATCTCATAAAAAGTCTTGATTTTATAAGAATCTCCGTCATGCTCGTAATCCTGGAGTTTTGATTTTGCCGATAATTTGTAATTGCCAAAACTGATGGTTCCGTCTGCCTCCGAACGAATTAAAGATTCCACTACTGGCATATCTGTTGCCCTCCTGTAAATATGGTGTTGGTATGGGTATACTCAAAGCCCCATACCCTGAGTATACCCCAACCGGCAAAAAAACGCTAGTTATTTATGAGTTCCTTTGTAAAAAATTTCAGTTCGTCCCCGTCCACCCCGACAGCCACCTGATCCCCGTCTTTGACCGTGCCGTCTAAGACCGCCTCTGCCAGTTTGTCCTCTAAATAGTTCTGGATTGCCCTGCGCAGCGGCCTGGCTCCATACTTCTCGTCGTAGCCTTTCTCCACCAAAAATGCCCTGGCTTCCTCCTCCACAGAAAGCCGCAGGTTCATCTGGCGCGCCGTCCGCCCCTCGATGCTGCGCAGCATGATGGATACAATCTGTCCCATATGCTCCTGGTTCAGCGGGTGGAAAACCATGACTTCATCGATACGGTTTAAAAATTCCGGTTTAAACAGCCGCTTCACTTCCTCCATCACCCGGCTCTTCATCTGCTTGTAGCGCTCTTCCTCACTCTCCTGGGAAGTAAAGCCTAAACGTTTGGGCGACAGGATGCTCTGTGCCCCCGCATTGGATGTCATGATCAGCACCGTATTTTTAAAATCGATCCTGCGCCCCTGGGCATCGGTAATATGGCCGTCATCCAACACCTGCAGCAGGATATTGAACACATCAGGATGGGCTTTTTCAATCTCGTCAAACAGGATCACCGAATAGGGGTTGCGCTTCACCTTCTCACTAAGCTGCCCGCCCTCATCATAGCCTACATACCCTGGCGGGGAGCCGATCATCCGCGATACGCTGTGTTTTTCCATGTATTCTGACATATCAACCCGGATCAGTGCATTCTCCGTGCCGAACATCGCCTCCGCTAAGGCTTTGCACAATTCAGTCTTGCCCACGCCGGTAGGTCCGAGGAATAAAAACGACCCGATCGGGCGTTTGGGATCCTTCAGGCCGACCCGCCCGCGCCGGATTGCCTTAGACACGGCGGCCACGGCCTCATCCTGGCCTACTACCCGTTCATGCAGGATCCCTTCCAGTTTTTTGAGACGTTCCGTCTCTCCCTCTTCCAATTTGCGCACCGGGATTTTCGTCCAGCCGGAGACCACATCGGCAATCTGCCCTTCATCCACCAGCAGCTTGCGGCTGTTCTTCTCCTTTTGCCACTTCCCACGCACCTTCTCAATCTTTTCGCGCTTTTTTTCCTGCCTGCGCTTGATATCTCCCGCCTTTTCATAAGCCTCAGCCTTAATGGCGGCTTCCTTCTGCTGCTCCAGGTTCTCGATATCCTGTTCCAGCTGCTTAATCTCAGTCGGCTCCACATAAGTCGTTAAGCGTACCTTTGATGAGGCCTCGTCAATCAAGTCTATGGCCTTGTCCGGCAGGAAACGGTCGTTGATGTAGCGGGAGGACAAGCGCACGGCCGCCGTCAGCGCATCATCGGTAATCGTCACCTTGTGATGCTCCTCGTAGCGCGGCCGCAGCCCTTTTAATATGCTGACGGATTCCTCTTCCCCCGGTTCCTCCACCGTCACCGGCTGGAACCGCCTCTCCAGGGCGGCATCCTTTTCGATATATTTGCGGTACTCATCGATCGTGGTAGCGCCCACTAACTGGATCTCCCCCCGTGCCAGGGATGGCTTTAGTATATTGGAGGCATCTATGGCTCCCTCGGCGCCGCCGGCTCCGATGATCGTGTGGATCTCATCGATAAACAGAAGAACCTCCCCGTCCTCTTTCACCTCGGACAGTACCCGCTTGATCCGTTCCTCGAATTCGCCCCGGTATTTGGAACCGGCCACCATGCCGGACAAATCCAGCGTCAGTACCCGTTTGCGGGCAATGGTTTCCGGAATGTCGCCGGAAACGATCATCTGGGCCAAGCCTTCCACCACTGCGGTCTTGCCTACCCCCGGCTCCCCGATCAGGCAGGGGTTGTTCTTGGTACGCCGGCTCAAAATCTGGATCACCCGGCGGATCTCCTGTTCCCGCCCGATGACCGGGTCTAACTTCCCCTCCCTGGCCAGTGCCGTCAGATCCCTGCTGTAATTATTCAAGGTAGGCGTATTGCTTTTTCCGCGTGCCCCCCGGCCCGCCTGCAGCTCGTCCCGGTTTGACGGTGCATCCTCCCCCATGGCAGACAGGATCTCAACATATAATTTCTGGACACTCACCCCGATTGTGTTCAGAAGGCGCGCCGCCACGCAGTCGCTCTCCCGGATCATGGCAATCAAAAGGTGCTCCGTCCCAATCAGCGGAGCCTTAAACCGCACCGCCTCCCGGTAGCTGTTCTCCAGCACACGCCGGGCGCTTGGCGTATAGGTGCTCCTCTCTGCTAACCCCACCGGCTGGTTGGGTGAAATCAGCTGGCTGACCAGTTCTGTCACTTTGTCAGCCTTCACGCCGCAGTCGGACAGCACCTTTGCCGCCACGCCGCTCCCCTCCTGCAAAAGGCCGATCAGCAGATGCTCCGTCCCCACATAGCCATGCTCTAACTGCTGCGCCGCATCCACAGCTAAGCTGATTGCCTCCTTTGCCTGTTCTGTAAACCTGTCTATCATCGCCAATTTACATCCTCCTGATCTGTTTTTCGGTCATGGCCCAGGTATCCTGGGCCGCCTATATCTGTCCTGGGCTTTGCCAAAACACGGATGGCAGCACCGCTGTCACAATAATTCCGGAAGTTCTTTCCGGATATAAGATGCACGTGCCTCGTCCAGCTCCTCCTTGCCAAGAGGGCGTTCGGAAACCCTCTGCAGATTCGCAGGCTGGATCCCCAGCATAAAACGGTAGACCGCACAATCCCCCTCTGTCTCTAAGATGCCGTCCGCAATCCCGGACATTATCCGCGACAGAAAAACCATCGCATCCTTGGCGCTTAAGCGCCTTGCATATTTGAGAACCCCATAAGATTTATATGCTTCATCCGTATATTCCAGCCGGTGCTTTTCCAATGCCATTTTACGCACCTGCTTTTCCTGTGCGATCAGCTGTAAGGACACCCGGTTCACCAGGTCCAAAATCTCTTTCTCGGACAAGCCAAGTGTCTTTTGGTTGGAAACCTCATACAATGCCCCGTAATTCTCGCTGCCTTCCCCATATACCCCGCGGACGGATGCCCCGAACCGCCCCATCTCCGCCACCAGGCCGTGGAACTTCTTTCCCATGGAAAGCGTGGGCAGGTGCAGTATGGCCGAGGCTCTCATTCCGGTTCCCACATTTGTCGGGAATGACGTCAGATACCCATATTTTTTATCAAAGGCATAGGGGAAACGTGCATTGATATAGTCATCCATCTGGTCACACCGTGCCCACAATTCCTCTAAGCGGAGTCCTGGCGAAATCATCTGCATGCGGAAATGGTCGGTGCCGTTGAGCACAATCCCGGTGTCCTCCTCCTCCGACAATATCAGCCCGGCCGGCGTCTTTTTCGAGGCGATGGTAGAATTGAACACCCTCCGTTCCTGCAGGGATTTTTTCTCCAGTTCCCCCATATCTGCCAGATAGTAATATTTATAACGCTTCCCGTCCAAGGAACCGAGGTTCTGCAGCCCAAGTTCCAGGCGGCGGAGCATCTCCAGGCTCTCTTTTTGCGGCAGCCTGGAAGGGAAAGCGTACTGATTCCAGTTCCGGACCAGGCGCACCCGGCTGCAGATAATGCCTGGGCGTCTCTCATCCACACATTCAAACCATTTTAACATTTTCCGATTCCCTCTCTCAATTCCCTGATCTTATCCCTGCATTGTGCGGCGATCTCATATTCTTCCCTGGCAAGCGCCTCTTTAAGCCTCGCATCCAAAACCTGGATCTGCTCCTCCACATCCAATTCTCCGCCCGGGATCCCGCTCCCTGCCGCGGATATGTCCTCCACGGAAAACGACGCCCCTGTTTCCTGGTAATGGTAGCGCGGCTGTTTGCCTTTATGGATGCTGCTCCCTTGCAGCTGCTTGATGTTCTCACCAATCAGAAGGTCAAATACCCCGTAGCATTCCGGGCAGCCGAACCGGCTGTTTTTAATGAATTCTTCATAGGTCGTTTTGCAGGCCGGGCAAACCACCTGATGGGCTTTATTCTGCTCATCCTGCTCCTCACCGATCCCCAAAAGGCCGGAAAGCAGTTTCCCTAAAGGGAACTCACTGTCAAAAATAGCCGCATAAGGCCCAAAATCCATCTCTTTGGCACACTGGGCACAAAAATGGTGTTCTGTCTTTACCCCGTTAATGACCTCCGTATATTGGATATTTGCCTCTCTGATTTTACAGTGCTCACACAACATAATCGTCCTCCATCACTATTTCCCGGTATAATAATCATAAATCTCATCAACCAGCCCGTGTACCTCCTGGCGGCTGACCCGCCTGCATATGCAACGCGCCAGGACCACCGCCAAATCCTCCCGCAGTTCTTCCATCGCGCGAAGCTTATCCGCGTCGAGGGCAATCACGGCACCTTTCCTGCGGTCCAGCTTGATAAACCCCTCTTGCTTTAATACAGCATATGCCTTATTCACCGTGTGCATGTTAATTCCAATATTATCTGCCAGCTGCCGGACGGAAGGCAGGGAATCCCCCTCCCGGATCCTTTCAGCCGCTATCCCGATAATAATCTGATTCCGGAGCTGTATGTATATCGCCTCATCGCTCTCAAAATCAATTGTCAGAACCATATCTTCACCATCTTTCGTCATCTTTGTCTGGCAAGTCTCCCTTGTGCGGGTTTCGCTGTCTTCCTTGCAAATTTGTTATAATAATTATAGAACAAGAAAGCGGCGAAGTCAATACGCCGCTTTCAAATACCAATTTCTTACTCATCAAGGTCAAAAAACTCAAAATCATCTGCATCCGGCTCTTTGGAAGGTTTTTCTTCCGTGGTGGCCGCCTCACGCGCCAGGCTTGCCGCAAGCGTCTTTTCCATATCCACCACCGGCGCCTTTCTCTTTTGCTCCGGCTCCCTTTCCGGGCGTTCCGGGCGGTAATTTTTGGAATCCTCCCTGGCGGGTTCCGGCTGATAAGCCTCTACCGGGATCTCCTCGTTAAAGTCCTCGTCTTCCTCCTCAAATTCTTCTTCCTCTCCGCGCATATACCGCTCTTCCCGTGTCATACGCCTTCCCGGCGCCCTGGAGGCAGAGCCCGGTTCCCGGGCATTTTCACGCCGCAGCGCAGATTCTCCAAAGCTGCGGCTGCGCCTGGAGGAAACCAGTAAGATCAGCAGGATCAAAATCAGCACCAGCATGGCTCCGCCGCCGCCAATCGCACCCCACTTGAGCAGGTTGTAATCATCTACCAATTCATTATATTTCTCTCCGACTTCCAGAAGTTCCGGATCCACCTTGGCTCCGTCGTCAAAATATCTCTGCAGGGTCTTTTCCTTGCGGTCATAGCGGTAGAAACTCTGCTCCCCGTTATCGTTGACACAGTAGAATACACAGTATTCCGGATCCGTCTCTGCTTCCGGCACCCATCCGGTTACCTTGGCCGAACCGATTGTAATTTCGCTCTCTTTCAGCCCTTTGGGAACAGCGATATCTGCCGGCAGGCTGACGATCTGCACCTTCTTTGCCTGGGAACTGAGTTCAGCAAGTACCTCCGGCGCTGCTTCCGGCACAGAAGCCTCCCCGCTGTTTTCCCCGCCTTCCACTTTATTGACCACAATCGTATATGCCTTTACGGTCGTGCCGTCAGCAGCGGTCACCCGGCAGACTACCGTATTCTCTCCTGCCTGCAGCCCGCTGTCACCCTCCAGTGCCACTGTCGCCCCCTCATTGTTGGGCACGGCGCTGACTGCAAGGTTCTCTGTTTCCAGCCCCACAGTGGCCGTGTAGTTTTCTGTGGACGGGGTGAAAGCAGGATCCAACGTGCCTGGGGATATCTGGAGTGACTGCAGGGTCGCATCTTCGGAAGACGTCTCTAATCCCTGTATTGTGATAGCCGAGGAACCGGTCTTGACTTCCGAGAGCACCTGCCCGTTATTATCGTAGCCTTCCCAGTCACTCACAGTGATGGATGCCGTGCCGGAACGCAGCGTTTTAAACTTCATCTCCGTGACAACCTCTGTCTTCCCGGAGGCTCCCCGGATCACCAGCTTCCCGGTCCCTCCGCTGACGTTATCGCTCCCGCCGATATATTCCAGCATCCCGGCATCATAATCCAGGGTCACCTTCGTATCCCCCAAAAGCTGCCCGTCGGTGGATGTGAACTTCATTGTTACGCTGACTTCCTGCCCCACCTGGGCAGACGGATCCGAAAATGCAATCCTTGCACTTGCCGCAAAACTTTGGAAAGCCATCACCATTGTCAGCAGTGCTGCCAGCAGCAGCCTGCCGATGAATTGTCGCTTCTGTCTGTTCATAATCTCTCCTGATTCTCTATTCTGTAATTATATTTCATCCAGCCACAACCCTATGGGCTGATAATGATCACATTGCTTCCGCCCGGTGTCGGTGCCCCTCCCAAAGAACCGCCGGAACCAGGCCCAGGCCCGCCGCCGGAACCGGGTCCGGTAACCATGCCTGCCTGGCCGCTGCCATTGCTGCCGTTATAGGTGGCACCACCGCCCTGGCGGACCACATGGATCACATATTCACGTTCATTGCCATTCTGTGCCCGCACACGCACCCGGATCTCATTGGCACCGGAAGATATCTGGTAATTCCCCGTCCCGCTGACCACAGCCGTGCCGTCAAGGGCATTGGCATAAACCGAAACCGTCCCCACCGAATTGCTGACAATCAGGTTATAGGAATATGTATCCCGGTGAAAGGTAGGAGTCAGGGAAAACCCTTCCACCCCTAAGTTCCCCAGTTTGTTATTCGGGCTCCCGTCCCCGGTCGGCTTGGCACATGGGGCATCCGGCATCCCGCTATAAACCGGTATCTTAAAATGCAGCGGCAGGGATTTTAGCTTATCCGAATAACTCTCGGCAAAGATCGAGCCTTCCGAAGCCGCACCGTCCACATTGGTCATATATTGGTGCTTATATAAATTATTACCTTGTACATTATACTTTTTCAAATAAAAAGTATCCTGCCCCGAACGGACATAATTCTCCCCATAAAACTGCGCCCCGCCGACAATTGCTTTTTCCGGGGTATTCCACGGCCTTCCGTAAGAGCCGGACTGGGAAGCATACCACAGCCCCCGTTCCACAGCACCCATGCCGTCTGCCGCATATGCCCCGACATTAAAATAATTGTAATAGCCAGGATAAGAAGCATTATTCCCTTTTATTGAATTCCCCCGGCCGTCGGATCCCTGCTCCTGTATAATCATGGATGCCAGCACATAAGGGTTCACCCCGGAAACCTCGGCCGCCTTCATAATCACATCCACATAGGAAACCGTTCCCCCGGCAGATGTCCCCGGCAGGGAACCGCCTGGTGAAACCACACCGGCGGAAGAAGAACCGCCTCCCGGTGAAACCGCCCCTCCAGAGGAAGAACCGCCTCCCGGCGTCACGACCGGTGAAGGAGATACGTTTCCCTGGGAAGTATTTCCGGGGGATGGGGAACTTCCCCCCTGCACACCGCCTCCGGGCGATGGGGACGTCCCCCCCTGCACACCGCTCCCCGGTACCGGGGATGTTCCTCCCGAACCGCCTTGGCCCGGTTTCACACCCACCCTCACAGAAGATGCCACCCGCGGCGCATCATGCCTGCTGACAGAGGCAGAGGGGCTCTGTAAGCGTACATCCTGGTCTTGGGACGGCCTGCTCCCCCCGCTTCCTCCAGAAACCCCAGGGCCGTACCCGCTCCCGGACGCCCCGGGCGATACCACCACGCCAGAAGAACCCCCGGAGGAACTCCCTCCCGGCCCGTAGGAAGAGCCTCCTCCCGAACTCCCTGTGCTGCCGCTCCAGCTGCCTCCCCCTGTGGTGCTTCCGTCAAGAAAAGTCCCCCGGAGCATGGACTGAAGCCCTTCTCTCGTCTGTGTGGAGGGATCATAGCTATGGTTCATAAACTGGAAAATATATACGTCATCCAAGAAATTCCGCGGATCCATATAATAACGGAGGATCTCCTCGGAAGCCGCCACCCAGCTGCTGCCGTCAAACCCAGTCCAGGTACCGTTCTCCCAGTTATAGGCACCGTCAGCAGTGGACTTATGCGAAGAGATGCTGTTCTTATGGATCAGGCTGCGGGGGATAATGCTCTCATTCTGGATCACCGTATTCCAGTCCAGCCCTGTCCGGTGTGCCTCAAATACCCAGTTCGGATACTGTGCATGAAGCTGCCGCAAGGCCGGTTTATAACTTTCCGGAAACCCCTGCGATGTCAGATATGCTTCAAAATTAGAATCCGTATTATAAGCAACCGGGAAACGGAGGTAAGATCCCAGTACATACCCTGTGCCGCTGCCGGTGCGGATCTGGTACCATAGTTTCCCGTCGCTGCCGTTCACTTCGTTGACCACAGTCACCGAGGTTCCTTTCGACACGCTGGTCACCCGGGAATAGGAAGTGCCCGGGCCGCTGCGCACATTCAGGGAAGAAGCATTGACCGTGGCAGGCCTCTCTGTATACGCATAAACCTGTCCGAACGGAACCTGTATGGCCAAGGACATCTGTATTCCAAGAACCAACGCAAGCAAAACCGCTATCCTTCTTTTCCATCTTTGTCGTTTCATCTATATTCTCCAATATTTTTCCTTTTATGACACAGGTTCTATTATAATGACAAAAGATGGGATATGTCAACAAAATCCATAAAAGTTCACACTTTTGGAACAATTCGTAAGAAATCCTTAAAACCAAAACAGGATCTGCCTTCTCACAGATCCTGTTTTTTTGCTATTCTTATACGGGATATGCCTTGCTCTGCGTATCCGCCACTGCAGCATCTACCTTGGTCTGCTGCGCTTCTCTGTACTTAAAGAACTCCTCTGCTACCTTCGGAAATAAGGCATAGGAAAGGACATCCTCATCCTGCTGTTTCCAGCGGGCGCATTCCTTCTCAAACTGCGGCAGCTGCGGCTCGATCAGATCCGCCGGGCGGCAGGTAATCGGGGTCTCGTCACCGATAATCTTCTTTTGCACTTCCGGGTTGAACGGCTTAACCGTCTGCCCGAATTCGCCCAGCATGATTTTTTTCGACTCCTTCGGAACCAGCTTATAGCGTTCACCGGCAATCACGTTCATCACTGCCTGCGTGCCTACGATCTGGGAAGACGGGGTAACTAACGGCGGCTCGCCAAAATCCTTCCGCACGCGCGGGATCTCTTCCAGCACTTCACGGTATTTATCCTCCTTGCCGGCCTCCTTTAACTGGGACACTAAGTTGGACAGCATGCCGCCCGGTACCTGGTACTGCAGGGTCTTAATGTTTACCCCCAAGACCTTCGGGTTCAAAAGCCCGCTCTTTAACACTTCCTCACGGATCGGGGTAAAGTAGTCGGCAATCTCTGCCAGCTTCACCTGATCCAGACCCGTGTCATATGGTGTCCCACGGAACGTTTCCACCATAACCTCCGTCGCCGGCTGGCTGGTACCCAGTGCCAGCGGGGACATGGCGGTATCAATAATATCGCAGCCAGACTCCACTGCCTTTAAGTAAGTCATGGAAGCCACACCGGAAGTATAATGGGTATGCAAATCAATCGGCAGTGCCGTTGACTCCTTTAAGGCAGCAACCAATTCCTGTGCGGCATACGGGGTCAGCAGGCCAGCCATATCCTTGATGCAGATGGAGTCCGCCCCCATATCTTCAATCCTCTTGGCAATGTCCTTCCAGTAATCCATGGTATAAGCATCACCAAGCGTATAACACAAGGCAATCTGTGCATGCGCCTTCTCCCTGTTCGCAGCGGTAACCGCCGTCTGCAGGTTGCGCAGGTCGTTGAGGCAGTCAAAAATACGGATAATATCAATGCCGTTCGCCACGGACTTCTGCACAAAATATTCTACCACATCATCCGCATAGTGGTTATACCCCAGGATATTCTGCCCGCGGAACAGCATCTGCAGCTTGGTGTTTTTAAAACCTGCTTTCAGCTTCCTTAAGCGCTCCCACGGATCCTCTTTCAGGAAGCGCAGGGATGCGTCAAAAGTCGCCCCTCCCCAGCACTCCACGGAATAATAGCCGATCTGATCCATCTTGTCGATGATAGGCAGCATCTGCTCGGTACTCATTCTGGTCGCGATTAAAGACTGGTGCGCGTCACGGAGGACGGTCTCCACGATCTTAACCGGCTTCTTCTCTATTGCCATTTTATTTCCCTCCTAAATTTTCAACAAAAATCCCCTATTGCATTACACACCGAAGATCGCCATAAACGTACCGGCTGCCACGGCTGTACCGATCACACCGGCCACATTCGGCCCCATGGCATGCATCAGCAGGAAGTTGGTCGGATCGGCCTCTGCCCCTACCTTCTGGGACACACGTGCCGCCATCGGCACCGCAGACACACCGGCAGAGCCGATCAGCGGATTGACTTTCCCCCCGGTCAGCCTGCACATAATCTTGCCAAAAAACACGCCTGCCGCCGTACCGAACGCAAATGCGATCAGACCCAAAGCCACGATCTGCAGGGTCGTCAGCTTTAAAAATGCCTCTGCGCTGGTGCTGGCTCCCACGGAAGTGCCCAGCAGGATTACAACAATGTACATCAAGGCATTGCTGGCTGTCTCCTGCAGCTGCTTTACCACGCCCGACTCCCTAAACAGGTTGCCTAACATCAGCATGCCTACAAGCGGAGCCGTGGTCGGCAGGATCAGGCAGACCACAATCGTAACAATGATCGGGAACAGGATTTTCTCCAGCTTTGACACCGGGCGGAGCTGTTCCATCTTGATCTTGCGCTCTTTCTCAGATGTCATCAGCTTCATGATCGGCGGCTGGATAATCGGCACCAGGGCCATGTAAGAGTAAGCAGCCACTGCAATCGGCCCCATGAACTCTGTCTGCCCAAGCTTACCGGCCAGGAAGATGGAGGTCGGGCCGTCCGCACCGCCGATAATGGAAATGGCAGCGGCAGCCTTGTCGTTAAAGCCCATGAAAATCGCCATAAAATAAGCCGCATAGATACCGAACTGGGCGGCAGCCCCCAACAAGAAACTCTTGGGGTTCGCAATCAGGGGTCCGAAATCCGTCATCGCGCCCACACCCATGAAAATCAGAGACGGCAGGATGCTCCATTCATCCAGCAGGAAGAAGTAGTGAAGCAGTCCGCCCACACCGTTTGACATATCTTCAGGCCTTGCCATAATATCCGGATAAATATTGACAAGCAGCATACCAAAAGCAATCGGAACCAGCAAAAGCGGTTCAAACCCGTATTTGATCGCCAGCATCAAAAACACCAGCGCCACGCCGATCATCAGGAAATTGCCGAAGGTAAGGTTGCAAAATGCTGTCTGCTGAAGAAGATTAGACATTGTCGTTGCAATATAATCCATTTTTATCCCTCCATAGTGGAACTTTTATTCAGCAGATTAGTTCATGGTAGCAAGGGTTGCGCCCGGCTCCACAGAATCGCCGACAGCTACGTTGACGCTGGCAATAGTTCCATCCTGGGGGGCTACGATATCATTCTCCATCTTCATGGCCTCCAGGACCATGATGACATCCCCTTTCTTCATGGCCTGTCCGTTGCTGGCCTTGACTGCCAGGATCTTGCCCGGCATGGGAGCCGTCACTGCCACAGAGCCCTGTGCCCCTGCAGGGGCTGCCGCCTTTGGTGCCGCTTTGGGGGCTGCTTTTGGTGCTGCCTTAGGAGCCGCTGCCGGTGCCCCGGTGGATCCCCCTTCTTCTACCGTCACTTCATAAACATTGCCATTGACTGTTATTGTATAATTCTTCATGATCAGAATCCTCCTGTTTTTCTATATGGTTTATGCCCTTTTCCACTTTGCCCCTGGAGCCCGTTTGATGGAACGCACCACCAGGCCATCTGCAGAGGTGTTGCCAAATGCTGCGATTGCCGCAGTAATTACCGCTACCAGTTCCAAATCATCTGCCAGGTTTTCCTCTTCCTCGGCTGCTGCCGGGACAGGTGCCGGAGCCGGGGCAGGTGCAGGCGCTGCCTGAGGTGCTGCCGCCCTCGCCCGGTTCTCAAAATTATTGATAAATTTGAAGCAGCTGATGATCAGGCTGATGAATACCAGCACCATAAATACGGTTCCCATGCCCATCAGGGTATTCATGCCGGCCTTTGCCAGTTTCTCCCCGGTGGAATACTCCGGGGTGAAGGAATACGATGCCGGAACCGGCACCCCGTTGGCACCGCTCTCATAAAATGCCTTAAAGGTTACCATCCGGTTCGCAAAACTGGCCTCTATGATGCACTCATAGCCGCCGTCCTCCGTTATCCTTGCCGTCCTGGAAACGACCTCCGCAAAAGCGCCGGTATCATTCATAACCCCTTTCCAGGACGAGTAAAGGGCTGCCCCCACCGAATCCTTGTACTTAACAGCCAGGGCCTCCTTCTTTTCAATCTCATCCGCCGGGATTTTAGTGCATTCCACCAGGATTTCTTCGGTAATGTCGCACAATAGTTCTGACTGCTGCTCGTTTAATTCTTCTGCCTCAATATCCGCCGCAGAACACGCCGACAGCGCCAGCAGGCTGAATGCCACGCATACCATTAACCATAACCGTTTTATATTCTGTTTCATATACATGTCACCTCATCCTAGACCGTTCCGTGTTTTCTGTCCGGACGGCCCTCTCTCTTGGTAAACAGCATCTCAAACGCGGCAATCACACGTTTTCTGGTATCACAGGCCTCGATAATATCATCCACATAGCCTCTCTTGGCGGCTGCCACTGCACTGGACTGCAGTTCACGGTACAAGGTTGCCTTCTCGTTGATCAGGGAAAGGCTGTCATCCGCACCGGCCAGTTCATCTGCATACATAATCTTTGCTGCTGCAGCCGGATCCATCATGCCGACCGATGCCGACGGCCATGCATAGACCACATCCGCGCCGATGGATTTGCTGTTCATCGTCAGGTAAGCAGTGCCGTATGCCTCGCCCACGATCACGGTTACCTTCGGTACGCTGGCATTGGCAAACGCGTAGGTCAGGCGCCCGGCATTCTTTGCAATCTTGCGCTCGGTGCACTTGGTGGCTTTGTAGCCCTTCACATTCACCAGCGTCAGGAGCGGGATATTAAAAGCATCACAGAAGGAGACAAACTTCTCTGCCTTCTCGCAGCCATGGGAGGTAAGGACGGCCTCGTACTCGGCATCTTTCACGCCATTCTCCCCGTACAGTTCCGTGCGGTTGGCCACACAGCCGACCGTGCTGCCGTTGAGCCGGATAAACCCGGTCACCATGGACGGGTCATACGCTTTTTTCACTTCCAGGAAAAACCCGTTATCCGAGATCTGCTGCAGGGCAATGTCCGTAGCCCCCGCACAATTCTCCAGGCTGGCACAGACGCGGTTTAAATCATCCTCACACTCGCTGTAGGACATGTCATCTTCATTGTTCGCCGGGAGGATTGTAACCAGGGTACGGATCTGCTCTAACACCGCCGCCTCGTCCCCGGTAAAGTCCACCAGGCCGGTGTCCTCGCTCTGGAAAGCAGCACTTGAGGTATCACACTTCTCAATACGGTTGCCTTCAAGGGCATTGGGAGAATTGACAAAGAGTTTGGCTTTCTTTTCCTCCATGAAAATGAAATCCGCCATTGCCGAAGATACGGCCATCCCGCCGCCGCAGGTGCCGAACACTGCCGCGATCTGCGGAACCACGCCGGACGCCATCGCCTGGCTTAAATACATCTGGCCGAACCCGTTCAGCGCGTCGGTCGCCTCCTGCAGGCGCAGGCCCGCACAGTCGATCAGGCCGATCACCGGCGCCCCCATCTTCATCGCCATGGAATAAATGTTAGAAATTTTCTTTGCATGCATCTCACCCAGGGATCCGCCCAGTACGGCAGCGTCCTGGCTGTACACATACACAAGGCCTCCGTCGATGGTCCCGTAGCCGGTAACTACGCCATCTGCAGGAGTTTCCTTGTCAGCCATGTTGAAGTCAGTCGCTCTTGCCGTGATGTAAGAACCCACTTCAACAAAACTGTTCTCATCAAGCAGAGCGTTGATTCTGCTACTTGCTGACGTTTGTGCTGAATTACTCATTTTGCAATCCTCCATTTTAAAATATTGACGGCATTTGCCAGGAATCGTTAAACTTTTGACAATATGCCGTATAGTAACTCCAAATTTCTGCCGATTATAATTGTATAATGACACGGGACAAAATTCAAGTTATTTTTGTACTTTTTTCAAGAACTGTCAAATTTTCACAAAATTTTAATACCCTGCCCCTCCCCTCATTCTTCCCTCTCTCCCATGCCTGGCCAAAAATGCTGCCACACCTGCCCCACGCAATAATAGAAATCCCTCCGCCCGACACTGTTGCCGGCATAGAGCGGGTAGCTGCAGACCGTCCTCCCGTCGAGGAGATAGCGGATGTTCCCGATCATCTCCCCCTTTTTTACCGGTGCCTTTAAAGTCTTTGGAAGTTCTGCCTGCAGTTCCACCTCCTCCCCCTCTGCGAGCAAAAGCATAAGATGCCGCTCCTGTTCTTTTGGCCCGGTTACCGGTTTCACCGCAGAGGTTCCCGTCTTGTCCTCAATCCCGCCCTCCACCGGCACCTGCGCCAGGTCCGGCTCTTTATAGGCATCCCGGAAATGGAACTGTTCTTTCCCATATTCAAACAGCTTGCGGGCATCCTCCCACTTGTAAGCCTTGTGCGGCGGCCATCCGCTGCCTAGCAATGCCAAAACATAAGTCCTGCCGCCGTCCTCCAACGCTGCCACATAAGAGTATCCTGCGCCGCCGGTGAATCCGGTTTTTCCGCTCAGCACCCCGTCCATCATGGACAGCAGCGCATTGTGGTTTGTGCAGGAAAACGAACGCTTCCCTTCCACGTCCGTGAATGTGTAGTTTGACGTGCGGGTAATTTCCAAAAACTCTTCCCTCCTCGGTGATTCCCGGATGCAGTAGCGCATCAGCGCTGCCAGTTCCCGGGCTGTCGTACCGTGGGTGTATTCTTTCCCGTCCGGCGCCGTATAAGTCCTGTCCAGGCCATTGGGGGTCAAAAAGCAGGTGTTATAGCACCCTAAGTCCCTGGCCTTCTGGTTCATCATCTTAGAAAACCCGTCCACGCTGCCCCCGATCTGCTCGGCGATCATGACTGCCGTATCATTGTGGGATTCCAGCATCAGGGAATACAGCAGATCCTTTAAGTAAAACCGTGCGCCTTTGCCTGCCCCTAAATGGACCTTTGGCTGTGATGCCGCCTCCTTTGACACGGTGCAGACATCGGAAGGGCTGCCGTTTTCCAATGCCAGGATGCAGGTCATGATCTTGGTCGTGCTGGCCATGGGGCGGAACACCTCCCCCTCCTTCTCGTAGAGGATGCGGCCGGTATCCCCGTCCATTAAGACGGCGGACAGCGCATGGAGGTTTAATGCCTGGCCTTCCTTTAAAGCTGCTGTTTGTATTATTCCCACATCTGCCTCTTCCGATTCCATCCTTGCCAGTACCCTTGGCGGCCCGGAATGCTCCCGTACCGCCCTCATTGGCGGCGCCGTCTTCACACTTCCCCAAAATGCAAAGCCGATGGTGATCCCCACCATCAGCCCATATACCCGGTTCGTCTTCACCATTGTCCCACCCCCGCATATGATTACTCTATCCTATTCCTTCCCAAATATAAATATTCCATCCCTATAAATCCATGGAAAAGCCAGGATATTTATGGTATAATTGAGGGAACTTAAAAGAACCCCGCCGCCCAAGCCCTCCCCAAAGAAAGGAGCCCCTTCCCCATGGAACGCCAAAGGCTGATCTTCCATATCGATGTCAATTCTGCTTTCCTAAGCTGGGAATCCGTATACCGCCTGGAGCAAGACCCGGGCGGAACCGACCTGCGCACCATTCCCTCTGCCGTCGGCGGCGACACCAAATCCCGGCACGGCGTTGTCCTAGCCAAGTCCCCCCTGGCCAAAAAAGCCGGCGTCACAACCGGGGAGCCCCTGGCCAGTGCCTTGCGCAAATGCCCTGGCCTTGCCATCGTCCCCGTGCGTTTTGGCCTCTACCAAAAATGTTCCAAACAGCTGGCCGCACTTCTGGAAAACTATAGCCCCACTATTGAGAAATTCAGCATTGACGAAGCCTTCCTTGACATGACAGAAACCATCCACCTGTTCGGCGAACCGGCACAAACCGCAGACCAGATCCGCAGGCGGATCCGGGAAGAGTTAAAGTTCACGGCCAATATAGGCATTTCCTCCAACAAACTTTTGGCCAAGATGGCCTCTGACTTTGAAAAGCCGGACAAGACCCACACCCTATTCCCGGAAGAAATCCCGGATAAGATGTGGCCGCTTCCCCTGCAGGAACTGTTTTTCGTAGGGCCTTCTGCGGCCGACAAGCTAAGGCGGATCGGGCTGTATACGATCGGGGATGTGGCCCGCTGTGACGAGCGGGTTTTAAAGGCACATTTGGGCAGCAAATTCGGAACCATGGTCTGCCGTTATGCCAACGGCACCGACGACTCCCCTGTGGCCGGGCACGAGCCTGCAAACAAGGGCTACGGCAACAGCATCACGCTCCCCCGGGACGTGTCCGACTATGAGACCGCCTGCCAGGTATTGCTTGCACTGAGCGAAACCGTCGGGGCTCGGCTCAGGGAGGACAATATCTGCTGCAGCTGCATCTGCGTGGAATTAAAGGATTGGCAGTTTTCCACCCAATCCCACCAGCTTACGCTGGATGCCCCCACCAGTTCTACCGCCGTGATCTACCAGAACGCCTGCCGCCTGTTAAGGGAATTCTGGGATTTAACCCCGGTCCGTTTAATCGGGCTGCGGACCAGCCGGACTGCGGACAGCTCCTATGAGCAGATAAGCCTCTTTGAGAGCAGCCAGTCCCGCAAAATGAAGGAATTAGAAAAAGCAGTGGACAAAATCAGGGGAAAGTATGGGATAGACAGCATCAAACGAGCCAGCTTCCTGAAAGAGGATTCCCTGGTAGACCATGCTGTCAGCAAGAAGAAGCACCTCACTCCCTGCACACAGGAACGAAATTCGGAGGATCAAGCCCCATGAAACAAAAAGATTTTACAAACAGCCAGGTAATCAACGGGATCGCGTTTGGTTTTTCCCTTTTTTTCCTCGTCTCATCATTCATAGCCGCCGTCTACACCGGTGAATGGGGCAAGGTTTTCCTCAATTGGTACCAGATCATGATCACGCCCTGCCCGTTGGTGACCGATTACTTTGAGATCGGGGGGCTGGCCAGCGCCCTGCTCAATGCCGGAGCCTGCGGGCTGGCCTGTGCCCTGTTCATGGTTTCCTTAAAAGGCGAGTCCCATGCCAATACCATGGCCGGATATTTCCTGGTGGTAGCCCATTGCTTTTATGGCCTCAATTTCCTGAACATGTGGCCATGCTTTTTGGCTCCCTTTTTATACCTGTACACAAAAAGGCTGGACTTTAAGAACAACCTGCATATCTGTATGTTCGCCACCTCCTTCAGCCCCTTTGTCAGCGAACTTTTGCTCCGCTATACCCAGCGCGGCAGCTTTGTCTTCGGGCGGCTCCAGCTGAATGCATCCGGCATCCTGCTGACTGTCCTTTTCAGCCTGATGATCGGCTTTGTCATCCCCGCCATCCTCCCCGGCGCCCATGCCTGGCACAAGGGCTATAACCTTTACAACGGCGGGCTGGCATTTGGTTTGTTCGGGTTTTTCCTGTTCAACCTGCTGTTCCGCACCATGGGGCTTTCCCCGCATCAGCCGGTTACCCACATAAACCCTATCTATGAGTCCTTTGGCCGCTCCTACCGCCTTTATGCCAACCTGTTCTTCCTTACCATCTTCGCCGCCTGTATCCTGGCAGGCTATCTTTTAAACGGCAAAAGCTTCCAGGGCTACCGGCGCCTGATGAAGGACACCGGGCACGCCAGCAATTTTTCCGAAAAATACGGAATGCCCCTCTGCCTGGTCAATATCGGCTGCCACGGGGCACTGTTCCTATTGTATATCAATTTGAGCATCTTCTTCACCACCGGTGTCGGTTTTACCGGCCCCACGGTCGGCGTCGTGATCGCCTCCCTGACCTTCACCGCCATGGGGCAGCATCCCAAAAATGTGTGGCCCATCCTCTTCGGTTACCAGCTCCTCTATTTCGTCACCAGCTACCTCTGCTTTACCGACGGCAGGGAACTGGCCTGGTCGCTCTCCACCCAGGGCTATATCAACGGTGTCGCCTTTGCCACCGGTCTGTGCCCTATCGTCGGCCGCTACGGCATCCGTGCCGGTATTGCCGCCGGTTTCATGTGTGCCTCCATGTGCACGGCAACCAGTGCCCTCCACGGCGGCTTTGTCCTCTATAACGGAGGGCTCACCACCGGCATCACCGCCCTGATCCTTTTGCCTATCCTGGAACATTACCAGCCCCATGCCCGCCAGGAGATCAAGTCCCAGGCCTCCAGCCTCCAGGCCATGATTGCCCTTGTGGATGACCTTGCCCTGGAAGTCCGCCATGCCCATGATGAAATCAGCTACGGCAGCTTTGACGGCTTTGACGATCCCGGCTGAATCCTCAGCCCCTTGGGGTAATGGTTTTTCACCACATCCCCTGCCTGCTTCCCCCAGCCCAGGGGATATCCCCCTGCACAGACCAGGATCCAGCCTTTCCCCGCCTCCCGGGCGGACACCGTCCCTCCCGCCAGGTATTCCCGGATTTCCTCCCCATCCGCCTCGAGGCAGAGTGTACGGTTTGCCTGGCGTGCGGCCAGCGCAAGAGCCAGCGCATGCGACGGTTCAAAGCGGTTCTTTTGCAGCGTCCCCAGATGGAGCCCCGGCCGTACTACCCGCAGCTTATCCAGATCCGGCATTCCCTTTGGCACCTGGTATATCTGTTCCCCGAACGCGGCAAGGCGTGGGACGCCCAAGGCCTCCCCTGCCTTTTTTGCCCTGTCCAGTTCCTCCTGGCAGATAATCTCTTTCAGGCATTCCCTTAACAGCTTTATCCCCTCTCTATCCTTCCAGGAACGCTGCCCTTTCCTTTTCTCCTTCTGCTGCGCCCTTTCCTCCCTGCCTCCTTCTTCCCGCATTTCCAGCAGTGCAAGGAAATGCCCTTCCCCCTCTGACAGGTGGGGCCAGATCCGGTAAGTGTCCGCAACCTGCGGACAGTCCTCCCGGCACCATTCCACCCGGCCTGCGGACAGCCCGGGCAGCCGCCTCCCTTTTTGCCCCACTACCGAAAACATGGGGTGGGTTTCCAAAAACCTTGCAATCTGGCTTTCATTTTCTTCCGGTGAAAACGTGCAGGTCGAATATACCAGCTGCCCTCCCGGCCTTAACATCCTGGCAGCATTTTCTAAAATCTCCTGCTGCCTGGCAGCACAAAGCGCTACGTTTTCCAGGCTCCATTCTTTCCCGGCCTCCGCATCCTTGCGGAACATCCCCTCACCCGAACAAGGGGCATCCACCACGATCTTATCAAAAAATCCCCCAAAAACATCCGCCAGGCGGCCGGGATCCTCATTCATCACCACAGCGTTACAGACCCCCATCCGTTCCATATTCCGGGAAAGGATTTTTGCCCGGGCAGGATGGATCTCATTGCTGACTAAAAGACCCTCCCCCGCCAGCCTCGATGCGATATGGCTGCTCTTCCCGCCCGGTGCCGCGCACAGGTCCAGCACATAATCCCCCGGCTGCGGATCCAGCAGGGAAACCACCGCCATCGCACTGGGCTCCTGGATATAGTAGACCCCGGCTTCATGAAACGGGTGGAGCCCCGGCCTGGTCTGCGGGTCATAGTAAAACCCTTCCTCACACCAAGGCACCGGGCGCAGCCCGAATTTGTCCCGGTTCTGTCTGTACCAGGTATCCGTCTCCCCTTTTAAGGCATTGAGGCGAAGGCCGTATACACGTTTTGCCCCATAGCTTTGCATAAAGGCCTGGTATTCCTCCGCCAGCAAAGCTTCCATTCTCCCGGCAAACTCTTTTGGGAGCCATACCGGCAGTTCTTCTGTCTTCATCGCATCGTCCCCTCCTGCTTTCTATTTCCCGTACAGCCCTTTGCTGCACGGAGGCCCTTCCTTATAAAATATACTCTCCCACAAAGCGGAAAAGCCATGCATCCTGGCGGATCCACGGCTCATCTCTTCATTAGAATAACTCAATCTTATTGTCGCCCTGGGAATCGTCACCGTTCACTACATAGTAAGCGGCTCTCTCCTCCGGCTTGATATATACCTCAACAGTCTTGATCTCCACACCTTTGTGCTTTGACTTGTATGCTTTAACGGCAGCCGCAACGACATCCTTCGTCACAACCTCATCTGAACCATACTGGATCACCACGGACTGCGTCGGCTCTGCAGGCTTAGCTGCCGGCTTCTTTTCCACGGCCTTTTTCTCAACCGTTTTCTTTTCGGCTGTTTTTTTCTCGACAGCCGCCTTTTCCTCAGTCTTTTTGGCAGTTCCTTCTGCCGGGGCCTTGGCCGCCGGCTTCCGCCCCCTAAGCTTTTTTTCTGCCGATATATCAGCAGTATCTGTCGCAGCAGCTCCCTTTTTTATTTCTGTCATTTCTTCCTCCTCATCCCTTTTGGGACCTCTATCTTTATCATTTCTATAATTATGTCATTCCCCTGTTGCTTTATGGCATTATAAAACTATTTCCTTCTTTTGTCAATGAATTTTCAAATCACCAATTCTGCTAAGAACACTGCGATACAGGCGCCAATGGAAACCCGGAACAAATTCCCGTCCACCCAGGCAATGGCTGATGCTGCCAAAAATCCGGCAAGGCCTGACCAGAAAGACGCTGTCGCAGACAAGATCGCCGGGAATGTCATCACGGACAGACTCACATAAGGGACATAAAAAAGAAACGAGCGGACCAGGGGGCTGCGGATTTCTTTCTGCAGCAAGGCCAGCGGCAAGGCACGCACCAGGTAAATCGTCACTGCCATCACCAAAAGCGCCATGTTGGCATCAGGCTTCATCTTCTGTCTCCTCCTTTCCCTCCTGTACCGGGAACAGCACGGCGGCCGCACCAGATATCAGGATTGTCAATATAATTACCTGGAAGCCGGAGGATATCTGCTTCAGCCCCGGCATCCCGGCAAAAAGGGCGCTCACGGCCATGGAACCCACCACTACCCCGGCAATAATCCGGCTTTTCTTTGCAGGCGGTATCACAATCGCCAAAAACATCCCATAGAGCGCCACCCCCATGGCACTCATGGCACGGGCGGGCAAGACCATGCCCAGCAATGCCCCCAGTACCGTACCCATCACCCACCCCGGCGCCGCTGTCGCTGCCGCGCCGTACATGTAGCAGGGATGCAGCCTCCCCGGCACGCCCATGGACACTGCAAATATCTCATCTGTGACCCCATAAGCCATCAGCAGACGGTGAAAAAAGGGCTTATCCCTCATAACCTTCTGGGAGAGGGCTCCCGACATCAAAAGATACCGGAGGTTTACCACGATCTCCGTCACCACCATCTCCAAATACCCGGCCCCTGATGCCAATGCCCCAAAACCGGCAAACTGCCCGGCGCTGGCTAACATCGTAGCCGACATGAATCCCGCCTGGACGGAACTTAAGCCTGCCTTCCTCGCCGCAATCCCCAGGGTAAACGCCACCGCAAAATACCCCATCCCAATGGGAAGCCCCGCCTTCATTCCGCGCAGAAACCAAGTTCTTCCCGGCAGGGCTGATTGCTGCGGCTCTTCTTTCCATTCTTCCATGCTTTCCTCCCTCTTCGCACACATTCTGCACACCCAAACAGTAACATCATACTCGCAACTTTTCGTTAAGTCAACCGCAAAACTTTTGACGCCGTCCGGATTTTATATTATAATGGGGCGTGTGTCCCCTTGTCCGCTGAGGGTATCTGGGAATACGCAAAGAATAACCGCAGGAGCATAGAAAGCACAGGATCCCTACTATGACACAAAAAGAACTGATCTACGTCAAAACCGTGGCAGACGAAAAGAGCATTTCCCGGGCCGCACGGAAACTTTTCATGGCGCAGCCCTCTTTAAGCCAATCCATCCAGCGGATAGAGGAGGGGCTTGGCACTGCGCTTTTTAACCGCACCAGCAACGGGCTGACCCTCACCTTTGCCGGGGAACGTTATTACCATATGGCCACGCAGGTCCTTAAAATGTATGAAGATTTTGAATTGGAGATCAGCGACATCAACAACTTAAAGACCGGCCGCATCCATTTCGGCATCACCCATCATTTAGGAACCTTAGCGCTCGCCCGGACCATTCCGGAATACCGGCAGCTTTGCCCTTTTATCGAACTCTATGTCCACGAGGAAAATACCACGGTTTTAGAGCAGATGCTTCTGCGCGGCGAACTGGATTTTGCCATCCTGCATGCCCCCAAAGAAGCCTCACAGCCGCAGATCCGCTATGATACCATGAAAAAGGATCCCTTCGTGATTGCCATCCACCCGCAGCACAGCCTCCTCCAAAAGGCAGCAGCAAAGCCAGGCTATCCCTACCCGGTCCTGGATATCAGCCTACTGAAACAGGAGCCTTTCCTGATGCTCCATAAGCAGCAGCGCATCCGGCAGATCACGGACAGCGTCCTCTCAAAAGCCGGGATCCTGCATCCCAGGGTTGCCCTCACATTGCGGAATTATGAGACTGCCCTGCTCCTGGCTGCCAGGGGGCTGGGCGTAACCATGATCCCGCTTCAATATTTCCAGATGGCCTCCTACGAATTCTGCCCTGCCCTGCTCTGTATCGATGAAAAATATGATGCCAGCTGGGATATGTGCATCGCCAGCCTGCACAACAGCTTCCTTTCCAAAGCGGACCGGCTTTTTATCCGCCTGGTAAAAGAACAGTTTGGCACATAGCCGCCCCCCTTCCTTGGGCGAAGGGATACATCCTTGCCCACGGAGAATACTAATGGAGGAATGAATACCATGAAAGCAGTACAGATCAAAAGCCCGCACGAACTGAGGGTCATAGAGATGGAAAAGCCTTCCGCTGATCCCCGCAACAATGTCCTGGTCCGTATGGTGGCTGCAGGGATCTGCGGCTCTGACGGGACGATTTACCACGGAACCAATGCCATCGTCACCTATCCCCGGATCATAGGCCATGAGATGGTAGGCGTTGTAGAAGAAACCTTTGAAAATGTAAAAAACCTAAAACCTGGCGACCGGGTTATCATCAGCCAGGTGGTCAGCTGCGGCCGCTGCTACCCCTGCAGAAACGGACGTGGCAATGTCTGCGATAACCTTAAAGTAAGGGGAATCCATATCGACGGCGGGTTCCGGGAATACATTGCTGTCCCGGAATCGGACTGTTGCCTGCTGCCTGATTCCCTCTCGGACCGTGATGCCGTCATGATCGAACCCGCCACTATCGCCATCCAGGCCTGTGCCAGGGCACAGCTTGCCCAGGATGACATGCTCCTCATTTTAGGCTATGGCGCGCTGGGAAGTTCTGTTTTAAGGATCGCCAGGCTGCTTTGCCGCCATATCATTGTCGCCTGCCGGACAGACAGCAAGCTGGAAGATGCCCGGCAGAACGGAGCCCTCCATACCGTCAATGTCCTCAAGGAAGACCTGGCCAAAAAAACCATGGAATACACGGGCGGCCACGGCGCCACCGTATCCATCGACGCCGCCAATACGGGAGATTCGTTATCTTCGCTTTTAAAGGCCACCGGGAACGCCGGGCGGGTGGTAGTCATGGGGCTTACTGCCGCCGCCGCGCAGATCAACCCCTTCCTGATTACCGCAAAAGAACTTGATGTGAGAGGTTCGCGCTTACAAAACCGTATGTTTGGCACCGCAATTGAAATGGTCCGCAGCGGGAAGCTGGACTTAGCAGGCAGTGTCTCCCACACCTTCCCCTTAACAGAAGCCCAAAAAGCCTTTGACCTGATCGACAGCCATGATCCGTCCGTACGCAAAGTTGTGCTGACTTTTGAATTTTAACACAATTTAGAAAAGGAATTTATCAGTATGAACAAAAAGCAGAAACTGGTGGAAGGCTCCCCC
Organism: bacterium 1XD21-70; assembly: GCA_003669055.1. Lineage (GTDB taxonomy): Bacteria > Bacillota > Clostridia > Lachnospirales > Lachnospiraceae > Brotaphodocola. Next base: position 60,732 of record RAYB01000017.1, read on the forward strand.
GGGCGTTCCTTGTTTTTCTTCGCCCTGCCCATGATCCTGGGCAATCTGTTCCAGCAATTTTATAATATGGCGGACTCCGTGATCGTCGGGCGTTATGTCGGCGAAGATGCCTTGGCGGCAGTCGGGGCTTCCTATTCCTTTACCAATGTTTTTATCATGGTTGCCATCGGCGGCGGCATCGGGGCGTCCGTGCTGACCAGCCAGTACTTAGGCGCTGAAAAATACCAGGAGATGAAGACCTCCGTCTACACCTTCCTGGCCGCTTTTCTAGGGCTTAGTGCCCTGCTGGCGCTTTTTGGCCTGTCTTTCAATCCCTATATCCTATCTGCCCTGGGCACGCCCGAAAACATCTATGGCGATGCCGTGTTATATCTGCAGATTTATTTTGTGGGCCTTCCCTTTATGTTTATGTATAACGTTTTGGCCGCCAATTTCAATGCACTTGGCAAGTCCGGGATCCCCCTGGCCCTTCTGGTCTTCTCTTCCCTGCTGAACATCCTTTTGGATCTTTTCATGGTAATCCGGTTCGGCATGGGGGTGGACGGCGTGGCTATTGCCACGGTTATTGCCCAAGGGATATCCGCTGTAGTCTCATTCCTGATTTTGATGCTCCTGCTTAGAACCTACCCCACCCGGGACAAGCCGCGCCTGTTCCATGTTTCCACGTTTTTAAACGGTACCAAGATCGCCGTCCCGTCAATTGTCCAGCAGTCCATTGTCAGCATCGGGATGCTGCTGACCCAGTCCTCCGTCAACCGGTTCGGGTCTTCTGCGCTGGCCGGTTACACTGCCGGGATGCGCCTGGAATCTATCGCTATCGTCCCTATGATCGGCACCGGCAACGCTGTGTCCACCTTCACCGCGCAGAACCTAGGCGCCGGGAAACCGGAACGGGTACAGCAAGGCTACCGGATCTCATACGGCATCATAGCGGCCTTTGCCCTCCTGCTTGGTGTGCTCTGCGAGTTCTTTTACCACCCGATCCTGTCTGCCTTTATGGACACAACGGCCTCTGCCGTTGCCTATGAAACGGGTGCCGCCTACCTGCGTTTTATCGGCTGGTTCTTCTGCCTGATTGGTTTTAAAGCCACCACTGACGGGGTCTTGAGGGGATCCGGGGATGTGGCCGTCTACATGGCCGCCAATCTGGTGAACCTAAGCGTGCGTGTGGCTGTGGCCAGGGTCTGCTCCCCGATCTGGGGCATTCAGATGATCTGGTATGCCGTCCCCTTAGGCTGGGGCGTCAATTACCTGATCTCCTTTTGCCGCTACCGGACCGGGCATTGGCGAAAAAAAGCGCTGGCCACAAAGTGACCAGCAAAGTTTTCACTCTTTTGCCTGGATATACCCCTGTGCCGTCAGAAGTTCGGCACAGAGCACGGCTCCGCCCGCGGCTCCCCGCAGTGTATTGTGGGACAGGCCCACAAATTTATAGTCATATACCGTATCCTCCCGCAGGCGCCCCACAGAGATCCCCATCCCGTTCTCAAAATCCACATCCTGGGTGACCTGCGGCCGGTTCTCTTCCTCCAGATACTGGATGAACTGCTTCGGCGCGCTAGGGAGCGACAGCTTTTGGGGAAGCCCGCTGAAATTCACCATTTTCCCAATCAGTTCTTCCTTCGTCGGATGCTTGCGGAATTTCACAAATACAGCCGCCGTATGCCCATTGAGGACGGGCACGCGGATGCACTGGCAGGTGATCGTGGGCTCTGCCGCCTTGACAATCACCCCATCCTCGATCTTCCCCCACAGGCGCAGCGGCTCCTGCTCGCTCTTCTCTTCCTCCCCGCCGATATAAGGAATAATGTTTCCTGCCATCTCCGGCCAGTCCTGGAAGGTCTTCCCTGCCCCGGAGATGGCCTGGTAAGTGGTTGCCACCACCTCATACGGCTCGAACTCCTTCCATGCCGTCAGCACCGGCGCATAACTCTGGATCGAGCAATTCGGCTTCACGGCGATAAACCCTCTCTTTGTGCCCAGCCGCTTTTTCTGGAATTCAATCACCTGGAAATGCTCCGGGTTGATCTCCGGCACCACCATCGGCACATCCGGCGTCCAACGGTGGGCGCTGTTGTTGGAAACCACCGGCACTTCCGCCTTCGCATAGGCCTCCTCAATCGCCCGGATCTCCTCCTTGCTCATATCCACGGCACTGAACACCATATCTACCCCGGCAGACACCTTCTCCACCTCATTGACATTCATCACCACCAGCCCTTTTACCGTCTCCGGCATCGGGCTGTCCATCTTCCAGCGGCTGCCCACGGCCTCCTCATAAGTCTTCCCTGCAGAACGCGGGCTTGCAGCCACCGCCGCCACCTCGTACCAAGGGTGCTTCTCCAGCAGCGTGATAAATCTCTGCCCTACCATCCCGGTAGCGCCCAGCACTCCTACCTTAAGTTTCTTATCCATAATTATCGTCTCCTCATTTCCTGGTTATTTTCACCCGGCTGGCGAAACAGCTTTAGGGAGAATAGCCTTTTTGCTCTTTAAGCTTTGACTATCCTATCTCATATTAGCAAAAAAATCAATACTTATTCGCGAGAAAAATACATTTGTATTTATACCGCGGACATTTGTTGCATTTTCGTCTACCACAACCACACTTTGGGATGTTTTCCCTCACATATCTGCCACCGATGCCACACATACTACGTATGGAGGTGATCATTATGAGTCCGAAAGAACTGAACTATATTGACGATGCCCTTGGCCATGAGAAATTCCTCAAAACTCAGTGCCAGGATGCAATCAAGAACCTGCAGGACATGGAACTGAAAAGCTGTGTCCAGCAGATTTATGATAAGCACCAGCAGATCTTTGACACATTTTATCAATTGACCTAAGGAGGGGAACGCAATGGGCGACAGAGATATCATGGAAAACCTGCTCCTGACTACCAAGGGAGTATGTGACCTGTATATGCATGGGACGATCGAATCCTCGACGTCTAATGTGCACCAGGCCTTCCACCAGGCACTGAAAGACAGCCTCTGCATGCAGGACGATATTTACCAGAAAATGTCTGCCAAAGGCTGGTACAGCACCGAGCAGGCACAAGCCAGCCAGATCCAGAAGGTTCACAGCCAATATGCCGGGATCTCATAGGCCTGCCTAAGCGTGCGCGCTTTTGGGCAGAAAAAACAGGCCATCCCATTTTGTCCATATCACAAAAGGGATGGCCTGTTTTCTTGCCCTTACACCCGCAGGCGGCTGCCTTTTCCGTCGCGTTTCCCCATCTTCATCCGGTTTAAGTGCACTTCCTTCTTTTTATAAATGATTACTGGCTCTGCGTCCACAAAATATACCTGCTCCAGCTGTTCATCCACAGCCAGCCGGATCCCCCGCACCCCGCGGGAATTCTTCTTCATCTCCGGGATCTCATCTATGGCAAAGCGTAAAAACACATCATTGCTCGTCTGCAGCACTACCCCGGATTCTGTCCCCACCGGACGGACAGCCACCAATTCATCCCCCTCCTGCAGCTTGGTCGCTGCCACCGTGCGGTTGTTGGTCACAAATCCTTCTGCAGGAACCACCTTGATGAGCGCCATCTTGGTGGCAAACAAAAGCTTCTGCCCGGCCATGGCCTCCCAGCAACTCATCCAGACGATATTTTCTTTGCTGCCGTCGAATTTGCTCACATTGTCAAGCGGCGTGCCCTTGTCCCGCAGCTTGCCGGAAGGGATATCCATCAGCTTTACCTGGTGGAGGCTGCCCTTGTCCGTAAAGATGCAAAGCTTATCCGTATTCATGCAAGGAAGGATATGCCGGTACTCCCCGTCCACGGTCTCCCTGTTCCGCTCATATGCCGTCTTGTCAAGGATTTTGCAATAACCAAACTTATCCATCACAAAGACTACCTCCTGCACCTCCATCGGCGCCTCCTCGTAGACCGCTTCCTTCCCGTCCTCAATCCGTGTCCGCCTGGGCTGGGCAAACTCCTTCTTGATATTTTCCAGATCCTCTTTGATCACCCGGTTCATATTATCACGGTTTTTTAAAATCTTCTGATATTCTGCAATCTTCTTTAGGCACTCCTTATATTCCTTTTGCAGTGCCAGGATCTCCAGGCCGATCAGCTTATAGAGGCGCATCTCCAGGATCGCCGTTGCCTGCTTCTCTGTAAACGCCAGCTGCCTTGCATCCTCCTCAAAGCCTGGGTGCTTAAACTGAATGCGGGAAACGTCCCCATGCATCAAACATGCCTTGGCATCCTTTAAGTTCTTCGCCCCCCGCAAAATGGCTATGATCAGGTCTATCACATCACATGCCTTGATCAGCCCCTCACGGATCTCCTTCCTCTCCAGTTCCTTATCGAGCAAGGCCTGATATTTCCTGGTAGCGTTTTCATATTGGAAATCCAGGTAATTCTTCAGTATCCCCCGCAGGTTCAAGGTCTCCGGCCTTCCCTTGGCAATCGCGAGCATATTCACGCCAAAGGTATCTTCTAGCTTCGTCTTCTTATAGAGAATATTTTTGATCTTTTCCACATCGGCATCGCGCTTTAATTCCAGCACGATACGGATGCCTTCCTTGCTGGACTGGTTGGAGATGTCCACCACGTCCGTAAGCTTGCGGCTCTCCACCAAATCTGCCACATCCATCAAAAACTTGTTGATGCCCGCGCCGATCATCGTGTAGGGGATCTCGCTGATAATCAGCTTATCCTTGTCGCTGCGCCGGCGCCCCAGTTCCACCTCCAGCTTGCCGCGCAGCTTGATCTTTCCTGTGCCGGTCTCATAGATCTCCGCCAGCCCGCTCTTGTTGGCGATAATCCCCCCGGTGGGGAAATCCGGCCCCGGCAGATATTCCATCATCTCCTGGATGGGCATCTCCGGGCGGTCAATATAGGCCTGCACCAGGTCAATCACCTCGCCCAGGTTGTGCGGCGGGATACTGGTGCTCATGCCCACGGCGATGCCCTCCGAACCGTTGATCAGCAGGTTCGGCACCCGCACCGGCAGAACCTCCGGCTCCTTCTCCGACTCATCGTAATTGGACACGAAATTCACGGTCTTGTCCAGATCCTTTAGATAGACCTCCTCCGCAAATTTCCGCAGCCGCGCCTCCGTATAACGCATAGCCGCCGCCCCGTCGCCCTCAATGGAGCCGAAATTCCCATGCCCGTCCACCAGTGCCATCCCTTTTTTGAAGTCCTGGGAAAGCACTACCAGCGTCTCGTAGATGGAACTGTCGCCGTGGGGATGGTATTTACCCATCGTGTCGCCGACGATACGTGCCGACTTGCGGTGCGGCTTGTCATGCCCCAGGCGCAGTTCGCCCATATCATAAAGCACCCGCCGCTGCACCGGCTTTAACCCGTCCCTGGCATCCGGAATCGCCCGTGCCGTAATCACACTCATGGAATAATTCAGATAGCTGCGCTGCATCTCCTCCGAAAATTCCGTTGTCAAGATTTTTTCTGCCATAGCTTCTCCATCCTCATCCTTCCCATGCCGCAAACATACAAAGCCCTGTCTTTATGCATCGATCTCAGCCTCATCTGCATGGTCATGGATAAACTTTCTGCGCGGCGGCACCTCACTGCCCATCAGCATCTCCGTCACCTCCGAGGCCAGGCGTGCGTCCTCGATCTCCACGCGCTTTAACACCCTCCGCTCCGGATCCAATGTCGTCTCCCACAGCTGCTCCGGATCCATCTCCCCCAGGCCCTTATACCGCTGCAGCCTAAACTCCCCGCTGTGGCTCTTCCGGTACCGCTCCAGTTCCTTATCATCGTACAAATACTGCTCCTGCCCCCGGTTGGGGATCAGCTTATAGAGCGGCGGCATAGCGATAAATACATGGCCGTTGTAGATCAGATCCGGCATAAACCGGTATAGGAAGGTCAAAAGCAGCGTATCGATATGGCTGCCGTCCACATCTGCATCCGTCATCAGGATAATCTTATGGTACCGCAGCTTCGCCAGGTCAAAATCATTGCCGTACCCCTCCGAAAAGCCGCATCCGAACGCATTGATCATCGTCTTGATCTCTGCATTCGCCAGTACCTTGTCCATGGAAGCCTTCTCTACATTAAGGATCTTTCCCCGGATCGGCAGAATCGCCTGGTACATCCGGTTGCGGGCAGTCTTGGCCGAACCGCCTGCCGAATCCCCCTCCACGATAAAGATCTCGCACTTTTCTGCCTCGCGGCTCTCACAATTGGCCAGCTTGCCGTTGCTGTCAAAAGAAAACTTCGACTTGGTCAGCATGTTGGTTCGGGCCTTCTCCTCTGCCTTTCGGATTTTTGCCGACTTCTCCGCACAGGAGATAATCCCCTTAAGCACCTCCACGTTACGGTCAAAATAGTGCTGCAACAGGTCACCGCTGACTGCAAATACTGCCTTCGTGGCATCTGCACTGGCCAGCTTCGTCTTGGTCTGGCCTTCAAAAATAGGATCCGGGTGCTTGACTGCAACGATGGCCGTCATGCCGTTGCGCGTATCCGCCCCCGTAAAATTCGGCTCTTTTTCCTTTAGGATCCCCAGTTCCCTGGCATAGGAGTTGATCATCTGCGTGAAACGGGTCTTAAAGCCTACCAGGTGCGTGCCGCCCTCCTGCGTAAAGATATTGTTGCAAAAGCCCAGGATATTTTCCTCAAAGGTATCCACGAACTGGATCGCCAGTTCCACCTCGATCCCCTCCTGCCTGTCTTTCACATAGATGGGGTCATGGATGGCATTCTTGCCATTGTTGATCTCCTTTACATAAGCTGCCAGCCCCTCTGGCTCATGGAAAAGGACTGCCTCCTCTTCCCCCTGCCTCCGGTTCTCATAAGAAATGGTAAGCCCTGGATTTAGGTACGCCGTCTCATGCAGACGGCTTTTCAGCCAGTCTGCCTTAAACCGGGTCCGCTCAAAGATCTCCCCGTCCGGCAGGAAATTGATCTCCGTGCCGGTCTGCTTCGTCTTTCCCAGCACCGGCAGCAGGCCGTCCTTCAGTTCCACCACCGGCACCCCTTTCTCATAGGCGTCATGGTGGATCTGGCCGCCCCGGTAAACCCGGATGTCCATATGGGCAGACAGTGCGTTGACTACCGAAGAGCCTACACCGTGCAGGCCGCCGCTGGTCTTATAAGCCTCATTGTCAAACTTGCCTCCGGCATGCAGGGTCGAAAAGACAATCCTCGCCGCAGACATGCCTTTCTTGTGCATCTCCACCGGGATCCCCCGGCCGCTGTCCTTCACGGTGCAGGAGCCGTCTGCCTCCAAAACCACTTGGATACTGTCACAATATCCGGCCAGATGTTCATCTACCGCATTGTCCACAATCTCATAAATCAGATGGTTCAGCCCCTTGGTACCCACCCCTCCTATGTACATGCCCGGACGCTTCCGGACTGCCTCCAGCCCTTCTAAGACTGTGATGCTGTCCGCATTGTATTGTGTCTTAGCCATGATATCCCTCCCTATCCTGCAAGTGGTTATGCATGTTCTTTCCCCTCCGGAAAGCGCATGTTCCCATTATACACAGAAAGCAGGGAAAAAAGCAAGCTTTTTTATCGAACTTACTTTCGGGTTTTCCAGCAACTTGACATAGACCCAAAAGCGACTCTAAAACGTATTAATGCCCTGACCAAAGACATTCAGCGGGATGCATCTCATGGCATCAGTAATCCAAAACCGCCAGGATATGATTTGTCCGTCCTATGTGATATAGCAAAAAAGCCCCGATATCTAATGGGGCTTTAAAAAGGAATCATACTCCTATCATTTCTTTTGCGGCTTTGAGAAAAGCTGATTCAGACATACCCGCTTTTACAGCCGCCCTCTGCAAAGTAATATCACCGTCACAGTACAAATCATACAAGGTTGTGATATTACCTTCCTCTCGGCCTTCCTCTCGAATCATCTGCATAGTCTCTGCTTCGTTATATTCTGTAATACACAAATCCTTCACCTCCGTCCTATGTCCGGTCAGAAACTTTTGAATCTCGAAATCCTCTGGCATGTCCCGAATCGCCTTATCTACCGCATCTTCAATCCCCATGAGTCGCTGGTTCTTCCGAATCTGATCTATCAACCACGCATATTCCTCTAATGGTTTACAGGAAGATAGCAAGCTTTTATTCTTTCCATAGTTGATGTTGACCATCCGGACCCTTACCTCAATGTCCGCCTCCAACCTGCCCCCTTCCTGAATAAACGCGTCACTCAGCCTCAGGATCTGGTCATCCGCACTTTCTGTCCCGTTATAAAACGTCACCAATTTCGGGACTGGCAGGCGCGCCAGCTTTTTTCCATAAGTATTAAGCTTTTTCTGATGAATATATTTGTCATACAGCTTTGCTGCGTACATCAGCTGGCGCACTGGCATATTGGGGTTGTAGCTGCTTTGCTGTTCGTAAACATTCATGACATGGCAAAGGATAAAGGAGATGTCATTCTTCATCCCCATGTAAATGGCATCCTCCATGGTCGTGAACTCAATACTTTCCGGATCCATGTAATGAGTCTTGTTCACTGCATTGTAGAGACTTAATGCCCACGCCTTATTGCCTTTCTTGCCAAACAGGAATGTGAACAGACGGTCTTTATGTTCCCTGTTTACTGCTGCCATCCTAAAGCATCCGCTCCTTTCCTGACTGACTCTAGTGCTCCATCCAGGCAGAAATTGAAGGATGGTCCACTAGGATACCAAACCGGTTTATATTGATATTATACCGAAATGGTAACGAAAAAACAATGTTTTTCATTAGGGATTTAGAGGATTGTGTTTGTTGTAAGGATTGCGGCGTATATCCCCCTTTTGGACACCAAGAGTGTGAATATCAAAAACCGATTTTCATGGACTGCCCCTCTACATAGACACCTTTTGAGCGCGTGATCGGCAACTTTTGTTCTGCTGAAAATCCCAGGGTTTCTCCGTCGTGCAAGACAGCCCCTTCCTGTACGAGATAGGATGAAATGCTCGTCATCATTGTATATACCTCCGAAGGCGGCTGGCTGCTCTGGATGATTTCCAGTTCTTCCTTCCCAAAGGACCGCAGGCCATTGGTCCAGCTGCTGACTCCCTTTTCATCCTGATATAATCCGATAAATACCAGATCCATCATGGGAATTTCTCCCTCTTTCATGACCATGGCAGAACGGATGAAATCCTCTGGCAGCCATACTGTGCCACAATCATAAATCCCCAGGGCATTGGGCGCCTTTAAACAGGTGGCAGCAATCTTCACAAAAAGCTTCCCCGCTTCCAGGGGCGCCGAATCCCTCCCCCGCACAGCCACCAGCAAATGGGCGGTGTGGCTTTGGGCAGCAGCAACCGACTTTTCTCTTGTCATAAAATTGCTGTTTGCCCAATACTCTGCTTCCCCATTGGGAACTTTGGCTTCCATCAAGCCGATTGTAGCCATCATGTCATCCTCATAAAAAGCGATGGCTGCCCCTTCATCCCTTGGATTCTCACTATCCTCCGGGCAGTCAATCCCCCAATCCTCCTTAAGAGACGCACAAAACTTTTCCACATCAAATTGTGGTGTGGATAAAAGCACGAAGCCTAAAAAGCCTCCGCTGGTTTTCGCTGCATCCTGGCCGTCTCCCTCCTGTTTCTCGACCCGCTCCATCCAGTACTGGCGGATTTTTTCTACCATTGCCACACATTTTTCTTGCGCATCCATGGGGTCATAAGGTTCCATTTCGCTAAAGATATGGCCACAATGCCCCAAGCCATCCCCCCCATAGCCGCCGCAGACCGCCACTTTCCATGGACTTAACATTGTCCTTTTAAACTTAAAAATATAATAGTGCAAGCCATGCAATTCAAATCCACCTGCAATTTCAAGCCTCGCAGGCTTTTTCCCTAGTTCCTGAGGATGGGAAAGCCATTCCTCCATCACTGCTGTTGCTGCCTTTTTTTGTGCATTCATTCGTCCCTTCTCCTTGTGCATTTTAATGTCCTAAACAGATGCTTTCTTCTTGTCCCCCCAAAACTTTATCAGTGCCCTGCTATATTATTCGGAAATGGTGCAGAACTTCTCAGATAAAAAGTATAAGAACCATCCTCTTCCAGTTCTATATAACAATCCCAGCCATCAAAAGCATAATGTTCTGACATCCGTCCCTTTATTTCCTCCTCAGCCATCCCTGTGGAAAAAGTTATGATAGACAGACATTCCACATGGTTTCCTGTCCCGGATGTATTTCCGGTTTCCGAATAAACCTTTTGTATCTCCATGTCCTCAATCTCATTTCTTAAATCAGCCTGCAATTTCCCGGTCTGCCGGCCTGTGGCTCTGTGATTCATGGCCATGCCAAAAATTTCATAGGCAATTACAGCCATTATCAGAAGAACCGGCAACAGCAGAACCGTTATCCCGATTCTTTTTACCCATTTCATAACACTTCCTCCGTCATCCTCCCCTAAAACAAACAGCCAACACCAGAAAATCCCCCTGCCTTCCTCGGGGGCGTACCTCCCGGATTACAAAAGATTGCGTTTACCGTGCTGCCGCCCGCCCCAAGTATTGACAAATATAGAAGACCTACTATATAATACAAAAATCTTTTCAAAACCGGGAATTTATTTATAGGGCATGGCTCTATTATAGAAAACGGCCAGAAAGAAGTCAATAGAGCAAGAAAGGTCTTTGCCATGAAAACAAAAGCGCTGAAAGCCGCATTCCCCCACACCCTTCCCATTTGCATCGGATTTTTATTTTTGGGCATGTCCTATGGATTTCTCATGAGGAGCAAAGGCTTTTCCTTTGTTTATCCTATGCTGATGAGCCTTTTTATTTTTGCTGGTTCCATGGAATTTGTCACAATCAACCTGCTGCTGTCAGCCTTCCATCCCCTCTACGGATTTTTCCTGGCGCTGATGGTCAATGCCCGCCATCTATTCTACGGTATCTCCATGCTGGAAAAATATAAAAATACCGGCTGGAAAAAAGCATACCTGATCTTTGGCATGTGTGACGAATCCTTCTCCATCCACTGTGCCGTAAAACCTCCACCAGGAGTGGATAAGGGGTGGTTTCTCTTCTTTATCACCCTGCTGAACCAGATCTACTGGGTGTCCGGGGCTACCCTGGGCGCACTTTTAGGATATGTCATTCATTTCGATACCACGGGGATTGAGTTTGTCATGACAGCCCTCTTTGTGGTCATGTTTCTCAACCAGTGGGAAGATCATGCCAAACACCGGCCCGCCCTGACGGGACTCTTTTGTGCTCTCCTTTCCCTGCTGGCCTGCGGAGCCGACCGGTTCATCCTGCCAGCCATGGCTCTGATTGTGCTCTGCCTCTCGGTAAGCAGGAAGAAAAGCCCGAAGCAATCGCCCTAGGATAATCAGCCCTGATGGGGAATCCTTTGGCTAAAAGCGAAATTACCCTCAGCGGGGAAAGATACATCCATGAAAAAAGGAGTAAACCAATCATGACAACGCCACAGCGCATCCTTACTATTCTTTCTGTTGTTTTAGGGACAATGCTCACAAGGTTTTTGCCCTTTCTTTTGTTTCCTGAGGGCAAGACCCCTCCCAAATATATCTCTTATCTGGGAAGCGTCCTCCCCTGTGCTGCGATTGGGTTTTTGGTCATCTACAGCCTAAAGGACGCGGTGTTTTCTGCCTTCCACGGGCTTCCGGAAATTCTGTCCATTCTGCTCATTGCCCTCCTGCACAGATGGCGGAAAAATACCTTGTTAAGCATTGGCGCCGGAACCGTTTTCTACATGTATCTGGCACAGACATGGTTTTTATGACTGTGCGGCCTGCCCCTCTTCTGCTTCACTTGCAATAACCCGGCCTCTGGCCTGCCCGGCTTTCTTTTACAAAAGCCTGGATTTTTCCTTTTGCAAAAACACTCCCGTGGCACCAAAAGTCGCCATCTCCGTCACCGGAGCAGCCATCCACACACCGGCCATCCCAAACAAAACCGGCAGGGTAAAGATACAAAAGAGAAGAACCACCACCCCCCGCAAAGACGAAATCACCGCCGACTCAAAGGCCTTTCCAATGGCTGTAAAATAAAAAGAGGTAATGGCATTGACACCAGAAAAGAAAAAGGAAACCGCAAAAATCCTTATCCCAAAACTCACCATATCCTGTACCTGCCTGCTCGCCACAAAAATGCCGCCATACCAGCCGGAAACCGCCTCCGTCAGCAGGAAAACTGCCACCCCTGCCCCAAAAACATACCGGTTGGCAGTTCTTCTGATATCCGCCGCAAGGAGCCTTTCCCCTGCCCCATAGCAAAAGCTAATCAGCGGGCTGGCTCCCTGCCCAAAGCCGATAATGACCATACTAAACATATAAGCAGTGTAGCCCACAATCGTGAAAGCGGTCACACTGTCCGCCCCAAACCTTCTCATAATCACGAGATTATAGGCAAACATGGCAATCCCTGTAGACATTTCCCCGATAAACTCCGAACTGCCATTTAAAAAGGACGCCCTGCAAATTTCGCCGTTGAAGCGAAACTTCCCCAGACGGTAAACCTCTGCCCTCCCCAAAAAGAACCACAATATCGCTGCCAAAGACGCCAGTGCAGACACCAGGGAAGCGGCAGCAATCCCGGCCGCCCCCAGGTGAAAACAGCCGGAAAACAGATAGTCCAAAAGGACATTGAGCACTACCTGGAAAATACTGATTTTCATATAATACCGGGGATTCCCCTCCCCCCGGATAAACATCCCAAAGGAAGAATTCACCACCATAACCGGAAGTTCCAGCAGCATAACCCGGTAATATTCCTGGAAACATCGGGCAACCTCCCCCTCTCCATGAAGGACAGACATCACAGGTTCAAGGCAAAAAGCCATAATACAACTGAGCAAAACAGTGGACACAAAAGCAGTGGCTATGGTCTGGTTAAATATCTGGCAGCCGCCATTTTGGTCATTAGATCCAAGAGCCATCCCTGCCATGGCCACACCTCCGATGGATACCATCAGCCCCACCCCCAGGTACAGATAAACAATCGGAAGCCCTAAGTTTACTGCCGCGATCCCTTCCTTCCCCACATAATTTCCCATAAAAAATCCGTCCGCAACCGTTATCAGGGACGTGAGCACCATGGCAATCACTGCTGGTATGGAAAATTGCAAAACCTTCCCTGCCCGGTCCTTTCTGATCTCTTGTAAATCCATAAAAACCCCTCCTTAATAATAAAATACACGGTTTTGATCTTTCCTCTCCGGAAACCAATAAAACCGTGTACTTATTATAAAAGGGAACGAATTTAAATACTTCTGAATTCTTGCTCTTTGATGCCAAAAGCCGTAGGCATCCCCCGCCTTCTGTCAGCCCTTGATTGGCACGCAGATCTCCATTTCTATATAGCAGGCCACCAGCTTTTGCTTTGCATTGGCTGGCGGCATTGTGCAATCTACCAGATGGTAGCGGTCAAACAGGCTTCTGCTGCTGTCCAATTCATAGGATACCCTGGGCAGCCATTCCGAAAAAATCGTCTGGTATGTCTTATAGATATCCTTTGCATGCCCTCGAAAGGGATATACCGCGTATTTGCCGCCCTGTATGGTAGTGGTATTTTCCAGAAGGCAATCCTCTTTGACACTCATGCAGATATCATAAAGGCAGTTCTTTTGGGTCACTGCCGGGTCGTCATACGTCCTCTCCAAAAATTCCGTCTCCGCTGTGAGGTACTGCCGGTATTTTTCCAGGAAAATGCCCCAATTCCTGCTAAGATACTCATAGCTGCCAAAGCGCCTTTCATAGACCACATAATAATCCGGAAGATCCTTAAAAACCATCTTCCGGCTGCACTCTTCAAAACTCTCCGGCTGCCAGCTTTCCTGATGAAAAAAGGGATGCTCCATGGTTTTTTTGCGGCTGTTTTCCCGGAAAAACACAGGGGTCATGTGGTAATGGAGTTTAAAAGCCGAACTGTAGTTCGAGGAACTATATCCATAATCTGCACTGATGGCCGTGATTGACCGCTCTCTCTCCGTTTTCAGGCGGAATGCACTTTGCTCTAGCCTGACCCGCCTGATAAATTCATAGACCCCTTCCCCAGTCTGAGCCTTGAAAACCCGGCAAAAATAATATTTAGAAAGATGGCACTGCCCGGCCACCGTCTCCAGGGATATTTCCTCTTCTATATGCTGCAAAATATAGTCAATTGCCTGATTCACCGCTTCATTTGTGATCATTTGCTGCCTCATAACCCCGCCACCCGAACCGCCAGTTCCATTGCAAGTTCTGCAATCCGGTCTTTTTCCTCCAGTTTTGCACCGTTTTCCAGGCTCCGGGGCTCCCACGCCTCCCCATCCAGGTTATCTGCGGCATAAAAGAACTGGAACACTTCCTTTTCCCGAAACCGGGCAAGGGCAGCCATGGCAGAGCACTCCATATCCACACAGATACAGCCAGCCGCTTTCCTCCTTGCCACCTTCTCTTTCGTTTCCCGGTAAATGCCGTCGGATGTCCAGGTCTTCCCTATGGTATATTTACAACCTAAAGCCCGGAGCATGCCTGTAAAAATGTCCGTATACCGCGGATTCACAGAGATCTCGTCAGAAGGCGGCGCATAATGGAAACTGGTCCCCTCATCCCGGACGGCACTGTCGGGAATGATGACCGAACAATCTTCAATCTTTTCATCCAGCACGCCGCATGTGCCAAACAGGATGATAGCCTCCGCCCCCATGGCAAATATCTCCTCCGCCACAGAAACACACGCCGGAGCCCCCACCACGGACATAAACATCCCAACAAAAATCTCTCTATAATTTGCTTTATATACAGGAATAACCATATTCGCTTCCCTTGTCTCTCCAATCCTTTCCCCGCCAAAAGACTTTACCATGCGTTCAAAGGTTTCCTTGGCAAAGCAGGAAACCACTATCTTTGGCATGTCCGGGATTGGTTTTACCACATCAAAGGGATTTACCACTGCCTGCCTGCTCTCATCAAACTCTTCCAGAATTTTCATAAATGCCCCCTTCCTATTTTATTCTTCCTGTTATCATACATATAAACCCCCTTGCCAGCCGATTGCCGGGCAGATTGCAAATTTACTTTCTTTTATTATTTATCGGCGTATTTTTATTTATTTTAAAAAGGACTGTACAAAATGCATATCATGCAGCATGAATTTATCTTCCCCTACTTACCGTGCGGGGTGCTTACGGCCTTAGCCGCTAATTCCCTTACGCACCCCAGCGCACAAAAAAAGTGCGCAACCCCAATGGATACGCACTTTTTAAGCTCCCGGCCGGACTCGAACCGGCGACCCACGCATTACGAATGCGTTGCGCTACCAACTGCGCTACGGAAGCAACTGCAAAAATCTGTATAAAAATGCTTTGGACATTGTCCAAAGCACCTTATGACCTCACCGGGAATCGAACCCGGGTTTACGCCGTGAGAGGGCGTCGTCTTGACCGCTTGACCATGAGGCCCTAATAACTTTGACAAAAAATCATCGAGGCGACAAGATTCGAACTTGCGGCCTCTGCGTCCCGAACGCAGCGCTCTACCAAACTGAGCCACGCCTCGACATCTCCTATACTATAATATAGTTTTTTCGTTTTGTCAACAATTTTTTCCTAAACATCACCATAAACACCACGAAACAGCAGCAAAACGTTTCCCACGGCTTATGCTCTTCCCTTGAAGATCCCCCCGATCGTCCCCCCCGGCTGAAACTTGGCCGTCAGTATGGCATCTTCGCAGGGTATCCCGTTTATGATGTCGCAGAGCATATCCGCCGCCAGCCTTCCCATCTCCGCCTTCGGGACACGGATTGTCGCCAATTCCGGTTGCATATAAGCAGAAAACTGGATATTATCGCAGCCCACCACCGACACATCCCCCGGAACCCAAAGTTCCTGTTCCCTCAATGCTTTCATCGCCCCGATGGCAACCAGGTCATTTACGGCAAACACTGCCGTAAAATCCCGCGTCCTCCCCAAAAGTTCTTTCATGGCATGGTAGCCCGCATCCATATCTGCCACAAACGGCGGCTGCCCGTCCACGATCAGTTCCTTATCTGCCAAAAGCCCCTGCTCTTTCATGGCATCAAGGAAATTCTCATATTTTTCATGGCTGGACTCCTTTATGGAATATCCGCTGAGGTAGGCAATCCGTCTATGCCCCAGCCCGGCCAGGCAAGATACCATGTCCCGGATGGCATTTTTATATTCCACATCCAGCACCTTGCCAAACCGGGGAATCCCGGAAATGATCTTGATGCCGTGTTCATATGCCCTCCGGACGGCAGGTTCCATGCTATCGATATAGGTAGCCAAAAACACCCCGTCAATGTTCCTGGAAATCAGGTCAAAGACGGCATCCTCCGTAAAATTAAACAGATTGATATCAATCGTGGAAACGATATATCCCCTCACTCTGGCCTGCCCCTGCATGGCCTCCGAAACCTCTGCATACCGCGGGTTTTTCAGGTTGTTCACAATCAATGCCAGATGGCCGCTCCGGTTGGTTGCCAGGCAGCGGGCGGCATGGTTCAGCCGGTAGCCTTTTTCCTCAATCGCTTTTCGCACGCGCATGGTCAGTTCCGGGCTGACATACTTCGTTCCGTTTATCACATGGGATACCGTGGCCTCGGAAACACCGGCCGCCAAAGCCACCTCTTTACGTTTTGACATTTTCCTTCCTCCCTGCACCATGGATGCCTTTTTCTGGTGCTATTTTAACACCAAAAACGGAAAAAGGGAAGAAGGATTGGATTTCTTCAACAGCCCTCACCGATCATGATCCTGATAATTTCTTCATTTGTCTCCTTCATGCCATGTTTTCCCAGGCGCCCTACATTTTTTAAGGTTGCCTCTACTCCCTTGGTTACGATTCCGTCGCCGCCCCGAAACTGCTGCCCCTGCCGGTACATGGCATAGCCGAAAATACCCGCTTCTACCGCAGAGGCAATCTTCGCTGCACAGGACGCTTTCGCCCCGTCACATACAATCCCGGATACTATCGCTAAGGCATTGACGATGGTATGGGCTACCTCCGCGTATCCCCCGCCGCTTAAATAGGCAATCCCGGCTCCTGCCCCCGCCCCTGCGCTGACTGCCCCGCAGTATGCCGACAGGCGGCCAATGGGTGTCTTTTCATGGATGGCAGTCAGGTTGGCCAATGCCAAAGCCCGCAGCAGCTTCTCCTCGCCCACCTTCTGTTCCTCTGCATATACCACCACCGGAACCGAAACGGCAATCCCCTGGTTCCCGCTTCCGGAATTGATGATCACCGGCAGTTCGCAGCCGTTCATCCTGGCATCCGAGCCTGCCGCCGCCAGGGCACGGGCACGGGTGCGGACATCATCCCCTTCGGCGGCCAGCAGCACGGAGCCGATATTGGCTCCGTAGTCCCCGCGCAGGCCTTCCTTGGCAATTGCCATATTATAGCGGATCTGCCGGTTTAAAATGCCGCGGATCTCCCCGGTTTCCACCGTATCTGCAAAGTCATAGATAGATTCCATGTCCAAAAGGCTCCGGTCGGTTATTCCCTCTTCCTGCTCCCCTTCCACTGGTACCTCCCTCAGCGTTTCCCCGTTCTTTTCCAGCAGCACAATGTTTGTATGGTAATTCAAGATCCTGACCTTTGCATAAGAACTGCCTTTATGCAATACCACCACAATCTCGAACGTAAACCCCTGATCCACATGGCTCACAAAAACCGGAACCTTCTGCAGGAAATCCCGCATTTCTTCGGTCTGGCCCTGGCTCACATTTGCAATCACTTCCAGTTCTTGGTCTGCCCTCCCCGCCACGGCTCCCGCTGCCACAGCGGCAGGAATCCCTTTGAGGCCGCCGGTATGGGGGACAATTACCGACTTTACATTTTTGATAATGCTCCCGCTGGCAGCAACCTCCACGCGGTCCGGCATCTCCCCTAATATTTCCCGTGCCACGGCAGAGGCATATGCAAGTGCAATCGGCTCCGTACATCCCATGGCCGGTATCAATTCCTCCCTTAAGATCTGAATATATGCCTGGTATTTTTTATCTGTCTTTTTCATCGATGGAAATCTCCTTTTCCCTCCCCCTACTTCCCCTCCGCCCGGTTCAGCTTTGCCACCCGGAAAACGGATACCAGCAGCGGGATGAATATAGAAAATGCAGCGATGGCGCCGGTGGAGGTAAGGATAATCTGCACAATCTTCATCAAACCCATTAAGGATACGAAATAACATACCACCATAAACGTAAACGCAATCGCAAAAATCTTCAGCTTCTGGCTAACCGCGTCATTTTTCCACAGTTTCATGAACCGCGCCGCAATGCTGAAGGCAAACGTAGGCCCTGTTGTTATCACGGCAATAAAGATCACCACCCAATAGGTGACTGTCAGGGTACTTCCCAAGTGATTCTGGCAAATATTCAAAATAGGGGTGGAATTCAACTCCTCCGGCAAAAACGGCAGCACAATGCAGGAGGTCACGAAAAACAGCGCGCCTACAAAAACTGCAATCAGGATGCCGGAACCAACTGCGTCCTTCTGATCCCGGATTCTCTCGGAATAGCTGCTGAGCGTTGCCCCCCAGGAACCCACATTAAAACAGTAAGAGACCACCATCGTATACCCGGTGGCAAGGGGAACCCCGCTCCAGTCCACACCCACCTGGAAATTCCCCAAAAGGCCAGCCAGCACATCTCCCCTGAGCAAGCATACAGCAACCAGGATTGCCAACAGGCTTGCCGTCAGCGCAAGGGTCATAATGGTATTGAATTTGCGCAGGAAGGCTCCGCCGTATACGCTGAGCACTGCAAAGGCAAAAGCCGCCGCCAGGGAGCCGGCCTTTACGGGAATCCCTGCCATCGACTGGCCGAGGGAACCAAACAGCGCCATGGCGCCTGCACAGGCCGCAATACCGGAAAGTATGGTAAAGCAGTCAAAAAACAAAGCTACAATCCTTTTTAACAGCGGGTTGGAATCCGGCTTCTGCAACCCGTAAAGGGCAAGGTAAAAGCCGTTATAATCTGTCACCTTATATGCCCGGATCAGATTGATCCCCAGGGTACAGCAGACCGCCATGACCGCCATAAATATCAGGACGAAAACCAGCATATGCCCACCGCCATATCTTGCAAAATAGCTGGTAGCATAAGCGCCGGAGGCCATCGCACCCCCGCAGAACCCGCCAAACACAAGGGCTGCCAAGCCAAACCAAGTGGCAAAACGCTTTTTAAATGTATATTTTTCCTGTGACATAATACTCCTACTCCCCTTCCTGCCATCCATTTTACTCCAAGATACCCTTACAGTCTACGGTTGTATGATCCCTTGCAGACTGAATACCTGCCATAACCATGGCAAAGCTTTTTACATTATCTTCCAGCGTCGTTTCTGGTTTTGCCCCCTGCTCAACACTGTCCATAAACATGTGGAACCCATACTCCATCTCCACATATTCCATCCTGGGCAATGCAATCTCTTCCCCCTGCTGCCGCCTGGTATCCAGTACAACTTCCTCCGCCCTTTCATGTTTGTAAAGCATCACCTTCCCATCCGCATCCAGGGTCAGGCACCCCTCGTTCCCGGTGACCGTGAAATTGCCGTCCCAGGAACTCTCCTTCCCCCGGGCCGCCCAGCTTCCTTGGTATACGGCCCGGACACCGTTATCCATCTCCAGGATGGCTTCCGCTGACGGCTTGCCCTTAAACAGAGACCAGGACGGACGCCAGGTGCGGCAGTAAATGTCTTTACAATCTGCACCGGTAAAAAACCGGATCAGGTCAAAATGATGGATCGACACATCCTGCAAAAGCGGCATCTCCAAGCCCGCCCGGTATCCCTGCAAGTCCTCCTGCTGGCGAAATTCCAATAGGACAGACTCGACCTTCCCAATCCTCCCTTCCTCTATCGCACGCTTGATCGCCTGGTTATGGGGTCTCCAGCGGTAGTTCTGGGAAGCCATGAATTTTCGCTCCGGATATAAGGCTTTCAGCCGCAGCAGCCCTTTGGCCTCCTCCAGATCCATTGCCAGCGGCTTTTCCGTGATCAGGTCCATACCCTTTTCCAGTGCCAGCTTGTCCGCCTCAAAATGAAGTGCCCCCGGCAACACCACTACGGCGATCCCTGCATCCGTCCTGGCAATTGCCTCCCTGAAATCGGTAAATGTTTTTGCCGGATCCACCCCGTATGTACCGCAAAGTTCCTCCATCTCGGCAGGGCTACCGGCAACCCCTGCCAGTTCACACCGTTGTGTTTTTTGGATCAGTTCCAGCCAGCGCCTTCCCCAAAACCCCATGCCAAGCAGCAGAATTTTATGCTTCATGATGCCACTCCTCCCCGATCTCTTCCATAATCTCCCTCCAGAGGGAGAACCTCGGAAGGGAACCCTCCGACCAGCCGCAGCCGCCGGAAATCACGGTCTTTACACCGCCTGATGCAAGCGCTTCCTTGATTTTCTTTTTCACATGGGCTTTGATCTGCTCCCTGTCGCTGCCAGCAAAATCATTGGACGGCAGATACCTGCACTGAAGGTCTTTATATCCATACCCGTTGGCATGGTCCAGCCCGCCTACCAGGACTTTGTCTGTCAGCTGACGCATTTCTGCAATCGTGTGCTGCCCTTTTTCTCGGTCTGCCCAATTGAAGGCATCCACCGGGTAATCCAGGAACCATTCGCTGGTCTGGGCATCCCCATGGCAGATATGGGCCATATTGAACCATGTCCTGTCCTTAATAGCATTGATATTCCTCACGTCATATTTCTTTGCACACTCGTCAAACAGATCCCTTCCCATCTGCTTAGCCATTCCACACTGATATCCCAGGAAAAACCCGGCAGCGCCCGCATCCACAAAGGCTTCCATCAGGCGTTCATTCGTTTCAGCAATCATTTCCAAGGCTGCCCGCGCTTCCCGGCCAGAGTACTCAAAATGTGACAAAATCACTTCCGGATGGAAAAATCCCCCCGTCATCTCCCCCATCCAGATAAAGGGGCTGAATACGGTTGCCAGTACCGGGACATCCCCCTGGAAATAGTCGTTCACCCGCTTGCACACCTCAATCTCCCTGGCAAGCGCGCCTTTTTTCACATTCGGTGCCTTTATCTTTGCCCACTGGTGCGGGTCATTGACCGCGCTTGCCTGCACGTTCATCCAGGTATCGTCAAAGATATGCTCCGCCGGTTTTAACGCCTGGCCGAAATCCTCCGTAAAATACATGCCGTTCGGCATCAGCTTAATAAAATCAAACTGGTAAGTGTTCTGGTAGGCGATGGTTGCCTCCGCAAAATCCTTCGCGTTCCTGTCAATCAGATTCATGTGTGGCCCCCAGGCAACAAATGCCGGGCGGTCCGTCTTTTTTCCTTCTTTTACTGCCATCAAACGTTCTTTGTGTGTCATTTTGTTTTCCCCTTTTTCTTCGATTATTTATGTTTTTTCTGTTGATTTCTTGTTTGCCGTACTTCTCTTTTCTCGTTTATTACCATGCTTCTCTTTTTTGTTTATCCTGCACTTAATATTTATCCTGTTCTTTTTATTTATCTTACTCTTAATATTGATCCTGTTCTTAAATTTCCACCATTCTTCCTGTCCTGGCTGCTTCCTCAATGGAGAAAACCACCCTCATGGCCTCATAGGATTCCTCCGCTGCCACCGGGGAGCCCTCCTTATTCTGAATTGCCATTGCAAATGTGTCTACCACATGGGAGCAAGGGGCAGCCTCGTTGAAATAGCTGGCCCGCTCGCCGTTTTTCATCATAACCTCCAATGCACAATCGGCATCATTATATACACGGAGCACCCCATTCTCGCAGTAAAAATATACACCGTTTTCCATCGGCCCATAATTGGAATAGGACAGGTTCAAGGTTCCCATAATGCCTGACTCCGTTTCCAGCACGCAGGCCGCGTTGTCATACACATCCACAAAATTCCCGGCCGCATCCCGTTTGTCCCTGGTTCCTGCAACCGCAGCCACTTTCGTGAAGCCCTCCCCCAGCATATAGCGGATCACATCGCATTTGTGGATGCCCAGATCCGTGATGCAGCCAAACCCGGAACTTTTCTTGTTCAGGTACCATGTGGAGGTGGAACGGTTCACGCTGAAATGCTCCGGCCCTGTATGTGCCAGCGTACAGCGGAAAAAGAGTACCCTCCCCATTCTTTTGCTCTGCAAGATCTCCCTTGCTTTTCTGTGAGCCAAAGTAAACCTCTGGTTGTGCGCCGCCATATAGAATGCCTTGCTCTTTCTGTCGGCCTCCACCACCATCGCTGCCTCTTCCAGGCTCATAGACATAGGCTTCTCACATAAAACATACTTATCCCGCTCCAGCGCTTCCACGGAGATCTTCCCATGGCTGTCATTGGATGTGCAGATGATAACCCCATCCACCGAACTATCCTTCAGCATATCCTCATAATGCCCGTAAACCTTCCCGCCATACTGCTTTGCCAGAATCTCTGCATGCTCCGGGATAAAATCGTAAAAGCCTGCCAGTTCTGCATGCTCACTCTTGGCCAGTTCCGGCACATGGCGGATCTTTGCAATCTGCCCGCAGCCAATAATGCCAATCCGTGGCCTGTTCCCCATTACCATAACCCTTCCTCCTTGTGTGATTTGTGAGATGATTGTATCTGTGTGTTTAGATGCCTTGTTTTAAGGTGATGTGTTTTTAAATACCTTGCCATTTGAGTGCATCGCCATTTGGGCTTTGGTGGCACCATATGTTGGTTACGCGCGTAACTAACGGTTAAATATTATATCCCTGTTATAAGGGATGTTTCTTTGGTGCAATTAGTGTGATTATCATTTTTTGGTTACGCGTGTAACTCATAGTGCTAGTTTACCATATTTTTGGGGTTTGTCAATAGCTTTTGCTGATTTTGCTTTTTAATTTTTTGAGGGATAATATTTGGGGGATTCATTTTTCTGATTTGATTCGATAATATCCGCAATCCGTTCACATGCATGGCCATCCCCATAGGGATTAGCTGCACAAGACATTTTCTCATATTCACTCTTGTCATCCAGCAGCATCGTAAAAGATCGGTAGATTTCTTCTTCCCCTGTCCCCACAAGCTTAAGCGTTCCTGCATCTATCCCTTCTGGGCGCTCCGTTGTATCACGCATAACCAATACTGGTTTCCCAAGAGATGGCGCCTCTTCCTGAATCCCTCCCGAATCAGTCAAGATCAGATAACTTGCTTTCATAAAATTATGGAAATCAAGAACATCTAATGGTTCAATTAATCTTATTTTTTCATTGTTTTCACCGAAAATATCATGGGCAGTTTTCCTCACTAAAGGATTTAAATGTATCGGATAAATAGCTTTTACATCGTCATGTTCTCCCAAAACTCGTTTAATTGCCATAAACATCTGCCTCATCGGCTCACCTAAATTTTCCCTTCGGTGGGCAGTGATAAGGATAAGGCGGCTTCCCTTCGACCACTCCAACTCCGGGTGGAAATAGCTGTCCTTTACTGTGATTTTAAGCGCATCAATTGCCGTATTCCCTGTAACAAAAATGGACTCTTCTTTTTTCCCTTCTTTCATCAGATTCAGCCTGCTAATCTGAGTTGGTGCGAAATGATAGGTGCTGATGACCCCAACTGCCTGCCGGTTAAATTCCTCTGGGTAGGGAGAATGAATATCATAAGTCCGAAGCCCTGCCTCCACATGGCCAACTGGGATATTTCGGTAAAACGCTGCTAATGCTGTTGCAAAAGTAGTCGATGTATCTCCGTGCACAAGAACTAGGGATGGCTCAACTTTTTTCAAAATTTCTCCCATTCCGTTTAGGACTGCTATAGTGATGTCAAATAATGTCTGCTGTTCTTTCATGATCGACAAATCATAGTCAGGAATGACATCAAAAGCAATTAAAACCTGATCTAACATACTCCGGTGCTGGCCTGTAACACATACTATTGTTTCAATTCCTGGCCTCTTTTGCAATTCTTTTATAAGTGGGCACATTTTAATCGCCTCTGGCCTGGTTCCAAATACTACAAGTACCTTTCGTTTTTCTTCCATTCTTTTACCCTTTCACTATTTTATCATTTTTCTATTATCCAGTGTTTAAATGTCTATCATGTCCAAAATATTAAGAATTTCATATGGTTTGGGTACCCTCAGCGGACAAAGGGACACACGGTTTTGTACCACAGCTTTGCGATTCTGCTGCGTTACTGTCGCTCAGCGTACGTCCAGTACGCTTCGTTCCAGTGCCTTGCAGAATCACAAAGCTGTGGCGCAAAACTCCTTCGGATCCCAAGTGCCGTATTTTGGTGGCTGGCAAGGCAACGGAATGAGGCGTACTGGACGTACGCCGATTGACGTTAACATCGCCAGCCGCCAAAAGAGGGTATTTGGGGCGTGTGTCCCTTTGTCCACTGAGGGTACCTTATAGCTTTCTTCATAGACCTTGATATCTTATATTGTCAAAATACCATTACTTATAAAAACAATTTTACTATGCTCTAGCTATTTTACTCAGAGATATCTGCTCATATAATAAGTGTCTATCCCCTCTAACAATTCAAAATCAAATCCCCAATGCTTATAAAATGCAATCGCCTTTTCATTCGTTGACAATACTTCCAGCCTAATCATAAGCATGCCTCTATCCTTGGCTACTTCCAAACTCTTTTTCATCAGTAAACTTCCTACATGGTGGTGCTGATATTCCAGCTTCACTCCAATATTAGAAATATAAGCAATTTTCTTCTTTATATCATTTGCATAAAATGCAACATAGCCAACGGGATCCTTCTCTGAAACAAATGCAGCATAAAAACAGGCATAATTTATTATTTTCTTCATAATTTCACTGCTATCTGGTCGTTCAAGTAATCTAATCGGAAACACGGAATCACATTGTTTTATAATCTGGATCTTTTCTTCTTTATCCTCTATTACCTTAAGTTTTACATGTTCCATCTTTATCTCCTAAATATGGTTCCTGATTTATCCCACATCCACAAAAACATATTGTGATGGCTTTGACATCACCTGTGACATTAATTTCTTATCATCAAACCGTAATATCAGGGTTCCCACCGCTTTATTCGCACCAGAAAAATTCTCTACCAAATCTCCCTCTGCTACCCAGATATCTGTCTCAACAATATATTTCTTCAATTCTTCAGAAATACTTAACCCCTTATAATGCCCAGACTTTTTGCTATGAAGAATAATTTCAGCCCAAAAATCATTGATCGTATAATCCTGTATCTCGCCTATTGTGTCACCAAGAGCAGCCTTCACGGCAAGTTCGATGAGATCCACCCCTGTCGAGTAACGCAACATTTCAGCAAGCCTATTTCCACCACCCCTGGGCGAAACTTCCATAATGTATGCCTTCCCATCTATTGATTCCCTTGTCTCCACGTTATAAAGAGATGTCCGCATCCCCAGTATCCTCAATAGCCTTTGGAGTTCAGAAGACAATTCCTTCTGATGTGGCTCTGAAATCGTTGGTACCCAAGTAAACCCAGTTGGAGCATACGGATTCCCACATTCTCCGTCAAATCCCTGTGATGAATATGAAACAAATTTCAGTTCACCATCGATAGAAAAACACTCTGAATCTGAAGGATTGCCTTTGCTCTCCAAAAACTTCTCAACTATAAATTCACCATCTATCGAATGGCCTAATGCATGGTCAATGGCACTTTTCATCCCATCCACCGATTCCACTTTTGTAACACCCTTACTCCCAGCAGAATCCGTTGGCTTGACAATGACTGGAAACAAAAATTCCTCCATCTGCTCAAGAGCATCACCAATTCTTTTATATCCCCGAGCCATAGGGACATTAAACCCGTTATCCAAAAGTAATTTTCTAAATTTTTTCTTATTTTGAAGAATGCAAACAGATTTATATGAACCTGCGGATGGAAGCCCCATTTTTTCTGCCACATAGGCAGCCGTCACAACACCAGGATCGCAGGCAAAGGACATAATCCCATCAACTTTCATTTTTTTTGCAATATTCAGCACTGCTTCCTTATCAACAATGCTGATATTTTCATACCCATCCGAATACTTGTGGGCAATATTTTTAGGAAGGTAATCACAAGTGTAAACTTTACAATCCAGTTTATGCGCCGTATCTATAACTGGCAAGGCATATCGTGATCCACCTAATAAAAGAATTTTCCTACTCATTCTTTCACCTCCCCATCAAAAAAGAAGCCCTATTGCTGGCTTCCTTTCATCCTTTACTTCTAATTTTTTATCTTTTAATTTTTATATCTGCTCTTAAATTTCTCATAATATTTCCTAATACCGTAAATTTTAGTGCTGCTATAACTCTTTCCTTGATAGAAAGTTCCTTTCTATATTCTTGCATCCTGATTTTTTCAATCTTTTTTTTATTTACCATATCCCTCTGATATTCCAAATAGAGAACCATATGCTTCATATCATCCCAATATTTATGGTTGGTTATTTCATCAAATGCACGAAAACCCGCTGCATTTGTGATGATTTTATCCAAAGCATATTCTCTCCCCTTAGTCAGTTGCGTCATGCTTCCAACAGAACCTAATCGATAACATGACATTACTTCATCTATATAGTAGAGGTTCCCACACGCTAAACTCCAAATTAACAGTGGTTTATCCCCAACATGAAATATCTCCCAAAAATCCGGATGGTTTTTTACTATCTCTGATTTTACTAAAAATGCACTTGTCTGGAAAGGCCAGCCTCCCCCATGCAAAAAATCACGCAAGATATCCTCGCCATTTATTACCCCTTCTCCCCAATTTTTAGGATTAAGGAAAAACAAAAATTTTTCGTCATTATTTATACATCGAACCTTATGGGCACATATAGTACAATCTTTCCGCTTTTTTATTTCCTTATACTGTTTCTCTAATTTATTTTGGTCACACCAATAATCATCACCTTCACAATATGCAACATACTCGCCTTCCACAAGCGGATAAAGGTATTCATCCATATGATAATCACCTTCTGAAAATTGATTCGTTTTTTGGAATACTGTTTTCGTCTTTATCTTATTACGGTTTTTCTCAGCAAAATCTAATATAATTTCCTGTGTATGGTCTGTAGATGCGTCATCATGTATCAAAACTTCATATGCAAAAGATGTCTTTTGAGAATAAATACCTTCTAAACATTTTGCTAAGTATTTTTCATGATTATATGTTAACACAATGACACTAATTACAATTTTATCCATCTTTCCACCTACTGTAAATATTCCTATTTTCCACTTTATGTATTTCCCTATCGAATCTGCTTATTTTTTACACTTTAATATTAATTCACATATTCGGTCTACCATATCTAGAGGAAGATCCGGATACAATGGTAATGTTAATATCCTTTTACTAGCATAGAATGCTTTTGGCGTGTTTTCTGTATCATATAAATCGTGGTAGCAATCGAACATGTTTGTTAATGGATAAAAATATTTCCTTGGATATATATTATGTTTTTGTAATGTTTCTAAAATCTCATCTCTTGTACATCCAAATTGCTCCTCATTAAAAAGCACTGGGAAATAAGCATAATTAGCTTCTATATCTCCAGCAATTTTATTTATTTGAATGCCATTCACATCCTTCAAATATTTCAAATACTGTTCTGTTACCACTTTTCTTTTAGCTATTTCATCTCTTATATGCCGCAAATTGCATAATCCCATAGCAGCACAAAATTCATTCATCTTGGCATTCGCCCCAATTCTCTCTACAATTTCTTCATTTTTTATACCAAAATTTTTTAATTGATATAAGCATTTTCCAAAATCTTTATCATGAAAACAAGCTGCACCACCTTCAATCGTATTAAACACTTTCGTCGCATGGAAGCTAAAGCAGGACACATCTCCAAATGAAGCTATCCCTCTTCCCTGTTTCCTCACACCAAAAGCATGGGCGGCATCATAAATTACTTTTAGTCCATATTTCTCTGCTATTCTTTGTATTTCTTCTGTATCACAAATATTCCCGTACACATGTACCGGCAGAATTGCAGATGTTTGGTCAGTAATTAAACGTTCAATTTTTTCCGGATCAATTGTAAAATCATCTTCCTTAATATCACAAAAAACAGGACGTAAGCCATTCCTAACAATCGCATGGGTAGTACTTGCAAAAGTAAAAGGGGTAGTTATCACCTCTCCCTTAAGTTCCATCGCCTGAATCGATAATTCTAAAGCCATATGTCCATTTGTCAATAGATCAATCTCATCAACTTCCAAAAAATCCCGTAACTGTTCACTTAATTCCTGATGTTTAACTCCCATGTTGGTCAGCCAATGGGTTTCCCATAACTCACTGATTTCCTGGACATATTCATCAAAATCAGGAAGAGTTGCTTTGGTCACTAAAATTTTAGAATCCATTTATCTCACCTTTTTATCTTTCTTCTTTAAACATATATTTTCAATAGTGGGCTTATTTTTAAGATAAGATTTTTTGAATCATGGTATACACTTGATAAAATTGTTTTATTTTCATTACCAATGAAATTCCAATGTAAAACAACACCCCCACTATTATTTGAACAATTATCACAATTTTCCCAACGTTCAAATAATTCAAAAAATATACAATAATAAACATTAAGATCGAACTTCCAAAAATAGGAACCAAATCTTTCACTTGATCTCTAAACCCATAACCTAAAATCTTGCTATTTGGAAAAGAATTTACCAACCATCCAACGGGTGAAAGGCTCAGAGTGCAAATTGCCACTGATATAGGAGTATCAAATAAAATAATTGCTAATATTAATACAGCTATACTATAACATTTTTTTATTATCTCTAATTTTAAAAACAAGTCACTTCTCCCCATCGCGTTTAATGCCTGTAAATTACAAACATGAACCGGGTACAAAGCAAATACTAGGCAGAATATCTGCATATATGGGACGCATCCAATCCATTTATCTGTAAGCAATATCTGTACCAGATTTTTGGATATAGCTGCCAAACCTGCCATTAACGGAAAAACCAGATAAGATGCCAATAACATTGCATTGCGCATAATATTCTTTGCTTTTTCTTTATCGTCTTGGACTTTTGCTATAGCAGGCAGGATCACACTTGACATTGTCCCTTCTATAATACTGATTCCGTAATGTGGGAACTGCATACCACGAGTATAAAACCCTAGCGCTGAAGTATTGTACTTAATGCCTATTACAAGGCTGTTCAGTTGCTCTGACAGTGTGTTTAAAATACCCGAAACAACCAGCTTCCATCCATATGAAAAAAACTTTTTTATCCTCTCCCACTCGATCGTGCATTCGAGCGCCAACTTTACTATAGCTGCCATTACTATACAGCTTGATATTGAATTAAATAGTGTCTGAAAAACTAATGCCCATAATCCGCCTCCTAGATATGCAATCACAATACTGATCACACCGGCAATTATGGTTCCCGCCAGATTGCCGTAAAAAATTTTCCGGAAATCCATCTCTCTTGTCACCTTTGCAAGTTGTACAGAATTAAAAGCGCCGGAA
Source organism: bacterium 1XD21-70 (assembly GCA_003669055.1). Lineage (GTDB taxonomy): Bacteria > Bacillota > Clostridia > Lachnospirales > Lachnospiraceae > Brotaphodocola. Next base: position 90,123 of record RAYB01000017.1, read on the forward strand.
AATAAAACGAGCGCAATAATACGCAATGGCCATAATAAGCCAGGTGACTTATACATTTGGGTAATATAAGGAGAACAAATAAAAATCACAACATAAATTACGGAAGCAACAATCAATGATACCCACAATATGGAAGAATAGTCCCTATCTTTTATATCACGCCTCTGTATCAGCGCTGTATTAAACCCACTCTGTACCAGGACATTGGAAACTGTAATAAACACTATCATTATAGCCAAGGAACCGTAATCTGACGGTTCCAATAACCTTGCCAGAATGATTTGGACAATAAATTGTGTCCCAAACACCCCAATCCTTTCTAGAAATTTCCAAAAAGTGCCCCTCAGTATTGCATTATCCCCCATTTTCAAGTTCTCCTTCGTGCCATAAATGCATGGACTCTTGTTCCCAAGTTTAACTTTGAAAACATTTGCACAATAAAGGTCAAAGAAAAGAAATGCATCACAAAATCTGTCCGGAACATCCCTACATTAAGAAGAGAAGATGCACATACAAAAGCAATAAAAATCTGTACTTGCTTGCCGAAGGGTTTATATACATGATCTGCCCAATCAAATACCAATTTATATAAAAACGGATACACCAATATCCCTATCAACCCAAACTGCATATATCCTTCAGAAAACAACCCATTATTAGGCGATACAATCTCTCCTTGAAAATATGCCTCGCTTATCATTTTTAGGACGGAACTATCATAAACATGAGGCAGGAAGCGCTTTATTAAAAACACTTCATCCGTCAGAAAAAGCTTTGCATGCTGTGAAAAGAAATCATAATAGATTGTATTCAACCATGTCGGCATATAAAACAACCGCCTCACTATCAGCATATATATTCTTGCTTTTCCAAACTTTATCCATATAATTGCGATCGTAGTAAAAACCACCAATGCACTACCTACCATCAAATTATCTATCCTATATTTCTTTTTTTCATTGCATATAATACAAATAGCAATAACTACTGGAAGTAATAACAGGTCTCCCTTCATCGAATAAATAGAATACCGTGATAAAATGCATAATATAGAAACTAAAATTCCACCAATCTTTTTTCTTTGAATTGCTACCAATAAATAAAAAGGTGCTGCATATGTAGCAATATCTTCAAGTATAGTAATTAATATACCAGTAATTCCTTTTCTAGATATTTGAATCGCTTCATGATTTGACAGCCTATTTGTATATACATAATCCCCAGACATCGACAAAGAAAAATCTAGTCCATTAAATGAAATCTTATATAATATAAAAGCAAAACAAACTGCAAAACATACCATCCTTATTTTTTTGCTGAGAATTATTCTTTTTCCAATATTGTACAATTTTTTAGTGTCACATACAGTTCGTTTCCTATAGCAAGAGATAGCAAAAATAATTAAAAAGAAAAATAAATTTGAAAACAATAAAAACTCATAGGAAGCATCTACGAGCGACGCTATTGAATTCAAAGGAATATAATACATAATAAATAGCATATATAGAAGAATTTCCTCAAACTCAGATTTTCTTTTTGTAACCAAGAAGAAAATTGTTTCCATGCTAAAAATGACACTAGCAATCACTTCCTTCACTACATTAAAATTTATACCGTAATGTTGGTGTAAACCATAATTTAGCGGATAAAGGATGGATATTGTAATATATATGTATAGCCATTTTATTAGCAAAAAAAGAATAAGCTTAAAAATATTATTATCTATTCTATTTGATTTTTTATATGCTAATTTCATATACATTTATGTTTCATTCCTTCTTTTATCCGTTCATTTAATTCATAGATAACTCTTTCCCGGTTATTAGCAATATCATATATATTTATAAATTCTTTCACTTTTTTCTTGTATATATCATAATTTCTAATCACTTCATTGATGCTTTCACTATAAGAATCTCCAGAAACTCCCACCTCATATTCTCTGCAAAAGTCTTTCAACGGCAAATTATTTGTCGTAACTACTGGAAGCCCCTCAAAGAGAAATTCAAATATTTTTCCCGAGGCACAAAGCCGATTATTCGTATCGTACTGTCCGTAATTTACAATACCAATATCACATTTGCTTATCAGGTATTTAAGTTCTTCTTCCCTCACCTTATCAATAAAATAAATATTTTTTAAATGATTTTCTTTCACGATTTTGTTAATTACCATTCGATCTTCTTTTCTTCCGCCACCTACAATAAATAATTGTACCTTTTTTTCAATATTTTTCATTTCCCTTACCAACTGGTCATTGGTTCGATTCAGCGCATACCCCGATGTAGATATTATCTTGATGCCATCCGTTTGAAACATTGCATTGTATTTTTTTTCAAAACTCTTTATATTTGTATCATTATAAGATAACTCTCGTATATTTTCGTAAATCAAAGGACAAGTTACCAAAGAATATACTTCCATCATTTTCTTTGCACGATAAATATTTGCGCAAATAATAATATCTGATTTTTTAATCATTGCCTTTTCAATGATACAGCCAATTTTGCTTCTTATCCTTGTTTGTTCTTGAATCAAATATAATTCCCGGACATCTTGTATCGTTAAAATATTCTGTAATTTATGCTTTATCATCAATCCAGGTATACAGGCTATGCGGTTATCAATAAAAAGTATATCTATGTGTCCCATTTTTTTACACAATGCTTTTGTTTTTCTAACAAATTGTAAAATACCTGTTATCCCACTTTTCTTGATAGATAGATTGTTTTTGTCATTTTTTCTATTGTGTTTTATAACAGAATATACCTCCCCTATCGCATCAGCCACTGTCAGAAGTTCCCTCAGACGCCCATCATATCTTATATCACTATATGACAAAAACAAAATTTTCATAGTTCAAATTCTCCTGCTATAATATCCGCCTCTAGACACATCTTTGATTACTAAAAAAATCCCTAATACCCTGTATTACCCTCTCCTGGTCCTCCCTGCTGATATAAGGTGAAAACGGGATCCCCAGCGACCTGTCCGCATAGGAGGTCGCATTTGGGAAGCCCTCCCCATAATTCTCCAACCCGGCAAATACCGGCAGCCTGTGCATCGGGTTCGGGTAATACTGGATTGCGGGGATCCCCTGCCCTTTCAGGTGCCCCATCAGGCCGTCACGCACCTCCTGGCTTTCCAAAACCAGGATATACTGGGCATAGGCAGACACCGCACCCTCCCTCACCTGGGGCACAGCAGCCAGAACCCCAAGCGCTTCGTCATACCTTTTGGCCACCTCCTGCCGCAGCGCGATCTCCCTGTCCAAATGTCCCAGCTTGACATTCAGGATCCCCGCCTGCAACTCGTCCAGCCGGGAGTTCATCCCGATGCGGACATTGTCATATTTTGTTGCCCCCTTGCCGTGCACGCGCAGGGACAG